>JBBILI010000041.1:0-49405 GCA_037445025.1 Rhodospirillales bacterium
GGCGTTGAAGTCCGATCGAAGGGGAATTGCTGCGGCCATACCGAACATCCTTCTGTTCAGTATCGTGAATCACATCCGCCCCCGCGTCGCCAAGCCCTCGTGAGTCATCGACCCCAAGAGTTGGTATCAACCCCCGAACAACCGGCTGAAAAACCCCTTCTTCGACTGCCGTCCATGCGCCACATGCGGCGTGCGCGCCGGCGGCTTCAGCGCGCTGCTCATCAGATGCCGCCCGGTGTCCCGCTCGGCGATGCGGGTGCGTTCGAAATTCAGGATCTGCATCGACCGTTCATCGGGCGCGCCTTCGGCCACCAGGGCGGCGCATTCCTCGGCGGCGGCGAGCAGGTTGGCGCGGCGGAGGATGTCGATCAGCCGCAGGGCTGATTCGATGCCGTCCGGCTCGCCCCAGTTGGCGGCGGCCTCGCGCCGGTAGTGCACGGCCGCCTCATCGTCGCCGGCGTCGTCGGCCACCCAGGCGGCCTGCAGCAGGGCGCCGGCGCGGTCGCCCGCGCGGCACAGCATGGCCCAGCGCAGGAAGGGGGTGGCCTCCGGCGGCCGGGCCGACAGCGACAGATAGGCCTCGCTTTCGACGATCTCGATGGTCTCTGGCGGCAGGCGTGCGAGGTCCGGCGCCACGGCGCCGCAGCCTTCGCAGCACTGCATCCAGCGGCCGATGGTGGAGCGGGTGGGTTCGCCTGGGCGCAGGTCGAGATCGGGCGAGAGCTGTGGCGGGGGTGCGCGGAACGGCGGCGAACAGGGGGTGGCGCAGAGAGCGCAGGCGCGGGTGTTGATCATGGCGGATGAAATATCACCGCCTGACCTCGAACTGGTAGGGGCTGGCTGACGTGGTGAGAGGATCGAGCGCCAGGCGGTGCTCCAGCGGCGGGAAGGCGCGGCTGCGGCAGTCCGGCCGGTCGCACAGGCGGCAGGACAGGCCGATGCCGACGGCTGCGTGTTCCACGTCGATGCCGTCGGCATAGACCAGGGCGGGGGCGTGGGCGATGTCGCAGCCCATGGCGAGCACGTGCACGGGGGCGGGTTCGCCCCATTTGGCGGGGGACGTGGTGACGGCGCGGGCGAAGCAGAGGAAGGTGGCGCCGTCTTGCAGGCGGGCCACCTGCACGCGGGTCATGCCCGGGGTGGCGAAGGCGGCGTGCACCACCCAGCGCGGGCAGGTGCCGCCGAAGCGGGCGAAGGGGAAGCCCGCGGCGGAGAAGCGTTTGGAGACGTTGCCGGCGGGATCGACGCGCAGGAAGAAGAACGGCACGCCGCGATGCCCCGGCCGCTGCAGCGAGCACAGCCGGTTGCAGGCCTGCTCGAAACTCACGCCGAAGCGGGCGGACAGTGCCTCCATGTCGTGGCGCAGCGCGCGGGCGGTGGCGGCGAACGGGGCGTAGGGCATCAGCAGGGCGCCGGCGATGTAGTTGAGGAAGGCGACGCGGATCAGCGCCTCGGCCTCGGGCGAGCTGGGGGCGGCCTGGGTGACCATGGTGTCCACGGCGTCGCGGGCTTCGAGCAGGGCGAGCTGGAAGGCGAGGTGGAAGCCGCGGCTTTCGCGGGGCAGCAGGTCGGAGACCAGCAGGCGCCGAGCATCGGGTTCGTAGCGGCGCAGCTGGCCTTCCAGCGGGCCCACGATGATCGACACGCCATGGGTGCGGCGCAGGCGTTCGGCGATGGCGTGGTTGGTCTCCGAGGGCACGGCGCCGAGCTCGGCGGTGAGGGTTTCGGCGGCGTCCTCCAGCAGGGGGAAATGGTTGGCGTGGTCGTTGAAGAAGTCCCTCACCTCTTCGGTGGGCAGCAGGATGCGCCGGCCGGAGGGCAGGGCGATGCCGCCGCTGTCCTCGCGCGCCACGCGCCAGGCGCGGTAGAGCGAGAGGATGGCGCGGCTGGCGTTGGGCAGGGAGGAGGCGAGCTGTTCGATCTCCGCCTCGTCGACCGCGGCCTCGGCCAGCATCGGGTCGGCGAAGACTTCGCGCAGCTGGGTTTCCAGCTGGCGTTCGGCGGTGCCGGACAGCGCCGCGAGATCGACGGCGAGGATTTCGCTGAGCTTGATCAGCAAGGCGGCGGTGACGGCGCGCTGGTCGTGCTCGATGAGGTTGAGATAGCTGGCGGAGATGCCCAGCCTTGCGGCCAGCGCCTGCTGGGTGAGGGCGCGTTCGGTGCGCAGCCGCTTGACAGTGCGACCGATCAGAGGACGTGACACTTCGTCAAGCCTTTACGAATTTACAGGGTGGGTGGTGAAACTCCTTACGCTTTTGCAGCTCATGGCGCAATTTCAGGCTCCCTTTCGCAGATGCGATGTGAATACTTCACTCATTCACCGCTTGCCAAGGAAGTTCAACATGCGTCCCTCCCCGATGATCTGCCATGCGCCCGATGGTTCTCTGGGCTTCTCCCGCCAGGACCCCGAGCGGTTCGCCGGCATTCGCCGTGACTACACGGCGGCCGATGTGGACCGGCTGTCCGGCAATTTCCGGGTGAAGCACACGCTGGCCGAGATGGGCGCGCAGCGGCTGTGGCACCTGCTGAAGACCGAGCCATTCGTCAACACGCTGGGGGCACTCACCGGCAACCAGGCGGTGCAGCAGGTGAAGGCGGGGCTGAAGGCGATCTATCTGTCCGGCTGGCAGGTGGCGGGCGATGCCAACTCGGCGGGGCAGATGTATCCCGATCAGTCGCTGTATCCGGTGGACAGCGTGCCCCAGGTGGTGGGCCGCATCAACAACGCGCTGCGTCGCTGCGACCAGATCGCGAAGCTGGAGGGCGACACCAGCACCTATTGGATGGCGCCGATCGTGGCCGATGCCGAGGCGGGATTCGGCGGCGCGCTGAACGCCTATGAGCTGATGAAGGCGATGATCGAGAAGGGTGCGGCGGGCGTGCATTTCGAGGACCAGCTGGCGTCCGAAAAGAAATGCGGCCATCTCGGCGGCAAGGTGCTGGTGCCGATCAGCCAGCATATCCGCACGCTGAACGCGGCGCGGCTGGCGGCGGATGTGGAAGGTGTTGCCACGGTGCTGCTGTGCCGCACCGACAGCCATTCCGCCCAGCTGCTGACGGCGGATGTGGACGAGCGCGACCGTCCGTTCATCGGCAACGAGCGCACACCCGAAGGCTTCTTCCGCATCCGCCCGGGCTGTGGCGTCGATTACGCCATCGCCCGCAGCCTTGCCTATGCGCCGTATGCGGATCTGCTGTGGTGGGAGACCAGCGAGCCGAACCTGGCGGAGGCCGAGCGGTTCGCCAACGAGATGGCCAAGCATTTCCCCGGCAAGATGCTGGCCTATAACTGCTCGCCCAGCTTCAACTGGCAGAAGAAGCTGCCGGCGGACAAGATTGCCGAGTTCCAGCGGCTGATCGGGGCGATGGGCTACAAGTTCCAGTTCGTCACCCTGGCGGGCTTCCACAGCCTGAACCATTCCATGTTCAAGCTGGCGCATGGCTACAAGGACCGCGGCATGGCGGCGTATTCCGAGCTGCAGCAGGCGGAGTTCGCCTCGGAGGCCGACGGCTACACCGCCACCCGGCATCAGCGGGAAGTGGGGGTGAGCTACTTCGACGCGGTGGCGATGGCGGTGTCGGGCGGCAAGTCCTCCACCACGGCGTTTGCCGGCAGCACCGAGGCCGATCAGTTCCATGACCATGACGGCCACGCGGCCGAGGCGCCGCAGACGGCGATCGCCGCCTCGCACCATCACGACAACCATGACGAAGGTCTGGTGCATGCGCATGACTGGGCGACCAGCGCACCACAGATCCGTTGACCCCGTGCGCCGGCGCGCGGTTCGGCTGCCCCCCGCCTGATCGCGCCCGGCCTCGAGATCCCGCCTCCACCAAGAGCGGGAGTGCCTGAACTCGCGGCCCGTCGGCGCCATCGCCGACGGGCCGATTTTCAATGCGGGGCGATTCGGCGATGATGCTGCAAATCGCCGGGATGACGCCATGCACTGGGACGAAGCCGCCGCCAAAGCCGGTCAGATCGCGCAGGGCTGGACGCGCGCGCAGGGACCGGGCGGGGCGATCATGCTGTTCGACGCGCGAGACATCCGCGTCGAGGCCTGCGGCGGGCTGGCCAGCCTCGATCACGCGCTGCCGTTCCGCGCCGACACCGCGGCGCGCTATGCCTCGGTGAGCAAGCATTTCTTCGCCTCCCTACTGCTGACCGGCACCGGGATCGGGCTCGAGGACCGGCTCGGCGCGCATCTGATCCTGCAGGAGGCGTTGGCCGGCGTCACCGTCGGGCGCGCGCTGGACATGACCGGGGGCCTGCCGGATCTGATGGAGACGCTGTGGCTGCAAGGTGTTCCGCCGTCGACCGCGATGAGCCGGCACCGGCTGATGGACGCGGCGCAGGGGCTGGCGGCGCTCAATTTCACGCCGGGCCGCGAGATCTCCTATTCCAACACCGGCTACCGGCTGGTGCAGGCAGCGCTGCTGGCCCGGCGCATCGATGTGGCGGGGCTGGTGCGGGAGCGGCTGTGCCGACGGCTGGGGCTGACGATCCGCCTCGTCGAGGATCAGACGGAGCCGGTGCCGGGCCTGGCCACGGGGTATTGGCGCAGCCCGCAGGGATGGCGGGCCGGACGCTACGGGTTTCACTACTCCGCCTCGGGCGGGCTGGTCGGCACGGCGCAGGACCTGGTGGCCTGGGGCCAGGCGCTGCTGACCGATCGCGGGCCGGTGCCGGCGCTGCTCGACCGGCTGTCCGCGCCGCGCACGCTGGTGGATGGCCGCACCACCGGCTACGGACTGGGCCTCGCCCGCAGCGCGTTCGACGGGCGCACGCTGCTCGGCCATGGCGGTTCGCTGCCGGGATTTCGCACGCATTTCCTGCTGGACCCCGCGACATCGACCGGCGCCGTGGTGCTCAGCAACCGCGAGGACACCGATGCCGGCGGTATCGCGCTGCAGCTGATGGCGGCCCTGCACGGGGTGGAGCTGTCGCAGCCGGCGTCGCATCTGCCGCAGGGCCTGTTCGTGACCGGGACCGGGCCGTTCTGGCTGCTGGTGGAAGGGCATCGCGCCACGTTCATGGGGGCGACCGAGGCGCTGTACGACGGCGGCGGCGGCTGGGCGGCGGGGCGCTCGGCGCATCTGCCGATGCGGCTGACGGCGCAGGGCGACGGCATCATCGGCGAGATCGGCCATGTGCCGCGCGCGTTCCGGCCGGTGGCGTCCCGCGTCAACGCCGATCCGGCCTGGGCGGGGCAGTATGGCGGGCTGTCGGTGGAGATCACCGCGCGCACCGCGCGCATCCATCGCCCGTTCGCAGCGCCTTTGGAGCTGCGGCCGATCGACGCGACCCGGGCGCTGGCCTTCACCGCGGAAGGTCCGTGGTCTCAGCAGATCTGCGTGCGCTTCGACGCGGACGGGCTGACGCTTGCCACCAACCGTGCCCGCACCGTGCGGGTCAGCCGCGAATCGCCAGCCGCAGCACCGCGGCGATCAGGACCACCACCGCAAACGAGATGATGTAGAGGCCCACGAACCAGGTGAGCTTCTTCCTCAATGGTAGTGCTCGCCGGCGACGACCTTGCCGCGGAACACCCAGTATGCGTAGCCGGTATAGGCCAGGATCATCGGCACCAGCACCATGGCGCCGACCAGCAGGAAGGCCTGGCTCTCCGGCGGGGCCGCGGCCTGCCAGATGGTGATGCCGGGCGGCACCATGAACGGGTAGACGCTGATGCCGAGCCCCGCGAAGCACAGCACGAACCAGCCGAGCGCGCACAGGAACGGGGTGACGTGATGCTCCAGCTTCAGCCCGCGCCAGAACTGCCAGGCCAGCAGCGCCACCAGGATCGGCACCGGGCTGGTGAGCGCGATGCCGGGCCAGCCGAACCAGCGTTCCTTGAACACGGGGTCAAGCATCGGCGTCCACAGGCTGACCACGCAGATCAGTGACAGTGTGGCCGCCCCCAGCGCGCGGGCGTGCTTGCGGGCGCGCTGCTGCAGGCTGCCTTCGGTGCGCCAGATCAGCCAGGTGGTGCCGAGCAGGGCATAGCCGATCACGACAGAGACGCCGCAGAGCAGGGTGAAGCCGGTCAGCCAGTCCCACCAGCCGCCGGCATAGGCGCGGTTCACCACCTTGATGCCCTGCAGCAGCCCGCCCAGGGCGAGGCCCTGGCAGAACGCGGCCAGGGTGGAGCCCAGCATGAACGCCACGTCCCACAGCCGCTTGCCCCAGTGGGTGGTGGCGCGGAAGCGGTATTCGAACGCCACGCCGCGAAAGATCAGCGCCAGCAGCATGGTGATGATGGCCGGATACAGCGCCGGCATGATGGTGGCGTAGGCCAGCGGGAACACCGCGAACAATCCGCCGCCGCCGAGCACCAGCCAGGTCTCGTTGCCGTCCCACACCGGGGCGATGGAATTGACCATCACGTCGCGGTCGGCGTCGTCGCGTTCGACCGCGAACAGGATGCCGACGCCGAGATCGAAGCCGTCGAGCAGCACGTAGGCCAGCACGGCGACCGCGATCAGCCCCGCCCAGACCAGCGGCAGATCGAGCCAGGGAAGCGTGAACATGGTGCTACTCCGCGGGCAGAAGGGGCGTGTCGGCGGCCAGCGACGCAGGGCCCGGGGTGATGCCGGCGCTGCGCATCGGCTGGGCGGCGGAGGGGCCGGCCTCGCCCTCCATCGGCGGCTTGGCGACCATGGCGAGCAGGAAGGCCACGCCCGCGCCGAACACCAGCAGATACACCACGGCGAAGGCGGCCAGCGAGGTCGCGACCCCGGGCAGGCCGATCGGGCTCACGCTGTCGATCGTGCGCAAGACGCCGTAGACGGTGAAGGGTTGACGTCCCACCTCGGTGACGGTCCAGCCTGCGAGGATGGCCAGGAACCCGGCCGGGCCCATCGCCACCATGCCGCGCTGCAGCCAGCGATTGGTGTAGATCTGGCCATGGCGGCGCAGCACCAGGCTGGCCAGGCCGAAGCCCGCCATCAGCATGCCGAGTGCGACCATCACCCGGAACGCCCAGAACACGATGGCCACGGGAGGGCGGTCGGCGGGTGCGAAATCCTTCAGGCCCTTGATCTCACCGTCGAGCCGGTGGGTCAGGATCAGGCTGCCGAGATCGGGAATCGCGATCTCGTAGCGATTGGTGGCGCTAGCCTGATCAGGCAAGGCGAACAGCACCAGCGGCTCGCCGGCGCGGGTCTCCCAATCGCCTTCCATGGCGGCGACCTTGGCGGGCTGGTGCTCCAGCGTGTTGAGCCCGTGCGCGTCGCCCATCAGGATCTGCAGGGGGGCGACGAGGGTTGCCATCCACAGCGCCATCGAGAACATCACCCGGGCGGACTCGCGGCCGGGGCTGCGCAGCAGATGATACGCCCCCACGGCGCCCACAAAGAACGCCACGGCGAGGTAGGACCCCATGATCATGTGCGGGAAACGGTAGAAGAAGCTCGGGTTGAAGATGATCTCCACCCAGCTCAGCGGCAGGAAATGCCCGTCGGCGCTGACAGTGAAGCCCTGCGGCGTCTGCATCCAGGAGTTGACCGACAGGATCCAGAAGCCGCTCAGCAGGGTGCCGAAGGCGACGATGCAGGTGGCGGCGAAATGCAGCGCCGGGCCCACCTTCTTCAGGCCGAACAGCATGATGCCGAGGAACCCGGCTTCGAGGAAGAACGCGGTCAGCACCTCGTAGCCCATCAGCGGGCCCACGATCGGCCCGGCCTTGTCGGCGAAGGCGCCCCAGTTGGTGCCGAACTGATAGCTCATCACCAGGCCGGAGACGACGCCCATGCCGAACACCAGGGCAAAGGCCTTCACCCAGTATTGGAACAGGTCCTGATACACCTGCCGCCCGGTGCGCAGCCACAGCCCTTCCAGCACCATCAGGAAACTGGCCAGCCCGATGGAGAAGGCCGGGAAGGTGATATGGAACCCGACCGTGAACGCGAACTGGACACGGGCGAGAACGATGGCGTCGATGCCGGACATAGGTGGTGATCGCCTTCTGCTGGATCAGGGCGGAGGGATGATAGCAGATCCATCCGGTGTCTCGGTCGGAGCTGTGATGCTGCGGCGCAATGTTAACCCCAATGCCAGGTCATGGCAGATACGCAAAGACACGCTCAGGCGGCGCGGCGGCGCACGCTGCCGGTGATCTCCTGCCGGCAGGCGACAGACGTGACCCCCACGGTCTGGCGCAGATTGCCCTCCACCAGATGCACCATCTCGGCCGGCATGGCCGACATCACGATGGCCACCCGCAGCGTGTCGCCGGAGCGGGTGCATTCGAAACTGTCGGGTGTGAGATCGCGCTTGGCGAACGGCATCATCAGCCGCGGCATCAGGCCGGGCTCGGCATGGGCTGCGACGGTGAAGCGGACGGCGGCATGCTGGCCGACAAGCGCCCAGGGGGTGACGGTGGTCATGAAACGAAACTCCGGCGGCAACGCGACACGATACGCACGGCTAGACCCGGCTGCTCAGGCAACCGGGGTGCTAATTCGCGCGATGTGGCGACCGAAATTCATCTGCGAAGCATAGCGCATTATCGGGCAGCTGGCCACTGCAACTTGGGCATGCGCAGCAACGGAATGCGGCCGAACTGCAGCACACCGTCCTGCAGAGCCAAGGGGGCCTCCACCGCCATCGTGCCGTCCGGCTGCGGGCGGGAGAGCAGGGCCAGGATGGCGCCGGCCGCGGTCGCGGTGCGGGGGGCGATGACATGGCCGGCGGTGAGCGCCGCCAAGGTCTCGGTGAAGCCGGTCAGGTGCAGCCTAGCCTGACCGGCCGGCTGCAGCGCCGCATCGAGCGAGACGCTCGCCTGGCCCGTGGCGCCCAGCCTGCCCCAGTCGAACGCGGCGAGGGTCAGCTTCAGCACGCCGCCGGCATCGCGCCAGGCGGTGGCGGCGGCCGTCGGACCGGCATCCCCCGGTTTCGGCAGGCCAAGTTCTGCGGCGAGATCCAGGCGCTGGACGGTCGGGCCCAGGGCCCACAGGGCCGGGGGCGCTCCTGGCGGCGGCGTGTCCGGCAGGCTGGCGGGGCCGGCCTGCAGCGTGAGCGCGAGCCCCCGTGCCAGGTTGCCGGTGGCCGGGGTGACGGCGGCATGGAGATGCCCGCTCTGCACGGTCAGCCAGGTCGTGTCACCGCTGCCGACGCGCAACTGGTCGGTGTCGAGATCCGCCTCCGTCGGGCCCTGGCTCTGCGCCAGGGGCCCGCGCGCCTCGAGCCGCTCGGCGGACAGGGTGAGGTCCGGCAGGCCTGCGATCTGCAGCCGGGCCGGGCCCTCGATGCGCAGCACCGCGGTGGTGGGATGCAGGATGCCGATCCCGAACGTGGCGCTGTCCGCGTCCACGCCAGCCAGGGGCGGGAAGGCTGCGATGTGCAGACCGGTCACCCTGGCATAGGCGGCAAGCGGCCATCCCGCCCGGCCGGCCGGTGTGAAGCTGACGCTCCAGCCACGGGCGCGCTGCGCCGCGGCCCAGGATTCCGCGGCCGCTTCCGCCTGGGTGCTGGCCCAGAACCAGACAGCGGTATGCAGGACCGCGACTGCAGCCAGCACTGCCACGGCCATGCGTGTGCCGCGAGGGAGACGAAGGCGCATGCTGTTGTCGCTCCAGGGCTGCAAGCTGTTGATATCTGCCGGCCGCTTCGTGTCATACACAGGCAGGACGGGCATCGCATCCGAACGCACCTAAGGCGAAATCATCTTATTATATCAATGCTCTCAAAAGCGTTGCTCGTCTGCACTGGCAACCCGTCCAAGCCTCAGTGCACAGAGTTATCCACAAGGGCCAGACGTTGTGTGGACACCTCGGCCGCGAACATCTCGCCCAGCCGCCGCATCAGCTCCGGTCGGCGCAGTCCGGCCGGCAACGGCGGCTGGATGTGGATATGGATCACCCCCGGCCGCTTGCCCCACGGGCCCTTCCCCCAGCACAACCCGGAATCGGTGAGCACCGGGATCACGCCAAGCTGGGAGCGGGTGGCCAGGGCCGCGACGCCGGGCTGCAGCTCCACCAGCTCGCCGATCCCGGCCCGGGTGCCCTCGGGGAAGATCACCACCTGCCCCCCTGCATCAAGCGCTGCCCCGCCGTCGCGGATCAACTGGCGCATGGTGTTGGCGCCGCCGTCGCGGTCCACGCCGATCTGACCGGAGCGCACGGCGAGAATGCCGAACAGCGGAATGCGCAGCAGCTCCGCCTTGACGATGTAGCGGGCGAAGGGCAGCAGCTGCAGCCAGATCAGCGTGTCGAACGCGGATTGGTGCATCGAGGCGATCAGCATGGCCCCGCCCGGCGGCAGATGCTCGCGTCCGGTGATAACGATCCGGATGCCGCAGAGCGGCAGGCCCATCAGCACCAGCCGGCTCCAGACGATGCCATGCGCGGGAAGCCGGTCTGGCCGCAGGAAGATGCCCCAGACCACCATCACGAAGCTCACGCCGAAGAACCACAGGCTGAACAGGCCCGACCGCACCAGTCTCATCCGTCATGCTCCACGCCCAGCACATGGCCTGCCCACGCGGTCAGACCCAGCGAGGCCACCAGAAATTTCGTGTATTCGCCCGCCAGCAGCCGCCAGGCCGAGGCTTCGGCCAGCGCGCGGGTGCCCGGCGGCTGCACCGCCACCGGATAGAACGTCACATCCGGCAGGCTGCGATGCAACTCAGCCAGCGCGCGCGGCATGTGATAGCCGGCGGTGACCACGATCAGCGAGCGGATGTGATTTTCCGCCACCCATTCCGCGGTCTCCTCGGCATTGCCGCGGGTGGAGCCCGCACTGTGACCCAGCTTCACCTCCGGCGCGAGATCGGCCCCCACACCCGCCAGCCGGGCCAGCTGGGGGAACGCCGCGGCGCGCCCCACGCCCGAGACGAGCAGGCGATGCGACGCGCCCTCCTGCAGCAGCCGCAGACCGGCCTGAACCCGTTCCGCCCCGCCGGTGAGCACCACGATGCCGTCTGCCGCAGGCGGCGGCGGCGTGGGCGACCAGGCGGTGTGGACGAACCAGACGAAGCCGGCCAGCCAGCCCAGCACGGCCACAATCGGCAGCAGCAACACATGCCGTATGCGGATCATGGCACCTGCCGCAGCCATTGCCGCACTGTCGCCTGCGTGGTGACGAACCCCAGCAAGGCAGTGGCCAGCGGCAGGCAGGGCAGCGCCACCCAGAGCGGCAGCGGCAGGGCCCGCAGCGCCGCCTGTGGGGTGGCGAGATCGAACAGCGCGTCGCGGCCGGCGCCACCCTGGGAAAACGGCGCCGCCAGCACCGCCAGCACCAGCAGCACCGGCAGGGCGGCCAAGGCGCCGGTCAGACCGCCGATCGCGGCCAAGGTCGTCGCACGTCCGGCGAAGCGGCCGGCGATGTAGCCATCCGTGGCACCCAGACCATGGATGATCTCGATCGCCTCGCGCCGTGCGGCCAGCCCCGCGCGCGTCGCCACCGTCACCACGGCGCCGGCCACCAGGCTCACCATCAGCAACGCCAGCCAGGCGCAGGCCTGCAGACTGCGCGCCAGGGCGGAGAGCCGGCTCACCCACTGGCCGTTGCTCTCGGTGAGCGTGCCAGGCGCGGCCGCATCGAGCCGTTCGCCGAGGGCGGAGATATCCTGCTGCGGATGGACCAGCCGCACCGCCAGCACCGCCGGCAGCGGCACCGCCAGCGTCGCGCCCGCAGCCCCCAGCCACGGACGCAGCAGATCGGCCAGCTCGTCCTGGCCCAGCTGGCGCACCGCTGCCACGTCGGAATCGCCACGCAACGCCGCCAGCACGCGATCCAGCCGTGACTCCTCCGCACCATCCGCAGCACCTGACGCCGGCAGATCACCGCGCGGCACCTGCACCGTGATGGTCGACCCGGCACCGCCCTGCCACCGCCCGGCCAGCGACGCCGCGGCCAGCGCGCCCGCCAGCGCCAGCACCGCCAGGAACGCCATGGCAGCAACCAGCAGCGGCAGCATCCGGTCGCCCAGCGCGCGCTTCAGCCCGAGATCATCGGCATCCCGCCGGCGCAGCAACACCGCGGATTGCGTGGCGCTACGTGCCATCGCGCACCAGCCGCCCCTGCTCGATCTGCAGGGAAGGTGCCGGATGCCGCTGCACCAGCGTGTCGTTGTGGGTGGCCACAATGATGGTGGTGCCCAGCTTGTTGAGCTCGGCCAGCAGCGCCATCAGCCGCTCCGCCTGCACGTCGTCCAGATTGCCGGTCGGCTCGTCGGCCAGCAGCAACGACGGCCGACCCACCACCGCCCGCGCGATCGCCACCCGCTGCTGCTCGCCGCCCGACATCGCAGCCGGCCGGGCGAACGCCTTCTCTCCCAGCCCCACCCAGCGCAGCATCTCGCTCACATCGGCGCGGATCTCGCTGTCCGTCACTCCGGCGATGCGCAGCGGCAGCGCCACGTTGTCAAACGCCGAGAGATGCGGCAGCAGCCGGAAATCCTGAAACACCATCCCGATCCGCCGGCGCAGCGGCGGCAGCGCCGCCCGCCTCGCCTCCACCACATCTGTCCCCATCAGCGTCATGCGGCCCCGCGCCGGCCGCACCGCCAGATGCAGCAGCCGCAACAGGCTCGACTTGCCAGCCCCGGACGGTCCCTGCAGCCAGCGAAACCCGCCCTCCGGCACGCTGAAGCTGATGTCGTGCAGCACAAACGCCGCCGAACCCGCCGACGCGGGGCCGTAGCGCAGACCGACCGCCTCAAGCCGCACCATGTTCCCCTCAACGCCCCAATGCGGCCTTTGTGCCATCAAACGCGCCTGTGCCGGAAGGCATTGTCACAGCCCGGAAACCCCGCTTCGCATCAAAGGGTTGCATTGCCAGAGACAATCGCACATCGTCGTGAGGCGCCATGTTGATCTCCTGTCCGTCCTGTCATGCCGTCTACGATGTGCCTGAGCATCTGCTCTCGGCAGACGAGCAACTATTGCAATGCGCCCGCTGCGCGCATGAGTGGCTGGTCGTTCCCTCCGCCATGGCAGCCACCGACAGTGCTCCGGTCGCAGTCTCCGCCCCGGTGGTCTCCGAACATTTCCCGGACGAATTCTACCCCGAGCCTGCCGATCTCGACCCCCATGAATCGCCCTCGGTGATGCCGAACCTCACCGGCCGCGGCCAGGCGCATCCTCCTCGCCCACCGGTCGAACCAGCAGCCCTCGCCATGGCCTGGGTGCTGACCGTCTTCGTCATGCTGTCGATCGGCTGGGGCGCCCTGCGCTGGCGCGGCGAGGTCATGGAAGCCTGGCCGCCAAGCCAGCGCGCCTACAACATGCTCGGCCTGCACTGATACCAACGGTCATGAAAAATGACCGTTGGTATGGTCTTGGTTTGGCGCGCCGCCGCAGGCCTTCCCGGCGCGCGATACCAACGGCCTTGATCGATGGAAGAGTCATCGATCAAGGCCGTTGGTATGACATACCCCCCGCGGCGAGAGGCCCAGGCCCCTAGCCCGCTCCCCGCCTGCCCAAGACCGCCTACCCCCGAAGGATCGACCGCCCGGCATACCGCGCCGTCGTGCCCAGCTTCTGCTCGATGCGGATCAGCTGGTTATACTTCGCCGTCCGATCGCTGCGGCTCAAACTCCCCGTCTTGATCTGCCCGCAATTCGTCGCCACCGCCAGATCCGCGATCGTGCTGTCCTCCGTCTCGCCCGACCGATGGCTCATCACGCACGAGAACCCCGCCCGATGCGCCATCTCCATCGTCTCCAGCGTCTCCGTCAGCGTGCCGATCTGGTTGACCTTGATCAGAACCGAGTTGCCCGCCTTCGCCGCAATCCCCCGGCTCAGCCGGTTCACGTTGGTGACGAACAGATCATCCCCCACCAGCTGCACCTTTGACCCCAGCACCGACGTCAGATGCTGCCAGCCCGCCCAGTCATCCTCCGCACAGCCATCCTCGATCGACACGATCGGAAACCGCCCCACCAGCCCCGCGAGGTAGTCCACCATCCCCGCACTGTCGAACGTCTTGCCCTCGCCCGTCATGTGATACTTCCCGTCATGGAAGAACTCGGTCGACGCACAATCCAGCGCGAACGTCACATCGCGTCCCGGCTCATACCCCGCCGCCCGGCACGCCGTGCTGATGAACGCCAACGCCGCATCCGCCGACTTCAGATCCGGCGCGAACCCGCCCTCATCACCCACATTCGTGTTGTGCCCGGCCTCATGCAGCGCCTTCTTCAGCGCCTGGAAGATCTCCGACCCCACCCGGATCCCCTCGGCGACCGACGTCGCCGCCACCGGCTGGATCATGAACTCCTGAATATCGATCGGGTTGTCCGCATGCTTGCCGCCATTGATGATGTTCATCATCGGCACCGGCAAGGTCCGCGCATACGTCCCCCCCACATAGCGGAACAGAGGCATCTCCAGTTCGATCGCCGCCGCATGCGCCACAGCCAGGCTCACCGCCAGAATTGCGTTCGCCCCCAGCCGCGCCTTGTTCGGCGTGCCGTCCAGCGCAATCATCGCCATGTCGATGCCGATCTGGTCCGTCGCATCCAACCCGCCCACCGCTTCCAGAATCTCGCCCTGAATGTTGGTAACCGCCTGACGAACCCCCTTGCCCCCGTACCGGGATTTGTCACCATCCCGCAACTCCACCGCCTCATGCGCCCCCGTCGAAGCGCCGGACGGCACAATCGCCCGCCCCATCACGCCTGATTCCAGAATCACATCGGCCTCGACAGTCGGATTCCCCCGGCTGTCCAGAACTTCGCGGGCGACAATGTCAAGAATGGCGGTCATGGCAGCTCCGAAGGACAACGAACCCGCGTCGGTTAGCACCCCACGCGCGACGTGGCGAGTGGCGATCAAGCAAGCGCTGGGCTCCCGGAGCACCCCACTTTGTTATTATGTCGGAACGTTTTGGACGTGAGTCGGCGTGTTGCTCAAAATCCATTCCGAAGCCCCCGTCGCCGCACAGCGGCCATCACCCCGCGCGGAATAGGCACGCGCCCAAGATCCGGCTTCACCCGCGGCGCCCGAACCCGCTTCGCGTTCACTGTGTCAACCGCCGCAGCCGGAGCGTTCGCCAGGCCAGGTCGCAACACAGACGTCTCAATCGCCAACATCCGGCACAGCGGTCGCAACACCCGCACCGCCTGGGGTGCGGCCACCAGCAGCGCCACCATCTCCGGCGTTTCCAGGACCGCCCGCAGCTGAGACCCAAACCCCGCCGCCTGCCAGGACGCCGCCTTCACCAGCCACCCGAACGACCGAGGCCAAACCCACTCCCCGGCCTGCCGCGACACCACCCCCGCCCCAGCCGCCGGCCGAGACCCGCCGGTCCGCAGCGTCCCCGCCTGAAACCGCGCCGCCATCCGCTCCATCCGAACCAGAATCTCTCCCAACCGCCGATGCACCAGCAGCACCAGCGCCACCCCCAACCACCCCATCCCTCCCCAAGCCGCCACAGCCCCGCGCAACCCGCAGATCACGGCCGAAAGGCTCAAAACAGGAGAAACACCCACATTCATGACTATTTTCCTAACACACCTCGCCCCTAATCACAACAAAAACCAAAACCCGTAGGGCGGATGCAATCCGCCACCACTGCACACGCATAGATACCGTATCAGCAACCCGTAGAGACCGCGTGTGCCCGCCAACGCGCACCGCTCCCGGTCATGCCTCAACCCTACGCCCACAAAACAGATATATTGACGAAATCTTGTCAAAAATGCCATTACAGAACCGTGATATGTGCCCATTCTCTACAAATTCGAGATCGAAAACTTCTTCTCGATCCGTGATCGTCAGATCATAGACCTGACGGTCGACAGAAAGGTCCCTGACACGGATGGCCGCTTCGGCCCCATCTTCCGCGACGCGGACATCCGCGCACCGAAGGTCATAGCCCTCTTCGGAGCGAACGCGTCCGGCAAAACAACGGTGCTGCGCGCGCTCATCTTTCTCGCCACCTTCATCCGCGACAGCGTGCAGAACACACCCCCCGGCATCGGCGGCTGCGAGCGATTCAACGACCAGGGATCCGCCTCCCGTCCGATGCGATTTGCGATCGAATTCGGCGGGGCCATGAACCTGACGCCGGAGGTACAGCAGCGAGCGCTGCAGGGGGAGCCCGTCGAAGAGGGAATCTACCGCTACGAACTGGAACTTGAAGTAACCGACGGCGTGGTGCGCCGATTCGCCAGCGAGACGTTGCGCCAGAAGCCCAACGCACAAGGCAAGTGGCAGCGTGTCTTCGAGCGTGACGTCGCGGGCCAAATGCGAGATTCCCGCTCCTTCAGCCTGAGCGGCTATCCGCACCTGGTGAGGACGCTCGCCGGCAACCACACGGTGATTTCTTCCTTCGCGAAATTCCAGCACCCGACCGCGCAGCTCTTCGACCAGGCTGCGCGACGGTTCTACTTCCAGATCGACACCTCCAGCGCCAACGGCGATGGCGGCGTGATCGACTTTCTGAGGGCACAGCCTACCATCATGTCGAAGCTCAACAACGAATTGGGCCGCCTCGATGTCGGCATTGAAGACATGCGGTTCCAGGACAGCCCGAACGGCCCGGTCCTGCTGTTCAAGCACAAGGGCTTGCATGTCGAGATGCCGTGGATGCTGGAGAGCCATGGCACTCGCGCCTTCATCAAGATGTTCCCGTATCTCAACGCGGCACTCGAAAGCGGCGGCATCGTCGTGATCGACGAGATGGATGCGGCCATTCACCCGCTGGTCTTGCCTGAGATCATCCGCTGGTTCCATGACGCGAACGGAAGCAACAGGTTGAACGCCCAGCTCTGGCTTTCCTGCCATTCCGCCTCGCTGCTCGATGACCTCACCAAGGAGGAAATCGTGATCTGCGAGAAAGACCGGCAGGGCCGCACCTCCGTCCACAGCCTGATGGACGTGAAGGTGCGCCGCGACGACAACCACTACCGAAAATACCTGAGCGGTATCTACGGCGGCGTGCCAACCATCGGATGACACGCCGCCGTCCTCCTTCGATTCCGCAGCGCAGACCGGTTTTCATCGGCTGTGAGGGCGAATCCGAGATGGCCTAAGCCGGCCTGCTGCAGGACCGGCTGCGGGACGCGGGCCGGCACGTCCACCTTGACATACATAATCTCGGCCGAGGCGCCGGCGATCCCCTCGCCCGAGTCCAGCTCGCCGTCCAACGCCTGGAACACCTCACCCGCACACGCATTGCCCCAAAGGAGCGCTTCATGCTCCTCGATGCCGACCAGGCAGCGCGTGATCCCGTCCGCGCCGACAGCGCCCGCAAACTTGCGGCCTGGCGCCCGCAAACTTGCGGCCTGGCATAGTATCACAATCGTCTGGCAGGAGCCCTGTTTCGAGGCGCTGCTGCGGCGCCACCTGCCTGACTGCACAACACGGCGGCCGCCAGACACCTCGAACGCGCTGCGGGCGCTGGAGCGAGAATGGCCGGACGACAAAAAGCCCATGTCGCGCGCAACGCTCGCAGAGCGAATTGACAGCAACGCGATCCGCCGCGCCGCCGGTGTCGAACCCGAGCTACAGGCGTTGCTGCGCTGCCTCGGGCTCGATGATGAGGAACCGTAGATCGGGCTTGACCCACAACGTGGCAGTTGATGGCGCACCCTCTACCCCTCCAGCTTCTTCCGTATCCCCAACAGCTCCCGCCGCCGCTCCGGCGTCGTCTCCGGATACGCCATCTCCAGCCCCGCCATCACATCGACCACAATTTCCGAAACGATCAGCCGCGCGTTCTGCTTGTCATCCGCCGGCACCACATGCCACGGCGCAATATCCGTGCTGGTCTCCTCCAGACACCGCGCATACACCTCCATATAGTCCTTCCAATAACCCCGCTCGACGATATCGGCCTGGCTGAACTTCCAGTTCTTCTCCGGATCATCGATCCGCTCGATGAACCGCCGCCGCTGCTCATCCTTCGACAGATGCAGAAAGAACTTCACAATTCGCGTGCCATTGGCATGCAGATGCCGCTCCATATCGTTGATCGAACGATACCGCCCCTTCCAGATATGCGCCGACGGATCCGGCAGCCCCTCGCCGCGCAGAATCTCCTTGTGCACCCGCACAACCAGCACTTCCTCGTAATAAGACCGGTTGAAGATGCCGATCCGCCCCCGCTCCGGCAGATCCCGCGTCGTGCGCCACAGAAAATCATGCTGCAGCTCGGTCTCGCTGGGGTGCTTGAAGCTGAACACCTGGCACCCCTGCGGATTGACGCCAGACATCACATGCGCAATCGCCCCATCCTTCCCGGCCGCATCCATGGCCTGGAAAATCAACAGAATGGCATGACTGTTGGCAGCATACAGCAGCTTCTGCAGCTTGCTGAGCCGGGCCACATGATCCGCCAGCAGGTCGCGATAATCCGATTTCGAATCATAAACCGGATCGACGATCGTCGGCCAATCCTTGAGATCGACCTTGCAGCCCTCACGCACACGGAAGCGGTCAGGGTGGATCTTCATCCGATCCACCCCCCGCGCGTCATCCTACTGAACGCCCAGCAGCTCCACGTCGAACACCAGCGTGGCATTCGGCGGAATCACCCCGCCGGCGCCGCGCGCGCCATAGCCGAGCTCCGGCGGAATCACCAGCGTTCGCTGCCCGCCGATCTTCATCCCCGCCACGCCCTCATCCCAGCCCCGGATCACCCGCCCGGCGCCGAGCGGAAAGCTGAACGGATCCCCCCGATCGCGCGAGCTGTCGAACTTCTTCCCCTTATTGTCCGGCGCCGCCGCATCGAACAGCCAGCCGGTGTAATGCACGACAACGGTCTTGCCCGCGATGGCTTCAGCGCCGGTGCCGATCTTGTGGTCGATCATCTTCAATCCCGTGGTTTGCGCGAAACCGCGCGTGGCAAAAGCAAACACCGCAGCAAAAGCGGCGAGCAAGGTCTGGCGACGTGTCATCGGTCATCCAAGCTTGGCAAGAGTGTCGAAAGCCTTCAGCCGCGCCAGCAGCGCCGGCATCTCCCGCAGCGGTATCATGTTCGGACCGTCAGAGGGCGCATTATCCGGGTCCTCATGGGTTTCAATGAAGACAGACGATACGCCAACCGACAGAGCCGCCCGCGCCAGCACCGGCGCGAACTCCCGCTGTCCGCCCGACGAGCCGCCCTGCCCCCCCGGCTGCTGCACCGAATGCGTGGCATCGAACATCACGGGATAGCCGGTCTCGGCCATGATCGGCAGCGAGCGCATATCGCTCACCAGCGTGTTGTAGCCAAAGCTCGCGCCGCGCTCGCACAGCACAATCCGCTCGTTCCCCGTTGAAGCGATCTTCGCCGCCACATGCTGCATGTCCCAAGGGGCCAGAAACTGCCCCTTCTTCACATTGATCGCAGCCCCGGTCTCACCGGCCGCCAGAAGCAAGTCGGTCTGCCGGCACAGAAACGCGGGTATCTGCAGCACATCCACCGCTTCGGCGGCAGGCGCGCACTGCTCCGGCCCATGCACGTCGGTCAGCACCGGCATCCCGAACCGCGCCTTCACCTCGGCCAGGATATCAAGCCCATCGGCCATCCCCACACCGCGCGCCTTGTTCAGGCTGGTGCGGTTGGCCTTGTCGTAGCTCGACTTGTAGATCACCGGAATCCCCGCCGCCGCGCAGATCTCCTGAATCGCCGCCGCCATCACCAGCGCATGCGCCCGGCTCTCGATCTGGCACGGCCCCGCCACCAGCACGAACGGCAGATGGTTGCCGATCCGCACATCCCCGACGGTGACGACCCTAGACAAGACGGGACTGCTGCACAGCCGCGGCAATAAAGCCGCGGAACAACGGATGCGGATCGAACGGCTTGGACTTCAATTCCGGATGATACTGCACCCCGATAAACCACGGATGCCCCGGCCGCTCAACTATCTCCGGCAGAATCCCGTCCGGCGACATGCCGGAGAACCGCAGCCCCGCCGCCTCCAGCGCACCCCGATACCGCACATTCACCTCATACCGGTGCCGATGCCGCTCAAAGATCCTGTTCTGGCCAAGATACATCGCCCGCACCAGCGAGCCCTCGGCCAGATCCGCCGGATACGCACCCAGCCGCATCGTGCCACCGAGATCGCCGCCTTCCTCGCGGATCTCCACCTCGTTGCCGCGCGCCCATTCCGTCAGCAGGCCCACCACCGCCTCGTCGCACGGCCCGAACTCGGTGCTGGACGCATGCTCGAACCCCGCCTGGTTCCGCGCCGCCTCGATCACCGCCATCTGCATCCCAAAGCAGATACCAAAGAACGGCACCCGCCGCTCCCGCGCAAACCGCACCGCGGCAATCTTGCCCTCGGTCCCGCGCTCGCCGAACCCGCCGGGAACCAATATCCCGTGCACACCCTCCAGCCGATCGACCGCATCCGGCGACTCAAAGATCTGACTGTCCACCCAATCCAGCTCAACCTTCACATGATTGGCAATGCCACCATGCGCCAAGGCCTCGGCGAGGCTTTTGTAGCTGTCAAGCAGGTTGGTGTATTTCCCCACCACCGCGATCCGCACCTGGCCTTCCGGCGCGCGCACGATGTTGACGATCTTCTCCCACCGGCCGACATCCGGCTCGCTGTCGAACGGCAGCCGGAAATGCCGCAGCACCTCCCGGTCCATCCCCTCGGCGTGATAGCTGATCGGCACCGCATAGATCGTGTCCACATCCAGCGCCGCGATCACCGCGCTCTGCCGCACATTGCAGAACTGCGCGATCTTGCGCCGCTCGTTCTCCGGTATCGGCCGATCGCACCGACAGATCAGCATGTTCGGCTGAATGCCCACATTGAGCAGCTCCTTCACCGAATGCTGCGTCGGCTTGGTCTTCAGCTCCCCCGCCGACGGAATATACGGCACCAGGGTCAGGTGCACGAACATCACATGCTCCGGCCCCAGCTCGTTCCCCAGCTGGCGAATGGCCTCCAGAAACGGCAGGCTCTCGATATCCCCCACCGTCCCGCCGATCTCGATCATCACGAAATCCAGCTCACGCCCATCCGCATCCACGGTGTTGGCGGTGATCGCCTCCTTGATCGCATCGGTGATGTGCGGAATCACCTGCACCGTCGCCCCGAGGTAATCCCCCCGCCGCTCGCGTGCGATCACATCCTGATAGATCCGCCCGGTCGTCGCATGGTCGGACTTCGAGGCATGCACGCCCGTGAAGCGCTCATAATGCCCGAGATCGAGGTCGGTCTCCGCCCCGTCATCGGTGACGAACACCTCCCCGTGCTGATACGGCGACATCGTGCCGGGATCGACGTTCAGATACGGGTCGAGCTTGCGCAGCCGTACGGAATATCCGCGTGTCTGCAGCAGCGCGCCAAGGGCTGCGGAAGCGATGCCTTTGCCAAGGGAGGACACCACGCCGCCGGTGATGAATACGAACCGGGTCATGGGCGTATAGCATAACCCACCGACCGAGTCGGCGGTATCCTCGGTGTCATGCGTATGTGTCCTGTCAGAACGTCCGGCGCCGGGCTTGCGCGAAGCCGCCGCCCGGCGGTGGAGCGTCAGTTGGTGGGAACGGCCGGGCCCTTCGGCGCCGGCGGCGCGGCCGGCGCCACCGGGGCAGCAGCCGCAGGCGGCGGCACGTCCAGAATCGAACTGCCGGCGCCATGCGTGCCGCGGTTCAGAATCGCCAGGGTCAGCGACAGCGCGAAGAACAGCGCCCCGCAGATGCTGGTCGCCCGCGTCAGCAGGTTCGCGGTGCCGCGCCCGCTCATGAACGCCCCCATCCCCTGCGACGTGCCGATGCCCAGCCCACCACCCTCGCTGCGCTGGATCAGCACAAGGCCGATCAGCGCCAGAGTGACAAACAGATGAACGATCAGCAGAACGGTGGTCATGGCAATCCTTCGGTTGCCCGCGTTCTAGCGGGCCGCCGCCGCCATCGCAACCTCGTGCGACGCACGGGCGATGCCCAGGAAGTCCCCGGCGTTGAGGCTGGCCCCCCCCACCAGCGCCCCACCGACATCCGGCAGCGCCAGCAGCCCCGCAGCATTGCCCGGCTTCACCGAGCCGCCATACAGAATCCGCACCGCACTGCCGCCCAGGCCCAGATGCCGGATCAACGACGCCCGGATATAGGCATGCATCGCCGCCACATCCGCCTCCGTCGGCGTCCGCCCGGTGCCGATCGCCCAGATCGGCTCATACGCCACAACCCCCTGAAAATCCTCGGGAAGACTGCCCACCAGCTGCCCCCCCACCACCGCCGTCTCGCGCCCCGCCGCCCGCTCCGCCTCGGTCTCCCCCACACACACGATGGGCGTCAGCCCCGCCGCCACCGCCGCCTTCACCTTGGCCCGCACCACCGCATCCGTCTCGCCATGATCGGCCCGGCGTTCCGAATGCCCCAGAATCACCCAGGACGCCCCGGCATCCCGCACCATCCCCGCCGACAGATCCCCGGTATGCGCCCCATGCGGCAACGCGTGGCAGTCCTGAGCCCCCAGCATCACCGGCGATCCAATCAACACCGCCGACAGGCTCAGCAGCAATGTCGCCGGCGGACAGATCAAAATGTCGCAGGCCAGACCATCTGCGCCACGCCGCAGCGGCGCCGCGATGGCCGAACCATCCTCCAGCCTTCCATTCATCTTCCAGTTGCCTGCGATCAGCTGACGCATTGAAACACCCTCCTGAACTCCCGCAGTACCCGATCCGGCAGCGGGCTGGCAAACCGGCCGGCTGCCCCCTATTGTGCGCCGCCTTTGGGTTGGGAACCTTTTTGAATGCTGTCGCTGTTTCGCCGCTTCCTGGCAACCTGGGTCGCCAAGCTGTTCTTCATCGTGCTGGTCGGCTCGTTCGGTCTGTGGGGTGTGGCGGATGTGATCCGCAATCTCGGCACCGACGGCGCTGTGGCGGTGGTGGGCGGGCACAAGATCCTGATGCCGGAGGTGCAGGAGGCGTATCGCCGCCAGCTCGACCAGGTGACCAAGATGTTCGGCACCCAGATCCAGCCGACGCCTGAGATCAAGAAATCCATCGCAGCCCAGGCGGTGGAGCGTCTCGTCACCTCGGCCGCCCTGCAGAACGAGGTCGACAGTCTCGGCCTTGCCGTCACCGACGAGGCGGTGCGCGCGGCGGTGTTCAACATTCCCGCCTTCAAGGGCCCCAAAGGCGTGTTCGACCGCGACCAGTTCAACGCCGTGCTGCGCAGCAACGGCTATTCCGAGCAGCGGTTTCTCGACCTGATGCGCGAGGATCTCGGCCAGAAGCAGCTGCTGCTGGCGGTGCGCGCCGGCACCGTGGCGCCGGATGTGCTGGTGCGCCAGGTGTTCGAATTCCAGCGCGAAATGCGTGTGGCAGACACGGTGGAGTTCCCCTTCGGCACCGCGCCCGACCCTGCGCCCCCCACCGAGGTGCAGCTGCAGCGCTTCTACGACAACAACAAGCCGAAATACGCCACCCCGGAATACCGCCGCATCAAGGCCGTGGTGCTGACGCCGGATGCGCTGGTGAAGGACGTGGTGGTGGCCGACGCCGACATCGCCGCCTTCTACGACCAGCACAAGGCCGAGTACAACACGCCGGAGAAGCGCAGCGTCCAGGTGATCAACGCCCAGGACCAGGACGTGGCCCAAAAACTCGCCGACGCCTGGACCGCCGGCGCCAGCTGGGACGACATCCAGAAGCAGGCCACCGCCGCGGGGGCCGCGGGCGTGGATCTCGATGAGTCCGCGCAAAGCGAATTCCCCGCCCCCGAGCTCGGCCAGGCCGTGTTCGAGGCGCCGCCGGATGTCGTCTCCGCCCCGGTGCATTCGGCGCTGGGCTGGCACGTGCTGAAGGTCACCGCCATCACCCCGGGCGCCTCCCGCCCGCTCGCGGACGTCAAGGCCGAGATCACCAAACGCATCGCCACCGACAAGGCAAACGACCTGCTCTACACCCGCGCCAACAAGGTGGAGGACGCGCTGAACGCCGGCACCGCGCTGGACGATCTGCCCGGCGATCTCGGCCTGATCGCCGTCACCGGCACGCTGGACGCGCAGGGCAACAAAACCGACGGCACGCCCGCTCCCATCCCCGGCCCAGCCGAACTGCGCCCGGCCCTGCTGGCGGCGGCGTTCCAGGCCAAGAAGGGTGATCCCGCCAGCTTCGTGCAGGCACCGAATGCGGCCGACGGCACCCAGTCCTTCTACGCCGTCACGGTGGACGACATCATCCCCCCCTCCACCCGCCCCTACGCCGAGGTCGCCGACAAGGTGAAGGCGGACTGGACGCACGAGGCCGTCCGCCACGAGCAGGAGGCGGCGGCGGCGTCCCTGCTGACCGCAGTGAAGGGCGGCGCCACGCTGGCGGCAGCGGCCGAGGCGGCGCATCTGCAGGTCAAGGCGCTGCCGCCGGTCGGCCGCTCGGCGCCGGTGGGCGGGGTGGCCACCCAGCTGATCACCCCGCTGTTCGGCCTCAAGGTCGGCGAGCCCACCATGGTCGAGACGCCGGACGGCTTCATCGTCGCCACCCTCGCCGCCATCGACGCGGCCGATCCCGCGAAGGACCCGATCGGCTACGGCCAGACCCGCGACGCCTTGCTGAAATCCGTCTCCGACGACATCGAGGCGGTGTTCGGCACCGCGGTGCGCGACCGCGCCAAGCCGCAGGTGAACCGCACGCAGCTCGACCAGATCGCCAGCGGAGAGTAGGTCATGAGCAGCAAGGCCTCGTTCTTCGCGGACTATGCAGCCGGGCGCGGCCATCTGGCCTGGGTGCGCTCGGTGGCCGATCTGGAAACCCCGGTGGCGGCCTATCTCAAGCTCGCCCAAGGCCGGCCGAACTGCTTCCTGCTGGAATCGGTCGAAGGCGGCGCCTCGCGCGGCCGCTACTCCATCATCGGCCTCGACCCCGACCTGGTGTGGCGCTGCAAGGACGGCGCCTGCCAGATCAATCGCGACGCGCTGTCCGCCCCCTACGCCTTCGTGCCGGACGCGCGCAAGCCGCTGGACTGTCTGCGCGAGCTGATCCAGGAGGTGCGCCTCGAAGTGCCGGACGGTCTGCCGCCGATGGCCGGCGGCCTGGTCGGCTATCTCGGCTACGACATGGTCCGCCAGATGGAGAACCTGCCGGCCAAGAACGCCGACGTGCTGGGCGTGCCGGACGCGGTGATGCTGCGCCCCACCCTGTTCGCCATCTTCGACAACGTGACCGACCTGCTGACCCTGGCCGCGCCCATCTACCCGCGCGCCGGCGTGCCAGCCGAAAAGGCCTGGCAGTCCGCCCAGGACCGTCTGGAGCACGCCGCCTCCCTGCTCGCCCAGAAACTGCCGCTCGCCCCAGCCCCGGTCGATCTGCCGCCCTTGCCCGAACCCAGCTCCACCTTCACCCGCGAAAGCTTCATCGCCGCGGTGGAGAAGGCCAAAGACTATATCCGCGCCGGCGACGTGTTCCAGGTGGTGCCCAGCCAGCGCTTCTCCGTCCCCTTCGCCCTGCCGCCGCTGTCGCTGTATCGCGCGCTGCGCCGTGTCAGCCCCGCGCCGTTCCTGTTCTTCCTCGATTTCGGCGGCTTCGCCATCGTGGGCTCCAGCCCCGAGATCCTGGTCCGCCTGCGCGACAACACCGTCACCATCCGCCCCCTCGCCGGCACCCGCCGCAGAGGCGCCACCCACGAGGAAGACCAGCGCCTCGCAGCCGAACTCCTGGCCGACCCGAAGGAGCGCGCCGAGCACCTCATGCTGCTCGATCTCGGCCGCAACGACGTCGGCCGCGTCGCCGAGATCGGCACCGTCCGCGTCACCGAAAGCTTCGCCATCGAACGCTTCAGCCACGTCATGCACATCATGTCTGACGTGCAGGGCCAGCTGCGTGAAGGTCTGGACGCGGTGGACGCCCTGGTCGGCGGCTTCCCCGCCGGCACGCTGACCGGTGCGCCGAAGGTCCGCGCCATGGAGATCATCGAGGAGCTGGAGCCGGTCCGCCGCGGCATCTACGCCGGCTGCATCGGCTACTTCGCCGCCGACGGCACCATGGACACCTGCATCGGCCTGCGCACCGCGGTGGTGAAGGACGGCGTGATGCACGTCCAGGCCGGCGCCGGCGTGGTCGCCGATTCCGACCCGGACGCCGAATACGAGGAAACCCACCAAAAGGCCCGCAGCCTGTTCCGCGCCGCCGAGGAAGCGGTCCGCTTCGCCTCCGGCAACGGCGTCTGACGCCACGGTGGGATCCTGTTGCATCGTGCTGCCCGCGTGACCGATCATGCTTGGGAGAGGAGACCGGATCCATGTTGACCATCGCTCTTCCCGAAGAGCTTGAGAGCGCGGTGATCGAGGCCGCCCACCGTCATGGCCAATCGATCGACGCCTATCTCGCGTCGATCTGCGCGGACGCCATGCTGCTGGAGAGCGATCGCGCGCGGGTCGCCGCATTTCACGCCGGAACCAAGCCCGTCGAACACGATGTCGCGCGCGCGTGGCTGTCCGACCTCGCTTCCGGCCGCAGGACCGAATGTCCGCGCTGATCTGGCATCCCGACGCACTCGCCGACATCGCCCGCCTCTACGATTTCCTCGCAACCACAAATCCCGACGCCGCCAGGCGATGCGCCCGGACGCTGATCGAGGCCGCCGACCGGATCAACAGACAGCCGGATATCGGCTGGCGGCGTGCCGAATTCCGGGAATGGCCGGCACGTTTCGGCCAAAGCGCCTACGTCATCCGGTATGTCATCCTGGCCGAAGGCGAAGTGCTGATCGTCAGGATCTGGCATGGACGCGAGACAATACCAACGGTCATAAAGAATGACCGTTGGTTTGAGTCTTGGTTTGGCGCGCCGCCGCCGGCCAACCCGGCGCGCGATACCAACGGCCTTGATCGACGGAAGAGTCATCGATCAAGGCCGTTGGTATAAGGTAACCGGTTCGGGTCTTGGCACGAAGCGGCGACGTGCCGATGATGCCGCCCACGGCGACGGCACAGACGCCGGGAGGACAGACGCGATGAACATCCGGTATTGGCTCGCCTGCGCGGCCCTCGTCATGAGCACCGCCGCCCACGCCGAAACCCAGAACCTGCGCATCGGCATCCAGTTCGGCACCGCCATGCTCCCCCTGATGGTCATGCAGCACGACCACCTCATCGAGCAGCGCCTCCCCGGCACCGCCGTCACCTGGCGCGGCTTCACCGGCCCCGGCCCGGTCACCGACGGCATGCTCTCCGGCGCGCTCGACATCGGCGTCAATGGCGCCCCCGCCGTGCTGATCCTGTGGGACAAGACACATGGCCGCATGAAGGCCATCGCCTCGGTCGGCGGCAACCCCTCCACCCTGGTCACCCGCAACCCGTCCGTCCACAGCGTCAAGGACATCACCGAGGCCGACCGCATCGCCCTCCCCGCCGTCAAGCTCGGCCTCAACGCCATCATCCTGCAGATGGCCGCCGAACAGGCCTTCGGTCCCGGCCAGTGGGAGCGGCTGGACGCCCGCACCGTCACCATGGGCCATGCCGACGCGCTGACCGCCATGCTCTCCGGCGCGTCCGACATCAACGCCCATTTCTCCCAGCCGCCCTATTCCACGCTCGAGGTGAAGGCCAGCCAGCGCGAGATCCTCAAGGCGCGCGACGTGCTGGGCGACGGGTGGGACATGCTGCTGTTCACCTCCACCAGCTTCCACGACGCCAATCCCCAGACCATGGCCGCGCTGATGGACGCGCTGCAGGACGCCATGGACAGAATCCACGCCGATCCCCGCGCCGCCGCCGCCCTCTATCTCGACATGTCCGGCGACCATAAATCCACCGTCGACGAGATCCTCGCCCTCATCACCGACCCAGACACCGATTACGCCCGCAACCCGCATTCCGTCATGAAGTTCGCCGATTTCATGCACCGCATCGGCACCATCAAATCGGAGCCGAAAGACTGGAAAGAGATGTTCTTCCCCGAGGCCTACGCCCTGCCGGGCCGCTGAGCGTGGCCCGCATCGGCATCCTGGTGCCGCCCGGCAACCCCACCGTGGAGCCGGAGGTGATCGCCATGACACCGCCCGGCGTCAGCGTGCATTTCACCCGCATGCACGCCTCGGGCGTCACCGGCAGCCTGTCCGGCCAGGAGGCACGCAACCGCGAGCAGATCGCAGGGCTTGACGCCAACATCGCCCTGCTGGCCATGGTCAGGCCCGCCGTGATCGGCCTCGCCCACACCGCCACCAGCTACACGCTGGGGCGCGACGACGAAGCAACGCTGCTCGCCCGGCTGCAGGCCACCCACGGCGTGCCCGTGGTCACCGCCTTCGGCAGCCTGCTCGACGCCCTGGCCCGGCTCGGCATCACCCGCATCGCCTTCGGCACCCCCTACGGCGCGGACATGACACTGCAGGGCAAAAATCTCCTGGAAGCCTGCGGCCTCACCATCTGCCGCTTCGGCCGGCTGGACGGCGTGACCAACATCTACGACGAAACCCTGGAACGCGCGGCAGGCCTCGCCCGCCAGGTGGATCACCCCGGCGCCGAGGCGATCGTGCTCAGCGGCGTCGGCATGCCCAGCGTCGGCATGATCGCGGCGCTGGAGGCGGAGCGCGGCAAGCCCGTGGTCTCCGCCATCTCGGCGCTGATGTGGAATCTGCTGCGCCATGCCGGGGCCGGCGGCGTCGCCGGCTTCGGCCGCCTGCTGGCCCGCTAGCGCAGCATGTGGCGCGACAGACGGGCCTGGATCATGGCCGCCCTCGGCTTCGCCTCCGGCCTGCCGCTGATGCTCACCCTCACCACCCTGCGGCAATGGCTGGTGGAACGCGGCACGCCCGTCGCGGTGATCGGCCTCACCGCCAATATCGGCCTCGCCTACACCTTCAAGGTCCTCTGGTCGCCGATGCTCGACCATATCCGCGCCCCCTTCGGCCTGCACCGGCTCGGCCGCCGGCGCGGCTGGATCCTCGCCATGCAGCCGCTGCTGGTCCTGGCCATCCTGGCGATGGCGCTGAGCCAGACCGGGCTGCAGGCGATCGCCGCCGCAGGCCTGATCGCCCTGTTCTCCGCCACCCAGGACATCGCCATCGACGCCTGGCGCATCGAGACCTTCGCGCGCGACGAGCAGGGCCTGGCGACAGCCATCTATGTCTGGGGCTACCGGCTGGCCATGCTCGTCGCCAGCGGCGGCGTGCTGGCCATGGCGGGCGTGATCGGCTGGCAAGGCGCGCTGATCGGCATCGCGTGCCTCGCGGCCCTGTGCATGGCAGCGACGGCGATGGCGCAGGAGCCCCACGTGGCACAGGCGGAGAGCGCCCCCGGTGGCCTGCTGGCACGCGCCCGGGCCGCCATGCTCGACCCGCTGCGCGAGTTCCTCTCGCGCCCCGGCGGGCTGCTGGTGCTGGCCTTCGTCGTCGTGTTCAACCTTGGCGAGGCGATGGCCGGCGTGATGCTGACGCCGCTGTACCGCTTCCTCGGCTTCACCCGCGACAACGTCGCCGGCACCTCGGTGTTTTCACTGCTCGGCACGCTGGCGGGGATCGGGCTGGGCGGCTGGGTGGTGCGCCGCATCGGCCTCGGCCGGGCGCTGCTGCTCACCGGCGCCGCGCAGACCGCGGCGATGGGCATGTATGTCGTGCTGGCGGGATCGCCCGGCCGGGTGGACCTGCTCTACGCCACCGTGCTGCTGGAAGCCGTGGTGCAGGGACTGGCCACCGCCGCCTTCCTCGCCTACCTCTCCAGCCTCTGCGCCGCCGCCTTCACCGCCACCCAGTACGCCCTGCTGACATCCCTCGCCGTCGTCGCCTCCCATATCCTGGGCGGCTGGTCGGGCTACGTCGTCGATGCGGTGGGCTTTCAATCGTTCTATACCCTGGCGCTGCTCTGCGCCCTGCCCGCCATGGCGCTGATGCTGATCATTCTCAAACGCTTTCCCACCCTCGGAGACCGCTGATGGACCCGCTCAAGCCGATCGTGAAATACACGGACCTCGCGGACCCGCAGGCGCGCCCCCGCTACACCGGCATCGCCTCGTTCTTCCGCACGCCCATCACCGAGGACCTGTCCGAGGTCGATATCGGCCTGATCGGCGTGCCCTATGACGGCGGCGTCACCCACCGCTCCGGCGCCCGCCACGGCCCCAAGGCGGTGCGCGACCAATCCAGCATGCTGCGCCGCTTCCACAGCACCACCGGCTTCGCCCCGTTCGAGGCCGCCCGCGTGCGCGACCTCGGCGATTGCTGGATCGAGTTCCCCTACGAGCTGAAAGGCGCGCTCGACGAGATCGAAGGCTTCTACCGCCGCGTCATCACCGCCGGCGTCACCCCCGTCTCGGTCGGCGGCGACCACTCCATCACCTACCCCATCCTCAAGGCGGTGGCGCAGCACGGCCCCGTCGGCATGATCCATATCGACGCGCATTGCGACACCGGCGACGACTATCTCGGCAGCCGCTTCCACCACGGCGCCCCGTTCAAACGCGCCGTCGAGGACGGCGCGCTCGACCCCACCCGCGTCATCCAGATCGGCATCCGCGGCACCAAGAACAGCCTGGACCACTGGGGCTTCTCCGAGACCAGCGGCATGCGCGTGCTGCCGATGGACGAGTTCCAGGACAAAGGCTGGGCCTATGCCGTGGCGGAAGCCCGCCGCGTCATCGGCGACGGTCCGGTCTACCTGTCCTACGACATCGACAGCCTGGACCCCGCCGAGGCGCCCGGCACCGGCACCCCCGAAGCCGGCGGCCTGCGCGTCATCGAGGCGCTGCGCCTGCTGCGCGGCCTGCGCGGCCTCAACTTCGTCGGCGGCGACCTCGTCGAGGTCGCGCCCTCCTGGGACAACGGCACCATCACCAGCTTCAACGGCGCCTCGATCCTGTTCGAGATCCTGTGCCTGGTCACAGAGGCGCGCGTGTCCCGGACGGCCTGAAAAGTTGAACCGCCAAGACGCCAACGCGCCAAGACGCAATCGGACATCTTCTTGGCGCCTTGGCGTCTTGGCGGTTCAACTCTTGCCGGCCTGCGGCGCCTACGCGCTGACCACGAACAGCCCGATCACACAGGCAAACGCACAAACCCACACCACCGACCGCAGACTCGCCCGATCCGCCACATAGCAACCGGTGTAGATCACCCGGAACACCACCCACAGCCCGGCCAGCACATCCACCGCGTGCGGCTCGGCATGGGTGACGGTGGCCACCAGCACCGCCGCGGCAAAGCCCGGCAGCGCCTCGAAATGGTTGCGATGCGCCCAGTCCGCCCGCTTGCGCCAACCGCTCAGCGTCTCCTGCCATTCCCGCGGGCGGTTGTTGTCCAGCCCCGACACGCCCCATTTCGCCATGGCGGTCGTCACGATCGGCATCCCGATCGCGACCAGGATCATCCACAAGGCGAAGCTCATCTTGGTCCTTCCCTCATTTGTCCGGCGCCAGCGGCAGCCAGACCGAGAAGGTGGAGCCCCGCCCCACCTCGCTCTCGATGGCGAGCTGGCCACGATGACGGTTGACGATATGCTTGACGATGGCAAGCCCAAGCCCGGTGCCGGTCGGGCCTGCCGCTGCCGCCCGGCTGCGGCCCTTGTCCACCCGGTAGAACCGCTCGGTCAGCCGCGGCACGTGCTCGCGCGCAATGCCACGGCCGTTGTCGGTGACGGCAAGCACAACCCCGGGCCGCGCCGGCCAGCGGCCCTCGCGCGGCGCCGGGGCGACCATCACCCGCACGACCCCGCCGACGCTGCCGTATTTCACGGCGTTGTCCACCAGGTTGGTCACGACCTGCGCGATCTGGTCGGCATCGGCGGTCACGTCAGGCAGTCCCGGCGCAAGATCGAGCTCCAGGCGGATGTTCTGCGCCGCCACGCGCGGCTCGAATCCGGCGGCGACGCTGCCGACGAGGTCCGCCAGATCCACCCGCTCCGACGGCACCTGATGCTCCACCAGCTCGATGCGGCTGAGGCTCAGCAGATCGTCGATCAGCCGGTTCATCCGCTCGGCCTGCTCGGCCATGATGGCGAGGAACCGTTGCTGCGCCGGCGGATCGTCCTGCGCCGGCCCCTGCAACGTGGCGATGAAGCCGATCAGGCTGGCCAGCGGCGTGCGCAGCTCATGACTGGCATTGGCCACGAAATCCGCCCGCATCCGCTCCACCGCCCGCTCGCGCGTGCGGTCGGACAGCACGGCGATCGCCTGCCCGCCATCGGCCAGCGGCGGGTCCATGAAGATCACTGTGGCCGAGACCTCGCGCGGCACCGGCACCGGCAGCGCGAAATCGGCCGAATAGGCGGCGCGCCGGGCATAGGCCCGCTCGATGGCGGTGCGCAGATCGGGGTGGCGCATCACCGCCGGCATGTCGGCACCGAACGCCGCCCGCGCCGCCGCGTTGGCACGCCGCACCGACCGGTCCTGCCCCAGCACCAGCAGCGGATCCGGCAGATTCTCCACGATCGCCTCGTTGGCCCGCAGCAGCTGCCCCACCATGGCCGCACGCGAGGCCAATGTGCGCGACAGGCGCTCGATGTTGCGCGTCACCCGCTCGATCGGCGGCAGCACCGGCGCCGAGGCCGCCACCGACAGCGCGGCCGCGTTCTCCAGCGCCGCCTGGCGCAGCGTCTCGCTGAGATGCTCAAGGTCGCGCACCCAGATCATGGCCAGAATGCCCGCCGAAACCAGCGTCACCCCGGCTGCGATCAGCGCCGGTCCCGCCTCCAGCCAGCCGCCCAGCCACAGCACGCTCAACGCCAGCACCGGCACAAGGCCGATGGCCGCCATCGCCAGCGCGAGATGCCCCGTGCGCATGCCGCGGTCCCGCGACGTCAGATCCCCGGCGCCCCCATCGCATCCGGCGCCGGCTCGATCACCCTGGCCCCCCCGCGCTGGATCTCGAACACCGCAAGCCCGCGGCGCACCGTGCCGTCCGGCTGCAGCGCCAGCACGCCGTTCACCCCGGCGAACCCCTCGGGCCGCGCCAGCGACGCCTGCGAGAACCCGCCGCCGGCCGCCACCACCCGCGCGATCGAGGCCGCGTCATAGGCGAGATCGGCAAGCCCCGGCGCAGGCTGGCCGAACTTGGCGGCATATTGCTGGCTGAAAGCGTCGCGCGCCGCCGGATCGGGGGCCGCATACCACGCACCGGTCAGATCCGCCCCACCGCGCGCCGCCGGATCCGCCCACAGCGCCGGGCCCAGCACCCGCACGCCCGGGCTGTCGAGATCGTAATACGGCAGCAGGCTGGCGATGGCGCCGAGCTCGTCGCCGGTGTCAGCCAGCAGCAGCGCGTCGAACGGGGCCGGCGGAATCGGCTTGCGCGCGAGCTCGAGCGCCTCCTTCCGCCCGGCGGCATCATGGCGCGCCAAGGCCGCGCGGCGTTGCGCCTCGATCGGGCCACGGCGGCTGGCATAGCCGGAGAGGTCGCGCACCGCGACATTCGCCGCCTGCATACCGCGGTCCAGCGTGCGGATATCCGGCGTGGCAAGCCCGGCCTCGGCGGTGGCCTGGCTCAGCGCCGCCCCCATCGCGCTGCCGAAATCGCCGGGCGGCAGCAGCGCCGCGAACCGGCTCTTGCCCTGCGCCTGCGCCGCCACCACCAGGCGGCGCACCTGCTGCACCGGCGTCAGACCCAGCACCCACACGCCCGGCCGTGCCTGCGACGGATCGGAGGTGAAGGCCAGCATCGCCACCCCCGAAGCCGTGGCCGGCCCGGCCGCCGCGGCTGTCTCGGTGTTGGTGAGCGGTCCCAGGATCAGACCGGCCCCGGCGCTGATCGCCTGCTGGGCGGCCGCGGCAGCGCCGGCCGGTGTGCCCTGGGTGTCGATCACGTCCAGCGCCGGGGCGCCGGGCACATCCAGCGCCAGCTGCGCCGCATGCGCCAGCGCCTGGCCACGTTCGGCATTGGCCCCCGTCAGCGGCGCGAGCAACGCCACACGCGTGCCGGCGGGCGCCGCGGCGCTGGGCACGATCGGCTGGGGCGCCATCGCGGTGGCCGCCGGCGGCGGCAGGGTCGTGGTCTGGCCGGTCTGGCCCGGTCGCAGCGGCGGGTACGGCGCGAACACCGACCCGGACGGGCCGGACGTTCCCCGCAGGCCACCGTTGGTGGCGCCGCATCCGGCGAGTGCTAGGGTTGCCAACAGGAGAACCCATGCCCCACCCATCCTGCCCCGCGGAAAGCCCAGAGCCGCCGCCAGACGACGTGACGTCATCCCATGATCCCCTGTCCGCCGGCCAGGCGGCCGACGTTGCTGATGTGTACGGCCGCGTGTCCCTGCCACCTGAAGGTCTTGTGCTGGTTTCCACGCCGATCGGCAATCTCGGCGATATGACACCGCGTGCCGTGGCCGCCCTCAAGGCCTGCGACCTCATCCTGTGCGAGGACACGCGGGTGAGCGGTCGCCTGTTGCAGCGCTACGACATCCGCGCCCGCCTCCAGCCGATGCACGACCACAACGAGGAGGGCCGCATCGCCCCCGTGCTGGCCCTGCTGCGCGAAGGCCGCCGCGTCGGCGTGATCTCCGATGCCGGGATGCCGCTGGTCTCCGATCCTGGCTACCGCCTGGTGCGGGCGGTGCTGGCGGAGGGGTTGCCGGTGGCGGCGTTGCCGGGCGCCAATGCGGCGACGCTGGCGCTGGTGCTGTCCGGCCTGCCGCCGCAGCCGTTTCTGTTCCTGGGGTTTCCACCGCCGCGCCAGGCCGCGCGGCGCAGCGCGTTTGCCGGTCTGCGCGCGGCCGAGCAGGCGGGGCTGGCGGCGACTCTGCTCTATTATGAGGCGCCGCACCGGCTGGCCGAGACGCTGGCGGATATGGCCGATGTGTTCGGCCCCCGCCCGGCGGCGGTGGCGCGGGAGCTGACCAAGCGGTTCGAGGAGGTCAGGCGCGACTCGCTGCAGGCGTTGGCCGCGCACTATGCCGCGCATGCGGCGCGGGGCGAGATCACCATTGTGATCGGCCCGCCGCCGCAGGAGCAGGTGGACGCCCTGGACCTCGACGCCCTGCTGCGCGCCGCCCTGGCCACCGCCTCCCTGAAGGAGGCGGTGGCCCAGGTCACCGCCGCCACCGGCCTCCCCCGCAAGCAGATCTACGCCCGCGCCCTGTCACTCAACCAAAACGAATAAAAGTTTTTTTGCTTCTTTTGTTTCAACAAAAGAAGTGCTTTTCTTGACAAGAAACAACTTCTTTTTTGAAAAAAAGAAGCAAAAAACTTTCATTCCCTGGGCGCGCAATTTTCCGGCGCGAGCACATGGACGGCGGCGAGGAGTTGCGGGTCTTCGCCGCGGGCCCAGGCCTGGGGGTCGTTGGGCACCGCAACATCGGGCTTGATGTCCCGGTTCTCAAGCAGCGCCCCATCGGCGTCGCGCATCGGCAGCTGCGGCAGGCCGTAGACCAGACCTGGAAGCAACCCGCTCTCCACCCACCACACCGCCGTCCCGGTGCCGGCCACCGTCTCCCCCACCAGCTGGCCCAAGCCCAGCCTGCGATAGGCATACGGAAACACCGAGCCGTCGGAATAGCTGGCGGCATTCATCACCACCACCGAACGCCCGGTCCAGCGATCGCGCGGCTCGGCCAGGCCCTGCCCTCCCCGCGGCGGCGCAAAGGCGGCATAGCGCTGCCCCGACAGCAGGGTCACGAGATTGTTGTGCAGATCACCGCCAGGATTGTTGCGCTCATCCACCACCAGCCCCTCGGCCTGGCCGAAACGGCCGAACACGTCGCTGAACACCGCGCGATAATTCGCCTGATCCATCGCCGGCAGAAACACATACCCCAACCGGCCGCAGGACCGCGCCGCCACCAGCGCCCGGTTGCGAACAACAAAGCGCCGCAACGCCAGAAGCTGCTCCTGCGCCGGCGTGGTCGGCACACGTTGCTCGGTGATCCGGACGGCCGGCGCATCCGGATGGACAAACGTGATCGCGGTGATGGCACCGATCGTGCCGCGCAGCGCCCGCCTGATGCCGCCCTGCTGCGGGATATCAACGCCGTTCACCGCCAGGATCACATCGCCCGGCCGCAACGCGGTATCGGCCGCATCGAGCGGACCGGCCGCGATGATCTCGGCCAGCTTCATGCCGGGCCCGGGATAGCGCTCGTCGTAATAGGCGCCGAGCGCCCCCGAAACCTGCTGGAGCGGAACGCTCGCCCGGTAATAGCTCCCGGTGTGCGAGGCGTTGAGCGCGCCCGCCATGTCCGACAGCAGCTCCGCCAGGTCCTGCGCATCGCCCAGCGCCGGCAGCCGGGCCTCCATGGTGTGGCGCAGCGCCTCCCAGTCAACGCCGGCGAAACCCGGATCGTAGTATTTCGCCTTGGTGAGCGACCAGAACTGCGCGAACGCCGCCGCCCGCACCGCCGCATCGTCATGCGCGGCATCGACCGCCACAGCAATCACGCGTGACGTGTTGGCCACCAGATTGGCCTCCACCAGCCCGGCCGGACCGATGAAATAAAGCCGCGTCATGGCCTTGTTGGCGCGCACCGGGCCGCGGGCATAGGGCACGCCGGAGAACACCACCCGCTTGCGGTTGGTGCGCAGATCAACCGAAGTCGCGGTGAGCTGCCTGACGGGACTGCCGACGGCGGCCAGCGCCTCCACCTCCAGCAGGCTCACCCCGTCCGGCAGCAGCGACGCGAAGACGATGGCGCCGTGATGGCCCGGCAGAGGCAGCGGCCGCGCCTCGAATCCGTCCGGTTCCAGCGACATGGGCTTGCCGGCAGCGTCCGGCTTGGCCCCCGGCGGGGTCAGCGGCGAGCCGTCCGGGTTGAGCGGCACGCGAAACCGGCGGCGGAACACGTCGCGCGCGGCGCGCGAGGTGAAGGCGGCCCGCACGTCCACCTCGGCATCGGAGCCGAACGGGGTGTGCAGCGCGTCGGCGTCCGACAGCCAGCTCAGCACGCCGCCATCGGCGCTCCAGCTGGCGCCGAACTGCTCCTCGCCGGACGGCTGCACCCGGATGGCGGGCAGATGACCATCCGCCGGCACCACAGCGACATTGTCGATCAGCGATTCCGCCTGCACCAGCAGGCCGAGATACTGGCTGTCAGGCGACCAGGACAGCAGAGTCTGCCCATCGGCATAAAGATAGAGCTGGCCCGGCGGCAGCACCTCCACCTCGTGGCCATCCGCGAGATCACGCACGCGCACCGCATCGCGATTGACGGTGAAGGCCAGCTTCCTGCCGTCGGGCGAGAGCACCGGCAGCAGCGGATCATCCGGGCCGGTGCGCAGCCGGGTCTCGGTGAGCGGGCCGGCATCGAAGAAGCTGGTCTCGCCGTCCGCCAGGCGCTGCTCGAACAGCTGCCAATGGCCGTCCCGTTCGGCGGTATAGATCAGCCCGCGCCCATCCGGCGTGAACAACGGGCTGCGCTCCTCCCCAGGCGTCGCGGTCAGGCGCCGGGTGAGCCGTCCGTCGATGCTGGCGACATAAAGGTCACCCAGCGCCACCAGCGCCACCTCCCGCCCGGTGGGCGACACCGCGAAATCGGTGAACATCGCGGTGCGCTGGTCGCTCTCGGCGTCAAACCGTGCGGTGCCGATCTGGACCGGCACCGCCACCGGCGCCTGGCCCGGCCGCATCCGCCAGATCCGCCCGGCCTGGCCGAACACGATGTCACCGGCGCTGGACACCGAAAGCAAGCGCACCGGTTCGCCCTGGAGGAAGGTGAGCTGCTGTGGCGCGCTGCCATCCGCCTGCATCCGCCAGATGTTGAGCGAGCCGGAGCGTTCGGCCTCGAACAGCACCGTGCCATCCGGCGCCCAGACGGCGCCGCGGCTTTCGGTGCGCTCGGCGGTCAGCCGCGTGTGCGCGCCGGTGGCAGGGTCGTAGCGCCACACCTGGCGCACCGTGTCAGACACCTGGTGCCGGCGATAGGGCTGCTCGATGGCGGCGCTGGTGTAGAGCAGCGCCGTGCCGTCGGCGTTCCAATGCGCCAGCATGGCCGCATTGGGCAGCACCATCGTCTCGCGCCCGCCCGCCAGCGGCACCTGATAAAGCTGGCTGTGCGGCTCGCCGAAATCGGCGCCGGCATAGGTCTGCACGGCATCGCCGAGCAGTCCGGCGGTGTACAGCACCGCCGCACCGTCGGCGGTGAAGCCCGACGGATATTCGGCGCCGGACCCCCAGGTGAGCCGCCGGGCCGCGCCGCCCTCCGCCGGCACCGCGAACACGTTGGTCGGGCCGAAGCGGTTCGAGGCGAAGGCGATGGTGCGGCTGTCAGGCGACCAGACCGGGGAACTGGCATGCGCGCCGGCCGGCGTCAGCGGCGTCGCCACGCCGCCTTCGGCGGGCACGATCCAGAGCTGCCCCTGGGTGCGAAAAGCGATATGCGCGCCATCCGGCGCAATCGCGGGATCGCGCAGCCAAACCGGCTCGGCCGCGTTCGCAGCGGCAACGCAAGGGCAGAGCATCAGCAGCAGGACACAGAGACGCCGCAGGATCATCGGGCGAAGGCCTTCTCGAAGGAAGTGCCAGTGGATCGACAAACCTCGGCGTTGGCAATTGGATGGATTGCCGAGCCGCCGGCTTCGCGCCATGAACACGATGACACCGCGGAAGGGCCCTTCGATGACCGAGACCAGCGACACGCATTACTACGAACCCGCCAAGGGCCACGGCCTGCCGCACGACCCGTTCAACGCCATCGTCGCCCCCCGCCCGATCGGCTGGGTGTCGACGCGCGGCGCCACGGGGCTGGTGAACCTGGCGCCGTACAGCTTCTTCAACGCGTTCAACTATACGCCGCCGATCCTGGGCTTCTCCAGCACCAGTCTCAAGGACAGCGTGCGCAACGCGCAGGAGACCGGCGAGTTCGTCTGGAACCTCTGCAACCGCGAACTGGCCGAGAAGATGAACGAAACCAGCGCCGCGGTGCCGCCGGAGGTGAACGAGTTCGAACTCGCCGGCATCACCTCCCTGCCCTCCACCCTGGTCAACGTGCCGCGCGTCGCGGAATCGCCGGTCAACTTCGAGTGCAAGGTGATCGAGATCATCCCGCTCAAGACCCACACCGGCAAGCCGACGCCGGGCTTCCTGGTGCTGGGCGAGGTGGTGGCGGTGCACATCCGCAAGCGCCTGCTGGTCAACGGCATCTTCGACACGTTCAACGCCGGCATCATGATGCGCGCCGGCGGCCCTACCGCCTACGCATCCGTAGGCCCCGAGAGCCGGATCGACATGACACGCCCGTAGCCCGCATCGCGCTTGGGCGATGCGGGGGGGGGGGGGGGGGCGATGCTGGATGTTGCCGCCAGACCCCGCATCGCCCCCCGCATCGCTCGAGTGCGATGCGGGCTACGTCAGCAGACACTCCGCAACGCCCGTGGCGATCACCTTCGGCACCGGCGTCGCCACCGCGCACCGCGCCTCCGCCACCGGGCAGCGCGGATGAAAGCGACACCCCGTCGGAATGTTGGCGGGGTCCGGATACAGATCGCCCAGGCCCACATCCGGCACCCCCAGCCCCGGCTCCGGCGTCAGCACCGAGGCCAGCAGCGCCTTGGTGTAGGGATGCGCCGGGCGGGCGAACAGATCATCCGTCGCCGCCTGCTCCACCATCCGGCCGAGATACATCACCGCCACCCGGTCGCTGATATGCTCCACCACCGCCAGGTTATGGCTGATGAACACAGTGGTGAGGCCCAGCTCCCGCTGCAGCTCGGCCAGCAGGTTCAGAATCTGCGCCTGCACCGACACGTCGAGCGCCGAGGTCGGCTCGTCGCACACCACGATCCGCGGCCGCAGCACCAGCGCCCGCGCGATCGCCACACGCTGGCGCTGACCGCCGGACAGCTGGGCGGGCAGCCGATCGGCAATCCCGCCCGGCAGCCCGACACGCACCAGCATCTCATCCACCAGCCGCGTCCGCTCCGCCCCGGTGATGCCCTGCGCCTGCAGCGGCAACGCCACGATGTCACGGATGCGCCGGCGCGGATTGAGCGAGGAGAACGGGTCCTGGAACACCGGCTGGATCAGCCGGGCGCGCGCCTTGCCGTCCATGTCGGCGAGGCGTTTGCCATCCACCAGGATCTCGCCGCTGCTGACCGGCAGCAGCCCCAGGATCAGCCGCGCCAGCGTGGACTTGCCGCAGCCGGATTCGCCCACGATGCCAAGGCAGGAGCCGGGCTCGACCGCGAACGACACGCCATCGACGGCGCGGATGTGCCGGTCGGCCGAGAACACCCCGGTGCCCTGGCGGAACACGCGCGTCACGTCGCGCACCTCGATGGCGGCGGTCACGCGGCGAGCTGACACAGATGACGATGACCCAGCCCGTCGTCACGTTGCGCAATGGCGCCGGCGCAGTCGGGGCGGGCGAACGCGCAGCGGTCGCGAAAGCCGCACCCGGTGAAGCCCGGGGCGATGCGCGGCACCGTGCCGGGAATGCTGCCCAGCGGATCGCCGCGTCGGATGCGGCCCGGCACCGGCACGCAGGCGAGCAGTCCCTGCGTGTAGGGGTGCCGCGGCGACGCGAACAGATCGGCCGCGGAAGCGCTCTCCAGCACCTCGCCGGCATACATCACGCTCACCTTGTGGGCGATGCGCGCGACCACGCCGAGGTCATGCGTGATCAGCAGGATCGCCAGCCCCAGCTCCCGCTGCAGCCCCTGCAGCAGGCGCAGGATCTGCGCCTGCACGGTGACATCGAGCGCCGTGGTCGGCTCGTCGGCGATCAGCAGCTCCGGGTCGCACATCAGCGCCATGGCGATCATCACCCGCTGGCGCAGCCCGCCGGAGAGCTGGTGCGGATACTGCCCCAGCCGCAGCCCCGGTGCCGTGATCCCCACCTTGGCCAGCAGCTCCGCCGCCCGCTCCAGCCCCAGCCGCTTCGGCGTGCCGCGATGGCGCGACAGCACCTCCGCCATCTGCGAGCCCACGGTGTAGGCCGGATTGAGGCTGGTCATCGGCTCCTGGAAGATCATCGCCATCCGGTCGCCCCGCAGCGCCTGCAGCGCGCGTTCGGACAGATCGGTGATGTCCTGCCCGTCGAAGCGCATATGGGTGGCCGTGCGCGTGGCCCCGCGCGCCAGCAGCCCCATCACCGCCAGCGCCGAGACCGATTTGCCGCAGCCGGATTCACCGACCACGCAATGCGTCTGCCCCCGCTCCACCGCCAGCGACACGCCGCGCACCGCCTCGACATCGCGGCCGAACCGCACCCGCAGCCCCGCCACATCCAGCAACGCCTCAGGCATCCCGCGCCGCTCCCAGACGGTCACGCAGCCCGTCGCCCAGCAGATTGATCCCCAGCACCAGCACGAACAGGGCCAGCCCCGGCACCATGATCACCCAGGGCGAGAAGAACATGTAATCCTTCGCCTCCGCGATCATCAGCCCCCAGGACGGCAGTGGCGGCGGCACGCCGAGGCCGAGGAACGACAGCGCCGCCTCCAGCAGGATCGCCAGCGCCATCTCCAGCGTCGCCACCACGATCAGGTGGTGCAGGATGTTCGGCAGCACCTCGCGCAGCAGGATATGCGTGCGCGAACAGCCGGCCGCCCAGGCGGCGGCGATGTAGTCCAGTGTGCGCACCTGCATCGTCGTGGTGCGCGCCACCACGGCGAAGCGCTCCCACAGCAGCAGCCCCAGCGTCATCACCACCACCGAAAGCGAGCTGCCGACGAACGACACCACCGTCAGCGCCACCAGAATGAACGGAATCGACAGGCGGCACGTGATGATGAACATTACCACCGCATCCACCCGCCCGCCGAAGAACCCGCCGATCACGCCCAGCGTGGTGCCGATCAGCCCCGAGCAGATCACCACCAGCACGCCGATCAGCATCGAGATCCGCGCGCCGTAGATCAGCCGCGAAAAATAATCCCGCCCGATCTGGTCGGTGCCCAGAAAATGCTGCGGCACCCCGCCTTCCATGAACGAGGGCGGAATCATGCGGGCATCCAGGTTCTGCAGAAACGGATCATGCGGGGTGATCCAGGGCGCGATGATGGCCACCACCGCCAGACCGGCCACGATGACAAACCCCAGATACTGCGCCAGCCGCCGCACACCGATCCGCATCAGGACACCCGTAGCCGCGGATCGAGCACCGCATTCAGCATGTCCGCCAGCAGGGTGAGCGCCACGTAGATCGTCGCCAGGAACAGCACCACCGCCTGCACCACCGGGAAATCATTCTTCGCAATCGATTCCCAGGCCAGATACCCCACGCCGTTCAGCGCGAACACGCTCTCGATCACCACCGAGCCGCCCAGCATGAACCCCAGTTGCACCGCCGCCACCGCTACCACCGGCATCGCCGCGTTGCGCAGCGCATGTTTCAGTACCACGCTCACCCGCGTCAGCCCCTTGGCCCGCGCGGTGCGCACGTAGTCGGAGGCCAGCGCATCCACCATGCCCCCCCGCGTCAGCCGCATCAGCGCCGGAATGGCGGAGAACGCCAGCACCACGCCCGGCAGCACATACCCGTCCCAGGTATCGACCCCCGAGATCGGCAAAAGCTGCAGCTTCACCCCCAGCCAGATCACCAGCACCAGCCCCAGCCAGAAGCTCGGCATCGCCTGGCCCACCACCGCCACCATCATGATGGCCCGATCCAGCCAGGCGCCCTCATGCATCGCAGCCAGAATGCCCAGCGGAATCGCCACCAGCAGCGCGATCGCCAGACCCGTCAGCCCCAATGTCAGCGTGATCGGCAGCCGCGCCCGGATCAGCTCCGCCACCGGGGCATGATACAGGTACGAGCGCCCGAGATTGCCGGTGGCCACGCCGCCCACCCAGTCGCCGAACTGCACGATCAGCGGACGATCCAGCCCATAGTTCTTGCGAATGGTCGCGATGTCCTGCTGCGTCGCCTGCGGCCCGGCCATCGACACCGCCACATCGCCCGACAGGCGGGTGAGCGCGAAGCTGATGGTGAGCACGGTCAGCATCACCAGGACCGCCAGCACGGCCCGCCGGGCAAGGAATTTCAACATTTCCCCAGGCTACGCACATACCAGCCCTGCAGCAAGCGGGGGCGCGGACCGGGCAGGACATTCCCGCGTCACCGGCCAGATGCGTTCGCGCACCCGAATATCCGGCGATTCCCCGCCCAACCCTTTATTCACGCCCGGCGTTCGCGCATAAGACGCTCTCGTGACAGTGATGGGTGCGGGGAACGGGAATGATCACGCAACACGCGCCGAAGGCCGCGGTAATGGCCCGCCGGGACAGCATCCTGGCCGGGCTGCGCCGTCTGCTGCCGCAGACCGGCGTCATCGGCGACACGTTACGGCTCAAACCCTACGAGACCGACGGCCTCGCGGCCTATCGCCAGCCGCCTCTGGCGGTGGTGCTGCCGGAGACGACGGAGCAGGTCGCCGCCGTGATGGCATTCTGTTCGCGCGAGGGGGTTCGGGTGATCCCCCGCGGCGCCGGCACCAGCCTGTCCGGCGGCGCGCTGCCGATGCAGGACGCGGTGGTGCTCGGGCTCATGCGCATGAACCGCATCCTCGACATCGACTACGCCGATCGCTGCGCGGTGGTGCAGGCCGGCGTCACCAATATCGGCATCACCAACGCGGTCTCGGCCGAGGGCTTCTTCTACGCACCGGATCCGTCAAGCCAGCTCGCCTGCATGATCGGCGGCAACGTGATGATGAACTCCGGCGGCGCGCACTGCCTGAAATACGGGGTCACCGCCAACAACCTGCTGGGGCTCAAGGTCGTCACCGTCGAGGGCGAGATCATCGAGATCGGCGGCGCGCACTGTGACAGCGCCGGCTATGACTGGCTGGGCCTGATCACCGGCAGCGAAGGCCAGCTGGTCATCGTCACCGAGGTCACGGTGCGCATCCTGCGCAGCCCCGAGGGCCAGCGGGCGATGCTGGCGGCGTTCGACGGGGTGGAGATCGCCGGCGAATGCGTGGACGCCATCATCAGCTCCGGCATCATTCCCGTGGCGCTGGAATTCATGGACAAGCCCTGCATCCATGCCTGCGAGGCCTTCGCCCGTGCCGGCTATCCGCTGGACGCCGAGGCGATGCTGATCATCGAGGTCGAAGGCAGCATAGTCGAGCAGGACGAGCTGCTGGGCCGCATCAAGGAGATCTGCCGCCGGTTTCGCCCGATCAGCCTGAAGGTTTCGGAGAGTGCCGAGGAGAGCCTGGCGATCTGGAAGGGCCGCAAGGGCGCGTTCGGCGCCGTCGGGCGCATCAGCCCGGATTATCTGTGCATGGACGGCACCATCCCCACCTCGCAGCTGCCCTTCGTGCTGCGGCGCATCTCGGAGATGAGTGCCGCCTGCGGCCTGGGCGTGGCCAACGTGTTCCACGCCGGCGACGGCAACCTCCATCCGCTGATCATGTTCGATGCCAACGACCCCGAAAGCTTCCACAAGGCGGAGACCTTCGGCGCCGACATCCTCAAGCTCTGCGTCGAAGTGGGCGGCTGCCTCACCGGCGAGCATGGTGTGGGGGTGGAGAAGCGCGATCTGATGCATGTGCAGTTCACCGAGACCGAGCTGGACCAGCAGCGCCGCATCAAGTCGGCGTTCGACCCGATGTGGCTGATGAACCCCTCCAAGGTGTTCCCCCTGAAGCTGCCCGCGATGGCGGCGGAATAGATGCCGGACACGATCACCCTGCCGCCGGCGCCGCTGGACGAGGCCGAGATCGCCACGGCCATCACCGAGGCCAATGCGGCGCGCATGCCGGTCTGGGTGTGCGGCAACGAGAGCAAGGCCGCCAGCATGCGCCCGGTGCAGGCGGGGCGCACCGTGTCCACCCGCAACCTCACCGGCATCACGCTGTATTCGCCGACCGAGCTTATTCTGTCCGCCCGCGCCGGCACGCCGGTGGCGGAGATCGAGGCGGTGCTCGCCGCGCGCGGCCAGCACATGATCGCCGAGCCGCCGGATTTCGCGGCGCTGTTCGCAACCTCAGCCCCGGCCACCATCGGCGGTACGGTGGCGGCCAACCTCTCCGGCCCGCGCCGCGTCGCCTGGGGCGCCACGCGCGACCACGTGATGGGCCTGCGCGCGGTCAACGGCACCGGCGAGGTGCTGCGCGCCGGCGGACGCGTGCTGAAGAACGTCACGGGTCTTGATCTGTGCAAGCTGCTGACCGGGTCGCACGGCACGCTGGGGGTGATCACCGAGGTCACCCTCAAGGTGCTGCCGGCGCCGGAGCGGCGGGCAACGCTGGTCATCCCCGGACTCGATCCGGTGCGCGGCGTGGCGGCCCTTTCCGCGGCGCTGGGCTCGCCTTACGGCGTTTCGGCCGCGGCCTATCTGCCGGCCGAGGCGGCAGCCCAGGTGCCGGCGCTGTCCTGGATCGGCCAGTCCGCCACGCTGATGCGGCTGGAGGATTTCGCCTCGTCGGTGCTCTACCGGTCTGGCCGGCTGCGGGCCGATCTCGCCTCCTTCGGCCTCGCCGAGATTCTCGATGAAGGCGCCACCCGGGCCGCCTGGGCCAGCGTGCGCGATGCCACCCCCCTCGCCGCGGCACCGGAGCAGGCGATCTGGCGGGTGTCGGTGCGCCCCTCCGCCGGGCCCGCGATCGCGGCCGCCTGTGCGGCGCTGGGCGCCGCCTGGTTCATGGATTGGGGCGGCGGACTGATCTGGATCGCGGGGCCGGCCACCGAGGCCGCCCATGCCGCCATCCGCCGTGCGGCCACCGAGGCACGCGGCACCTGGATGCTGTTCCGCGCCCCCGATGCGCTGCGGCTGGCCGTCGACATCATCCCGCCGGAACCGCCGACGCTGGCGCGCATCAGCGCGCGGGTGCAGGCGGCGTTCGATCCCAACGGGATCCTCAACCCGGGCCGCCTGCGCGCCGCCCCCCGAACGGATCGCTGATGCAAACCAACTTCACCGCCGAACAGCTGGCGGATCCCGCGACCGCCACCGCCAACCGCATCCTGCGGACCTGCGTGCATTGCGGCATGTGCACCGCGACCTGCCCCACCTTCCTGCTGCTGGGCGACGAGCTCGACAGCCCGCGCGGCCGCATCTACCTCATCAAGGAAATGCTCGAGACCGGCAAGCCGGCCACCGAGGAGGTGGTCACCCATGTCGATCGCTGCCTGTCCTGCCTGTCCTGCATGACCACCTGCCCCTCGGGGGTGGACTACATGCATCTCGTCGATCACGCGCGCACCCGCATCCAGGAGACCTATCGCAGGCCCTGGCATGACCGGCTGCTGCGCCACGCGCTGAAGCTGATGCTGCCGTTTCCCAGCCGCATGCGCCTGGGCCTCGCCGCGGCCGGCCTCGCCCGCCCGCTGGCCACGCTGATCCCCGCCAACACGCTGTTCTTCCGCCGGCTGCGCGCGATGTTCGCCCTGGCGCCCGCCGTGGTTCCGGCGCCGAGCGCGGTCGAGCGGCCGCAGGTGCACCAGGCCATCGGTGCCCGGCGCGGCCGCGTGGCGCTGCTCGCCGGCTGCGCGCAGCAGGTGCTGGCGCCGCAGATCAACGAGGCCACCATCCGCCTGCTGACCCGCATGGGCATCGAGGTCGTGGTCGCCAAAGGGGCCGGCTGCTGCGGCGCGCTCACCCACCACATGGGCCTGCACGACCCGGCCATGGCCTCAGCCCGCGCCAACATCCAGGCCTGGACCGCGGAGATCGACGGCGCGGGGCTCGATGCCATCGTCGTCAACACCTCGGGCTGCGGCACCACGGTGAAGGATTACGGCTTCATGTTCCGGGCCGAGCCGGATGCCGCCCAGGCCGCCCGCATTTCCGAGCGCGCGGTCGACATCACCGAATACCTCACCCGGATCGGCTACACACCGACGCGCGCGGCGCCGAAGCTCACCGTCGCCTACCACGCCGCCTGCAGCCTGCAGCACGGCCAGAAAATCACCAGCGAACCCAAGGCGCTGCTGGCCCGCGCCGGGTTCACGGTCGCTGTGCCGGCCGAAAGCCATCTCTGCTGCGGCTCGGCCGGCACCTACAACCTGATGCAGCCCGACATCGCCACACGCCTGCGCGACCGCAAGCTCGCCAACATCGCGGCGGTGAAGCCCGATGTCATCGCCGCCGGGAACATCGGCTGCATGACACAGCTGTCCGGGGGAGTGCCGATCGTGCACACCGTTGAACTGCTGGACTGGATGGCCGGCGGACCGCAGCCGGCGGCGATCAGCTAACGAATGAAAGTTTCTTTGGTTCTTTCTTTTCAAAGAAAGAACTTCTTTTTTGAAAAAAGAAGCAAAAAACTTTCATCCGCTTGGGTCGGTGAGTCACACTGCCTTATGCGCGCTGTCCGTCTGGTCCTGATCGTTCTGATGTTTGCCGTTCCGGCACAGGCCCAGACGCGCCCCAACCCCAGGCAGGCCGAGCTGAACCAGCTGCTCGACGGTCTCGCCATGGCGCCCAGCGATGAGATCGCCGCCCATATCGAAGCCCGCATCAGCGCGCTCTGGGCCCAGCAGGGCGGCCCAACGGCCGCCATGATGATGGCCCGCGGCGTGCGCAACCTGCAGTCCGGCGCGCCCGACGAGGCGGTGGCCGACCTCGATTCCGTGCTGGTGCTGGAGCCCGAGCTGCCCGAAGCCTTCGTGCGCCGCGCCGCCGCCCGCTACGAGGCAGGCGACATCCCAGGCGCGCTGCGCGATCTGCAGGAGGCGCTGACCCACGAGCCACGCCAGTTCGAGGCACTCAAAACCCTCTCCCACATCGCCGAGGCCCAGGGCAACCCAAAGGCCGCCCTGGACGCCTGGCGCCAGCTGCTGACCATCGACCCGCACACCGAGGACGCCCAGAAACGGCTGCGCGACCTCACCAAGCTGGTCGAGGGCGAATCGAGCTAAGTGTCCTGCCCCTGAAATCCACTTCGGATTTCAGGGATCAGCAGGCCAACCAGATCAACCCCTTCCGATGAAAGGCATCTTTGTTGCCATCACGGTGATGAACTGCACATTCGCATCCAGCGGCAGCCCCGCCATGAACACGATGGTCTGGCCCACATTGTCCACCGCCATCGTCGGCTCCACCTCGATCGATCCGTTCGCCTGCGGCACCCCCTTGGCCATCCGCGCCGTCATCGGCGTGGCGGCGTTGCCGATGTCGATCTGACCGCAGGCAATGTCGTAGCGCCGCCCGTCCAGCGAGATCGAGCGGGTCAGGCCGGTGATGGCGTGCTTCGTGCTGGTATACGGCGCCGAGCCCGGCCGCGGCACATGCGCCGAGATCGAGCCGTTGTTGATGATGCGCCCGCCCTGCGGCGTCTGGTCGCGCATCATGCGAAACGCGCCGCGGGCGACGAAGAACGCGCCGTTGAGGTTCACATTGACGACGTTGCTCCACATCTCCGTGGTCAGATCGCCGAAATTGGTGCTCGGCGTGCCGCCGCCGGCATTGTTGAACAGCACGTCGAGCCGGCCGAAGCGGCTCGCGATCGTCTCGAACAGCGCCGCGACGCTGGCCTCGTCCGTCACATCGGTCGGCACCGCCAGCAGCGACAGGCCTTCGCCCAGCGTGAGCGTCTCCTGCAGCGCGTCGGCGCGGCGGCCGGCGCAGACCACGGTGTACCCCTCCGCCGCCAGCGCCAGCGCGGCCGAGCGCCCCACGCCGCTGCCGGCGCCCGTCACCAGCGCGATCCTGCCTGTACCCTTGCCGCTCATCGTCATTCCCTCCGGTTTATCGGTGAAGTCTGGCACCGGATTTCACCCGGCGCACCCCCCTCTGCCGATTGACGGACCCGGGCAGGCAACGCTGCCACGCCCACCGGCCGTGCGGGCAGCCGGGCCTTTCGCCGCTGGCCGCAAGCCGGCATGATCCGGTCAACGGAGAGAACGCGATGTGTGAACCAGAATGGCCCCAGCCCGGGCGCGAGCGGATGATCCTGCCCCCTCCCGTGGGGCTTTACGGCACCGGCGTGCCGGACCCCGAGCCCGAATTGTTCCGCAGGCTCGACCCCGACCACGTCATGATGATGGGCGACAACCCCGCCCTGCCCCGCATGCCCAAGGCGCCGAAGCTGCTGGATTTCTTCCGGCTGCGCTTCAACGACATCACCTTCCGCCACCTGCTCACCTCGGCGCAGCGCGCGCAGGAGGCCGGCGAGCCGGACACGGTGGTGCTGGCCTGCCTGCTGCACGACATCTCCAACGGCTGCCTGGTGCGGTCCGACCACGGCTACTGGGGCGCGCAGATGGTGGCACCCTATGTCAGCGAGGAGGTGGCCTGGGCCGTGCAGTATCACCAGGCGCTGCGCTACGTGCCCGACCCGGAGGTGGGCTACGCCTACCCCGAGAGCTACACGCGGTTCTTCGGGCCGGACTATGTGCCGCCCGACTACATCCTGCGTGACGCCGCCCACGCCCGCGCCCATCGCTGGTACATGACGTCACGCAAGGTGACGATGTACGACATCTACTTCTTCGACAGTGCGCCCGCGCCGGATCCGGAGCTGTTCACGGATCTGATCGGGCGGAATTTTCGGGAACCGGAGGAAGGGCTGGGGTTCGATGCGTCGCCGGTGGCGCATATGTGGCGGACGGCGATCTGGCCGAATAACTTTTTGTAATACCAACCGCCCCGGTTGATGACTCTCGCGCGGATTATGGGCTTCCCAGCCACGGCTGAGATTTGATTCGCTCTTCCCCACGTCATTTCGCTGCGGGGAGTTTCCAATGAGTGCTGCGGTTCAGATCACA
>JBBILI010000042.1:0-49215 GCA_037445025.1 Rhodospirillales bacterium
GGCCACCCATTCGATCATACTGTCGTGGGTGGCCGGGTGGGGGCGCGGGCCGGTGCCGCCTTGAAGGAAACACCATGAGCGATAACCCGCCGGTCGGGCGCCTGTCGGCCGTCGTGGAGCGGCTGCATGCGCTGTACCCGCGGTCGATCGATCTCAGCACCGAGCGCCTGCTGCGTCTTCTCGACCAGCTCGGCAATCCGCACCTGAAGCTGCCGCCCGTGCTGCACGTCGCCGGCACCAACGGCAAGGGCAGCACCTGCGCCTTCCTGCGCGCCATCGGCGAGGCGCAGTACTTTCGCGTCCATGTCTTCACCTCGCCGCATCTGGTGCATTTCAACGAACGCATCCGCCTCGCCGGCACAATCGTCGATGACGACACGCTGGAAGCCGCGTTCGCCGAGGTCGAGCGCGTCAACGCCGGCCACCCCATCACCGTCTTCGAAGTGCTGATGGCCTGCGCCTTCCTGCTGTTCGCCCGCGTCCCTGCCGATCTCTGCGTGCTCGAAGTCGGCCTCGGCGGCCGCTACGACGCCACCAACGTCGTGCAGCGCCCCGCCGCCTGTGCCATCGCCTCCATCTCGATGGACCATCGCGAGATGCTCGGCGACACGCTGGAAAAGATCGCCTTCGAAAAGGCCGGCATCATGAAGCCGGGCGTGCCCGTCGCCGCCGTGCGCGGCACGCCGGGCGTGATGGAGGTGTTCCGCCGCAACGCCGCCGAAATCGGCGCCACGCTGCTGGAACGCGACATCGCCTGGACCGTCCAAGCCACCCCCGGCGGCCTGCGCTACACCGACGCCGGTGCCACGCTCGACCTGCCGAAGCCCTCGCTGCCCGGCCCCCACCAGATCGAGAACGCCGGCCTCGCCATCGCCACCATCCGTGCGGCGAAGCTCGGCGTCACCGACGCCGCCATCGCGCGCGGGCTCGAGACCGCGGAATGGCCCGCCCGCATGCAGCGCCTGCACGGCAGGCTGGCCGCGCGCCTGCCGCAAGGCTGGGAGCTGTGGCTGGACGGTGGCCACAACCCCGGCGGCGGCGCGGCCATCGCCGCGCATCTGGCCGGCTGGTCGGACGCACCGGTCCACCTGATCGTCGGCATGAAGAAGGCCAAGGACAGCCGGGAATCGCTGCGCCCGCTGCTGCCGCACGCCACCACGCTCTGGGCGGTGGCCGAGCCGGGCCAGCACCTGGCGCTGCCGGTGGAGGATATCGTCGCCGCCACTGACGGCATCGCCCGTCCCGGCCCCACCGTCGCCGAAGCCATCGCGAAGCTCCCGCCCAGCCCCCGCGCCCGCGTGCTGATCTGGGGCAGCCTCTACCTCGCCGGCGAAGTCCTGAAGGCGGACTCGTAGCCCGCATCGCGCTCGGGCGATGCAGGGACGACGCGCCGTCCCCGCCGGATGCAGGCCACTGGAATCTGCCGCCCCGGATGTTCTAGCATCCAGGAATGGCAAACCCCGCACCGCTGCACGACCTCCCCGATCCCTCCACCGCCGAGCTGATCGCCGCCCGCCCGCATCTGAAGCTGCACGCCATGGACGGGCTGCTGATGGAAGGCGTGCCACTCAACGCCATCGCCGACAGGCTGGGCACGCCGACCTGGGTCTATTCGGCCGGCTGCCTCCGCACCCGCCTCGCCGAGCTGACCGCAGCACTCGCCGGGCTCGACTGCCACATCCATTACGCCGTCAAGGCCAACGACCACCTCGCCATCCTCAACCTCGTGCGTCTCGGCGGCGCCGGGGCCGACGTGGTCAGCGGCGGCGAGCTGCTGCGCGCCCGCAAGGCGGGCATCCCGGCCGATCACATCGTCTTCTCCGGCGTCGGCAAGACCCTGGCCGAGCTGCAGCTGGCCATCGCCGAGGGCATCGCGCAGATCAACGTCGAGAGTCCGGCCGAGCTGGAGATGATCGCAGCCGTCGCCGCCGCCATGGGCCGCACCGCCGATGTGGCGCTGCGTATCAACCCTGATGTCGACGCCGGCACCCACGCCAAGATCACCACCGGCCGCGCCGACAACAAGTTCGGCATCTCATACACCGACGCCACCGCGCTCTACGCCCATGCGGCCACGCTCCCGGGCGTGCGTCCGGTGGGCCTGGCGCTGCACATCGGCAGCCAGATCCTCGCCATGGCGCCCTACCGTGCCGCCTACACCCGCGCCGCCGAGCTGATCCGCGCCCTGCGCGACACCGGCCAGACCGTCATCCGCATGGATTGCGGCGGCGGCCTCGGCATCGGCTACGGCGACGAGCCCGGTGCCGCGCCGGCGGCCTTTGCCGGCGTGCTGCGCAGCTGCTTCGCGGGCATGGGCCTCACGCTGATGACCGAGCCCGGCCGCTGGCTCGTCGGCCCCGCCGGCGTGCTGCTGTCCGCCGTGGTGCTCACCAAGGGCTCCGACCGCTTCATGGTGATCGACGCCGCGATGAACGACCTGGTGCGCCCCGCGATGTATGATGCGTATCACGGCATCGTCCCGCTCTCCCCCGGCAACGCCGTGGCCCAGCCGCAGCGTTTCGACATCGTGGGCCCGATCTGCGAGACCGGCGACACCTTCGCCCGCGACCGCACCATGCCCGCCGTCGCCGCCGGCGGACGCGTCGCCATCCTCGACGCCGGCGCCTACGGCGCCGTTATGAGCTCCACCTACAACGCCCGCCCGCTGGCGCCGATCGCGCTGGTCGATGGCGATCGCTGGACCACGATCCGCGCCCGCCAGCGCGTGGAGTCCTTGTGGGACGGCGAAATCATCCCTGATGACATGACATGAACCCAGACCTCACCGCGCCCGAGGCCCATCCGGAGCCGGCTCTGCCACAGGGCCTGCACCGCATGCGCCGTCTGGCCGGGGCGGTGCTGCTGTTCGAACGTGTCTGGCCGGCGGTGACCCCGGCGCTGGGGCTGGTCTGCGTGTTCCTGTGCGCGTCCCTGCTCGACCTGCCGCGTCATCTGCCGCCCGAGCCGCATCTGATCGCGCTCGTGCTGTTCGGCCTCGCCACCCTGGCGCTGCTCGGCATGGGTCTGCGCCGCGTGCGCCGCCCCAGCGCGGCCGAGGCCGACCGCAGGCTGGAAGCCGATACCGGCCTGCGCCACCAGCCGCTGGCGGTGCTGCAGGACCGCCCGGCCACCGGCGGCGACGCGCTGTGGGCGCTGCATGTCGCCCGCGCCCGCGCCCAGATCACCCGGCTCCGCCTGCGCCTGCCGCGCCCCATGCTCGCAGCGATCGACCGCCGCGCCCTGCGCGCGCTGGCCATCATCGCCCTGTTCGCCTGCGTGACGATCGCGGGGCCCGACGCGCCCGCTTTGCTGCTGCGCGCCCTGTCTCCCGGCTTCACCCCGCCGCCGGCGCCGCCCGCGCCGCTGCTGCAGGCCTGGATCACCCCGCCTGCCTTCACCGGCCTCGCCCCCATCTTCCTCAAGGCCGAGGGCGGCTCGATCCTCGCCCCCGTCGGCGCGAAGCTCACCGCCAGCCTCACCGGCGGCACCGGCGAGCCCGTGCTGGTGCTGGGCACCACCGCGACACCCTTCACCCGGCTCGACGCCGGCAGCTTCCAGATCGAGCAGGAGCTGACCCATGACGGCCGCCTCACCATCCGCCGCGCCGGCCACGAGGCCTATGGCTGGGACCTCACCGTGGTGGCCGACGAGCCGCCCGAGGTCGTCTTCCCCGAACCGCCCGGCGCACAGCGCGGCAATCCGCCGCTGGCAAGGCTGCCGTGGCAGGTCCACCACGCCTATGGCGTGACCGCGCTGCAGGCCGAGCTGCACCTCAAGGCCCGGCCCACGCCCGCTTTGGTGCTGCCGATCCCGCTGCCCGGCAACACCCCCAAGGCGGCCAAAGGGGTCCGCACCCAGGACCTCACCCCCAACCCCTGGGCCGGCCTACCGGTGACCGCCCAGCTCGTCGCCAAGGACGCCGCCGGCCTCGAAGGCCGCAGCACCATCGAAACCTTCACCCTGCCGGAACGCCGCTTCACCCACCCGGTGGCCCGCGCGCTGATGGCCATCCGCAAGCAGCTCTCGCTCACCCCCGACCAGCGCGACCCCGCTGTCGCCGCGATCGGCCACCTCGCCAGCCTGCCCGACACCTGGGACAACGACACCAGCGGCTTCCTCAACCTCACCGCCATTGCCAGCCTGCTCGCCCACAACCATGACGAGGCCGCGGTGGCGGACGCGCAGAGCCGCATGTGGGAGCTGGCCCTGCATCTGGACGAAGGTGCCGGCGATCGCACCGCCAAGGCTCTCGCGGCCGCCCGCCAGGCGCTGCAGGAGATGCTGGACGCGGAGAAGCGCGGCGAGACCATCGACCGCAACGAGCTCGACCGCCGCGCCAAGGCGCTGCAGGAGGCGCTGCAGAAACGGCTCGACGCCTTGTCCGAACAGGCGCGCCGCGACCCCTCCACCGATGCGTTCGACCCCGACTCGCATCCGATGGACAAGCAGGAGATGCAGCGCCTGGCCGAGCAGATGCGCCAGGCCGAACGCAACAACGACGACAAAACCGCGCAGGACAAGCTCGCCGAGCTCGACAAGATGATGGAGGCGCTGAAGCAGGGCCGTCCCGAACGCGGCCAGATGACCCAGCGCGAGCGCGAACGCGCCCAGCAGCGCCAGAAGGGCCAGCAGCAGATGACGGTGCTGCAGGACCTGGTGCAGCGCGAAGGCGGCGTGCTCGACCGCAGCCAGGCCCGCACGCCGGATGCCGCCAACCGCGGCCGCCCCGATCCCTTCGCCGAGCCGCCCGCCCTGGCCAACAATGCGGCCCCGCGCGCGCAGGACCGCGCCGTTCAGCTGGCGCTGCGCCGGGCGGTGGGTGAGCTGATGCAGCAATACGGCGATCTCACCGGCGATGTGCCGCCCAATCTTGGCGAGGCCGACGCGGCAATGCGCGACGCCGCCCAGGCGCTCGCCGCCAACAAGGACGCCCAGGCCGCCGACAGCGCCCAGCGCGCCATCGAGGCATTGCAGAAGGGTGGCCAGTCGATGCGCCAGCAGCTGGCCCAGCAGTTCGGCCGTGGCCAGGGCCAGGGCGAAAGCGGTGACGAGGCCGGCGATGACCCCGGAGACGAGGGTCAGATGGGCGAGGGTCAAGGCGACGGCCAGGGCTTCGGCCAGGACGGCAATCCGGACGGTTCGTTCGGCACCCAGCCCGGCAATTCACAGAACGGCCAGGGCCGCCCCGGTCGCCGTCGGATGGACCGACTGGGCGAGCAGCGCGACCCGCTCGGCCGGCTGCGCGGCACCGGCACCGGCGGCCTTGACGACTCAACGGACGTACAGGTGCCCGAGCAGATGGAGGAGGCCCGCACGCGCGCCCTGCAGGAGGAACTGCGGCGGCGTGATGCCGATAGGACACGATCGCAGGAAGAGCTTGATTATATTGAGAGGCTATTGAAGCAGTATTGAGGAAGGACTTCTTTTCTGAAGAAAAGAAGCAAAAGACTTTTCTATCGTTTGAGCCCACCTCTTACCGGAGGAGAGCGTCAGCCGATAGAAAGTTTTTTGGTTCTTTTTTTCAAAAAAGAACCTCTACCACCACCCTTCCTCTCGTCTGCCCCGAGAGTATCCTCCGGCCATACTCCGGCAACTGCTCCAGGCCGATCGTCTCGATCATCGACTCTAGCGCTTCCGTCTCCAGATCCGTCGCCAGCCGCCGCCACGCCTCGCTGCGCGCCGGCTGCGGATACATCACGCTGTCAATCCCCAGCAGATTCACCCCCCGCAGCAGAAACGGGATCACCGTCGTTTCCAGCGCGCTGCCGCCGGCCAGCCCGCACACGGCCACGCTGGCGCGATACTTCATCTGCGTCAGCAGCGACGCCAAGGTCGTGCCGCCCACCGCATCCACCGCCCCGGCCCACCGCTCCGTCTCGATCGGCCGGGTCGGCTGGACCGCCAGCGCGGCCCGATCGAGAATTTCATGCGCCCCCAGCGCCCGCAGATAGTCATGCGTCTCCGGCCGCCCGCTGGAACCCACCACCACATGGCCCAGCTTCGCCAGAATCGCCACCGCCACGCTGCCCACGCCGCCCGCGGCCCCGGTCACCAGCACCTCCCCCTGGCCAGGCTTCAGCCCGTGCGCCTCCAGCGCCATCACCGCGATCATCGCGGTGAACCCCGCGGTGCCGATCGCCATCGCCTGACGCGCCGTCATGCCCTCCGGCAACGCCACCAGCCAGTCGGCCTTCACGGACGCCAGTTCGCCATACCCGCCCCAGCGCGTCTCGCCCATCCGCCATCCCGTGCAGATCACCTCCTGCCCGATGCGCCAGCGCGGATCGGTGGAACTCTCGACCACGCCGGCCAGATCGATGCCGGGGATATGCGGGTAGCTCCGTACCAGCCGCCCCAGCCCGCCGAGGATCATGCCGTCCTTGTAGTTCAACGAGGAATGCGTGACCCGCAGCAGCACATCCCCGTCCGGCAGGCTCTCCACCGGCACGGATTCGATCGCGGCGGTCACGTCTTTCCCCGCCTGGCGGAGCATGAGGGCGCGGAACTGGGTCATCTGGCGTTTCCTTCTTGGGCGTGGGCAACACATCAGGTGGGAGGATTCAGCCGTGCCGCGAGATGGCGAAGCGCTTCGGTCAGGCAGTCCGCCAGGGCGCGCACCCGCTTGGTGTGCCTGATGTCGTTGTGCACCGCCAGCCACACCTCGCGCGGCGCCGGCCCCGCCTCGGGTTGCGCAAGCCGCACCAGGCCTGCCACCGGATCGGCCAGAAACCGCTCCAACAGCACGATGCCAAGCCCCGCGCGGGCCGCCTGCAGCAGCGTGTGACGCGAATTGCTCCGCAGCGTCGGCGTGGCCTGCGCGGTGATGCGACTGAACCACAGCATCTCCGGCATGCCCATCAGTGCCTCGGGCAGCAGCAGCGCCTGGTGCCCCGGCGCCCCGGCCGCGAAATCCGGCAGGCCGCGGCGTTCGAGATAATCGACACTGGCATACAGCCCGGCCGCGACCTCGCCCACCTTGCGCACCGCCACATCGCTCGGCCCCGGCCGGGCAAAGCGCAGCGCGATATCCGCCTCTCGCCGCGTCAGACTCAGATTCTGGCTGTCGGCGATCAGTTCCACGGTGATGCCGGGATAGCGCTCGTGGAACTCCGCCAGGATCGGCGGCAGAATCTCCACCGCCACCGTCTCCACCGAGGTCAGCCGCACCACCCCCTCCAGCCGGATATCCCGCCCCATGATCGCCCGCTCCACCGCGAGCGCCTCCACCTCGATCTGGGTGACCGGCCCGAGGATCGCAGCCCCGGTCTCGGTCAGGTGAAAGCCCGAAGGCGTCCGCTCGAACAGCCGCACGCCGCTGCGTTTCTCCAGCGCCTCAAGCCTGCGGCCCATGGTCGACTGCCGCACCCCCAACGCCCGCGCCGCCCCGGACAGCGAGCCGCTGCGGGCAATTTCCAGAAACGAGCGCAGATCATCCCAATCGAGCATCCCGGCCCCACCCATGCGCAGGCGCAACCTGGTGGCATGCGCTGACGCATAGTGTTTTTCGAGATTTCAGGAAGCGCAATACACAATGGCTGATCCTACCTCTGGGCCCGACGGCGCACCGCGCGCCCCAGGAGAGTCCCATGATCGAAAGCCGCACCGCCCCCTATGCCGCCCTGCTGCTGCGCGTCACGCTCGGCGCGCTGTTCCTCGCCCACTGGGCCCTGAAGATGTTCGTCTTCACCCCCGCCGGCACCGCCGGCTTCTTCGCCTCCATCGGCCTGCCGCCGGCGCTCGCGTACCTCACCCTGGTGGTCGAGCTCGTGGTCGGCGTGGCGCTGATCCTCGGCATCCAGACCCGCCTCGCTGCGCTCGCCGGTGTGCCCGTCCTGCTCGGCGCCATCATCACCGTGCACGGCGCCAACGGCTTCTTTTTCAACGACGCCAACGGCGGCTGGGAATACCCGGCCTTCTGGATCGCAGCTTTGATCACACAGGCGCTGCTCGGCAGCGGCGCCTGTGCTATCTCCTTCGGCCAGACCCACGCTGCGGTTGCCGCCGAATAAACCCCACACAATCGGAGTGACCCCCATGCTGCCCAGCTTCTTCGTCAGCCACGGCGCACCCACCCTGCCGCTTTCAGACGCGGCGGCGAAGACCTTCCTGGAAGGCCTGGGGGCCACGATCGACGCGAAACACGGCCGCCCCCGGGCCATCGTCGTCGTCTCAGCCCATTGGGAGACCGCGACGCCAATGGTCAACGTGGTCGACACCAACGACACGATCTACGACTTCTTCGGCTTTCCCCCCGCCCTCTACGAAATGAAATATCCGGCCCCAGGCTCGGCCGCCGTCGCCAAGCGCGTGGCCGACCTGCTCGGCGCCGCCGGCATGCCCACCGGCATCGACCCCAAACGCGGCCTTGACCACGGTGCCTGGGTGCCGCTGAAGCTGATGTATCCCACAGCCGACATCCCCGTGGTGCAGCTCTCGATCCAGAGCCATCTCGGCCCCGACCATCATCTACGCCTCGGCCGCGCCCTGGCACCGCTGCGCGCGGAAGGCGTGCTGATCCTCGCCTCCGGCAGCTTCACCCATGACCTGTCGGAGTTCCGCACCTACCGCAACGCCCTGAACGCCCCAGAACCCGCCTGGGTCAGCGGCTTCGCCAACTGGTTCAGCGCTGCCCTCACCGCGGTCAACCTCGACGACCTGCTGGCGTACCGCGCCCGCGCCCCCTACGCCGTCAAGAACCATCCCACCGACGAGCATCTGCTGCCGATCTATGTCGCCCTGGGCGCCGCAGGAGCGGATCCGGTGGCCCATCACATCCATGAGAGCGCCACATTTGTTATCCTGCGCATGGATATCTGGGAGTTCGAATCGAGAACAGAAGCAAAAAAGTTGGCAGCTTGAAAGAAAGCACTTCTTTTCTGAAGAAAAGAAGAAAAAGACTTTTATCTGTAAGCGTGTAGGGTGGGACTTAATCTATCAGCCGTATCCTTGATTACCAAGACCTGGTACCCAAAGCACATCCCCGCCTGCATTCAGATGCCGGCTGAACACAAACAGATGATCGCTCAATCGGTTGAGATACCGCACCACCGCCGGATTCACCGTCTCCACCGCCGCCAGACTTACCACCCGCCGCTCGGCCCTGCGCACAATGGTCCGCGCCAGATGCGCATGCGCCGCAGCGGGTGTCCCCCCAGGCAGCACAAAACTGGTCAAACCCGGCAGATGCGCATTCATCTCCGCCACCTCCCGCTCCAGCCGCAGGCTCGGCACATCCGAAAGCCGTAGCCTCGCCCCCGCCTCGCCCGGCACGCACAGATCCGCCCCGACATCGAAAAGATCATTCTGAATCCGCGCCAGCATCGCGTCAGCCTCACCCGATGCATGCAGCCGCATCAGCCCGATCGCGGCATTCGCCTCGTCCACCGTGCCATAGGCCTCCACCCGCAACGCATCCTTGGGCAGCCGCGTGCCATCGCCGAGCGACGTCTCCCCCGCATCCCCGCCGCGCGTGATCACCCGATCGATCCGAACCATCATTCCTCCAAGAGCAATATGGCTTTAGATCGGAGTGGCATCGCCTATCAGATGCCACTCCGATCTAAAGCACCAGCACCCCATGGTGCTTGGCCTTCGCCTCCGGCTCCACATGGATGGTGATCATCAATCCGTCCATCTCCGCCTTCAGCGCGGTCTCGATCCGGTCGCAGATGTCATGCGCATCCCGCACCGCCATCGCGCCGGGCACCACAAGATGAAACTCCAGGAACGTCAGCCGCCCGGCATGCCGGGTGCGCAGATCATGCGCCTCGATCGCGCCTTCGGCATGCTCGCCGACAATGGCGCGAATCCGGCTGACGATCTCCTCCGCCGGCGCCGCATCCATCAGCCCTCCCACCGACCCCTTGATCACCACCACACCCGAAACCAGCACATAGACGGCCGCCAGCATCGCCACCAGCGGATCGAGCCACACCAGTCCCGTTGCCAGTACCAGCCCCACCCCCACCAGCACGCCGGCCGAGGTGACGACATCCGCCATCAAATGCTGCGCATCGGCCACCAGCGCCGGCGAACGCAGCGCCTTGCCGCGCCGCAGCAGCAGCATCGCCCAGGCCACGTTGAACACGGTGGAGCCGGCATTGAGCGCCAGACCCAGCATTCCGTTCTCCAGCGCTTCGGGATGCAGCCAGTGCTGCCACGCCTGCTCCACGATCAGCGCGGCCGCCAGCACGATCAGCGATCCCTCGATGACGGCAGCGAAGAACTCGGCCTTGTCATGGCCATAGGGATGGTTGGTGTCGGCCGGCCGGGCGGCCATGCGCAGCGCCAGATAGGCCACGCCGGAAGCCACCACGTTCACCACGGTCTCTGCCGCATCGGAGAACATCGCGGCCGAACCGGTCAAACGCCAGGCTGCCAGCTTCATGGCCAGCACCACGATGCCGACGCCGATGCTGCCCATGGCCATGTTCTGCGCGTGTTTCACCCGGTCTCCGATCGGCGGTTGCCGCCGAGGGTCTAGCAGGAAGCCGGATGCGCTGTCAGGGCGTTGCTTGGGTCAGACTGGTGACCACGTGCACGCTGCCTGCGGCGGCGGAGACCCAGACCAGATGCGTCGCGAGATAGTCCGTCCCGAGCCGCAGATCCGCCTGCGTCCCAGCTCTCGGCTGCATGTCCGCGGTCTGCAGATGAGGAGACGGCAGCGTCTCGTCTCCGATGACGAGCTGGCTGAAGCCGCCGGGGGCCGCCCGCATGCCGGCCGCCAGGCGGATGACACTCTGGGGGGCCGCCGTGTCGATCACCGCGGACACGCCGGTGCCGTCAAGTTCGACCATGAACGCCGTCCGTCCGGGCCGCTGCGACGTGGCGACACGCGGCAGGGTGACGGCGGTGAGGGCTGGCGGCGGTGTCACACAGGGCCGCGGCGGAAACAGCACGACGCGCTGGTGCGGCAGGTCGAGCAACAGGTCGAACTGGTCCAGGATATCAGAGCCCAGAACACCGTCGCCCCCTTGGGCGGCCCCGTCCGCCAGCATCGGCACCGCGACATGGCTGGTGTGGTAGGGGCCGACATCGAGCGCGTCCACCTGCACGTCCACAGCGGAAAGCGGCGCCTGCTCCCGGATGCGCACGGCCGCGACCGGCGGCAGCCCGAGCCGGTCGCGCGCGGCCGATGTCAGAGCGGTGTCGCGCGCCAGCGAGGCCAGCACCAGCGTGGCCGGCTGGTGGTTGATCTGCACCGAAACCATCGGCACGCCGTCAGCCATCGTGACGGCGAGCCCGGTGCCGAGGCCGGTCGCGCAGGCTGGATCGGCCGCGCCCTGAGATTCGCCTTTCGCTGCAGGAGGCGGCGGGGCATCGATCGTGCAGCCAGACAAGATCGCCAGGGCGGCAAACGCCGCGCGCCTGCCGCCGCTCAGGCACGGCAAAAGCTGGCGCCCGCGACGGTGGTTCGGCATCGATGGACGGTCCTTGCACGAGGGCGTGGCTGGTGCAGTACAAGGTGCGGCAAGCGAGGCGCAATCCGGAATATTACGGCCTGACCGCCGATGCGGTATAAACCTGATAGCCGGGATACGAGATCCAAACCCTGTGGGTGCGCAGGTAAGGCTCGCCCAGCAGAATCTGATAGTCATGCACCAGATTCGTGGTCCCCAGAGCGGTGACGACCAGTCTCGGCCGCGCGATCGTCTGAGATCCAACCTTCAACGTCTTGAAGGTATGCAGCGCCGAGGGCGCGGTCTTGGTGCCCACGCCAAGCACCTGGCCCTGGCGGTCCTGTTTCAGCACATCGTCCGTCACCCCCAGCGTGGCGGCGAAGCTCCGCTCGATGACGATGGACGTGGCACCGCTGTCGATTTCGGCATTGGCCGGTTTGCCATCGACCTCGACGGACGTGAAATTGGCCCCCAGCGCGCGGCGCAACGAGGACGGCGGCAGCAGCTCGGCGGTCGCCGTCCAGTCCGGCCGCTGCTCCGGACAGTTGCGTCCGTTGTAGACAATGACCTGGCCATGCGCGAGATCGAGATCGACGTCATAGTCTTTCAGCAGGTCGCTGCCCACGATCCCGTCGGCGGTGATCCCTTTGCTGAACCGCATATCCACAGCCAGCTTGCTGAGACTGTGCACTGTTATGTCACCAAACTGCATCGTCTCCACGAACGAGTTGTAGTGGCCCGATGAGTTGCCGATTCCCGACAGGTTGGTACGCTGCGTCTGGTCATCCGGCAGCGTGAACCGATCTCGCGCCTGCAGAGTGAACGTGGTGATGCCGGACCCGGTATCCAGAATCATATGCCCCGCCACGCCATTGACGGTCACGGCGATGATCGGCTCGCCATCCTGAAACACCACCGGCAGCACGGTCTTGCGCACCAGCGCGCAGGACGATGCAGAGCCGTTGCCGCCACCTTCGGCGCAACCGGCAAGCAGGAGCAGGGCGAGGATCGCGTATTTCATTGCGCGAGCCTATCGCACCGCGATCGCCCTGCCCAGCCGGTGCCCTGTGACGCGCGTCACACCGAGAAGTATTTCGCCCGCGGATTCAGCACCACGATGGCGCTGGTCGACTGTTCCGGATGCAGCTGGAACTCGTCGGACAGATCGACGCCGATCCGCTCCGCCCCCAGCATCGCCAGCAGCGGCGCCTGGTCCTCCAGCCTGGGGCAGGCGGGATAGCCGAACGAATACCGGCTGCCGCGATACCCCTGCGCCAGCATCTTCTCGATGTCGCGATCATCCTCGCCGGCAAAGCCCAGCTCGGCGCGGATGCGCTTGTGCGTCACCTCCGCCATCGCCTCGGCCATCTCTACCGACAGCCCGTGCAGATACAGATAGTCCTGGTAACGGTTGTCATCGAACCACACCCGCGCCGTGTCGCTCGCCTTCTGCCCCACGGTGACCACCTGCAGCCCGATCACGTCGCGCTCGGCGTCATCGATGTCGCGGAAGAAATCGGCGATGCACTCGCCGTCCTCCTTCGGCTGGCGCGGCATGGCGAAGCGAAATATCTCCGTCGTGCCATCCTGCTCGAACATCACCACATCGTTGCCCTGGCCCGCGGCCTTCCAATAGCCATAGATCGCCTGCGGTTTCAGAATGTCCTGCTCCTCGCAGATGCCGAGCATGCGGCGCATCACCGGGCGAAGTTCCTGCTTGGCCCAGCCGAGAAAACCTTCGAGGTCGCGCCCCTGCTTCCGAAACCCCCACTGGAACTGATACAGGCTGCGCTCGTTGATGAACGGCACCAGCGACTTCGCTGACGCCTCCACCATGCGCGGCCCCCAGAACGGCGGCGTGATCACCGGCATATCCGCCGTCAGCCGCCGCCGCCGCGCCTGCACCGATTTCACATCCACCGGTCGGAACGCCCGTGCATCGGCCTGCCCCAGGGTGCGCGCGGTGTTGCGCGCCTTGCCCGCGCGTTTGGACTGCAGGGCTGCCAGATAATCGTCAAACCCGTTGCCGGTGACGCGATCCATCAGATGCAGCCCATCGAACGCATCGCGCGCATAGGCCACGCGCCCGCAGGCATAGGCCCGCACGCAGTCATCCTCGACATAGTTGCGCGTCAGTGCGGCACCCCCCAGCAGCACCGGCACATCCAGCCCCTGGCGCGACATCTCCTCGAGGTTCTCGCGCATCACCACTGTCGACTTCACCAGCAGCCCGCTCATGCCGATGGCATGCGCGCCGTGCTGCTTCACCGCCGCCACCATGTCCGCCAGCGGCACCTTGATGCCGAGATTGACCACGCGGTAGCCGTTGTTGGTGAGAATGATATCGACCAGGTTCTTGCCGATGTCATGCACATCGCCCTTCACCGTGGCGAGCACGATGGTGCCCTTCTCCTGGCCATCAACCCGTTCCATCATCGGTTCGAGATAGGCCACCGCCGCCTTCATCGTCTCGGCCGACTGCAGAACGAAGGGCAATTGCATCTTGCCCGCGCCGAACAGCTCGCCCACCACCTTCATGCCGTCGAGCAGGATGTTGTTGATGATGTCCAAAGGCTTGTGCGTCTGCAGCGCCACGTCGAGCTCATCGGTCAGTCCCTTGCGGTCGCCATCGACGATCCTGTCCTTCAACCGCCCCTCGACCGTCTCGGACCGTACCTTCTTGACCGAATCGGCCAACTTCCGATCGGCGAAGATCTCCAGCAGCTTCTGCAGCGGATCGTAGCCCTCTTCGCGCCGGTCAAAGATGAGGTCCTCACACACCTTCACCTCCTCCGCCGCGATCAGGTGCAGCGGGCGGATCTTCGACACATGCACAATGGCGCCGGACATGCCGGCCTTCACCGCCAGATCGAGAAACACGCTGTTCAGCACCGCGCGCGCCGCCGCATTGAGCCCGAACGAGATGTTGGACAGGCCAAGGATGATCTGAATGTCCGGGAACCGATCACGGATCATGCGGATCCCTTCCAGCGTCCACTGGCCGAGCTTGCGGTCGTCCTCGTTGCCGGTGGCGATGGTGAAGGTCAGCGGATCGATCAGCAGATCGGATTGCTGCAGCCCATGCTTGTCACAGGCGAATTCCACCAGCCTGGTGGCGATCGCCAGCTTCGACTCCGGCGTCTTGGCCATGCCTGTCTCATCGATGGTCAGCGCAATCACCGCCGCCCCGAACTTCTTCGCCAGAATCATCCGATCCTCGGCCGCCTGCTCGCCATCCTCGAAATTGATCGAGTTGATGATCGGCTTGCCGCCATGCAGCTTCAGCGCCGCGGTGATCACGTTCGTTTCGGTGCTGTCGATCACCAGCGGCGAATTCACCGAGGAGGTGAAGCGCGTGATCACCTCGTTCATCTCGCGCATCTCGTCACGGCCCACGAAGGCGGTGCAGATATCGAGGCTGTTGGAGCCTTCGGCGATCTGCTCGCGCCCCATGGCCACACAGCCGTCCCAGTCGCCCGTCTCCTGCAGCTCGCGCCATTTCTTCGAGCCGTTGGCGTTGCAGCGCTCGCCGATCGAGAAGTAGCTGTTCTCCTGGCGCAACGGCACGCTCTGATACAGGCTCGCCACCGACGGCACCCATACCGCCGTGCGCGCCACCGGGGCAGGGCGGAACCCACCGCGCCGTTTCAACATGGCATCGAGGGCCGCGATGTGCTCCACATTGGTGCCGCAGCAGCCGCCGATCAGGTTCACCCCGTCCTCGGCCACGAAACGTTCCACCCAGGTGGCCATCTGCTCGGCGCCCAGCGGATAATGCGTGCGGCCATCGACCAGCTCCGGCAGACCCGCGTTGGGCTGAATGCTGATCAGGCCGGGCCAGTTGCCTGCGAGGTAGCGCACATGCTCGGCCATCTCCTGCGGCCCGGTGGCGCAGTTGAGCCCGATCAGCGGCACATCCAGCGCCTGGATCACGGTCGCAGCCGCCGCGATATCCGGCCCCACCAGCAGCGTGCCGGTGGTCTCCACCGTCACCTGCACGAAGATCGGGATATCCTTGCCCGCCGCCCGCCGCGCGATCTTGGCGCCGTTGACCGCGGCCTTGATCTGCAGCGTGTCCTGGCAGGTCTCGATCAGAATGGCGTCCACGCCGCCGGCGATCAGCCCGCGGCACTGCTCCGCGAGGCCGGCTTCCAGCGGATCATAGGCGATGTTGCCCAGCGACGGCAGCTTCGTCCCCGGCCCCACCGAGCCCACGACATAGCGATGCCTTCTGTCGGCAAAGCTCTCCGCCGCCTCGCGCGCCAGCTCGGCCGCCACCTTGTTGATCTCGAACGCCCGCGCGCCCAGGTCGAACTCGGACAGCGTGATCGGCGAGCCGCCGAACGTGTTGGTCTCCACCATGTCGGCCCCGGCGGCGAAATAGCCGCGATGGATCTCGCGCACCAGATCCGGGCGCGACAGGTTCAGCACCTCGGTGCAGTTCTCCTGGTTCCAGTAGTCGCGCTCGATGTCGAGCGTCAGCGCCTGAACGCGACTTCCCATACCGCCGTCGCACAGCAGAACATGATGGCGGAGCGCTTCGAGCAGATGCGGACGGGTCATCGTGCGGTTTCCAGAACAAGATCGACAGGGACGGCGGCGCGTGTGGCGGTCCACAGACGCACCTCCATCGGGCCGGGCACGGCGGTGGCCACAGGGTGGGAGAGCCGGGGACCCAGCAATTCCGCCAGCCGGTCATCGGTGAAGCCAGGCCAGCGATGTGCGAGCCGGGTCATGCAATCCTGGTTGTCATGGCCAGCGAGGTCGATCACCACCAGCGTGCCGCCGGGCTTCAGCACGCGGGCCGCCTCGGCCAGGGCGGCGGCAGGATCCTCGGCGTAATGCAGCACCATCTGCAGCACCACGTGATCGAAGCTGCCATCGGCCATCGGCAGGCGATACATGTCGCCGAGCTTGACGGTGCAATGCGTGAGTCCGGGGCGGGACAGCCGGGCGCGGGCCAGCGCCAGCATGGCGCGGCTGGCGTCCACCCCGAGCCCGCTGGTGATGCGCGGCGCCAGCAGCTCCAGCAGCTGGCCGGTGCCGGTGCCGATATCGAGCAGCCGGCCCATCGTGGCCGGCATCAGCCGCAGCAGCGCATGCTCGACATCGCCGGCCGGCAGATCGAGCGCACGCATCTCGTCCCACTCCGCCCCGCGCCGCTGAAAGCTCTCGGTGGCGATGCGCGCCCGCTCGGCCAGCACGCGTGCGGCCTGCCGGCGGTCGGCGGCCAGGATCGCGTCATCCTCCGGCAGGCGCTCCAGCAGCGCCCGCGCCAGCGACCCCGCGGCGCTGTCCGCCGGCGGCAGCGCGAACCACACATTGGCGCCTTCGCGCGTCCGCTCCAGCAGCCCCGCCTCGCCCAGCAGCCGCAGATGCCGCGACAGCCGCGGCTGCGACTGGCCAAGGATTTCGGTGAATTCCATGACGCAGAACGTCCCACGCGCGACGAGTGCGAGGATGCGCAGTCGCGTGGGTTCGGCGCAGGCGCGCAGTCCGGCCAGAAGCTGTTCCATGGCTTGTATATCGTATAAAGATATCCTTATATCAAGCGGGTTCTTGATCCGCCCGACAGGAGGCTTGCATGCATATCGATGCGCGGGTGCCCGTGGTGTTCGGCGCCCTCTCCGACATGCGGCCGGACGATGCGGTGCTGATCGACGGCGACGCGCCGGTGCCGGAGGGGAGGGTGGTCGTGCGTATCGGTGCCGAACCGAGCCATGTGGCCGGATGCGTTTGCTGCGTCCCTCGGTCCGCCGCCGGTTCCGCGCTGGCCGGCCTGTTCCTGGCCCGCGGCCGCGGCGATGTCGCGTTCTTCCGTCGCGTCCTCGCCGTCACCGAGGACGAGAACGCCATCCGCACAGCGCTCGCCGACGATATTCTGGCCTCCGGCTGGTTTCGAACCGGTTAAGGCAGTTCGCTGTCGCCCACGCCCAGCGCGCGCTGCATATAAACAGTGTCGAGCCATCGCCCGAATTTCAGACCGGTCGACTTCAGCACCCCTGCTTTGTTGAACCCCAGGCTGGTGTGCACGCCGATCGAGCCGATATTCTCGCTGTCGCCGATAACCGCGATCATCTGGCGGAACCCGGCTGCCGTCGCGGCCTCGAGCAAAGCGATCACCAGCGCCTTGCCGACACCCTGACCACGCACGTCATCGCGCACATAGATGCTGTCCTCGGCGGTGAAGCGGTAGGCGGACCGGTCACGAATCTGTTGATAATAGCCATAGCCGATCACACCCGTGGCATCGGCGGCGACCAGCCAGGTCCATGTATTGCCGACGATCTTCTGCCAGCGCTGGATCATGTCCTCGATCGAGGGTGGTATTTCCTCGAACGTGCCGGTGCCATGCAGAACGTGATGCGCGTAGATCGCCTGGATTTCCGGGAAATCAGCCGCTTCGGCAGGTCGGATCAGCATGATCGGTATAAGATCCCTTCATCATTACCGGTGCACTGTGTCGGCGCACGCATGATTTTGGAAGAGGTCAGATTTGTCCACAACGGCGTCGATTCTTGGGCACGCAGAGCCACCGCGACAAAAAGCTCGACAGTCGCTATGAGAGGTTTGGTATGACGCTATTCCGGACCTTGTCCGGAACAGGTCATGGCTGTGCGCATGGCGCCATCATCATGGTGTCGCAGGGGTGTCACGGCCATAGGATGGAGGTTCTGGACCATGGACTCGATCGACAGCCAGTTCAAAGGCCCGGCTGAAACGCCGCGCACGCCCTACGGCGGCGCGGACGGCACCCCGCGGACCCCGCTCGACATCCGGATCATGGCGATCATGGCCGCCGCACGGTTCCACGGCTATGAACTCGACCGTGACGACATGCGTGTCGCCAAGGGTGACAACCCGCCGCCGGCCGCCTATGTGAAATGGCTGACCAACGCCGGCATGTGGGCACGCGCCGCCAAGATGCGCTGGCGCCAGCTGGTGACGATGAGCGACGCCCGCCCGGTGGTGATCTTCCTCAACGACGGCAGCGCCGCGTTGATGGTGCGCACCGACGCCAGCCGCAACCTGGTCTGGCTGAAGGACCCCGCCGCCTCGTTCGAATCCGATCCCGTCGCCGTCGACGAGCTGCGCCTGTCGCAGGTCTGGTCGGGCCTGGTGCTGATGCTGCGCCCGCAGCGCGGCGTGGCGCAGGACGACGAGCCGTTCAGCTTCCACTGGGTGCTGAACCTGGTGATGCTCGAAGGCAAGCTGCTGCGCGACATTTTGATCGGCTCGGTGGTGCTGGCGATCCTGACCATCTTCCCGCCGCTGATCATCATGACCGTGGTGGACCGTGTGGTGACCCACCGGGCCTGGAGCACGCTCACCATGGTGACGATGCTGCTGGTCGCCGCCACCATCTATGAAATGATGATCGGCTACTGCCGCCGCACCCAGATCCTCTATGTCGCGACCCGGCTCGACGCGAAGCTGAGCCTTTACACCTTCCGCCGTCTGCTTGGCCTGCCGATCGACTTCTTCGAGCGCACGCCCACCGGCGAGATCTTCCGCGCCATGCAGGAAGCCAGCAAGATCAAAGAGTTCCTTACCGGACGCCTGCTGGCCACGGCGCTCGATTTCATCACCCTGATCGTCATTCTGCCGGTGCTGTTCATCATCAGCCCGACCCTCACCTGGGTGCTGGTCGCCTGCGGTGCGGCGATCATGCTGATCATCTTCGCCTTCCTCGCCCCGTACCGCCGCCTGTACGCCAAATACATGCAGGCCGAGGTGCAGAAGGGCATCATCATGATCGAGACGATCCAGGGCATCCGCACCGTGAAGTCGCTCGCCCTGGAGCCGACCCAGAAAGACGAATGGGACAAGCGCACCGCCGCTTCCGGCGATGCACGTCTGGCCATGCAGACCATGGCCAACTGGCCGGCCACGCTGGTGGTGCCGTTCGAGGCGATGATGACGCGATTCATCATCCTCATCGGCGCCGCCATCATCCTCAGCGATCCCACGGGCAGCGCCACCAGCGTCGGCTCGCTGTTCGCCTTCATGATGCTGGGCGGCCGCGTGGCGGCGCCGCTGGTCTCGCTGTCCAAGCTGATCGAGGACGCCGAGGAGCAGCGCACCGCCATCGCCTATGCCTCGCAGGTGCTCAACAGCCGACAGGAGACCACCAACCCCAGCGCCGGCCTGCGGCCACGCTTCGAAGGCGCCATCTCGTTCAACAAGGTGGAGTTCGCCTATCCCGGCAGCCGCACCAAGGCGCTCGACGGCGTCACCTTCAGCGTTCCCGCCGGCACCATGCTGGGCCTGGTCGGCCGCTCCGGCTCGGGTAAGTCGACCATCACCCGCCTGCTGCAGGGCATCAACCGCGACTATGAAGGCTATGTGAAGATCGACGGCACGGATCTGCGCGAGATCAACCTCGCCCATCTGCGTCGCAGCTTCGGCACCGTGCTGCAGGAGAATTTCCTGTTTCGAGGCACCATCCGCGAGAACCTGCTGGCCGGCCGCGCCGGCCTCACCCTGACCGACGCGGTGCGCGCCGCCCGCCTCGCCGGGGCCGAGGAGTTCATCGAGCGCATGCCGATGGGCTACGAGACCTGGATCGAGGAAGGCTCGCCCAACCTCTCGGGCGGCCAGCGCCAGCGCCTCGCCATCGCCCGCGCGCTGATCCACGACCCGCGCATCCTCATCCTCGACGAGGCCACCTCGGCGCTCGATCCGGAATCGGAGGCGCTGGTCAACGCCAACATCAAGCGCATCGCGCACAACCGCACGATGGTGATCGTCTCGCACCGCCTGTCCTCGATCATGGACTGCCACCAGATCATGGTCATGGATCGCGGCAAGGTGATCGATATCGGGCCGCATGACGAGCTGGTGGAACGTTGCGCCATCTACCGTCACCTGTGGATGCAGCAGAACCGCCACATGGACGCGGCGCTGGAACGCAACGCGGCCTCGGCCGCAGCCGCCGCACTGACCCAGGGGGGCTGAACCCATGGCCAAGAGTCTCGCCCAGATCACGCCGGCCAAGCTGGCGAAAGTGGACAACGAAGCCGCGACCACGCGCGCCCTGCTGGAATTCCAGTCGCCCACGCTGGCCCTGGTCTCCCAGCCGGTGCCGCGCTTCTCGTTCTACGCCACGTATGTCATGGCCAGCATGCTGGTCGTGTTTCTGCTGATCGCCGGCCTGTTCCCGATCGACCGCGTGGTGACCGCCTCGGGCAAGGTGACCACGCAATCCTCCAACATCCTGATCCAGCCGCTGGACGCCTCCATCGTCCGGTCGATCAACGTCGTGGTCGGGCAGCGCGTGCATGCCGGCGAGTTGCTGGCACGGCTGGACCCGACGCTGACGAGTGCCGACGTGTCGGCACTGCAGGCGCAGACCAAAAGCCTGTCCGCGCAGGTGACCCGCCTGACCGCCGAGCTGATGGGCAAGCCCTATGTCAGCGACGGCACCAAGGACAGCCAGCTGCAGGAAGACATCTACGCCCAGCACCAGGCCGAGCTCAGCTACAAGATCGAGACCTACAAGCAGAAGATCAGCTCGCTCGAAGTGGCGTTGCGCAAGGCGCAGGCTGAGGTGCCGATCTACAGTGAACGCGAAGGCTATGCCCAGACGCTGCTGAACTCGCGCAAGCAGCTGGAACAGCAGGGTGTCGGCAGCCGTCTCAACACGCTGCAGGCGCAGGACAGCCTGGCCGAGGCACAGCGCCTCGCCGCCGGCGCGCGCTCCGCCGTCGCCGGCGCCCAGAAGGACCTGGACGCGATGATCGCCGAGCGTGACGGGTACATTCGGGAATACCGCAACCAGATTTCCGGGACCCTGTCCGAAACCGGCCGCCAGCTGGCCGATGCGCGTGAACAGCTGGCCAAGGCCCAAAAGCACGCAGATCTCGTGGAGATCCATGCCGACCGCGATGCCACCGTGCTGGCGATCTCCAACGTCTCGGTGGGCTCGGTTCTGCAGAGCGCCGAGCCGTTCATCACGCTGGTGCCGGATGACGCGGTCATGGTGATCGACGGGGCCGTCCCCGCCAACGAAGTCGCCTTCGTGCGGGTCGGCGATCCGGTGGTGATCAAGTTCGCCGCCTATCGCTTCATGGAGCACGGCTATGCCGAGGGAACCGTGCTGGCGATGGCGCCGGACGCGCAGACGAACCCGGCCGACGGGCCGGACAAGCCCAAGATCGGCTCGGTCCCGATCGATCTGGGCAACAGCGTCTATCGCGTGAAGGTGTCGATCGACGCGATGAAGATGACCAACCTGCCGCCGGACTTCCGGCTGCAACCCGGTCTCGGCGTCGAGGCGGATATCAAGGTGGGCAAGCGCAGCATGCTCAGCTACCTGTTCGCCCGCTTCATCCCGGCGCTCACCGAAGGCATGCGCGAGCCATGATCCGTCCCGCGCGCGGCGCCGGCTCCACCGGGCGAGGCTAGCCCCGTGGCCAGCTCTTTCGCATGGCTGGCCGGGCTGTTCAGTTCGCCGCAGGCCGATCTTAAGCGTGCCCTGGTCTTGATCGAAGAAAAGCGTCGGAGCGAAGCGTTCCCCTTGCTGGCCCGGGCTGCCAAGTCCGGGCTGGCGGAGGCGGAATACCAGATCGCCCGCAGCTATCTCGAAGGCGCCGGCGTGCCGCCAAGCCCGCCGGAGGGGGCCCGCTGGCTGGAACGCGCGTCCAAGCAGGGCTTTGCCAAGGCCCAGGCCTTGCTGGCGGCGTTCTACGCCCAGGGCGTGCAGGTGGGCGACACCGAAGCCAGCGGCGAAGGCATCGGCGGCTCGGTGGCCGCATCCCTGTTCGCCCGCACCACGACGGCCACCAAACCGGATTTCGACCAGGCAGCGTTCTGGTCCCGCAAGGCGGCTGACGCCGGCGACCCCGATGCCCAGGCGCTGCTGGGCTATCTGCTCACCGCCGGTCCTGAGCCGATGCGTGACATTGCCCAGGCCGAGGAGCTCTACCGCCGCTCGGCCGAACAGGGCTCGCCGCAGGGGCAGCTCGGCTACGCGCTGGCGCTGCTGCGCAAAGCCAGTGCCCCCGAGGATTTCGCCAAGCCCGCCGCGCTGCTGGCCAAGGCCGCGGAGGCCAATGTCGGCACGGCCGAATACCTGCTGGGCGCCCTGACGGAGCAGGGCCAGGGTGTGCCGCGCGATCTGGCGGCCGCTGTCGATCTGTACCGCCGCTCCGCCGAACGGGGCGTGCGCACCGGCCAGTATCGCTACGGTGTGGCGCTGCTCAACGGCGTCGGCGTCGAGGCCGATCCGGTGATGGCCGAATCCTGGCTCCGCCGCGCCGCCATCCAGGGCGATCCGGACGCCGCCGCCACCGTGGGCGAGCTCTACGCCAAAGGTGGCGCCCTGCCGCCCAACCTCGCCGAAGCCGGCATCTGGCTCAAACGCGCCGCCGAATCGGGCCATCGCGGCGCCGCCCGCGCGCTCGGCAACATGCACCTCACCGGCAGCGGCGTGGTGAAGGACGCGCACGAGGCGGCCAACTGGTTCCGCATCTCGGCGGAGGCCGGCGACACGCAGTCCCGCTACGACCTCGCCGCCCTCGTTCTGCAAGGCAAGGCCTCGCCCACCGACAGTGCGGACACCGCATCCTGGTTCCTCAGCCAGGCGGAGCAGGGCGACATGGTGGCCGCCTTCAACTACGGCGTTTGCCTGTCAGAAGGCGTGGGGGTTCCGCGCAATGACGTGGAGGCGGCACGCTGGCTGCGCAAATCGGCCGACACGGTGGTCAACGCCCAGTACTGGTATGGCCGCATGCTGCTCGATGGCCGCGGCGTGCCGCAGGATCTGGCCGAGGCCCGCAGCTGGATCCAGCGCGCCGCCAAATCGGGCGTGGTCGACGCGCAGGTGGCCATGGCGGAAATGCTCATCAACGGTCGCGGCGGTCCGAAGGACCATGCCGCCGCCCTGCAGCTGTTCCATCGCGCCGCCAACCAGAACCATGTCGGCGCCATGTATGCGCTGGGCGCCATGTATGGCGGCGGCCACGAGATCGCCTGGGATCGCGCCGCGGCGCAGACCTGGTTCCAGGCCGCTGCCGAACGCGGGCATGGCCATGCGATGATGGTGCTGGGGCGCTATCTCGCCCGCGGACTGGGCGGACATCGTGATCGTGAGCTGGCGCGCACCTGGCTGCAGCGCGCGGCAGCCGCAGGGGTGGCCGACGCGCAGACGGAGCTGGATCTGATGCCGGCGACGACCGCGGCGATGGTCTGAAGCGAGACGTTCTTTTTTGAAAAAAAGAACCATAAAACATTCGTCCGGCTGTCGCGGCACTCTCCGGAAAGTTACGCGCCAAGATTTGAAAGTCTTTTGCTTCTTTTTTTCAAAAAAGAAGTCCTTCCTTACATGAACCCGTCCGATCGCACCCGCGCCGACGTCCTGCGCACCCAGGCCACCGCCGCACTGCGCCGCGGCGAGGCCCTGCTCGCCGCCGGTGACCCCGCCGCCGCGCGGGACTGGCTGTCCCGCGCCCACCGCATCCTGCCGGAGGAGCCGGCCGTGGCCTTCACCCTGGGCAACGCCCTGCTGCACCTGCGCGATCCAGCCGCCATCGCCCTGTTCGCCCAGGCCGCCGCCGCCACACAGACGCGGGAGGCCTGGCTCGGCCTCGCGGCGGCGCGCTGGCAGGCCGGCGACGCCCCGGGCGCCGCCGCCGCCATGAGACGCATGCTGTCCGAAAACGTGCTCCCCACACCCCACACGCCGCTGATCGGCCTCATCGACGCCATAGCCGCCGCCACGCGGTCCCCAGGCTGGTGCGGCATCGCGACAGCAGGTCAGGACCGCACAGCCACTCTGGTCACACACTGCGACCGCCCCGTGACGATCACCATCGACGGCAAGCCACGACGCGGCCCCCTGCCACCTCGGGGCTCCCTCTCAGCCACCAGCGACGGCAAACCCCTGCTGGGCAGCCCGATCGACCTTGCTCTCCTGCGCCGCGTCGAGGGCTTCGTCACCACCCACGAAGACGGTCTCGAAGGCTGGGCCTGGCTCCCCGCGGACCCCGACGCCGACCCGCTGATCACGGTCACGGCCGCCGACAACGGCCAAGCGTTACAGATCCGTGCCACGGACACGACCATGACCGCCCCACGCCCACTGGCCCGCCCCCGTCGCTTCGTGGTGCCGGCAACAGCGCTGGCAGGGAGGCCGGGCCCGTTCGCGGTGACCGGCCCTGATGGCCGTGGCCTCGTCGGCAGCCCTGCCGATCCCGCAGCGATCTCTCGCACCGCCGCCTGGATCGCCCGCCAGGCCGCTCTCGCCGAACCGGCGACAGGACGCGCCAGACCACTCGCCGTCCCACCAGACCTCTCAGCCGCCGCCGCCCTGCGCGGTCCCGCCGCCGCGGCGCCGTCAGACCCAAACCGCCCCGTCGCCGTCGTGATACCCGTCTACCGCGACCGCGCCATCACCCTCGCCTGCCTCGACAGCGTCTTCGCCACCGTCCCCCAAGACACGACCGTGATCGTGGTGAACGATGCCAGCCCAGAGCCGGACCTGTCGGACGCGCTGGCCGCGCTCGCCGCCGCCGGCCGCATCACCCTGCTGCGCCATCGCCGCAACCAGGGCTTCCCCGCTGCCGCCAATGCCGGCCTGCGCGCCGCCTTCGCCCTCACCCCGCCGCATGACGCCCTGCTGCTCAACAGCGACACGCTGCTCCCCACCGGCAAGACTGCGTCCTGGCTGGCAAGGCTGCGCGCCGTGGTGCACGTCTCTCCCGACATCGGCACCGCCACCCCGCTCTCCAACGACGCGACCATCCTGAGCTATCCCCACGCCGACCAGCCGAACAAGCCGCCCGACCCCACCGACCTCGCCCGGCTCGATGCGCTGGCCGCCCGCGCCAATCCCAGTGCGAGCGTCGAAATCCCGACCGGCGTCGGCTTCTGCCTCTATATCCGCCATGAATGCGCGGCTGAAGTCGGCCTGTTCCGTCCGGCACTGTTCGCCCAGGGCTATGGCGAGGAGAACGATTTCTGCCTCCGTGCCCGCCATCTCGGCTGGCGCCATGTGGCCGCCCCCGGCGTGTTCGTGGGCCATGTCGGCGGTGTGTCGTTCGGGGCGGCGCGCGCGGCGCTGATCGGTCGCAACCTCGCCGTGCTCGAACGGCTATACCCCGGCTACCACGCGCTGATCGAAGCCTGGCAGGGAAGCGTGCCGGCGCAAGACCCCCTGGCCCAGGCCCGCCGCCGCATCGACGCGCTGCGCTGGGCGGCCGCTCGCGCCCCCGCCCGCCGGCGCCGGTCGGTGATCCTGATCACCCACAACAACGGCGGCGGCGTCGAACGCGTCATCGCCACCCGCCGCGCGGCGCTTGAAGCAGACGCCACGCGCCCCATCATCCTGCGCCCGGTGCCCGACCCCGACAGCGACGGCGGCGCGCTCCCCGGCCTGTGCCGTGTGGATGACGGCAGCTTCGGCTTCCCCAACCTGATCTACCACCTGCCCGAAGAAACCGCCGCCCTCGTCCGCCTGCTCAAGGACGACGCGCCAGGCGCCGTGGAGCTCCACCACCGCCTCGGCCATCACCCCTCGGTGATCGACCTGGCCCAGACGCTCGGCATCCCGCTCGACCTGCAGCTGCACGACTACGCCAGCTTCTGCCCCCGCATCAGCCTGCTCGGGCCTGACGGGCGCTACTGCGGCGAACCCGCCGACATCGCCACCTGCGAGGCCTGCATCGCCGATGCCGGCTCCCGTCTCGACGATCCAATTGGCGTGGCCGCCCTGCGCGCCCGCTCCGCCGCCGAGTTCACCCGCGCCCGCCGTGTGGTCGTCCCCTCCGCCGACATGGCCAGCCGCATGCGCCGCCATTTCCCCGGCATCGCCCCGATCACCGCCCCGCTCGAGCCCGACACCGACATTCTCCCCGTCCCAGAGTCCCGCCTGCCCCTCAGGATCTGCGTCATCGGCGCGATCGGTCCGGAAAAAGGCTTCGACGTCCTGCTCGCCTGCGCCCGCGATGCCGAAGCCCGCTCTCTGCCGCTCCGCTTCGTCCTGGTTGGCCGCAGCACCGACGATGAGAAACTGCTCGCCACCGGCCGCATCTTCGTCACCGGCCCGTATGACGACGCCGAGGCCTGCGCCCTGGTGCGCGCCCAGCAGGCCGATCTCGCCTTCCTCCCCAGCATCTGGCCGGAAACCTGGGGCTTCACCCTGGGCCTCGCTTGGCGCGCCGGCCTGCAGGCCGTGGTGTTCGACATCGGCGCCATGGCGGCCCGGGTGCGCGCCACCGGCGGCGGCAAGGTGCTGCCGCTCGGCCTGCCGGCCGCCTCCGTCAATAACGCGTTGCTCGCCCACGCAAGCGGCGGCTCTCTTGCGGCGAGGCAACAAGACCGCCTATGGACAACGCAGCCCTCCCCCTGATCGAAAACAGCGAGAACCTTCATGTCTGACGTTCAGAGCGCCCCGCCCGCCGCGCCCCAGACCGACGAACAGCGTCTGATGGAACTGCGGGTGTCCGCCAGCATGATGCGGCTGGACGCCGGGCTCTACTGCGTGGTCGTCAACCCGTCGCCGGTCGCCAACCTTCAGACCGGCCTGCCCGGCCTGCGCATCACCCATGCCCCGGGCATGGCCGGCCGGCCCGAAGCGGTGACGGTGCGCACCCTCTCGCCTGACGGCTGGATGAGCGGCTTCGGCGACGCCGCCCTCGTGCGCGTCACCGGCGGCCCCGCCTATGTTCTGCTCACCATCTATCAGGCGCCCGGCAAGACCGCCGAGAACGCCCCGCACCTGCAGGTGCTGCCGCTGATGGGCGACGTGGTACCGCCGACCGGCCAGATCGCCGGCCCCGTCGCGGCCCTGTCGGCCAGCGAAACCGCCATCCTGCCGGCCCCGGCCGCGCCGAAGGTGGTCGATGTGGTGGCCCATATCCAGACCCGTGGGGATGTCGGCGTCCGCTTCGGCGAATGGCTCGGCGACCGCGGCAGCAAGCACTGGATCGAAGGCTTCGGCATCGCGCCGAGCCAGGGCATCGCTCTCACCGACATCGAATACCAGGTCGTGCTGGGCCGCGGCTGGCTCAGCCCCTGGGCGGAAGGCGGCCAGTACTGCGGCAGCCGCGGCATGGCGCTGCCCATCCTGGGCCTGCGGGCCCGTCTGCGCGGCGCCGCGGCCGAAGCCTTCACCCTGCGCTACTCCGCATCCTTCCTGGACGGCACCATGGTCGGCCCGATCGCTGCCGGTGAACCCTGCGAGAGCGAAAGCCTCGTCGCCGTCGAGGCCATGCTGTTTGAGATCACCCCGATCGGCACCCCGTTCCCCGAGCCCGCCCCTGTCGCCGAAACGACCCCCACGGCGCCCGCACCCGCCGCCAAGCCGCGCCCCAAGCCTGCCGCCAAGCCGGCTGGCAAGCCGACCGGCAAGCGAACCTGACCCCGCGAGGCCCGGCAGCGTGAAATATCTGTTCGTTCATCAGAACTTCCCGGGGCAATACCTCCACATCATCAGGCACCTGCTGACCGATCCCGGCAACGACGTGGTGTTCATCACCGAGCCGAACTCCAACCACATGCAAGGTGTCCGCAAGGTCGTCTACGAAATGGGCCGCAAGGCCCGCCCGGACATCCACGCCAATGTGCGCGACTACGAGATGGCGGTGCACCGCGGCGAACGCGTGGCGGAGGCCGCGCGCAAGATCAAGCAGCTCGGCTACATGCCTGACGTGATCATCGGTCATCACGGCTGGGGCGAGCTGCTCGACCTGCCGGACGTGTTCCCCGGCACACCGATGCTCGGTTACTACGAGTTCTATTACAACACCGAAGGCTACGACGTGAATTTCGATCCGGAATTCCCGATGTACACCAACTACCGTTCCGGAATCCGCACGCTCAACGTCATCAACCACCAGGCCTTCGCCCTCGGCCAGCACGGCCAGACCCCGACAAGGTTCCAGCTCGGCGCCTACCCCGAGTGGTTCCGTCCGCAGATCAAGCTGCTGCCGGAATGCGCGCGCCTCCAAGTGTGCTGCCCCGACCCGACCGCAGCCGAGCGCCCGTTCAGCATCGGCGATTTCACCGTGGCGCCCGGCGAGAAGCTGATCACCTTCGTCTCACGCAACCTCGAGCCCTATCGTGGCTTTCACACCATGATGCGCGCGCTGCCCGGCATCCTGGGCGAACGCACGGACACCAAGGTCATCATGGTCGGCGGCGACGATGTCAGCTACGGCCCCAAGCTCAAGGACACCAACTGGCGCACGATCCTCACGAAGGAGCTCGCCGGCAAATACGACACCAGCCGCGTGCTGATGCCAGGCCAGCTGCCCTATGAGGCCTATCTGAGCCTGCTGCAGCGCTCCGACACGCATGTCTACCTGACCTATCCCTTCGTCGCCTCCTGGTCGCTGCGTGAAGCCATGGCCTGCGGCTGCGCCATCGTCGGCGCCGAGGTCGAGCCGGTGCAGGAATTCATCACCCACGGCAAGACCGGCCTGCTCACCCCCTGCCTGGACCCTGCGAAACTGGCGGAGGCCACGCTGCATCTGCTTGACTCGCCCGCCTTGTCTCGCCGGCTGCGCAAGGCGGCCAGGGCCTACGCCGAGAAGCACCTCGACATGGCCACCCATATCGCGGCCTACGAGGCGCGGATCGCCGAGATCGTGGGATAAAACCCTCGTAGCCGTCGGTATCAGACGCTACCAGGGCTCAGGCGTTCACCAGCCGCCACGCCGCCCGGCACACGGCCTCCCATCCGGGCAGCGAGAAGTCATGCGCGTTCTCACCAGGGGCGAACCGGTCGATCGTGCCGCGGATGACGTTGTGCTCCGCCCATTCGACCGTGCCGGTCGGGTGGCCTGGGTCGGCCAGTTCCAGCCACAGCAGCTTGCCGGGTCCGTAAAGGCGCATGGCGGCCGACATCGCGCGCACCTGTTGCGGGATCAGGGGCGTGAGGCCGTGATAGACGAAGATCTTTTCGCCGCCCTGCAGATCCTCGGTCAGCTTGCGGATCAGGAACGGCACGCGGCGGTGTTCGCGGGTCAGGATCTCCTCAGGCGTCAGCTCACCCACCTTGGCCCAGGCGTGGTAGAGAAACCCGTATTTCCGATCCAGCACCATGTATTCCTGGCCGCCGCCGAGCTGAACCTCCAGCATGCCGGCGGCGCCCATATCGCGGAACCGGTTGCGCATGGCGGGCAGCAGCTTGTCGAGCGGCGAACTGGCGAAGCGCAGCAGCCCCAGCGGCTCCGCTCCCCATTTGCGTTGCACCAGGCCCAGCTCGCAGTTCTCGCCCAGGCTTTCGAACGCGATCGCGAGCTCCTGCAGCGTCGGCTCCGGGTGCACCACTTTCGGCACATCCGGCTGAGGGGGCGTCGGCTCCGGCAGGCGGCGCTCCACCTGGCGGAGCAGCCCGACGGAGCGGACATAGAGGCCCAGCCTGCGATCGTCATTGACCAGGGTCAGATCCGACGGACGCGTGGCATCCGGCAGGCTCAGCTCCACCCGCACCGTGTCGGACCCGCCCAGACAGGACCTCGGCACCGCCGCATCGATAAAGAAGCGATCATTCGCGGCACAAACCGCCACCGCATATCCGTTCACCCGCACGCCCACGCGCTGGCGCGGCAGCCGCCCCGGCACCACGAAGGGCGAGGCATCGAGCTGCAGCCGATAATCGCCTTCCGCCTCCGGCCGCGGCAGATGCAGCATGGCCGAAACATCCGTGGTCCAGCTCGAATGATCCTCCAGCACCGACCATCCCGGTCCCCGCACCGCGGCCCCGTTGCCGTCGCGGCCGAAGCCGAACCAGGGTCCGGCGAGATCACCGACCTCACGCGCCGTTGCGATCCCCTCGGCCAGCCCGTGCACCTGTTCGTTGCCGATGGCGGCCACCGGATCCGCTGCCGGGTCGCGCTCCAGCCCTCCCGTTCCGGCCTGAACCTGCGCGATCGCCAGGCCTGAAACCCAGCACCGTCCGCTCTCGCGCAGCGCCTGGCCGACGCGCGCGCAGAACATCCGGTCCTCGACGGTCGCCTGCTCAAGCCGGTCAGGAAACACCAGCCGTGCCTGTGCCACGTCCAGGAACCAGGACGGGGCAGGGGCGGGGTCCGGCGCCACCACATCCCAGCGCTCGAGCAGCCAGGCGGCCTGATCGGCGGTGGTGGTGATCTCGATATCCAGCGCCGCCGCCGCCAGCAGCGCTGTCGCCGCTGTCTTGGCGGCGAGATGGCTCAGCGTGGCGCAGATCGGATTGGCCGGGCTCAGCACCGGGTCGGACAGCACGCGCTCCACCAGCCGCCGCAGATCCGCAGCTCCCAGCCCGCCGGGCAGGCGTGACATGCCAAGCCGCTGCAGCATCGGCTGCACCTCCGGCGTCGCCCCGTCCGGGTCAGCGACCAGCCGCGCCACGGCACGGTTGGCCTGGCCGACGAACACCGCCTCCGCCTCGTCGATCACCACCATCAGCCGGTCCTGCGGCCGCACCCCAGCGCGCGCGATCAGCCGCTCCACGTCATGAGCGCAATCCACCAGCACGTCACCGCCGAGCGGCAGGGCCGCGGCACAGCCGGCCAGCGCCACCAGCAGCCGGTCCAGCATCACCCCGGCGCCCAGGCGCTCCGGCAGCACGCTGCGCCGGGCCGCCATGTGGCGCAGCAGCTCCGGCGCCTCCTGCCCGGGCAGCCGCAGCATCACGTCGCGCCGCAGCTCGGGGTAGGCGTCCAGCAGGTTCAGCACGACGTTGTCACGAAACTCGGCCGACCGCACCGCTGCCGCCAGCTGGGCCCGCATTTCATGCGCCTGCCCGGCCAGCACCGCGTCCAGCCCGTCCGGCAGCCGCCGATGCGCCACGTGATACACCAGCCGTGCTGTCATCGACTCAGCCGGAATCCGCGCGATCAGCGCGTCGAGCCCCACGCCGGGCCTGTACTGCGACAGCAGTTCGAACAGCGCGCGCTGCGTCTGCGGCGCGCGCAACGGCCAGGCGGGTGACCCGCCGTCGGGAAACGGTTCCACGGCGGGCCTTCCTGCCGTTACTTCTGCGCCGCTGCGATGCCGGCGAGGATGATCGCCTCGGCGCGCGCCTTGTCGCCCCAGCCTTCCACCTTCACCCACTTGCCCTTTTCGAGGTCCTTGTAGCGCGTGAAGAAATGCTCGATCTGCTGGCGGGTGATCTCCGGCAGATCCTCCACCGCATGCACGTTGGAATACAGCGGGTGGATCTTGTCATGCGGCACGCAGATCAGCTTCTCGTCCTGCCCCGCCTCGTCGCTCATCAGCAGCACGCCGATCGGCCGCGCCCGGATCACCGCACCGGGCACCACCGGCTGCGCCGGCGTCAGCACCATCGCATCCACCGGATCGCCGTCATCGGCGATGGTGCCTGGCACAAACCCATACGCCGCCGGGTAGGCCATCGGCGTGAACAGGAACCGATCCACCATGATGGCGCCGCTGTCCTTGTCGAGCTCGTATTTCACGGCGGAGCCCTGCGGGATCTCGATCACCACATTGATGTCGGACGGCGGGGCCTTGCCGGTGGGCAGTTTGGTGACGTCCATGATGATGGTCCTCGCAGATCAGTTGCCGATGCGCGCGGTATAGCGGCCGCCCCTCATATTGCGAAGTGGGTCCGTCGCGTGTCACATCACCGTGCGCATGCGCCCTTGCGGTGCGCATGCGCCACGCCTCGCGTGTGCGCCTGTAGCTCAACTGGTTAGAGCGGGCCGCTCATAACGGCTTGGTTGCGGGTTCAAGTCCTGCCGGGCGCAGACGCGCGAGACCTTCGGGAAAGCAAACCAACGCTGGATGGCCCGCATCAACCCGGGCCCGCCAACCTGCCGCCGCGCACAGCCAGACCGCGCCGCGCCACCCGCTTTCTCGTAGCACCCCGTGGATTCAGATTGACCTGAATTAACCAGTTAGTTCATACGTGGGGGCAGGGAGGAACCTAATCAATGACAACCTGGTCCAACAGACTCACGCGTCGCGTTCTGCTCGCCGCCACCGGCCTCGCCCTCATGGCCGCCGCGCCGGCCTTCGCCCAGCCGATCCACCTCGCCGATGTCGCCGAGCTGTCCGGCGGCGGCGCCACTGTCGGTGTCAACTGGAAGAACGGCATCGACCTCGCCATCGCCGAAATCAACGCCCACGGCGGCTTGCTCGGCCGGCCGCTCGAAGTCACCCACGCCGACAGCCAGTCCGTCCCCGGCGTCGCCCGCGCCGAAGTCCAGAAGGCGCTCGACAGCAACCCCTATGTCCTGCTCGGCCCCGGCTATTCCGGCTCGGTGAAGGTAACCGAGACGCTCGCCGCCAAGGCCGGCATCGCCAACATCATGGGCGGCGAGGCCGCCGAGCTGACCCAGTCCGGCAACAAATACGTCTTCCGCACCTCGTTCGGCCAGCAATCCACCATGCCGAAGGTGGCGCGCTACATCGCCGAGAACCTCAAGGCCAAGACCGTCGCCGTGGTGTGGGTGAACAACGATTTCGGCAAGGGCGGGCGTGACACGATCGACGCCGAATTCGCCAAGCGCGGCGTCAAGGTCGTGGCCGATCTCTCCACCGAAGCCGGCCAAGTCGATTTCGCCGCCGACGTCGCCAAAGTGAAGGCCGCAGCGCCGGACGCCGTGTTCGTCTACCTCAACGAAGACGAGAGTGCCCGCATCCTCAAGGAGCTGAAGCGCCAGGGCGTCACCGTGCCGCTGATGGGCGAGACGACGCTGACTGGCCAGAAGGTCATCGACCTCGCCGGCGACGCCGCCAACGGCGCGCTCGGCCACGTGGGCCTGACCACCGACGCGCCGATCCCCGCCATCAAGGCGTTCCGCGACAAGTTCGTGGCGAAGTACAACTACGTGCCCGACCACAACGGCATCAAAGGCTACCTCGCGCCCTACATCATCAAGGCGGTCACCGAGAAGATGGGCAAGGTCGACCAGGCCAACTTCGCCAACACTTTGCACGGCATGACCATCACGCCGGCGATGGAGCCGGGCATTCTGATGGAGGTCACCTACGATCAGAACGGCGATATCGACCGGCAGTCGTTCCTGGTGCAGGTTGTGGATGGCAAGCAGGTCATCAAGGAAGTGCTGCCGAAGCTTGGGAAGTAAGAAAGAACTTCTTTTCTGAAGAAAAGAAGCAAAAGACTTTCGTTCGCTGGGCTCGGCCTTGCCGGAGTGTCTGGGCCCAGCGGATAAAAGTTTTTTTGGTTCTTTTTTTTACAAAAAAAGAACTGCTTCCTTGGAGATCATCCATGTCCCAACTCATCAACCTGATCGTCTCCGGCTGCGCCACCGGATCGATCTACGCCCTCGTCGCCATCGGCTTCACCCTGCTGTGGCAGACCTCGCAGACCATCAACTTCGCCCAGGGCGAATTCGTGATGCTGCCGGCCTTCTTCATGCTGGCCGCCGTCAACATCGGCCTGCCGTTCTGGGCCGGCATCCTGGTGGGCACCGCCCTCTCGCTGCTGCTGCTGGGCGTGGGCTTCAAGCGGATGATCGTGGACCCCATGCTCCGCCACGGCACCCTGCCGCTGGCCATCGCCACCATGGCGCTGTCGCTGTTCATGAAGGAGTCGGTGAAGGAGTTCTACAGCGCCGAGGCGCAGCCCTTCCCCTCGATCATCCCCAATGTCGATCTGCATTTCTGGGGCGCCACCGTCTCCACCCAGAGCCTGGGCGTGCTCGCCCTGGCGATCCTGGCCGTGATCGCGCTGCAGTTCCTGCTCACCCGCACCAGCGTCGGCCGGCAGATGCAGGCGGCGGCGCAGAACCCCACCACGGCGCGCATCCTCGGCATCCCGGTGGAGCGGATGATCATGTACACCTTCCTCATCAACGCGGCGCTCGTGTCGCTGGCCTCGCTGCTGGTGACACCGGTGTATCTCGCGAAATTCAGCTCGGGTGAAACCCTCGGCCTCGCCGCCTTCATCGCTGCCATCGTCGGCGGCTTCAACCAGGTGCGCGGCGCCATCGCCGGCGGCCTGCTGCTCGGCATCGTCGACAATCTCGCGGCCACCTACATCTCCACCCAGTACCGCGCCGCGGTGCCGCTGGTGCTGCTGATCGTAGTCATTCTGTTCCGCCCCCAGGGTCTGCTGGGCTCGGCCGAGGAGCGCACGGTATGAAGCTCGATCTCCCCCGCATCCTCGGCCTGATCGGTGCTGTCATCGCCGTGTTCCTGCTGCTGGTGATGCCGTTCGGCCTCGGCAAATACGGCCTGTTCATCCTCAGCCAATGGGCGGTGATGAGCATCGCAGCCCTCGGCCTCAATCTCACGCTGGGCTATGCCGGCCAGGTGTCGCTGGCGCAGGGCGCCTTCGTCGGCCTCGGCGCCTATACCGGCGCGATCCTGACCACCAACGGCTGGCCGATGATCGTGGCGGTGATCCTGGCGATCGTGCTGTGCTTCGCCGTCGGCTGGTGCCTCGGCTATCCCGCGCTGCGGGTGCAGCACCATTACCTCGCCTTCGTCACCCTGGCGTTCTCCACCCTGGCCTTCCTGCTGTTCCGCAACGAGGAATGGCTGACCAAGGGCATCTACGGCATCGATGGCGTCCCCCGCCCGTCGCTGTTCGGCCTCTCCACAGACAGTGCGATCCGCTTCTATTTCCTCTGCCTCGCCTCGCTCGCCCTCGTCGCGTTCGGCGTGTGGTGGCTGATCCGCTCGCCCTGGGGCCGCGCCTTCGTGGCGTTGCGCGAAAACCCGATCCGCGCCCTGTCACTCGGCGTGGACACGCGGCGCTACATCCTCATGGCATTCGCCATCGGCTCGGCGCTCGGCGGCGTGGCGGGCGTGCTCTATGCGCCGCTGGTGGAGTTCATCGACCCCACCCCCTTCACCCTCAGCCTGTCGCTGAACCTGCTGCTGATGGTGATCGTGGGCGGCCAGGGCTTCTTCGGCGGCCCGTTCCTGGGGGCTGCCATCTCCGTGCTGCTGCCGGAATGGCTGCGCTTTACCCAGGGCTACTACCTGCTGATCTACGCCGCCTTCGTGCTGGGCCTGCTGGTCTACTCCCCCACCGGCCTGCTCGGCATCCTCGACAGATACCTCACCGCCCGCAGCACCCGCGCCGCCTCCGCCAAACGCGCCGCCGCCACGGCCACGCTGGGAGACGCACGATGAAAACCGTCCTCAAGGTCGAAAACATCGTCAAGCGCTTCGGCGGCATCACCGCCGTCGGCGGCGTGTCGTTCGAGGTGGGCGAGGGCGAGATCCTCGGCATCATCGGCCCCAACGGCTGCGGCAAATCGACGCTGTTCAACTGCATCCTCGGCCAGCTCACCCCCAACGAGGGCCAGGTGCATGTCGATGGCAAGCTCACAACCGGCCTGCGCCCCTGCGAGCTGAACCGCCTCGGCGTCAGCCGCACCTTCCAGCTGCTGCAGGTGTTCCCGCAGCTGACGGTGCGTGAAAACCTGATCCTCTCCGGCCAGGAGCACCGGGGCACCATGGCCAGCCGCCTGTTCGGCAAGCGCGACGCCGGGCTGGGCGCCGAGGCCGACAAGATGATCGGCTTCTTCAAGCTCGGCCATCTCGCCGGCGAAAAGGCCGGCGGTCTCTCCTACGGCCAGCAGAAGCTGCTCGACGCCGCCATGGCCTTCATGGCCGGCCCCCGCCTGGTGCTGCTCGACGAGCCGGCCGGCGGCGTCAACCTCACCATGCTCGCCAGCCTGAAGGACCGTCTGCAGGCCATCAACCGAGAGCAGGGCGCGACCTTCGTGGTCATCGAGCACAACATGGAATTCGTCATGTCGCTGTGCACTCGCGTGCTGGTGCTCGCCGAAGGCCGGGTGCTGGCCGAAGGCTCGCCCGCCGAAGTCCGCGCCAACCCCGAAGTGGTGGAGGCCTATCTTGGCCACTGAACCGGCTCTCGAATTGAATGGCGTGGTCGCCGGCTACGGCCAGATGACCATCCTCAACGGCACCACCTTCAAGGTGCCGGAAGCCTCCATCACCACCGTCATCGGCCCCAACGGTGCCGGCAAATCGACCGTGTTCAAGACCATCTTCGGCCTGCTGAAGGCCCGCACCGGCACCATCAAATTCCAGGGCCGCGACGTCACCAACCTGCCCCCCCGCAAGCTGATCGAGGCCGGCATCTGCTACGTGCCGCAGGGCCGCAACATCTTCCCGCAGCTCTCGGTGCGCCACAACATCGCGCTCGGCGCCGTCGCCGCCGGCTCCGGCATCACCGACATGCCCCGTCGCCTCGACGCCGCGCTGGACCGCTTCCCCGTCCTGCGCCGCAAGGCCGACCGCCAGGCCTCCACCCTCTCCGGCGGCGAGCAGAAGCAGCTCGAAATCGTCCGCGGCCTGCTGCTCGACCCCAAGCTGGTCCTGATCGACGAACCCTCCATCGGCCTCAGCCCGCTGATGGTGCAGGAAACCTTCGCCATCCTCACCGAGCTGCGCAATTCCGGTGTCGCCATCCTGATGATCGAACAGAACGCCCGCTCGGCCCTGGCGATGTCCGATTACGGCATCGTCCTCGAGCTCGGCCAGACCCGCATCATGGACACGGCTCCCAACGTGCTGAACGACAAGCGCGTCGCCGCCCTGTTCCTCGGCGGCAACGTGGAGGACGCCGCCTGATGGCAGACGGTTCGGTCTCCCCCGAATCCGCTCGCAAGCCCGACCCCGCCCGCACGCGCGAGGACATCCTGCGCGTCGCCTGCGAGGAATTCGCCGAAAAAGGCCTGGCCGGCGCCCGGGTCGACGCCATCGCCGCGCGCACCCGCACCACCAAGCGGATGATCTACTATTATTTCGGCAGCAAGGAGGGCCTCTACCTCGAGGTCCTCGAACGCGCCTACGCCGACATCCGCGGCCACGAAAGCCAGCTCGACCTGACCACCCTGCCGCCCCCCGAAGCGATGCGCCGCCTGATCGAGGCCACGTTCGACTACCAGGGTGCCAACCCCAGCTTCATCCGCCTCGTGGCCAACGAGAACATGGAGAACGGCCGCTTCCTCAAGGACTCCGCGCGCATCCGCAGCCTCAACGTCACCGTCATCGAGGCGATGAACCAGATCATCGCCCGCGGCCTGTCCGACGGCAGCTTCACCCGGCAGGTCGACACGGTCGATCTGCACATGCTGATCAGCTCGGTCTGCTTCTTCCGCGTCGCCAACCGCCACACCTTCGGCACGCTGTTCGAGATCGACCTCGGCGCCCCCGACGTGCAGGCCCGCCAGAAGGACATGCTGGTCGCAGCCGTGCTGGGTCTGCTGGGAGCCGCGTAGCCCGCATCGCGCTCGGGCGATGCGGGACCGCGCCGTTACATCGGCGGCCGCCGCTCCAGCCGCAGATTCGGATAATCGATTCCGCTGAACGCCGCGAATTCCGCCAGCGTCCGCTCCGTGCCCAGCCCATACCGCCCGAGATCGCGGCCCCGCACCAGCAGATCCGTCATCCGCGCCACCGAGGCCTGTTCCAAATCGGCAAAGGTGAACGCCCGCGCCGCATCGTCCTGCGGGTTCCAATGCACCGAAGCCGTCGGGTCCGGCCGCTTGTACAGATGCAGAATCGGCATGTCCGGCACATGGAACAGGTTCCACCCCTGCGTCCACGCCCGGATCGCCAGGTTCTGCTCCTCGCCATGGAAATACAGCCGCTGATCATACGGCACCGCGTCCACGAACCCGCCGCGCGTGAACAGGCATCCCGCCGCCACATGAAACCCGCGCAGCGGCTGGTTGGTCGCCACCGGCACCGCCTCGAACAGCAGCACCGGCGAGCCGTTCTGGAACGTGCTGTCCTGCCGCGGCCGCAGCACCAGGTTCTGCCCCGGCACCGCCTGCGGCGCCACCCCGCCCTCGACGATCTCGAACCCATACGGATAGGTCGAGATCACCACCCGCGGATCCGGGCGCGACAGCACCTCCATATCCGCCAGCAGGCGCCGGTCCCAGCCTTTGGCGAACAGCATGTGGCTGTCGATCTGCAGCAGATAGTCTTCGTTGTTGTACAGCCCGAAGGTCAGCGCCCGCGCCCAGCATACGCCGCGGCTGAAGCGGTGGTTCACGTGCAGATAGCGCACCCGCGAATTCAGCGCCGACGGCAGCCGGCTCGCCTGCTCCGACTGTTCGACGATGCCGAACCGCAGCCCCAGCGGGTCCGCCGCCTGGGCAAGGCAGTTCTCCACGGTCTTCCACAGATGCGGATCGCGATAGGCGGCGATGGCGACGAAGATGCTCACGTGACGTCCTCATTCCTGTCCGCCAGGCGGTCCGGCTCCCCATGCGATTGCCACAGCCGCGCGCATCCCACAACGTTTGACCGTGGCAATGTCACGCCGAAACCCCGCGCCGCTCGCTGAACACCAACACCCCACCGGCCGCAAGGATCAAGCCGGCACCGATCCAGATCGCCGGAGGCGGAACGTCATGCCAGATCACAAAGCCCAGGATGAACGCCCAAAGCAGTGCGGAATATTCCACCGTCGCCATCACGGCGGCCGGCGCCCGCCGCGCCGCCTCGAACATCAGGAACTGGCCACAGCCGCCGCACACCGCAACCGCCAGGATCAGCGCCATATCCGCCCCCTGCAGCGGCACAAAGGTAAACAGGCTGGCAAATCCGGTCACCACCGTGAACACCAGGTTGCTCACCACCATCTGCACCAGCGATCGTTCGCGCCGGGCAATTTGACGCATCAGGATCACCCCGTAACCCCAAAGCCCGGCAGCGATCAGCACCAGCACCGTGGGCCAGCCGAGCCGCACGCCGAACGGGTCGCTGGCCACCAGCACGCCGCAGAAGCCGATGCCGACACTCAGCCAGCGCACCGGCGTCACATGCTCGCCCAGCAGCGGCCTGGACAGCACCGTGACCAGCAGAGGGGCCGCGAAATACAGTGTCAGCAGCTGTGCCAGCGGCAGCGAGCGGGCAGCGGTGTAGTAACACAGCCACGCCACCAGGGTGAGCAGGCCGCGCAGCGCCAGCGCCCGCTTCAGCGGTGTGGTCACGATCTCCTCAACCAGCCTGCCACGGCCGATCGCCAGGCTGGCCAATACAATGAACAAGGACCGAAAGAACAGGATTTGCCAGACCGGAATCGTCGCCACCAGCCATTTGTTGGACGCATCGTGCAGCGAAAACATGAAATACGCTGCGACGCCTAGCGCGATGCCTATGCGGGGAGTCATTTTGTCCTCAGGAGAGGAAGCAAGCACTTCCTTTCTGAAAAAAAGAAGCAAATAACGCCTATCATTGGGACGTGGCCTCTCTGGGGCGCTCCGCGCCAATGGCTGGCCGGCTCATTCCACCGCACTCCGCAACGCCGCCCCCGCCGCCAGCGGGCAGAGCGGCAGCGCTGCCGCGAACATCGCCGCCAGCAGCAGCAGATGCGCCTGCGGACTCGTGCCGGCCGACTGCGCCTCGGCCGCCGAAACCCCAAAGATCAGCACCGGCGCGGTGAGCGGCAGCACCAGCAGCGGCAGCAGCACCCCGCCCCGCCGCGCGCCCAGCACCAGCGCCGCCCCGGTGGCGCCGAACAGCGACAGCAACGCCGTGCCCGGCAGCAGCCCCGCGATCAGCACCGGAATCGTGGCGACATCCATGTTCAGCATCAGCGCCACCGGCCCCGCCGCCATCACCAGCGGCAGACCCGTCACCAGCCAATGCGACAGCGCCTTGGTGGCCGCCACCAACGCCGGCGGCTGGCCGCACAACAGCATCTGGTCCAGCGACCCATCCTCGAAATCCGCCCCGAACAGCCGGTCCAGCGGCAGCAGCGCCGCCAGCAGCGCACACACCCAGATGATGCCCGGCGAAAGCCGCCCCAGCGTCTCCGGCGCCGGCCCGATCGCCAGCGGGAACAAGGCGGCTGTCAGCACGAAGAACAGCAATGCCGCCAGCGTGTCGCTGCCATGCCGCAGCGACAGGCGCAGATCGCGCCCTAGGATCGAACCAAGGCTCATGCGAACGAGAACTCCCGCGCATCCGGCAACGGCAGGGGAAGATGCGTCGCTGCCACGACAATGCCGCCGCCGGCACGATGCGCCGCCATCATGGTGCCGAACCGGGCGACCGAGGCGGTGTCCAGCCCCAGCGTCGGCTCGTCCAGCAGCCAGATCGGCGTGGCGCGCGTGAGCAGCCGCGCCAGCGCCAGCCGCCGCTTCTGCCCCGCCGACAGCATCCGCGCCGGCAGCTCCGCCAGCCGCTCCAAACCCACCGCGGCCAGCGCCGAAACCGCCCCCGCGCCCAGGTTTTCCGCGGCCGTCAGCCCCGGCTTCACCGCGTCCTGATGCCCGATATACGCCACCCTCGCCCCATGCCCGGTCCGATCCGCCAACGCATCCTCACCGTTCCAGCGAACCGTTCCCGCCTCCGCCCGCCCCAGCCCGGCCAGCAGCCGCAGCAGCGTGCTCTTGCCCGAGCCGTTCGGCCCCACCAGCAGCAACGCGCCCCCCGCCGCCACTGCGAAGGAAATCGGCCCGAACACCAGCCGGTCCCCCCGGATCGCCACCAGACCGTCAACTTTCAGCACGCAGACGCCCCTCATTTTGTGTCAACTCAAGTGGACGCGCCACGAGGCCTATGGTTAAACGCCCTGCCGTTCCCATCCGGCCCGCTGATGCGGACGAAACCCGCCGATGTTTTCGGCCTCGGATCGCCCGCAGCGGCGCGGCGCATCAAGCGAGGCTGCATATCCCATGAAATCGATCGGTCAGGACACCCTCAAGACCCGCTCAACCCTCGTGGTGGAGGGCAAGTCCTACGACTATTTCTCCATTCCCGCAGCCGAAGCCGCCATCGGTGACGTCTCCCGCCTGCCGGTGAGCCTCAAGGTGCTCCTGGAAAACGTGCTCCGCTTCGAGGACGGCAAGTCCTACGTCGTGGCCGACGCCCAGTCGGTGGCCGACTGGCTGAAGGAAGCCCGCTCCACCAAGGAAGTGCCGTTCAAGCCCAGCCGCATCCTGATGCAGGATTTCACCGGCGTCCCCGGCGTGGTCGACCTCGCCGCCATGCGTGACGGCATCACCCAGCTCGGCGGCGATCCGCAGAAGGTGAACCCGCTCGTTCCCGTCGATCTCGTCATCGACCACTCCGTCATGGTGGATTTCTCCGCCTCGGCCGACGCGCAGCAGAAGAACGTGGACGTGGAGTTCGAGCGCAACGGCGAGCGCTACTCCTTCCTGCGCTGGGGCCAGACCGCGTTCGACAATTTCCGCGTCGTCCCCCCCGGCACCGGCATCTGCCACCAGGTGAACCTGGAATACCTGTCCCAGACCGTCTGGACCGCCGAAGTGGGCGGCACCACCTTCGCCTATCCTGACACGCTCTACGGCACCGACAGCCACACCACCATGGTCAACGGCCTCGGCGTGCTCGGCTGGGGCGTGGGCGGCATCGAGGCCGAGGCCGCCATGCTCGGCCAGCCCATCGCCATGCTGATCCCCGACGTCATCGGCTTCCGCCTCACCGGCAAGCTGCCCGAGGGTGCCACCGCCACCGACCTCGTGCTCACCGTCACCCAGATGCTGCGCCGCAAGGGCGTCGTCGGCAAGTTCGTCGAGTTCTTCGGCTCGGGCCTCGATGACCTGATGCTGGCCGACCGCGCCACCATCGCCAACATGGCCCCGGAATACGGCGCCACCTGCGGCTTCTTCCCGGTCGATCAGATCACGCTCGACTATCTCCACCTCTCCGGCCGCGACGAACACCGCATCAAGCTGGTCGAGGCCTACTCCAAGGCCCAGGGCATGTGGCGCGACAGCACCACGCCCGACCCGGTGTTCACCGACACGCTCGAGCTCGACATGTCGACGGTGATGCCAAGCCTCGCCGGCCCCAAGCGCCCGCAGGACCGCGTGCTGCTGAAGGACGCCGGCCCCGCCTTCAACTCCGAGCTCACCAAATCGCTCGGCGTCCCCGCCAATGACGTCGGCACCAAGGTCGCCGTCGAAGGCACCAACTACGAGATCACCCATGGTGACGTGGTGATCGCCGCCATCACCTCCTGCACCAACACGTCCAACCCCTACGTCCTCGTTGCCGCGGGCCTCGTCGCCCGCAAGGCCCGCGCCTTCGGCCTCACGCCCAAGCCCTGGGTGAAGACCTCGCTGGCCCCCGGCTCGCAGGTGGTGACCGACTATCTCGACAAGGCCGGCCTGACCGAGGATCTCGACGCCATCGGCTTCAACACCGTCGGTTACGGCTGCACCACCTGCATCGGCAACTCCGGCCCGCTGGCCGACGCCATCGTGGACGCCATCGAGGACAACAAGCTGGTCGCCGTCTCCGTGCTCTCCGGCAACCGCAACTTCGAAGGCCGCGTGCACGCCAACGTCCGCGCCAACTACCTGGCCTCGCCCCCGCTGGTCGTCGCCTACGCCCTGTTCGGCAACATGCGCGAGGACATCACCACCACCCCCATCGGCACCGCCACCGACGGCAAGCTGATCTACCTCAAGGACCTCTGGCCCTCGAACAAGGAGATCGCCGATCTCGTCCACGCCAGCCTCGGCCGCGGCCAGTTCCTCAAGCGCTACGCCGAAGTGTTCAAAGGCCCCAAGCAGTGGCAGGACATCCAGGTCGCCGGCGACACCGCCACCTATGGCTGGTCCGACACGTCCACCTACGTGAAGAACCCGCCGTATTTCGACGGCATCACCATGGAGCCGAAGCCGGTCACCGACATCAAGGGCGCCCGCATCCTCGCCATGCTCGGTGACAGCATCACCACCGACCACATCTCCCCCGCCGGCAACATCCGCAAATCCTCCCCGGCCGGGGAATATCTCGGCGAGCGCCAGATTCTGGCGAAGGACTTCAACTCCTACGGCGCGCGGCGCGGCAACCACGAGATCATGATGCGCGGCACCTTCGCCAACATCCGCATCAAGAACGAGATGGCGCCGGGCACCGAAGGCGGCGTCACCCGCCACCAGCCCTCCGGTGCCGAAATGCCGATCTACGACGCCGCCATGCGCTACAAGGCGGAGGGTGTTCCCACCGTCATCTTCGGCGGCAAGGAATACGGCACCGGCTCCTCGCGTGACTGGGCGGCCAAGGGCACCATGCTGCTCGGCGCCCGCGCCGTCATCGTGGAAAGCTTCGAGCGCATCCATCGCTCCAACCTCGTCGGCATGGGCGTGCTGCCGCTCACCTTCATGCCCGGCACCGACCGCAAGAGCCTCAAGCTCGACGGCACCGAGACCGTGGACATCCTGGGGCTCGATGACGTGAGCCCGCGCAAAACCATGACCCTGGTCATCCACCGCGCCAATGGCACGACCGACGAGGTGCCGCTGCTGTGCCGGATCGATACCATCGACGAGGTCGCCTACTACCAGCACGGCGGCATCCTGCACTACGTGCTGCGCGAAATGGCCAAAGCCGCCTGATCAAGCCGGATTGCATCCGCCCTACGAAAGTGGGGCGGATGCGATCCGCCGAATCACGCCACGAAGCCAAACCGCGGAAACATCCACCCGGTTTCCGCCACAATCAGCGCCCCCACCTCCTCGCTGAACGTGGACCGCCAGTCCCCCGCAACACCTTTGCGGAAGAACGACCCATCCTGCCCCGCACCGCGCGGCCGTCCCTGCGTCATGGCGGCAAACGAGGTGCGGGACAGCGCGTCCTCAACCACCCAGGGCCCGACCGGCACCCCCAGAAAAGCATAAAGCCGCGCCACGCAGCCCGGCGTGTCCGCAAGCAGCGCCTCATACGTGATCAGCAAGGTCTGCCCCGGATGCTCCGCGGCAAAGCCCAGCATGGTGCGCGCACCGTGATTGATCGAGGGCAGGGCCGCGCGCACGAACGCCAGCTTGGCGGCCTCCTGGTCCTCCCCGGCGTTGGATTTGTGGAAGAAATGCCAGGCCGAGGTGAGCACGTCGCGCGGGTCGCGCGCGATGGCGATGAACCGTGCCTCCGCAAACAGCCGCAGCAGACGCGGAAAGAAGAACACGTTCTCCGGCGTCTTCTCGCCCACCGCGCGGCGCGCGACGCCGCCGGTCTGGCGCGCCAGCGCCTGCAGAATGGCCGCCCGCAGCAGATCATCCGCGGCGCTGGCCTCCGGAATCGGATAGCCGCCGGTGTGCTGGAACAGCCGCGTGTTCTTGGCCTTGAGTCCCTCAGACCAGTCGGCCACCAGCTGGTCGATGGGACCGGCGAGATGCCGCTCGAACAGACCCTCGCCCATGCAGGACACGTCAGGATGCGCATCGAGGATCTGCTGCAGCCAGGTGGTGCCGGAGCGTGGCGCGCCGCCGACGAAGAAGAGTTGAGGGTCTGGCATGATAAAAATCCAAAAGAAGCGGTTCTTTTTTGAAAAAAAGAACCAAAAAAATTTTTATCCTCTGACGCACTTCTCCGAACAAGTCGGGTCCCAACGAATAAAAGTCTTTTGCTTCTTTTCTTCAGAAAAGAAGTCCTTCCTTAACTCCTAATATTCCCCCACCCCGGCCGCTCCACCACCGCCTCCTCCAGCCCCTCCCGCCACAGCATGGCCCGGGTCTCGCTGTCCGCCTCCGCCAGCACCGCGCCGGTATCGACATGCGCGATCACCCGATGTCGCATCAGCACCTCGCCATCGACCATCACGGTATCGACATCCTGGCCATTGGCAAAGCACACCAGCCGCCACACCGGCATGTTCTGCGGCGCCAGATGCGGCTTGCGCAGATCCACCGTGATCAGATCCGCCCGCTTGCCCGGCTCCAGGCTGCCGATCTCGGCCGACATCCCAAGCCCCGCCGCGGCATCGACGGTGACCATCTCCAGCACCTTGCCCGGCGGCAGCAGCGTCTCGTCGCGATGCTCGCGCTGGTGCACGCGCCGCGCCATGAACATATGGCGGAACATATCGGTCGAACGGTCCGGCGCGGTCCCGTCGGAACCCAGCATCACCGTCACCCCGCGCGCCAGCAGCGTCGGCACCGGGCAATAGCCGCGCACCGAGGCGATGGCCGAGGGGTTGTGCACGATGGCGGTGCCGGTGCGCGCCACCGCTTCGATGTCCGCCTCGGTGAGGTCGGTGCAATGCGACATGAACGCATCCGGCCCCAGCAGATCGAACATCGTCTCGGCCATGGCCAGGCTGCCGGCGCGGTGCCCGTCCTGGTGGAACAGCACACCGTGACGCTTGCCGAGATCACGCACCAGCCGCCCCTGCCGTGCGATCTCGGCAACCGCCACCGGATCATGGGTGGCCTGCCGATACACCGGCATCAGCGTCGCCACATGGCCGCGACGCTGCCCGTGACAGGTCTCGATCAGCGCCGCGATCGTCTCCAGCTGCTGCTCGAAGCTGACCAGCTTGTCGGTGCGGGTCTCGCCCGCCCAGTCGGCATAGGGCCAGGGATGCGGCGGGCGGGTGGGCCCCACCGCCATGATGTCGCGAATGCCGATCTCGGCCACCCCCGCGTGGTGCGCCACCCCGGCTGCCACGGCATCGGTGCGCATCACGCTGTCACCGCCGCCCAGCAGCGACACGCCGGTGGTCACCCCGAAGCTCAGCCGCTCCAGCGCCGCCAGCCGCGCCTCGGCCCGCCAGAACGACGGCGGGGACGCCGAGGTGTAGATCACCCGGCACGCCTCGCTCCACAGCGCGCTGTCGCCGTTGCCCAGCGTCTTCACCAGCCCGTGCCCGGCATGGGCGTGGCCGTCGATGAGGCCGGGCAGAACGGCACAGCCGGCGGCATCGAGGATCTCGGCATCGGGATAGGACGCCGCCAGTTCGGCCGCCGGGCCCACAGCCACGATGTGCGCCCCATCCACCACCACGGCGCCATCGTCGATCACCCGCCGCGTGGCATCCATGGTGACGACGATGCCACCGGTGATGCGCTTCATGGCGCGGTCACCAGCCGCAACCGCAGCTGGTTGTCCGGCGCCTGGTGCAGGGCGAACCCCTGCTTCGCCGCCCAGGTGATGGGCTGCTGGTGCAGCGGCACATGCCCGATATCCTGCTTCTCCAGCAGCAACGCCTCGCGGATCAGCCCGCGCCGCACCGTCTCATCCTCGGCCGAGCAGATCTGCGTCACCAGCGCGTCGATCTTCGGATTGGAATACCGCCCGACATTGAGCCCGCCATACGGCCCCTCCCGCGTGTGGATCACCTCGACCAGCGTGGAGGAGGCATCCGCCAGTGGCAGCCCGGCATGGCCCAGCATGAACATCGACACATCCAGCGCCGCCGTCCGGCGCGACCACGCGGCGGTGGTCTCCGCCTGCACGTTCAGCTTGACGCCGACCCGCGCCAGCATTGCGGCCACGGCCTGGCAGATCCGCTCATCGTTGACATAGCGATCGTTGGGACAGGCAATCGTCACCGAAAACCCGTTGGGAAAGCCGGCCTCGGTCAGCAGCCGCTTGGCCAGCTCCGGATCGAACGCCAGCCGGTCGTTGATGTCCGAAGGCGCGCCGGTCAGGAACGGCGAGGCCATCATCCCCGCTGGCCAGGACAGCCCGCCCATCACCACCCGCTTGATCGCCGCGATGCCGATGGCCCGGTAGATCGCCTCGCGCACCCGGTGGTCCTTGAACGGGTTGCGCCCCTTCACGTCGCTGTACAGCAGCTCGTCGCGAAACTGGTCGAACCCCAGATAGATCGTGCGCAGCTCCGGCCCCTGCACCACGACAAGCTTCGGATCCGCCTTCACCCGCGCCACATCCTGCAGCGGCAGCTCCACCGTGGCATCGATGGCGCCCGAGATCAGGCTCGCCGTGCGCGTCGCCGCGGCCGCCAGCGGCACGAACGTCACCTTGGTGAGGTTGTGCACCGGCTTGTCCCACCACTGCGCGAACGGCACCAGCACGGTCTGCCGATCCGCCTCGCGTGAGACGACGGTGAACGGCCCGGTGCCGTTCTCATGGCGGACCGCAAAATTCTCCTTCTGCGCCGTGAGGTCCGAGGAGCCGGTGGCGCCATTGGCCTCCGCCCACGCCCGGTTCATCACATAGAACCCCTGCAGCACGTTCAGCAGCAGCGGCTGCGGCGCCTCGGTCTCGATATCGACCGTCTCCGGATCCACCGCCCGCATCGCCTTGATCCCGGCGAGGTTGCCGCGCCCCAGCGCGCCCGGCGTGTTGAAGCGCTCCCAGGTGAACACTATGTCATCAGCGGTCAGTTTGGCGCCGTTGTGAAACACCACCCCCGGCCGCAGCGTGAACCGCCACACCGTGGGTGTGGTCCGTTGCCAGGACGTTGCCAGCGCCGGCTCGATCTCGATCTTGTCGTTCATGCGCACCAGGCTCTCGTAGATGTTGCCCAGGAACGCGTTGGTGAAGGTGTTGTTGGAGGCGTGTGGATCCAGAGTCAGCACATCGGCCGAATACGCCCAGGTGAACTCGCCTGCCCGCGCGGAGACGGCGAACAGCGACAGCAGCAGCGCCAGCACGAACCGCATTCACGCCTCCTGAATGTCATGCGGCGATCGTGTGCGGGGCTCCCTGGGGCGTCAATCGGGTAGCAAGAGGTTCTTTTTTAAAAAAAAACCAAAAAACTTTTCATCCGCTGGCGCCCTCCTCCGGAGAGAGGTCTGCTCAAGCGTTTGAAAGTCTTTTGCTTCCTTTCTTCAGAAAAGAAGTCCTTTCTTAAAGTGCCAACTGAACCTTCATAGACCTTGCCCGGTCCGAGGCAAGCTCGAAGCCGCGCACCGCCTCGGCCAGCGGCACGATCTCGGTGAGCAGCGGCGCCACGTCGATCAGCTTCGCCCCCAGAAAATCCACCGCCCTGGCGAATTCCCGGTCGAACCGGAACGTCCCGCGCAGCTGCAGCTCCTTGGCCACGATCAGGTTCATCGGCAGCGTCATGTCCCCGCCCAGCCCGCATTGCACAATGATCGCCCCCGGCCGGCAGGCGGGCAGGGCGGCCTGCAACGCAGCCCCGCTGCCCGAAGCTTCCTGCACCACATCGAAATACCCTTTGTCGGCGGCATAGGCTTCCAGGGCCTGCGGCGCGTCGCGGACATTGATGGTGCGATCGGCCCCGATTCGCCGCGCGATCGCCAGCGGCGCGTCGGACAGATCGGTCGCCACGATCTCCCGTGCGCCGGCCTGCCGCGCCACGAGAATGGAGAGCGCGCCGATCGGCCCGGTGCCGGTGATCAGCACCCGCTTGCCCAGCAGGGGGCCTGCCTGGCTGGCCGCATGCAGGCAAACCGACAACGGCTCCGCAAACGCGGCGTGCTCGAGACTGAGGCCGGCCGGCAGCTTCACCGCCTGGGTCTCATGGCACACCAGCGTTTCGCGAAACCCGCCCTGCACATGAGGAAAGCGCATGGCGCTGCCGTAGAAGCGCATATCCAGGCAATGCCGCGGCTGGCCGTCGCGGCAGAAGCTGCACACGCCGCAAGGGCGGCTCGGGTTCACTGCCACCGCGTCGCCCGGCTTTACCGCGGTGACGGCGCTGCCGATCTCGGTCACCACGCCTGCGATCTCATGGCCAAGCACCATCGGCTCGCGGATGCGCACGGTGCCGAAGCCGCCATGATGATAATAGTGCAGATCCGACCCGCAGATGCCGCCGGCGCGGATCCGCACCGCCACCTCGTCCGCCCCAAGGGCAGATGCCGCGATCTCATCGATGCGCAGATCATGCGGCGCGTGAATGACGGCGGCTTTCATCGGTTTGTCTCCCTGGACCGTCCCGGCACCATGCCGCGCCGGCGATGGGCGAGGCAAATGCCGCCGCCACCGATTTCCATCAAATGACGTGTTGACAGCTCGAAGCACCGGACGTAGAAGCTGCCTCCCGACGCTGCGGTGCTGCCAAAGACTTTCCGGTAGCACTTCAGTTAGGTTCTGCTCTTTCACAAGTAAATCAGGAATGGAAGGGATACGTTGGCGGCGCTCCATGCTTGCTCTGCGGAAGCGGGGCAGGGATTGTGTTCTGGGGTATTGGGTAGGTTTTATGACCGGCCTGATCTTG
>JBBILI010000043.1:0-47126 GCA_037445025.1 Rhodospirillales bacterium
ACGCGCCAACAAACTCTGTGCCCGCGTCTGGGACAACTACGACGCAATCCTCCAGGCGTGCAAACATGCTTGGAACTTCCTCACCGATGACCCGGACCGCATTCGATCTATCGGCAAACGAGATTGGGCAACGGTCAGCCGCTAGGGCCGTTGGTATCGCGCGCCGGGTTGGCCGGCGGCGGCGCGCCAAACCAAGACCATACCAACGGTCATTCTTCATGACCGTTGGTATTAGACCAGCATGGCGTGAGTTGGACTCACCGTGCAATGGAATTTCTCGTGGAAACAATGAGTTGGATAGGAGAGAGCGAATGCGGAACCGCCGGCAGGTCTGATTGCCGTATCAGATCATCGGCCAGCTCAGAGCGCGATCACCAATCAGATCCCCGTCGGCGCGACTGCCACGATGACGGCGCGACGTCCGATCGGGCAAGTTGCCCACGCGATCCGCCGCACCATCGCCTCGTCGACCGGCGCGAACAAGGTCTGGCCGCTACCGGTGACTACGCCCGTCAGCCTGGCGGGGTGGCGGTCGGCCAGAACAGCACGACCATGGCAACGCCCAAAGCCAGAATCACGCTGATCGCCAGCACGTAGAGGCCCAGGCGCTGCCAGTCCGAGCGCTGCGGCAGCGGGCGGCTGGCGGTGGGTGTGGGGCCGCCCATCCATTCCTCGTCGGCCAGGTCGCCGTTGGTGGCGCTTTTGAGCTTTGACCAGTCGGTGCTGATGAAGCCTTCGTGCTCGGCGATCTGCTCGGGGGCGGCGGCGACGGCCTCGGCGTGCTCTGGCCGGTCTTCGAACAGATCGTCGTATTCGTCTTTCCAATCCTCGTAGTTCGGTGGCGGCACGATGCGGCGGGCGGGTGGCGTCGGACCGCTGCCGTCCGGCAGCGGCGCGAATATGGCGGGCTGCGCGAGATCGATCGGTCGCGCGGGCAGTTGCGGGGGCAGCTGCGGCGGACGTGTCGGGGGCGGCGGCGGGAGTGGGGTCGGAGCCGGGGTTGGCAGCAGCGGTGCCTGAGTCGGGCGCGGTGGCGGCTGCAGCAACTGGGGCGGATCGAGCCGGCGTGGCAACGGCGTGGCCGGTGCGGGCGCTGGGGCCGCGATTGGAGCCTGAATTGGTGGCGGCGGCGGCGACGCAACGGCGCGCGGTAAGGGCGCCGGGGCAGGGGGACGGGTGGGCGCCGGCGTGGGAGCAGGGAGGGGGACTGGTGTAGGGGACGGTGTCTGGACGGGTGCGGCGACCGGCACAGCGTCCTGTGGCGGCGGCGGCGCCGGCTGGGGCTTCGGCACAAATGGCGACGCCATCGGCGAGACGGAGAAGCTCGGCCGCTTGAGGGCTGTACGACGCTCGGGGAGCGTGAAGCTGTTGCTCAGCTGCCAGTTGTCGGTCCGTGGCGCCTCGGTTGGCATGGGCATTGGCGCCGGTGTCGGCGCCGGTGTCGGCGCCGGGGTCAGCACGGGAGAAGGCGTGACAGGGGCCGGACGCAGCTGCGGCGCGGGCTGCGACTCTGCGAGCGGGATCGGCGCCACTCGGTTGAGCGCTGAAGGCAGTTCGCCCGGCGCGGCCGCGTTCAGCGTCGGTGGCCGATGACGCAGCCATGCCATCAGGTCGCGGATCGGCACCAGGGCGATCCTGGGATCGGGACCGATCACCCGAGACGGGCGTGTCCAGAAGAACCGGTCGGACACTCGCTGTTCCTTGAAACCAGGCGTTGGGAAACCAGGCGTTGGGAAATCATACGACGGGACGCCTTGCACGTCGCCATCAGGTCCTACCGCGGCCATGGGGTGATGTTGCAATTGCAACCACGCGCATCTCGATCATTTACGGTCAATCACATTTTTCTGCCGGTTCCTGACGGAGATGCAAGTGCTTGTAATCTTTCAAATTCGGTTCAGCCACGCGAGACTTGCCGTCACCAGAAGCAAGCAGGAGCCGGCGATGTCACAGCGAACCCAGGGTGCGAATCTCGTATCGATGTTTCCCTCCTACCTTACCGACGCAGCCAAGAATGCGGAACAGCAGCATATCCTGGTTCTCGGAAATCCGCAGGCCTTGTCGCCCCTGCTCGTTTCGGTGTGCCAGGCGCTCGACATCGTTCTGGTGCCGCTGCCCGCGCTCTACGACCTGCCGCTGCACCTGCACCAGATGAACCCGATTGCCGTGATCGGCGTGGCGTTGGGAGACGAGGCGGATTGCTGCGGTGTGCTGCGCACCATCGCGGCCCATGATCAGGACATGCCGGTGCTGATGATGTCGCAGGACGAGCCCTCGGTGCTCGGCGCCATCGATGTGGCAGAGCAGCTCTGGGGCCTGACCGCGGTCAGCCTGCTCTCGCCGGCGCAGAACCCCCAGGAGATGGTCGGGTTCCTGTTTCATGCGACACGGTGGCGTCACACCGGCCGGTTCTTGCCGGTGGCATGACGCACGGAGTGGGTGGATCCTGCGTCAGCGCATCCGTACGCGCACCGGGGCGTGGGCGGCGTGGCCGTCGGCGTCCAGGATCGTCAGGCGATAGAAACCGGGTCCTTGAGGTTGCCACGACGCCTCGCGCCGTGCGGGATCGCTGGGCAGGCGCGTGTCATCCACCAGGAAAAGTAGCGGCCGGCGGCCGCCCATCGCGCGCAAGGTGATCGGGCCGTCGCCGCTGATCGTGGCGTCAGAGGGCGGGAACAGCAGGCGCAGCGCATCAGGGCGCGATGCCGGTTGGCGCAGATCGGTGGGCAGGCCCCTGGCCGGTGGTGTCGGCGGCAGCGGGGCAGAGGGCAGCAGAGTGAACAGCTTCGCCAGCAACGGCAGCGCGAAGCTACGCCCGGTGGCAGCCGCCAGCGGTGTGCCGTCCGGACGCCCGACCCAGACCGCGGCCACATGGCGTGCATCGAACCCCACCGCCCAAGCGTCTCGGCCGCCCCAGCTGGTGCCGGTCTTCCAGGCGATCCCGGTCGGGCCGCCATCCGGAAAATCCTGGGTGAGGATGCCGGCGATCATGTGGGCGGCCCGTGGGCTGACCAGCGGATGGGCCGCCGGTTCCGCGCCTTCCAGGTGCAGGGGCCGCACACGGCCGTCGCCGGCCAGGCCGGCGTAGAGGGCTGCAATGCCGCGCACACTGATGCCGGTGCCGCCGAGGGCCAGCGGCAGCGAGGGCGCAGCGGTACCGGTGGCGGTGGCGGGCAGGCGCAGCTCAATGCAGGTCGATCGCATGCGGGCGAGGAAGCTGGCGGGGCCGAGCGCATCGAGCAGCCCCACCGCCGGCAGGTTCAGCGAGCGGCGCAGCGCGTCCGCCATGCGGACAGGGCCGTTGAAGTCGCGGTCAAAGTTCTCTGGCGCATAGCTGCCAAAGCGGCGCGGCAGGTCGTCGAGCAGCGTATCGGGGCCTGCGATGCCGCCCTCGAAGGCCATGGCGTAAATGAACGGCTTCAGCGCCGAGCCGGGCGAGCGGATGGCGCGGCTGAGGTCCAATCCATCTCCGTTGCCCCCCTGGCCGGCGCCGCTGGCCACCGCGCGGATCTCGCCGGTGGCGATATCGGCGACCAGCAGCGACGTGGATCCATACGGCGGCAGCGTTCGCACCGTCTCGGCCGACAACGCCTCGACGGCGGATTGCAGGGTCAGTTCCAGTGTGGTGTGGCGCGTTTCGGCACTGCTGCGATCCAGCGTCAGCAGGCCGTGCCGCGGCATGGGGAGGCGTTGGGGTGGTACCGGCCCGGCTTCGGCCTGGTGGAGGATCCGGTTACGCACCACCTGGGCGCGGGCGGGGTGGCGGTCTGGGCGCAAGGTTTCGGGGTGGCGGGGGATGGCGACGAGAAGGGCGATCTGAGCGTCGTCGAGCTCGCGTGGCATGACGCCGAACCAGGCCAGGCTTCCCGCGCGCACACCTTCGAGATTGCCGCCATAGGGGGCCAGCGTGAGCCACATGCCGAGAATCTCGCGCTTGCTGAAGCGCCATTCCAGCTGCACCGCGCGGGCGATCTCGATCAGCTTGGCAGAGACAGTGCGCGGCCGGGGGGAGAGCAGGCGGGCCACCTGCATCGTGAGCGTGGAGCCGCCGGAGACGATGTGGCCGGCGCGGAGATCCTGGAGGGCGGCGCGAGCAAGGGACAGCGGGTTGACCCCGGGGTGATGCCAGAACTGGCGATCTTCGATGGCGACGAGACGGTCGATGAAGGCGGGATCGACGTCATCAACGGTGGTGCGCAGGCGCCAGACGCCGCCTGGGGCGGGGGTCACGGCCAGCAGGCGGCCGTCGCGGTCCAGGACGGTGGTGCCGGTGTGCTGGAGGCGGGAGAGGTCGGGCGGACAAAGGCGGTCGAGTGAGAAAGCCAAGACACACACAGCAAAAAAAGTAGGAAAGAACTTCTTTTCTGAAGAAAAGAAGCAAAAGACTTTTGTGAATGAGGCACGGCTCAAGCGATCAAAAGTTTTTTGGTTCTTTTTTTCAAAAAAGAACATAATTATTCCGCTGGTAGCACAGTGATTCGTGCCTCAGCCTGCCGCGCAAAGATCGCTGGACGGTACATGTCGGTAAACGTCGCCCCCGGAAGTCCGTAGCTGCCGGGGGTCACCGCCCGCACCCGCACCGCCACGCGCCACGCGGTATGGTCACTGTCGGTGGAAACGATGGCGGCAAAGCGGTCATCGGAGGCGGGTTCGGACTCAGCGGCGGTCAGCCCGTCCAGCCACGGCATGCCCGGCACCTGTTTGCCTTCTGCGGGCGCACGGATCCTGCCTGCGATCTCCCACCCGGCCGGAAGGCCCTGCTGCAGTAGGGCGTGATGGTCCTGCCCGTCCTCCACCTTCCCATCGAGCTGCACCACGAACACGGTGTTCTGGCGCAGATGATCCAGATCGAGCGGCGAGCCATCGAGATTGCGGAACTGCCGTGTCACCCGCATCCCCTGCCTTCCGGCGGGCGGCGACTGCAGCGGCACGCCGGTGATGCTGACGGATTGCCAGATCGCGGATGTTCCGGTGTTCTTCGCCGTCACCACACCGGTCAGATCGAGCAGCAGTCCTGCACCGGCCTTGCCGGTCAGGCTGCGATCGCCGAGCTGCAAGGTCACCGTTGCTGCGCGGGTGGCGAGCGACGCGGCGGCCGCGGCAGCCCAGGCCTGCTCCTGGGTGTTGAGCGTGTCAGGCGTGAGGTCGGCGCCGGGCAGGCGGCTCACCAGCTGGGCGAGGCGCTGCGGCAGCAGCCCGCTTTCGCGCAGCAGCACAACCAAGGCGAGCTGGTCACGCAACGCCGAGCCATAGTCCACCCCCCACCAACGCCGATCCGGCGCCAGCAGTGCCGCCCCGAAGGCAGCCTCGGCACGCGGTTGATCGTGCGCCAGCGCAAGGGCCGCCCCGAGTTGCGCCCGGGCCAGCGGCGTGGGGATCTTCTCAAGCTTCTCCATCAGCACCCGCGCCGCGCCCGGCCGGCCCTGGCCGGCCGTGGCGAGCACGTAGAGGCGATAGGCCTGCACAACCATATCCGCCTGCTCGTCGCTGTCGCCGTCCGCACCGCCGGCAAGGAATTTCAGGCCTTCCTTCACAGCAGCCTCCGGCACCACGGCACCTGCGGCCTTGGCGCGGAGCAGAAAATCCATGGCGTAGCTGGACAGCCAGGGCTCGGCGTCGTCGTTGCCGGACCAAAGCCCGAAACCGCCATCGAAGCGTTGCCGGTCCAATACCAGAGATACCGCCTGCTGCAGGCGGCCGGCGCGGGCGGGATCGGCAGGAAGCATGGCGAGCGGCAGGCCGCGGCTGGTGGCCTGCTCAAGGCAGGATAGCGGATAGTCGTCCAGCGCCTGCTGCATCGCGCCCACGTCATAGCGCACGGGAGCACCAAAGCTTGCCCGCGCGGTCCAGGTGCCGAACAGGAATTTTTCTACCGGTGGCGCCAGCTTCAACGCGGTGCCGGGCGGGAAATCGCCGGCTGTAACCAGGGTTTGCGCGGCGCGGGGCGGGCGCACGGTGATGGTGCTGTCACGCGTGAGGGCGAACCCGCCGGGCCCGGTGATGGCCAGATGGATGGTGCCGCGTCCGGCACCGGTGGCCTTCAGCACCGTGGCCGGTACCGCGCGTGCGCCTGGCGCCAGCGTGGCCGCCAGCTGTTTGGGCCCGGAAATTGCCAGCGGTCCATCGACGGTGATGCTGACGGAGTCCTCGCCCGCCGGCAGGGCGATGTTCTGCAGCAGCACACCCAGCCGGGCTTCATCGCCGGGGGCGAGGAAACGTGGCAGCAGCGCCTCGGCGATCAGCGGGTCGCGCACCAGCAGATCCTGATTGGCGGCGCCGATCCTGGAGCCTTGCCAGCCCATGGCCATCAGCCGGACGGTGCCGGCGAAATCCGGCATATCCAGTGCGATCACGGCACGTCCGTCGGCGCCGACCTGCACCGGCGGGCTGAACAGCGAGACGGTTCGCTGGGGAATGTCCGGCAGGCCCAGTCCGCCGTCGTCGCCGCCCTGGCGCAGCAGCGTGGCACCTGCTTCGGCGGGCGGGATCAGCCTGCCCCAGTCGTCACGGATGTCGAGCCCCAGCGCGCGGCGGCCGAGGAAATGCGGCGCGGCGTCTGGCGAGATGAAGCGGGTGAGGCGCAGCACGCCCTCATCGACGGTGGCAAGGGTGACCCAGGCACCGGGCGGCGCGTGCAGAACCACCTGGTGCGTGGCGCGCGGACCGATCTCGGCGGGCGCCTCGATGGTGAGCGGCAGCGTGCGGGAGGCGGGATCGACGCCGATCCAGGTCAGGCCGATCGCCCGGCCCGGACGGTCGCCGTCGGTGCCGGCGCGGAAGGCGTGCACGGTGACGTAGGCGCCCGGCCCCCAGGATGCCTCGACCGGCACGTCGATATCAGCGCCGGTTGCAGGCAGATCAACGTTGCGCAGGGAGTGCACACGGTCTGACAGCACCAACACGGTGGCGTGCCCGGCGAAGGGGGCGGCGATGTGCACGCGGGCGGTCTCGCCCACCGGCACCACGCGACGGTTGGAAGACACGTCCACCCGGTCCGGCACATCCGGATTGTCCGACGAGGCCCAGCCTGAGCGGAAGCGCATCGTGGTCACAGCGAATCCGCCGATCTGCGAGATTTCCTGGCGATAGCGGCCGAAGGGTAGCCTTTTCGTGACGGACAGCGGCGCGTCGGCGGGGATCGTGACCGTCTGCGTTTCGAGCGGCTCATCACGATACACCGTCTCGTAGCGCGCCAAGGCGCCCTGCATCACCACCCGCCAGTCTGGTCGCTCGCGCACCAGGCGCAGCTTGGCGGGCATGGCGATGCGCGTGCCGGTGGGATCCACGGCGGCGATCTCGAACCTGGCCTCGGTGTCCGCATCGATCGCGTTGTCCTTGAACAACGGCTTGATGCCGATGAGCGGTGTGGCGGGACGCACCGGCAGGGTCAGGCTGGCATGGCTGGAGCGGCCGGCCACGTCGTTGATACCGATGTTGAACTGCGCCTTCAGCGCCTGGGTGGTGTCGGGAGCCGTTGCAAGCAGGATGGGCAGCGTGGTGTGGCCCTGCGCGTCCGTCTCGGCGAGGTCGATGCCGACCTGGTCCGGCGCGAACGGCTCGCCCTCGATGCCGATGCGCGCGCCGGCCAGTGCCGGGAACGGCGCGGGATCGATTACCAGATGCATCGTGGCGTGACCGGAAAGCCCGCTGCCAGGCGCGCCGTACAGGAACCGCGCGGTCACCGGCACCTCCACCTTCTGGCCGACCACCAGCCGGTCCGGCGCCGCCCCGGTCTCGACAGCGAGACGCTCGGGCACGAAGGCGTCGACGCGGAAACTGGTGGTGCCGATCGGCTGGCCCTGCGGATCGGCGCGCAGCTCCACCGTCCACACGCCGGCCGGGGCACTTGCCGAGAGCTTGATGGGCAGGTTGATCGATGCATCGCCGCCGCGCGGTGGCACCGCCTGCAGGAACACCTGGCCGTTGGGGCGCCGCACCGTCACCTGCGCCGGCAGATCGGCCGGTTGGCCCGCGTTGTCACGCACCAGCGCCATCAGCTGCACGGTCTCGCCCGGCCGGTAGATGCCGCGATCGGGCCAGAGATAGGCATCGAACGCGCCAGGATGCGGCATGCCGTCCACGCCGCGATCCGACAGGTCAAAGGCGGCGGCGTTCAGATCGAGGGCCGCGAAATCCTCGCCGCCGGGAACGGTCGCGAAGGCCTGCAGCGAGGCCGGTTCGGACGGGCCCTGGCCGTGCAGCAAAGGGGCAGCGAAGCGGGCGACGCCGGACTCGTCGGTGGTGGCCTCGGCCAGGATGTCGTTGCCACGTGACAGCAGATGCAGCCGCACGCCGGCGCGCGGCAGGGCGGTGCCGTAGTCGCGGATCTGCGCGGTCAGCCCATCGGTGCCGCGCCACACCGTGGGGGCGAGGTCGGTGCGCAGCACCAGCTGCACGGCGGTGGCGTTGGAGTGCTGGTTGCCATCGCCGGTCGCAACGATCAGCGCGTATAGCCCGGGCCCGGCCGTGGTCAGCGCCTCTGGCAGTGGCAATTTGGTGCGAACGGTCTTGTTGAGCGCATATCCGGGAATGTCGGCCTTGCCTTTCCAGACCTCGCTGGCCACCTCGTCGGCGAGATTGTCCATTTGGTAGAACTCGACCGGCTCGCCGAGTTTCGACTGGCGCAGCAGCACGGCCACGTTGCGCTCGGTCAGCCGCACCAGCCGCAGCGACACCGCGGACAGATTGACCGTGCTCATGGAAATCGCCGGCGCCTGTCCGCGCGGCAGCACGAACAGCCGTGTGTCGAAGCCGATATTCGGCGCACGGTTGGGCATGGCGAGGGCGCGCCGGTCCTCGGCCTTCATCGCCACACCCTGGGTGCCGGGCAGCCCCGCCCGCAGGATGATGGCGGTGGTGCGCCCCGAGGGCAGGCCGGAGACGCAGATCTGGTCGCCTTCATGCGTCACCGCCGCATCGGCCACCGGCGGTTCGAGCCTGACCCAGTCGGCTGGCTCGAAATCGGGCGCGCGGCTGGGCGGCACGGTGAAGGTGAAGCAGGCCCGTGGCGGGTCGGACTGCGCCTGCGTCGTCACCTTGGCGACCAGCATGCCGGCGGCGCGGATCACATCGGCAAGGCGGGCGGCAAGACCCTTGTCGTCCGGTATCAGCTCGGCGGCCTTCTGCAGGGTGGCGATTTCGGCGACGGGTCGGTTCAGCGCGTGCAGCGTGTCGGCCAGCAGGACAAGGTTGGGCAGCGAGGAGTCGTCATAGCGGCTCAAAGCCAGCCAGGCTGCATCGGCGGCGTGGGTCGGGTCGGGTGGGGTGCGGCGCAGCAGGGCGGTGGCGAGGTCGCGAAAGATCGCCTCGGTCGGCTGGCCCATGCCGGCCCGGCTTTCCAGGGCGGCGGCGGCGTCGTTCCATTTGCCGGCGGCGATGGCGGCCGCCGCCTGCTGCTCGGCGGTGGCGCGGCTGGCGGAGGTGCCGCCCGCGGGGAAGGGCCGCGCGAGCTGTCGCAGATAGGTGTTGGCGTCCGCGCCGAGTCCAGGGATGGATAGTTCGTCAGCCCGGCCAATCGCGGGAGCGAGCAACAGCACGAGTAGCACCGCAACCAACCGAATCAACGCCATGGCGGCTCATCCTCCGTTTTCCCGAAGGTTAGCAGAGAGGCCGCTAGGCCTGATTCGAATTCTGCATGTCCGGCGGATCAATCATGCCGTGCGTGTGTTGATAAAGTGTTACCGCGTCGCCGATCCGCTCCAGCATCGGGTCGGTGATGCCGAGGCTGCGCAGCCCGTCGCGGGTGCGAAACAGGTACTCGGCTGCGGTGCCGAGCTGGCCGCGGGCGATGGCGATGCGGCGCACCAGCTCCGCCTCAGGCAGCGGCGGGCAGAACGACGGGCCGGCATGGTTGATGGTGAAGGCGATGGCCTCGCCAAGCGGCTCACCCTCCAGGTTCTCCACTGGAATCCAGCGTGGGATATAGCCGTCGGCAACCATCTCGCGCCGCCAGAGCAGCGAGAGTTCGTGCCGCACCGCGTCCTCGGCCACATGCAGCACGGCACCGACACAGTCGCCGCCTTCCATCAGGCCCAGCAGCATGCCCGGCAACTCGGCGGTGCCGCGGCCGCCCTTTGTCGCGAGGCAGAATTCACGATGCCAGCCGCGCGTGCGGCACAGCAGCCGGCCGGTGATGTGGATGGCAGGGTTCCAGATCAGCGACCCATAGGCGAACACATAAACTCCGCCGTCGCCCTCCGGTCGCTGTGCGAGGAGGTTGGCGAGATTGGCCTCCCTTTCGTCGTCGGTCAGGAACCTGACATCGGGGTTGGCGGCACGAAGCCGTTCGGCCAGTCCGCCCTGCAGCAGCACCTCGCGCGTCAGGGCGAAAGCCGGTTCCGTCGTTTGGCGGTCGCTCGGCGACATCGTTCTCTCCAGGGTCGGTCCTGGAGAATAGAACTGTCACCGAGATGTGGCGAGGTGGCGCTACGCCGCGCCGGCGACATAGGCCTTCAGGCTGTCGACCTCCTGCTCCTGCTGGCTCAGCCGCGCCTTGACCACGTCGCCGATGCTGACCAGGCCCACGATCCGCCCCCGCTCCACCACCGGCAGATGTCGGAACCGGCCGCTGGTCATCATTGACATCGCCTCCTGCACCGTCGTGCGCGGCATGGCGGTGGTGACGTGGCGGGTCATCAGCTGCTCGGCCCGCAGATCCAATGCAGAGGCGCCGTGCTCGGCCAGCGCACCGACGATGTCGCGCTCGGAAAGGATGCCGAGCAGGTCCATCCGCTCGCTGCACACCAAAACGGCGCCGATGCGCCGTCCGTGCAGCACATGGGTCACCTCGGCGACGGTGGCGGTGGGCTCGACATGGGCCACCTCATGGCCTTTGTGCTTGAGAATGCTGGCGATGGTCACGGCGGCTCCTCCCGGTGAGGGCGGCCTTGTCGCGGGCCGATCGGCCAGCAAGCGGCCGCCACGTTCTGCACCGCAGACACTGCGCCTTCATGTCGCCCGATTGCAACAATCAGCCGTGCGCTGCAGCATCGGCCCGCCTGCGGCGCCGATTGGCCACCGCGGTGGCGCCGAGCGGCCGGTTCGGGCGGGTGTTGGGCTCGACGATGCTGACCCGGTAATCCTCCCACTCGCGCGCCGTGAACGATCCGAGATCGCCCGTGCTCGCCACGCAGTTCTGGGTGGCGTCGGCCAGCACGTCCTGCGGGATCAGCTGGGCCTGCAGCAGCGGCCAGTCCGCGCGCAGGCGCACCGGCGCGTTGATGCGGGTGAGGCGCAGATTGGTGAACAGCGGGCCGAACCAGCGATCGGTCTCGACCACGCCTTCGAACAGCGACAGCCCTGCCGGCGCGGGCACATTGGCCAGCGGGCGCAGCAGCAGGCTCCAGCCGGGCGCGGTGCGGGCGAACAGGCCGGTCCAGAGCTGCAGCGTGCCGGGTTCGGGCAAGGCGCTGAGGAACGGCGGCGCGCAGCCCTGCATCGCCGCGGGGGCCGCGGCGTCGAACAGGGTGGAAAACCCGGGGAACTGGGCGGCTTCCAGCGGCAGCCAGCGATCGGTGCCGGCATAGGTCCAGAAGATCTGCTCGCCGTCCCACAGCAGGCTCAGCTCCATCGGCGGGAACAGGTAATGGCCAAAGGCCGAGGCCTGGGTCAGCGCATCGCAATAGCGGGCGGCGCGGGCCGGGATCAGGCCGCAGGCGGAGCGGTCTGCGCGTTCAGGCAGGCGAGCGGATCCGATCAGGCGGTGGAAGGTGACCAGCGGCGTCGCGTCGGACATTGGAATCTCCCAGGTGTCCTGGCCCAGCGGTTCGTCGTTCTTCGCGACGCGCCTCGGGGATCATCAGGCCACTGAAAACACTTGATACGAAAACAGCCGGCCGCTTGCGCGGCCGGCTGCATCAGCCCCCTTGCGGGGTCACGCGAGGTCAGGCCGTGCGGGACGGCAGACGCGCGGTTCCGCCAAGGCGGATCCGGCCGCTGTCGGCGACGTCAGACGGCACGCTGGCGGCGAGAATGGGTCGAGCCATGGGCTTGGTCCTTTGCATGACGGAAATGTTGATGTTGACGATGAATTCACAAACAGGGTCACGCGCCGGTCGCGTCCGGCGTGACGCGTTGATGCGTCCATCGTTTGGAAATGACGGCAGACGCAGTTCGCCCGCCGTCACGGACAATTTTCCTAGTATCCTGGAGCGAGTCAAGAGTTATTTCCTAAATTCTACCGTGATGTGTCCGAGTCCGGGCGCACGATCCGGAATCACGCTGCCTGTTTCTCAAGGAGGTATGCCTGTGCAGGCCCATGAGACGCCGAGCGACACCAGTCTGACGAGCCGTCCGATCGTGGCCCCCGGGGCCGCCATCGAACGGGCCGGTCTTCGGCTGCGGCTGATCGGGCAGATGCGCGCGAGCCTCGGCGCGGCCACTGTGGCGCTGCCGAAGGTCCGGAAAACTAGGGCGGTGCTGGCCATCCTCGCGCTGTCCGCCGGCAGGCCAGTGCTGCGCGACCATATCACCGGCCTGCTGTGGAGCACCCGCGAACGCGAGCAGGCCAGGGCCTCGCTGCGCCAGGCGGTCCATGAGCTGCAGCAGTTCGGCGAAGGACAGGACATTCCGCCTATCCGCTCCGAACGCCACCACCTGCTGCTCGAGGCGGGCGGGCTGTGGGTGGATGTGCATGCCCTGGCCCGTGCCACCCCGACCCGCCCGGATGTGCTGTCGCTGCTCGATGGCGTGCTGCTCGAGGACCTTCACGGGCTCGATCCGGCGTTTGACACGTTTCTCACGGTCGAACAGCGGCGCATGCGCGAGACCGCCACCGCTGTTGCAGCCGCCGTGCTGGCGCAACAGGTTGATCCCGAGGCGATCATCGCTGCTGCCGGGCGGGTGCTGGCCCTGGCCCCAGGCCACGAGGCGGCGGCGCGCGCGCTGATGCAGGCCCATGCCGCGTGTGGCGACCTGCCGCGGGCGGTGGAGGCCTACGAGGCCTGTGCCGCCGCCCTGGCCGCGACCACGCGCGCCTTTCCCGCGCCCGAGACCGATGCGCTGCTGGCGAAGCTGCGTGCGTCCGGCCTGTCCGAGACGATGGCGCCACCGCTGGCCCCGCCTCTGGCGAAGCAGGTGCCGCGCAAAGGAGTCTGGATGGGGGTCGCCTCGTTTCGTGCCGCCGATGCAGGCGATGCCGCCTGGCTGTCGGAAGGGCTGGCCGAGGAGATCACCACTGCCCTGGGCCGGTTCCGCTGGATCAATCTCGTCGCCCCCGGCTCGATCGCGGCCGTCGTGCGCGAGGCGGGGCGGGACGGCGAGGCCTGGCGCCAGCTCGGGCTGGAGTTTCTGCTGGACGGTTCGGTGCAGCGGGCTGGCCCGCAGGTGCGCGTCACGGTGCGGCTGCTGGACATGCGCGGGGGGGGCGAGGTGGTGTGGTCGCGCCGGTTCGACCGGCCGGCCGCCGACCTGTTCAAGCTGCAGGAAGAGATCGCCGCCGAGACGGTGGCACAGCTCGACCCCGAACTGCTGCTGCACGAAAGCCGGCACGCCGCCGCCAAGCCGATCGGCGACGCCACCGCACATGAGCTGATGCTGCGCGCGATCCCTGCGATCTACCGGCTGGACGAGGCGGAATACGCCATGGCCGGCCGGATGCTGGCACAAGCTGCGGAGCTGGCGCCGGACAGCGGCACCATCTTCGCCTGGTGGGCGGTGTGGCACGCGTTCCTGATCGGCCAGGGCTGGGCACCCGATCCGGTCGCCGCCATGCACCGCGCCGGCGAAATCGCCGAGCGGGCCGTCACGCTGGACCCCTGCTGCGCGCGGGCGCTGGCGATCTCGGCCTATGTGCGCAGCTACATCCAGCACCAGAGCATCGAGGAGACGCTGGGCCTGCACGAGCGGGCGCTGGCGCTGAACCCTAACCTGCCGTTCGCCTGGGCGGTCTCGGGGCTGACCCTGTCCTATGCCGGGCGGCACGACATCGCGATTGCGCGCATCGAGCACGCCAAGCGGCTGTCGCCGTTCGATCCGCAGACGTTCTTTTTCGACAGTGCGCTGCTGCTGCCGTACAACGCCATGAAGCAGTATCAGACCGTGGTTCAGATCGGCCGCACGGCCACCGCGCTCAATCCGGCGATGTCGTCGAGCTACAAGACGCTGCTGTCGGCACTTGGCCATCTCGGGCGGATGGAGGAGGCGGCGACGGTGCGTGCGCGGCTGCTGGCGCTGGAGCCGGGATTTTCGGTGACGAGTGCGGCGGCAAGGTCGCCGATCCGGCAGGCGGAGGATCTGGAGAACTATGTGGTGGGGTTGCGGAAGGCGGGGTTGCCGGAGAAGTAAGGAAGGACTTCTTTTATGAAGAAAAGAAGCAAAAGACTTTTTATCGTTTGAGCGATCCCTCCGGACCTAGGCGCGTGCAACGGATGAAAGTTTTTTGGTTCTTTTTTTCAAAAAAGAACCTCTTTCTTACGGCCCTGGAAATAGCTCCGAGGACCACCCCATCCCCCAATACGCCACCATCCCCAACCACTCATGTGCCGCCGTGTCGATCAGCCACAGGCGCTCGCCGAACCAGCGCCGCCCCCGATCGGCGGGATCGCGGAACGATTTATAACCGACCGGATCGGCCAGCACCGTCCAGCGCGCGGCGCGGAATGTGCCGATCGCGCGCGGCATATGGGCGGCCGACGTCACCAGCAGCCACACGTCACCCGGTTTCGGATGCACTATCCGCGCGGACAGCACCGCGTTCTCATAGGTTGTGCGCGAGGCCTGCTCATATTGCACGCGCCCTTCGGGCACGCCGAGCTGGCGCATCAGCAGGCGAACGCCATCGGCTTCGGTCGGGCCGTCCGGGCGGTTGGGCGCGGGGCCGCCGGTGAACACGATGGGCAGATCCGGCCGGGAGCGGGCCAGTGCGGCCAACGCGGTGAGCCGGTCGGCGGCCGAATTCAGCGCCGGCATGCCACGATCCGCCGTCAGCGCCGCGTCGATGGAGCCGCCCAGCACGATAATCCCGGCCAGCTTTGTATCGGCCGGCGGCTGGGGAAACCGGTTCTCCAACGGCAGCAACAGCCATTGATCGATCGGCAGCACGGCGATGGCGAGAAACCCCAGGGCGCCGAGCGACACCAGAATGCGGCCGGCGCGCGGGCGGAACCACAGCAGAACGGCGCCCGCCCCGCACAGGACGGCAAGCCAGGCGCCGGGGCTGAAGATCATGCCGGCGCTGCGGGGGCGGACAGCGGAACAACGGCCGCGCCGAGAATGCGCCCGTCCTCGGCCTGCAGCAGGATCGCGGTGCGCTCGGCCAAAGGCGCCACGGCGGTCACCGTCAGGGCCTGCCCCTGCCAGTCGCCGGCCGGGGTGAGGCTGCGCACGATGTTGCTCTCCATCAGCTGCCGCCCGGCATTCTCGCCGCGCCCGACTGCGGTGCGATGCGACGTGTCATAGCCCACCACCAGCAGCCGCCCCGCCCCGCTTCCGGGGCCGACATCGAAGCGCAGGCCCTGCGCCGTGCGGGTGACTTCGATGGCCACGCCAGGCCCGGGCCGGGCTGCGGCAAGGGCGGCGCCCACCGCCGGCCGGTCGGAGCCGATGACTTCGGTACGGCCCTCGATGATCATCTGCGGCGTGTAGATGGTCTCGGCGCCGAGCAGGCGCTGATAGCCGCGCTGGCGGGCGGTGGCGGCCTCGAGCGAGAACGGGTCACGCCAGCCGAGATTGTTCCAATATGTGACATGGAAGGCCAGCGGCAGGATGTCCGGCCGGGTGGCGAGCTCACTGAGCAGCCTGTCGGCCGGCGGGCAGGAGGAACAGCCCTGCGAGGTGAACAGCTCGACGACGATGGGGCGCTGGGCCAGCGCGGGGGTGGCAAGGCCGAGCATCAGCAGAGCGAAGAGGGCGCGGCGCATGGAGCCTGTCCTTTGTAGGGGTGTGACGGGCTGACTCGGCTGCGGCACGGCGCGTTACAGGCGAAGCGAGGCTCAGTCGGTGGTCGCGTGCTCGATATACCACGGCCCGAGGAGATGCTCGTTGCGGCTGTTCAGCAGCTCGCCGGCGCCCGGCGGATGGACCTGATCGACCAGGGCGGCGCCGGTGCAGTGGTAGATCAGGGTCTCGAAATGAATCCCGTCCATCGGGCTCGCCGCATGGTCGCCCCAGGGAAAGCGGATATCCTCGCCGCAAGCCGTGCGCGCGGCCATGGTATCGGCGCGGTAGGACGGATACATCGCCGCCAGATGCACGTAATGGCCGGACCGGAAGCCCAGCCCGATCATCGGCCAGAGCATCAGCAGCAGCAGCAGCCGCGTCGCCGCCTCGGCCCAGCGCCGTTCGAGCAGGTGGCCGATCATGCGCCCCAGCGTGACCATCAGCCACACCAGCAGCAGCGCCACGCAGAACAGACCGAACACCAGAACCCGCAGGCCGAAGGATTCCATCGTGCTGAGCAGGGTGGCCAGGACGATCGGCACGCAGGCGCCGCGCAGCAGCGTGCCGAGCAGTGCCCACGCGCTCAGACGGTAGCCACCGGTGTCGCCGGCGAGCCGACCGCGCCCGGCAGCCGCAGCGGCGGCGCTGTCAACAGGAAGCGTAAGCGGCCGTTGGCGCGCAGCCAGTCGGCCAACGGGCCCAGCAGCCACATCTCGCCGAGATTGCAGCCGAGCTTGAACAGGCAATGCGCGTGGAGGGGCAATGTGGAACACATCGCATCTATACACGGCCGCGCCGGAGTCGCTTCAACTGCGTAATTGTCCGCAATGAGCGCCGCGGCGCCGCTGTCGGTGATCCAGTTGAGCAGCCTGCCGTCGCGGCCATCCAGCGCCGAGGTGGTGCCGAACAGCACCCTGGTGTCCGGCTTGAACTGCATCTCCAGCAGCAGCGAGGCGAAGCCGGTGCGAAAGCACACGAGATCGCCGGTCTCGACCGCCACGCCGTCAGCCTCCAGCACGCGCATCAGGTCGTCATAGCCGACGATGTGGCCCGTGCGGCCGAAATGGGCGAGCAGGTCGATCATCACGCCGCGGCCCTGCAGGCAGGTCTCGGCCATCTTCTCCACACCCAGGCGATGCGCGCCGGGCGGCGCCAGGTCGTTCGGCTCGACACGGCCGTCGCGGTAGATGCTGGGGCCGGCGATGTCGGTGTTGGCGCGGAAGCCGTTGTAGAACACGTCCTCGGCGACGCCGTCGCCATCGGCGTCGAACATCTGGCCGACATGGGCCAGACTGTCCCACTGCGTGGAATACTGCAGCGTCAGCAGCACGCGGTCGTCGCACAGCACGTCGGTGCTGGTCGGGTCGTCGCAGCGCAGTGGAAAGGCCATGTTGGGCCGGTCGCCCGGGCGCTGCGTGGGCATCAGCACCGGGGCCGACCGGCGCGGGTTGATCACCGAGCCGCCGGGATAGTCGAGCGGCAGGGAGAGGCAGAAGGTGAGACCCTCGCGCACCTCGGCCACACCCTGGCGGACCTTGGCAGGCGTGAGCAGGTTGAGCCGCCCGCGCTCGTCATCCGGGCCCCAGTCGCCCCAGGTGGAACCTTCCGGGCGACGCACCCAGCGCGGCGATGATGACATGACGGTCCTCCGGTGGCTTTTCGGTTGCGGTGATCCTGGCCTAGGCTCGCGCCATGAGCCAGACCCAGATCACCGACCAGACCATCCTTGCCGCCCAGAGCCTGCTGGGTGTCGCCACCACCGATACCGAGCGCGCGCAGATGGCCGAAAGCCTGTCAGCCCAGCTGGCCCGCGCCCTGGCGCGCCGGACGCTGGAGCTGCCCAACGATCTGCCACCCGCGCTGCATTTTGATCCACGGCCGCCCGGCTTCGTCATGCCGGAGCCGGCACCGTTCCGCCCGGCGCCGCCCGCGGCAGGACCACTGCCGACGGATGAGGCGGACATCGCCTTCGCCACGGTGGGCGAACTCGGCGCCTGGCTGCGGGCTGGCGTACTGACCTCGGAGCGGCTGACCGAGATCTATCTCGCGCGGATCGACCGGCTTGGCCCGAAGCTTGAATGCATCGCGCTGGCCACGCCGGAGCTCGCTCGGGCGCAGGCGCTGGCGGCGGATGCGAAGTTCGCCGCCGGCATCGATCTCGGCCCGCTGCATGGCATTCCGTTCGGAGTGAAGGACCTGCTGGACACGGCGGGCCTCGCCACGCGCTGGGGCGCCGAGCCGTATCTCGACCGCATGCCGGCCACGAATGCCCGCGTGGTCGATCTGCTGGCGCAGGCCGGCGCCGTGCTGGTGGCCAAGACCAGCCTCGGCGCGCTCGCCTATGGCGACATCTGGCATGGCGGGCTGACGCGCAACCCGTGGAACCTCGCCGAAGGCTCCAGCGGCTCCTCCGCCGGCTCCGGCTCCGGCACCGCTGCGGGCCTGTTCGCGTTCGCCATCGGCACCGAGACGCTGGGCTCGATCGTCTCACCCAGCACGCGCTGCGGCATCGCGGGGCTGCGGCCGACCTTCGGGCGGGTCAGCCGCGCCGGGGCCATGGCGCTGTGCTGGTCGCTCGACAAGATCGGCCCGATGACGCGCTGCGTGGAGGATACCGCCCTGGTGCTGGCCGCCATCAACGGCTTTGACGCGGCCGATGTCGCGAGCATCGCGGCCCCGTTCGGCTATGACGCGGCCGCCCCGGTGAGCGGGCTCAAGGTGGGCTATTTCGAGCGCGATCTCGACGACCCGATCGACCAGGCCAGCGTGGACGCGCTGCGCCGGCTGGATGTGGAGATGGTGGCGCTCGAGCGGCCGGAGCTGCCGTACAACACGCTGATCGACGTGCTTTACGCCGAAGCCGCCGCCGCCTTCGAGGAGCTCACCCTGTCCGGCCGCGACGATCTGCTGACCTGGCAGGACGATGTCGCCTGGCCCAACAAGTTCCGCGCGGCGCGGTTTCTCTCGGCTGTCGATCTCGTCCAGCTCGACCGGCTGCGCCGGCGGGTGATGCAGATCGCCGATGGCTGGTTCCACAGCGTGGACGCGATCATCGGCGGGCCGGCTTCCGGCACGATGAGCATCATCACCAACTTCACCGGTCACCCCTGCCTGGTGCAGCGCGCCGGCTTCCGCCAGAGCCCGACGCGGCTGGCGCGCGGCCTGGGCGTGCCGCAGACAGTGGTGGAGGGCGACAGCCACCGCGTGCCGCACAGTGTGTGCCTGTGGGGGCGGCTGTTCGAGGAAGGCACCATTCTTCGCCTCGGCCGCGCGCTGGAGGCCGTGCTTGACGTGCGGGGCGAGCGGCCGCCGGGGTTCTAGCGGATGCCGTGCCGCACGGTCCGTGCCGCCATGCTCGCCATGGCAGTGCTGGCGCCGCTCGGCCTGCGCGCGCAGACGCTGCCGGCCGGCCGCCTGCACACCAGCGCCAGCCAGATCATCGACGAGCAGGGCCAGCCGGTGCGCATTATGGCGATCAACTGGTTCGGCATGAACAGCTCGCGCGGCGCGCCGGGCGATCTGCAGGGCACCAATTGGCATGTCACCATGCGGGCCATGGCAGGTGAAGGCTTCAACACCATCCGCCTGCCGATCTCCAACGCCTTCGTGGAAGGCAAGGTCGCGGCCAGCGACATCGACCTCACCCGCAATCCGGACCTTGCCGGCCTGTCCGGTCTCGCCCTGCTTGACCGGATCATCGCCTATGCCGGGCAGATCGGTCTGCGGGTGATCCTGGATATGCACAACAGCTCCGCCGTCGACACGCCGCGGGCCAACGGGCTGTGGTACAACGAAGGCTACCCCCAGGCGCATTTCCTGGCGGACTGGCAGCTGCTCGCCGCCCGCTACGGGGCGGATCCGACCGTGATCGGCGCGGATCTGTTCAACGAGCCGCACGACCCCGTCACCTGGGGCGACGGCAACCGTGCGACCGACTGGGCGTGGGCCGCCACCGAGGCCGGCAACGCGGTGCTGCGGATCGCGCCGGGCTGGCTCATTATCGTGGACGGCATCCAGCGCTACCGGTCCGTCTACACCAACTGGGGCGGCAATCTCGCGGGGGTGCGCGACCATCCGATCACGCTCGCGGTGGCGCACCAGCTGGTCTATTCCGCGCATGACTATCCCGCCTCGGCGGTGCCGGAGCCGTATCTGGACCCGAAGCGCTACGCCGCCACCGCGCCGGTCGCCTGGACCGCGCATTGGGGCTTCATCGTGCGCCGGAACATCGCCCCGGTGTTCGTGGGCGAGACCGGCAGCAACGAGGTGACGGCGGAGGACAGGGAGTGGATGCGGCTGTTCACCGCCTATCTCAACACCAACACCACCGGGGTGAGGCTGCCGCAAGGGGCGGCGGCGATGAGCTTCGGGTGGTGGAGCTGGAATGCCAATCCGCGGGGGAACCCGATGGGGCTGCTGCGGCCGGATGAGAATTCGGTGAGTGCGGAGCAAAGGGCGGCGTTGCGGGTGTTGATGCAGAGGTAGAAAGCAAGCACTTCTTTTCTGAAGAAAAGAAGCAAAAGACTTTCAATCGTTTGAGCGGACCTCTCTCCGGAGCAGGGCGCAAGCTGATTGAAAGTTTTTTGGTTCTTTTTTTCAAAAAAGAACCTCTTGCTTGGCACTTACTGTCTCCCCCGCCGCCAGCTCGATGATCTCCGCCGTGATCTCCTCCTGCCTGACCTGGCGCCTTGTCGCCTCCAGCTTTCGCAGTTGGCGCTCGATCTGGCTGTGCGCGGCGCTCATCGATTCCATGTGCGCCTCGTTCTCGGCGGCAAACGCGTGCAGCGCGGCCCGGCACAGCTGCGCGTGAACATGCTCCGCCACCAACCCGGTCAGCAGGCGCTCCGGCGGCAGGGTCAGCAGCGGCAGGGCGTTGTCGCGGGGCGGCGGGCCCGCGGCAGGATCGAATGGCAGCAGCCGGCGGTGGCGCACGATGTTGGCGCACCCCGGCTGCGTGTCGGTGAACACCGCCTCAGCGTGCCGATCTCGCCGCGCGCGAGCGGGGGCAGCAGCGTGGCCATGATCGTGTCGGCCAGCCTTGGAATGCCCGGCGCGTGCGAAGGCATGCCGGCCGTTCAGGAGGGCGTGATGGCGTGCTCGCCGGCCCAGGCGGCGCCGCGGCTGCCGACCACGAACCATTTCGCCTTCTGATCGACTGTCGCGAGCACGTGCTCGCTGCAGGCGCCGGCGAAGCCCTGCTCGGCGCAGAACAGGATCTGCACGCGATGCGCCGGCCGGGCCGTGTCGCGGCCATCCTGCGGCGCCAGCACCAGGGCCCGCCCGATGGCGGCGGCAATGATGGCGGTGTAGCCGTCCACCGCCACCAGCGCGCCGCGGGCCTTCTGTACCCGGGCCGCGGCGATGCCACGCATGGCGCCCACCACAGCGCCGAGCTGCTCGACGCCGGTGATGTGGGCGCTGATGTCGGCCAGGCGCTCGGTCATGCGGCTGCGTAGGCGGTCTGCGCCTTCAGCAGCGCTGCGCGGCCGGGTGCGTCCAGCGCGCCGGTGGTCTGGATCTGATGCACGGTCTCAGGCACCGCGGCGTCGATGGCGGCTGCCAGCCCGGCGCGGAAGGTGGCGATGGCGGGCAGCTTGAGCGGATCGAACAGGCCCGTCTGGACCGCCAGCACAATGGCCACCTTGTCGGCCAGGCGCAGGGGCGCGTGCTGCGGCTGGTTGAGGATGGCGCGCAGCCGCGCCCCGCGGGTGAGCTGGGAGCGCACGCGGCCGTCCGGCATGCCGCCAAAGCGGGTGAAGGTTTCGAGCTCCAGAAACTGCGCGTAGTCCAGCCGCAATGTGCTGGCGGCGTCGCGCAGGGCGTGCGCCTGGGTCTTGCCGCCGACGCGGCTGACACTGGTGCCGACATCGACGGCGGGCTTCTGGCCGTCATGGAACAGCGTGGCGTCGAGCACGATCGGGCCGTCGGTGATCGAGATGAGGTTGGTGGGGATATAGGCGCTGAGGTTGCCGGCATCGGTCTCGGCGATCAGCAGCGCGGTCAGCGAGCCGCCGCCGCGCGCCTTGGACAGCTTGGCCGCGCGTTCCAGCAGGTGGGCATGGACGTAGAACACGTCACCGGGATAGGCCTCGCGCCCGGGCGACTGGCGGGTCAGCAGGGCGATCTCGCGGTGTGTGGCGGCGTGCTTGCTGAGATCATCCAGGACGATGAGGGCATGCTGGCCGCGGCCGCGGAAATATTCCGCTATCGTCATGGCGGCGAACGGGGCGATCCATTGCAGGCCGGGCGCGCTGGCGGCGGCGGCCACGACGATGATGCAGCGCTCCTTGGCGCCGAGGCTGTGGATGGCGTCGATGGCGCGGCGGATGCTGGAGCTCTTTTGTCCGACCGCGACATAGATGCAGATCATGTCGCTGGATTTCTGATTGATGATCGTGTCGATGGCGATCGTGGTCTTGCCGATGGCGCGATCGCCGATGATCAGCTCGCGCTGGCCGCGGCCGAGCGCGAACAGCGCGTCGATCACCAGCAATCCGGTCTGCACCGGCTGTTCCACCAGGTCGCGCTCGATGATGGAGGGGGCCGGGCGCTCGATCGGGTCGTGGCGTTCGGCGGTGACGGGACCCTGTTCGTCGAGCGGGCGGCCGAGCGGGTCGATGATGCGGCCGAGCAGGCCGGGGCCGACCGGCACGCGGACGACATCGCCGGTGCCGCGGACCTTGTCGCCGGCGGCGACCTCGTCGCCGTTGTCGAACAGCACGCAGCCGATGCGCTGCTGCTCCAGCATCTGGGCGAAGCCCATGGTGTGGTCGCCGAAACGCAGCAATTCGTCGAGGCGCACGTCGGGCAGGCCGGAGACCAGGGCGATGCCGTCGCCGACTTCCTCGACGCGGCCGACGGAGGCGGCTTCGGCGCCGAGTCTGGTGGCGGCAAGCCGGGTGCGGGCGGTGGCCAGCCAGGCATCCCCGTTCATGGCGTCACCTTCGTCTCGGACAGGATCCTGGCGAGATCGGCCTGCCAGGAGTTGGTGACGTCGAGATGTCCGCCGTGCGGTTCGAGCCCGGCGATCAGGCTGGAGTCGATGCGGAAGGTGAATTTGGGCGTCGTGCCCAGCGCTTTGGCGATTTCGGCTCCGGTGGCCGCCTGGTCGATCGGGCCAGACGACACGATTTCCAGCGCGGAACCTTTGGTGGTGTTGCGCACGGTGTTCGGCAGGCCGCGCAGATGGTCGACCAGCCAGGCGAGGAAGCGCTGCTGCACGGTCGGGCCGTCAAGCCTCGCTGCCAGTTTCGCTGCGATTTCGACGGCGAGCCGGCTGGACCGATCGGCCCAGGCGGCTTCGGCGGCCTTGCTGCTGGCGGCGATCGTGGCCGCGCCGGCCTTCTCCAGGGACGTGACCTTCAGGGCTGTGGCCGCGAGGGTCGCCGCCGTCGCCTGTTCTGCCGCCGCGTGCGCCTGCTTGAGGATCTCGGCATGCTCGGCGGCGAAGCCGGCGCGGGTTTTGGCGATCTCCGCCAGGCTGGCCTTGGCTTTGTCGTCCTTCGCCTGTGCTTCGGTCAGCGCCGCCTGGGCGGCATCGCGCCGCTTGGCGATCATGGCCGAGACCGGGCGCCAGAAGAAGCGTTGCAGCAGCCAGACCAGCACCGCGACATTGACGGTCTGGATGCCGAGCGTCCACCAATCGATCGTCATGGTCTATTTCAGCAACGGATTGGCGAACAGCAGCAGCAGGGCGATGACCAGGCAGTAGATCGCCATGGTCTCGATCATCGCCAGGCCCACGAACAGGGTGCGCGAGATCGTGCCGGCGGATTCCGGCTGCCGGGTGATCGCATCCATGGCGGCGGCGACGGCGCGGCCTTCGGCCAGGGCCGGTCCGATCGCGCCGAAGGAGACCGCGATGGCCGCGGAGATGATGCTGCAGAAGGCGAGCCAGTTCATGATTTGGGTCTTTCTTGCTTGGTCTCGCCGATGCCGCCGGCGATGAAGACCATCGCCAGGATGGCGAAGATGTAGGCCTGCACGGCACCGGTCAGCAGATCGAGCGCCATCAGCGGAATCGGCACCAGTAGCCCCGCCAGCGACAGCACGATGCCGATGACGAACACCCCGCTCATGACGTTGCCGAACAGACGCACCAGCAGCGAGAAGGTGCGGGTGATGCTTTCGATGACGTTGAGCGGCACCATGACAAAGCTGGGCGTGGCGAAGGTGGCAAGCCAGCCGCGGAGGCCGCCGGCCTGGATGCCGAACCAGATGATGGCGATGAACACCAGCAGGGCCAGCGCCGCGCAGGTTTCCAGATGCGCCGTGGGCGGTTCGACGCCGGGAACCAGCGTGGTCCAGTTCGAGACGAAGATGAACAGGAACAGCGTGCCGATGAATGCGCGGTACGGTGCGGGGGCCTTGTCCATCGTGTCGCGGATCTGGCTGTCCACCGTGTCCACCACCCGTTCGCACAGGCTCTGCGCGGTGCTGGCCTGCAGTTTCAGATGGCGCGTGGCCAGCGCGGCGCCGGCGGTCAGCACGGCCATGATCGCCCAGGTGGTGACCACGTCTTCGGTGATCGGCACCGGGCCGAGATGGAAGAGGGCGATGCTGGCGAGCGGGGAATTCATGCGGCCTGCGCCTGTCGCAGCACGATGGCGCGGGCGATGAACACGCCGAGTGCGGCCAGCAGCAAGGGCAGCGCGCCCTGCCGGCTGACCAGCGCCAGCACGCCGCCCAGCAGAACGAAGCGAAGGACGACGACGCCGGCCGCAAGTTTCACACCGTCGCCGGTGGCAAAACGTTCGGCTGTCCAGCGCAGCGAGCGGAAATAGGCCATGCCGAGTGCCAGATCGAAGCCAAGGGTCCAGCTTGGAGTCATGCGCTGTGCATCCATTTCCAGGCCGACCACAGCCCGATTGCTGCGCCCAGCATCAGCAGCGGTGCGGTGAACTGTAGACCCGCGTTGAAATGCCGGTCGAGCCAGCGGCCGGCGAAGATGCCGACCAGGATCGGCATGACGATGATCCAGCCGAGCACGCCGATCTGGGCGAGGCGTCGCGCCACCGAGCCATCGCCGTCGCGCAGCCAGAGTTCCCGGCGCGCGCGGGTTTCGTGGATCTTCTGCAGCAGAGGGTCGTCCTCTGGCGCGGTCATGACGACAGGCCCGGGCCGTTGCGGAACGGCTGCAGCCGGCTGACCATGCGGCGGATGGCATCGAGCTGCAGCCTGGTGCTGGCGGCGTGCTCGCTGCGCTCGTCCTCGGCGTCGGCGCGGAAGCGGGCAAGCACGCTCTGATCGAGTGTTGCCAGATCGGTGCCGATCACGGCCTCGCGGGTGGCGATGGCGACCAGCGTGCCGCCGTCCACGCTCAGCACGCCCTGGCGCACGGCGCAGAAATGCGGCGCGCCGTCGGTGGTCTTCCAGGCGACGACGGACAGGCTCAGCACGGTGAGGAAATCGGCGTGGCCGGGGAGGATGCCGAAGCTGCCGGTCTCGTCCTCGGCGCGCAGCGCGGCGATGCCGTCCGTGTCGGTGATCACGTCCAGCGGTGTGATGATGCGCAGCCTCATGCCGCCTTGGCCCGTGCGTCCTCGATGGTGCCGACCATGTAGAGCGAGCGCTCGTCCCAGTCATCGGCCTCGCCGTCGAGGATGGCGGTGCAGCCGGCGATGGTGTCGGCCCAGGTGACGCTGCGTCCCTTGATGCCGGTGAACGCCTCGGTGACCATGAAAGGCTGGCTGAGGAAGCGCTGCAGCCGTCGGGCGCGCTTGACGATGAGCCGGTCGGCCGCCCCCCCGCTCCTCCACGCCCAGCAGGGCGATGATATCCTCCAGGCTGTGGAACCGCGCCAGCGCCTCGCGCGCGCGCTCGGCCAGCAGGTAATGCGCCTCGCCCACGATCAGCGGGTCCAGCAGCACCGAGGAGGAGGCGAGCGGGTCGATCGCGGGGTAGAAGCCCTGAGCGGCCAGGGTGCGGGACAGCATGATGATGCTGTCCATATGCCCGGAGATGGTGGTGACGGCGGGGTCGGTGAAATCGTCGGCCGGGACATAGACGGCCTGGATCGCGGTGACGGCGGCCCCGGCGACCGAGGCGATGCGTTCCTCCAGCTGTGCCACCTCGGTGGCCAGGGTGGGCTGGTAGCCCACGCGCGAGGGCAGGCGGCCCAGTAGGCTCGACAGCTCGGCGCCGGCCTGGACGAAGCGGAACACGTTGTCCATCAGCAGCAGCACGTTCTGGTGCTTCTGGTCGCGGAAATATTCGGCGATGGTCAATGCCGTCAGCGGCACGCGCCAGCGCGCCCCCGGCGGCTCGTTCATCTGGCCGTAGACCAGCACGGTGCGGGCGAGCACGCCGGAGGTCTGCATGTCCGTCAGCATCTCGTGGCCCTCCCGCGAGCGTTCGCCGACGCCGGCGAAGACCGAGATGCCCTGGTATTTCTCAACCATGGCATGGATCAGTTCCATCACCAGAACGGTCTTGCCGACGCCGGCCCCCCCGAACATCGCCGCCTTGCCGCCCTGGGCCAGCGGGGCCAGCAGGTCGATCACCTTGATGCCGGTCTCGAACACCTGGCTTGCGGAGGTTTCGTCGGCGAGCGCCGGCGGGCTGGCATGGATGGGCCGGCGTGGCGTGTCGGCGGGCAGGGCGGCACCGGCGTCGCGGAGGGTGCCGAGCACATCGAGCAGGCGGCCGAGCATGGCATCGCCCACCGGCACGGTGATCGGCGCGTCGGTGGGATGCACTGGGGTGCCGCGCGCGAGGCCTGCGGTGGCCTGCATGGCGATGCCGCGCACGGTGTGCGCGTCCTGATGACTGTGCACCTCCAGCACCAGCTGCTCTGGCCGGTCCCATTGCACGAGCAGCGCGCTGTCGATCGGCGGCAGCTCGGCGCTCTCGAAGCGCACGTCCACGACGGCGCCGCGGATGGACAGGACAGTCCCTGGAGGGGTCACGCGATGCCGCCTGCCCGGTGGAGGCGGCTGCCGTCATAGCCGGCGCGCTCTTCGTGTTGCCGGAATTTCGTCGCGACCGTCGCCTGTGTTCCGGACTCGCGGGTGATGCGTTTTCCGTCCGATTTCGCATCGGTCGGCGGTGTCCAGCTTTCGCGTGTGGCGCAATCGCCCGCTGGGTGTTCGATCATGGCAGCACCTTTGCTGGCAACGAGAGGGATTGCTACCATCAGGTGCAGCCCCGAAGCAGAATCGGAAACTACCCAAGGGGAACGATCTGCAGCGATCCTTGGCCGGTCTGCGTGGTATCCGAAGCTGCCTTGCCGCGATGGACCGAACCTACAGGAAGGCAAGCGGTTCTTTTTTAAAAAAACCAAGAAGCTTTTTGAAGCTGCCGCATTATTTGCTGGAAACGTCTGCGCAAGCGATTGAAAGTCTTTTGCTTCTTTTCTTCAAAAAAGAAGTGCTTGCTTTACTTATTCGCCCGCAAGCTGCCCACCTTCCGTGCCACATCCGTCCACGCCGGCCGCCCCGGCGCAAACCGCCGCCGCAGAAACGCCGCCAGCTCCGCCACCTGTTCATCCGACAGACTATCGGCAAACCCCGGCATCGGCCCCAGCGCCGGATGCGCCGGCGTATCGATCCCGTCCAGGATCACCCGCAGCAGATTGTCCGGCCGCTGCGCATGCACCGAACTGGTCACCGCCAGCGACACCAGCGCCCCCAGAAATTCCGGGCCGCTGCCATCGTGATGGCAGGACAGACAGGCCCCCTGGAAGATCCGTGATCCGACCGACGCATCCGCCGCCAGAGCGCCCAGCGCATGCTGCTCCAGCGACCGCGCCAGTGCCTGCGTGTCCACCGTCACAGGCGCGGACAGGGCTGCCAGATAATGCGCCATCGCGGCGATGTCGCTGTCCGGCAGGGCCGCGAGACCCGTCACCACCGCTGCCATCGGCCCCGCCGCCACGCCATGCTCGGCTGAATGGCCGTGGCGGAGATAATCCTGCAAGGCCTGCTCGGTCCATGGCACCGGCGAGGGGCCGGTCAGCGCCGGTGCCTCCCACCCGTCCACCATCGCCCCCTGCAGATAGGCGGAGGCCCGCTCCGCCCCCAGCGCGTTGCGCACGGTGTGGCAGGCGCCGCAATGCCCCAGCGTGTCCACCAGATAGCGCCCGCGGTTCCACTGCGCGCTGCGTGCGGGATCGGGCGACCACACCGCATCCGGCCGATGAAACAGCAGGTTCCACACCGACAGCAGCGGCCGCAGATTGGCCGGGAACGTCAGGCGGTTGGCCAGCGGCGGCGCCCGCACCGGCCGTTGCGCCATCAGAAACGCATACAGCGCCTGCAGATCGCCATCGGTCAGACCGGCATAGGAGGTGTAGGGAAACGCCGGGTACAGCAGCCGCCCATCTCGCCCGATCCCTTCGCGCATCGCCCGCTGAAACGCGGCGAAGGAATAGCCGCCGATACCGGTCGCGACATCCGGCGTCAGATTGCCGGCATGGATGACGCCGAAGGGCGTGTGCAGCGCCCGGCCGCCGGCATAGGCGATGCCGCCTGGCGCAGTGTGGCAGACGCCGCAAGCCCCCGCCGCCGCCAGCACCCGGCCGCGTTCGATCAGGGCCCTGCTGTAGGTTCCGGGCTCCGGCGGGCTGGCCAGGGGGGTGGCCGCATGCAGGCCCAGCAGGCCTGCGGCCGCCGTAAGTCCCAGCCCTGCCAGCGCCGCCCACCAGCGCTTGCGCCGTGGCGAGGGTTCCGGCTGCAGTCCCGCCAGGATCACATCGGCGGTGAACGGCGCGCTGCGGAACCGCACACCGGTCGCATCGAAGATGGCATTGGCGATCGCCGCAGCCCCCGGCACCGAGGCCGACTCGCCCGCACCCAGCGGCGGATCGTTCGGGCGCGGCATCATCAGCACGTCGATCTCGGGCACCTCGCGGAATGTCAGGATCGGGTAGGCGCCCCATTCCCGGCTCGCCACGGCCTGGTTCGCGTCGAAGGTCACCTTCTCCTTCAGCGTGCGACTGGCCATCTGCAGCACGTTGCCGTGGAGCTGGTGGCGCACCCCGTCGGGGTTGATCATCAGCCCGGCGTCCTGGCCGACCGTGACCTTTTCCAGCACCACCTCGCCGGTGCTGCGGTTGACCGCGACCTCCGCGACCCAGGCCGCCCAGGCCGCGGCATGGCCGGGAAACTGGCCGTGGATATAGACCGCGTAGGCGAAGCCCTGCCCCCGCACGATATCGCCCTCGCCGTTGCGCTGCGGACCGGTGCGCTGCACCCATCCGGCCCGCTGCGCCGTCGCCCGCACCAGCTCGGCCGCGCGGGTGTCCTTCAGCAGCCGCAGCCGGTACTCGACCGGGTCCACGCCAGCTTCGGCGGCGAGTTCATCGACATAGCATTCATGGGCAAAGCTGTTCGGCAGGGCGGACACGCCGCGCATCCAGCTTGCCCGCACCAGCGGCGGCAGATCCTCCACGGCGATGCGCATCGCGGGATAGTCATAGGGCGGGATCGCGGTCCGGTCGCCCATCTGTGCCACCGCCGCCTCCGGCGCGATGCAGCCGGTCAGCAGCAGCGGCAGCATCGGGGCGAGGTTGGAGGGATAGCGCGTGTTGAAATCATACGCCGTCGGCATGCCCTGCGCATCGAGCCCGCCTTTGACGTCGCAGTATTGCGCGGCCCCTTTCGGCTCCCAGGCATGCTCCTGCTCGCGCGTCAGCTGCACCCGCACCGGTGCGCCGACCGCGCGGGCGAGCAACGCGGCATCGCCGGCCACATCGTCCACGCAGTTGCGCCCGTAGCATCCGGCCGCCTCCATGCGCACTACCTCGATCTGCGTCTCCGCCATGTCCATCAGCCGTGCGAGATCGGCCCGCAGCAGATGTGGATTCTGGGTTCCCGCCCAGACCAGCAGCCGCCCCGCCGCGTGATGCGCGACCGCGCAGGACGGCCCGATCGACCCATGCATCTGGTAGGGCCAGCTGTAGCTGCGCGCGAGCACCTTGGCCGATCGGGCGAGCGCCGCGTCGACATCTGCCGTTTCATGCAGAACGCGTTTCGTGGCCGGCGCGGCGCGCAGCGCCCGCTCGACGTCGGACAGATCCACTGTCGCGTGGAACGGATGCCAGGTGACGCGGAGCTGGCGCATGGCGCGTTCGGCATCCTCCTCGCGGACCGCCACCACGCCCACGAAATCGCCGATGGACACCACCGCGACCAGCCCGGGCACGTCCTTCACCGAGCTTTCATCGACGGCTGCCAGCGATCGGCCGACGAACGCGCCGCTGTCATGGCCGAGATAGGGCGGGCGCACCACGCGGCCGTGCAGCATGCCGGGGACACGCAGATCATGCACGTAGGAGAACGTGCCCAGCGCCTTCGCCGGGATATCCACCCGTGGCACCGATGTTCCGACCAGCCGGTGGTCGGCCGCGGATTTCACGGCGATGGTGTCATCGAGCTGGGCTGCGATGTGTCGCTCTTTGAGCAGGGCGGCGTAGCTGATCTGGCGGGCCGGATCGTTCGAAACCGCGATCACGCCCCGCTCGACGTTCAGCTCTGCGACGGCCGCTTCCAGGTGCTGTGCCGCCGCGTAGAGCAGGATGTGGCGCGCCTGTGCGGCGGCCTGGCGCAGCGGCACGGCCGACATCTGGATGGTTTCGCTGGCGATGGTGGGTCCCTGGTCGGGCGCCTGTTCGGTATCGCCCAGCACCAGGGTGACCTGATCGATTCCGACATCGAGCTCGTCGGCCACGATCTGCGTCAGGGCGGTGCGGATTCCGGTGCCGAGATCGACATGGCCGTTGAAGCCCAGCACGGTTCCGTCATCGAGGATGGCGATGAAGATGTCGGGCGGGAGGTTGGCGGATTGGGTGCGATGCTGCCCCAGCAGCGGGGCGGCGCGGCCGGGGCGGGTGATGAGCAGGGTGCCTGGACGGTCGAAAAGGGTGTGGCGGGCGGGGATTGGGCTCATGGCGCGGTTGTTTCGGCTTTGAGGTGGGCGGCGCGGCGGACGGCCTGCAGGATTTCGATGTGGGTGCCGCAGCGGCAGAGATTGCCGGCCAGTGCGTTGCGGATGGCGGCTTCGTCGGGGGTTTGGTTTTGTCGGAGCAGCGATTCGGTGACCATGATCATGCCGTTGAGGCAGTAGCCGCATTGGGCGGCCTGGTGTTCGATGAAGGCGGTTTGCACCGGGCCAGGCCGGCCGTTCTGGCTGAGGCCTTCAAGGGTGGTGACTTCACGTCCGTGCAGGAGCGAGAGGGGGATGCAGCAGGCGCGTGCGGCGCGGCCGTCGACCAGCACGGTGCAGGCGCCGCATTCTCCGAGGCCGCAGCCGAATTTCGGCCCGTTCAACTGCAGGTCGTTGCGCAGGACATAGAGCAGCTTCGTCTGTCCCGGCAGTTCCAGGCGATGCGGGGTACCGTTGATTGTCAGCGTCGTGTTGTGTTGCGGTGCCTGCATCATCTCGTCTTTGAATAAAAGTTCTTGGTTCTCTTTTTCAAAAAGGAACCGCTTGCTGCCGCCTCCGAAGCCGCCCCTCCAGCACCAGCAATGTCGCGTTGGCGGCAACGGCGATAACGCTGAGGAACACCCCGATTGCCAGAATGGTCGGCAGATCTCCAAGCCCCATGGCGGTCATGGCGGCAAACCCGAGCCCGGAGCTGGCGGCGAACATCTCTCCGATCAGCACGCCGAGCAGGCTGAGCGACACGCCGATGCGCAGGGCTGCCACAAGGTCGACGGCGATGGCCGGCAGGACCAGGTGGCGCAGAATCTGGGCGCGGGACAGGTGCATGACCTTGACGCTGCGCCACAGCACCGGGCGGATCTGGGTGATGGCGGTTCGGGTCAGCAGCGCCACCGGCACCAGGGCGTGCATGACTCCGAAGGTGACTTTCGACGCCGGCCCCAGCCCGCACAGCAGCAGCACGACGGGGTAGAGCGTCACTTTGGGCAGGGCGTAGAAGCTGACCAGGATCGGCTCGAAGGTTTCGCCGATGAACCGGTCGAGCGCCAGGGCCACGCCGATCGCGGCCCCCAGCAGCATGGACAGCAGCAGGCTCCAGGTGAAGGCGGTGAAGGTGGTTTGGCAGTCTTTCCAGAATCGGGGTGTTGCCAGCATTGCGATCAGCCGGCGCAGCGTGGTCAGCGGGTCGGCCACCACGCCGGCGCCGGCGATGGCGGAGAGGCCGATCCAGAGTGCCAGCAGCACGAGCAGCACGCAGGCCAGCGCCACGCCGCGCTCGCTCACTGGCCGGTCTTTCGCCGGAGATGCCGGTCGAGCGTGTCGAGTGCTGCGTTGATGCCGCCCACGCTGAGCAGCACCAGCAGCATGAGCCCGAACATCGGCCGGTTGTCGAAATTGTTGTAGGCGTAGGCGATGTCGTAGCCGAGGCCTTCGCCTGACAGGATGAACTCGGAGGCGATCACCCCGATGAACGCGTAGGTAATGGCCAGGCGCGCCCCGGTGAAGAGGTAGGGCAGCGTGGCCGGCAGCATCACCATGACGGTGCGCTGCAGCCAGGAGAGCCGCATCACCCGTGCGGTGCGGAGCAGCACGGCTGGCACGGCATCGAGCCCTGACAATGTGGCCGTGATCATTGCAACCACGCCGAGGCAGAAGGCGATGGCGATGATGGCCAGTTTGCCCACCCCGAACACGACCACGAACACGGGATAGAAGATGAAGGTTGGCACCGCGTAGTAGCTGGCAAGCAGCGGTTCGACACCGAAGCGCAGGAAGCGGCTGGCATGGATGACGATTCCGGCCACGAACCCTCCGGAGATCGCCAGCAGTGCCGCTGCCAGCACGTCCAGGCCTGTGCTGGCGACCGCGTGCAGAATGTCCGGCTGCTGCAGCACCTCCACCATCGCCGCCACCATCACCGAAGGTGCCAGCACCGCCTGCGGATCGATCAACCCGCCGCGGCACGCCGCTTCCAGCGTGCCGACCGCCCCCGCCACCACGCCCAATGCGGCGAGCCGCGGCGACATCAGGCAGAGCCCCCATCCTTGCGGCAGGGATGCCGCACCGTCATCGCCGGGAGGCCGGACTTCACTTCACCGTCCCGATATCGGCTGGCAGGAAGCGTGCATCGATCAGCTTCGTCCAATCCGGCCGTGCGGTGATCTCGCCGATCAGGATCAGCCCGTCCGCCAGCCGGTCCAGCTCGCCGAGGTCGAAGCCGCCTTCGGTCCACATCTGCGGCCCGATCATGTTGGCCACCGCCACACGCGCCAGCGCCGGGTCCATGTTGAACTGTTTGGCGACGTAGCCGGCCGCCTTCACCGGATCGGCATAGATCGACCGCACCGCGGCCCGCCGTCCGGCGATGATCGCGCGCAGCATCTCCGGATGCGCCAAAGCGAACGCCCGCGTGGTGATGCCCACCGAGGTGGTCAGCGGCGGCAGGATGTCGCGCGCATGCACCACGGCCCGATACCGGTCGGCCCGCAGGATCGACAGCGGCTCGATCAGCACCGCGGCCGCCACCGCCCCCTGTTCCAGCATGGTAAGCCCCTGGGTGTAGCCGCCGGAGACCACACGCTGCACCTGCCCGGCATCGATCCCCTTTGCCTTCAGCTCCATCAGCAGGACCATTTCGGACGTCGATTTCGGCGAGGTGATGGCAACCTTGCGGCCCACCAGATCCTGCAGCGATGCGACCGGCGAACCCGGCATGGTCACCAGGCTCGATTCCGCCACGCTGTGCGTCGCGGCATTGACGAACACCAGGTCGATCCCCTGCCGCGCCGCCGCCAGCGCCGCCGAGGTGGCGACCTCGCCGTAGGGAATGTCGCTCGCCAGCACATTGCGCACCGTGGTGCCGCCGCCGGCCGAGCCGATGATCCCCGTGAGATCGAACCCGGCGCGCTGAAAATCGCCCTCCTCCATCCCCACCGCAAACGGCGCCCCATACAGGCTCGCCCCCCATTGCGTGACGGAGATCTCCAGCGCCGAAGCCGAATTGGCCCGCCCCAGCACCAGTGCGGCCATCAGCAGCGCAATCAGCTTGAAACGCAAAGGGCGCATTCGAAACACTCCAGGGTCAGGGGAACAGCGCAGCTCGATCAAAACGATCCAACAGAGACGACGCCAGGGATCAGGGTGCCATCTCATCCAACCCGATATCCATCGCCGGTGCGGACTGCAGCGGCCGGCTGGATGACACATAGTCCACACCCGCCTCGGCGATCGCAGCGATCGTGTCGAGACGGATGCCGCCAGACGCCTCCAGCGCCGCCCGCCCGGCCACCATCGCGACGGCCGTGCGCATGTCCGGGATCGACATGTTGTCGCACATGATCACATCCGCGCCGGCCTCCAGCGCCTCGTGCACCTGCTCCAGCCGATCCGCCTCCACCTCGATCTTGGTCAGCGCCGGAACCTTCAGCCGCGCGCGGCGCACCGCCTCGGCGATCGAGCCGCAGACCGCGATGTGGTTGTCCTTGAGCATCACCCCGCTGTCGAGCCCGAGCCTGTGGTTCAGTGCACCGCCGCACGAGGCCGCATGCTTCTCCAGCATGCGCAGCCCCGGCGAGGTCTTGCGCGTGTCCAGCAGCCTGGCCTTGGTGTGGGCGATGGCCGCCACATACTTCGCCGTCTCGGTGGCAATGCCCGACAGGCGCTGGGCGATGTTCAGCGCCGTCCGCTCCGCCGTCAGCAGCGAACGCGCCGGGCCGCGAACCACCATCAGCAGCGTGCCCTTGTCCACCACGTCGCCATCGGCCACATGCAGCTCCGTCTGGCAGCGATCATCGTAGCGGCGGAACACCTGGCCCGCGACGTCGATCCCCGCCAGCGTCATCCTCTCCCGCGCGTTCATGTAGAACACCGCCTGCGCTGCCTCATCCACCATCAGCTGAGACGTCAGATCGAAATTGCCGACATCCTCGGCAAACCAACGGTCGATCTGAGCCAGAACGGCGAAACGGTCGTACATCGAGAACTCTTCCCAAAATTCACACGCAGGAGCCACAGCAGGGAGCGGTTGGGGGGGATCGTCAACCGGATTTTTGGGGGACAGGAAGCAAGCGGTTCTTTTTTGAAAAAAAGAACCAAAAAACTTTTTTGGGCTTTCGCCGTTTTATATGGGAAGTATACCAAAGTGAATTTAGAGAATAGACGGGTGGGTGGGAATATTCGTTTGCCAGATCGGCGCCTGTCGCAGCTGCCTGAGAGAGAGAGACAATGAAACGCTATGCCATCGTGGGCCTCGGCCACCGCGCCACACTGTATCTCGACGCCCTGACCGGACCACATGCCCAAGACGGAACGCTGGTCGGACTGTGCGACCGCACCATCGGCCGCGCCGAAGCCGCCGCCCGCGTGGCGCAGTCCAGGGGTTTCGACGTGCCTGTGTTCCACGCCGACGGCTTCGACACCATGATCGCCGCGCAGCGGCCCGACCGCATCATCGTCACGGTGCCCGACAACCTCCATGCCAGCTACATCGAACGCGCGCTGGACCTGGGCTGCGATGTAATCACCGAAAAGCCGCTCACCGTGAACGCCGAGTCCTGCGGCCGCATCCTCGCCGCCTGCCGCCGCACCGGACGCGCGGTGGTCGTGGGCTTCAACATGCGCTATTCCCCAATGCGCACCCTGGTGAAGCAGGCGCTGATGTCGGGCATTATCGGGCACGTCCAGTCCGCCACCTTCGAGTGGCTGCTCGACACCCATCACGGCGCGGACTACTTCCGCCGCTGGCACCGCACCAAAGCCAACTCCGGCGGCCTGTTCGTGCACAAGGCCACCCACCATTTCGACGTGCTGAACTGGTGGCTCGCCGATATCCCGCGCCGGGTGAAGGCGTTGGGCCGGCGCGTGTTCTACCGCCCCGAAATCGGCGATGCGCTGGGCCTCACCGACCGCGGGCCCCGCTGCACCGGCTGCCCTGCCTTCGATCGCTGCGGCTTCCGCCTCGACATGGCCGCCAGCGACCACCTCACCGCGCTCTACGCCGACCACGAACATGCCGATGGCTACCACCGTGACCTCTGCGTCTTCAGCCTCGACATCGACATCGAGGATCAGATGCAGGCCCTGATCGAATACGAAGGCGGCATCGTCGTGAACTACACGCTCACGGCCTACAACCCCTGCGAAGGCCACCGCGTGGTGTTCAACGGCACCCGCGGCCGGCTGGAACTGCTCACCACCGAACGCAGCCACGTCCAGCCCGACGGGCGCCTGCTGCAGCCGCCGGTCCCGGAGACCAACAGCATCCGTATCCAGCCGCATTTCGGCCGCACCTACGAACTGGCCCTGCCGCCGGCCATCGGCGCGCATGGCGGCGGCGACACGGTGATGCTGCGCCGCCTGTTCGGCCCGCCCACCAACGATGAATACGGCCACACCGCCGATGACCGCGCCGGCGCCTGGTCCGCCCTGGTCGGCATCGCCGCCAACGCCTCTCTGCTGTCAGGCGAGGCCGTGGCGCTGCGGGATCTGCTCGCGGACGTGGAGGCGCCGGACCGGATCGCGGAACCGTTCGGGCCGGCCGCGATCTGGCAGCGCTTCGAGCCGAAGCGGTATCCGTTCCTGCAAGGCGCGACCGTCCTCTGACGGTGCAGCCTCGATCCGGACGGTTGACGAAGGCCGCATGATGGACCGAGACTGAAACATGTGGGCGTCCGTCGGCGCCCGGCCCTGTTCTCCCACCCATCGGAGGAACGGCATGAAGCGCATCATTCTGGCCACGGCCGCACTTGTGGCCGTCCTTCTGGCAGGACCGGCGCACGCCCAGTCCGACCCGCGCATCCTGCGGGTGGTGCCGAGTGCGGATGTCTCCGAGCTCGACCCGACCATGGGCGCCAACCTGATCTCGCGCGTTTATTCCCAGATGGTGTTCGACACGCTGTTCGCGCTCGACAGCACGCTCTCGCCGCGGCCGATGATGGTCGATCATGAAACCGTCAGCCCTGACGGCCTCACCTACACCTTCACCCTGCGCCCCGGCCTGAAGTTCCACGACGGCAGCGCCGTGACCACGCGCGACGTGGTGGCCTCGATTGACCGCTGGATGCGCGGCACCTCGATCGGAAACCAGCTGCGCACCCGCACAGCCGCCCTGAACGTGGTGGACGACCTGACCTTCACGTTGGTGCTCAACCAGAAATTCGGCCTCGTCGAGTTCATGCTGGCCGGACCGGGTGCGCCGATCGCCGCCATCATGCGCGAGGCCGATGCGAAGCGCGACGTGTCGCAGAAGATGGTCGAGCCGATCGGCTCCGGGCCGTTCCGCTACGTCGCCGCCGAACGCCGCGCCGGCAGCCGCGTGTTGTTCGAACGCAACCCCGATTACATCCCCCGCGCCGAACCGCCGGACGGTCTGGCGGGTGGGCGCGTGGTGAAGGTCGACCGGGTCGAGTGGACGATCATGCCGGACGCCACCACGATCGCCAACGCGCTGGTGACCAACGAGATCGACTTCTGGGACACGGTGAGCCCGGATCTCGCGGGCTTTCTGACCAAGCGCGGCATCACCGTCCGCCGCACCGCGGCGCTGCCGACCACCTCCTTCATCCGCCCCAACTTCCAGCTGCCGCCGTTCAACGATGTCCGCGCCCGCCAGGCGCTGACGCTGCTGGTCGATCAGACCGAAATGATGCAGGCGGTGGCGGGCGAGGCCGGCAAATGGTCCACCTGCTATTCCTTCAGCATCTGCGGCTCGGTCTACGGCACCGAAAGCGGCTCCGAGCCGTATCGCAAGCCCGACATCGCCAAGGCCAAGGAACTGCTCGCCGCCGCCGGCTACCACGGCGAGACCATCGTGCTGCTCGGCACGCCGCAGCTGGCGCCGATCAACGCCATGACGCAGGTGCTCGCCCAGCGGCTCAAGGAGGCCGGGGTGAAGGTCGATGTGCAGATGACCGACTTCTCGGTCATGCTCCAGCGCATCAACTCCCAGAACAAGCCGTTGGAGAACGGGGGCTACAACCTGTTCACCTACTATGCCGTCGGCAGCTCCTGGTTTCACCCGCTGATGAACGTCTCGCTCGACCTGTCCTGCGGCGGCCGGAACTGGCCTGGCTTTCCCTGCGACCAGCCTGGCGAAGACCTTCGCCAGGCCTTCCTGGCAGCGCCGGACGACACCAGCCGCAAGGCCGCCTTCGAGAAGCTGGAACAGCACGCCTGGCAGTTCCTGCCCTACATCCCCACCGGCCAGTTCGATGTCGCCAACGCCTATCGCGACAACGTCAAGGGTGTGCTGGACACGTATTTCCTGGCCTACTGGAACATCGAGAAGAACTGATCCAACGGCGACCCCATCGCAGGAGAACAGCGCCATGCCCCATGCCGAGATCACCCCGGACGAGCTGTTCAAGCGCGTCGCCCGTTTCGACCAGCTGACGCCCAGTCGCCGCCCGCTGATCGATGCGGTGCTGCCGCAGTTTCAGCGCGAGATCTTCTCGATCATCGGCGGTGGCGTGCTGGAGGACCCCGCCAACCGGCCGCCGATCACCGCCGTGGAAGGTTTCCACCTCTCCATCGTGAAGTGCGCCCCCGGCATGGGCACCGGCCTGCATGACCACAAGACGGTCGAGGTGTTCATGCCGCTCACCGGCACCTGGGCGGTGATCTGGGGCGATGAGGGCGAGAACGAGCTGGCGCTGGGGCAGTACGACGTGATCTCGGTGCCGATCAACGTCATGCGCGGCTTTCGCAACGACAGCGACCACGAGGCGCTGCTGCTGGCCATTGTCGGCGGCACCGATCCCGGGCGGGTGGAATGGACCGACAGCGTGATGTCGGCGGTGCGTGAAAAGGGCTTCGATCTCGATGCCGGCGGCAAGATTGTTGAGCTTGCCAAGTCATAGGTGGCGTCTGCGGCATGGAAGATGACGAGCTCTGCGAACTGTCCGCCACCGAGGCGGCAGGACTGATCGCGCGCCGGCGGATCTCGCCGGTCGAACTCACCGCGGCGGTGCTGGCGCGCGCCGACCAGCTCGACCCCGTCCTCAATCTGTTCGCGCTTCGGCTTGGCGAGGACGCCCGCCGCGACGCGCGCGCGGCCGAGCAGGCGGTGATGAACGGCGTTCCGCTTGGCCCCCTGCACGGCGTGCCGATCACGGTGAAGGACAACGTCGCCATCGCCGGCCTGCCGATGCGCAACGGCTCGCTGATGACCGAAGGCGTGGTGCCGTCGCGCGACGCGGCCGTGGTCGCGCGGGTCAAGGCGGCGGGGGCGGTGGTGATCGGCAAGACCACCCTGCCGGAATTCGCGCACAAGGTGCTGACCGACAGTCCTTTGCACGGGGTGACACGCAATCCCTGGAACCTCGATCACACGCCGGGCGGCTCCAGCGGCGGCGCCAGTGCCGCGTTGGCGTCTGGCGTGGCGCCTTTGGCCATCGGCACCGATGGCGGCGGCTCGATCCGGTTGCCGGCTGCCTGCACCAACATCTTTGGCCTCAAGGCGACGCTTGGGCGCATCGCCAACGAGACGATGCCGGACGGGTTCGGCAACTATGCCTTCGTCGGCCCCATGGCCCGCACCGCCGCCGACGCCGCGCTGCTGCTGTCGGTGATGGAGGGGCCGCATGCGCATGATCCGTACTCGCTGGCCACGCAGCGCAGGGCGCCGGAGGCTGCGCGCGACCACCCGCTCAGGATCGGCTGGATCGCGCATTTCGGGGAGTATCGCACGAACCCTGAGGTTGTGGCCTGCACCGAGGCGACGATCGGGCTGCTGGCCGGGCAGGGGGCCATTGTCGAGCCGGTCGAGACACGCTGTTTTGACGATGTGTTCGAGACCTATGTGGTGATTGCCACCACCGCGCATGCGACGCGGTTGGGACTGCTGGCCGAGCGTTTCGGCGAAGCGGTGACCTTGTCTTTGCGCGAGAGCATTGCCCGAGGCGGCCGCTTTTCGGCCGTGGACCTGCAGCGCGCGCAGGATCGGCGGAGTGTGCTGTTTCGCGCGGTGCAGGACCTGTTCGAGCGGTTCGACGTGATTGCCACACCCACCATGACGGTGCCGCCGCCGCTGCTCGATGCCGGAGGATCGGTGGCGACGCTGGATTATGCGGCGTGGGCGGCGCCGTTGTATCCGTTCAACCTGACAGGGCATCCGGCCATCTCGGTGCCGGCCGGGTTCACCACCGCGGGCCTGCCGGTCGGGCTGCAGTTGGTAGCGCCTTGGTTTGCGGAGCAGCGGTTGTTGGAGTTGGCAGGGGCAGCGTGTTCTTTTTTGAAAAAAAGAACCAAAAAACTTCCGATCGGCTGACGCCCTTCTCCGGAGAGAGGTCCGCTCAAACGCATAAAAGTCTTTTGCTTCTTTTCTTCAGAAAAGAAGTGCTTTTTTATCCTTTTCCCTAAAACGAGGACCCGATGCAGTACATTCAGCTCGGCGGCAATTCCTGGGGGGCCGCCGGCCGCCGCGCCTGGTCGCCGTTTGATGCAGATGCCAGCGGCGCCACCCGCCTCGAACACATCGCCACCACGCCGATGTTCGGCTGACCGGGATGGCGTTTCATCTCGGCTGGTTCCTGCAGGGCTCCAGCGCCCAGGCCTGGGGCGAACCCTGGACCGGCAGCATCGGCGCCGACTGGATGGTGCCGGAGCTGTTCATGGACATGGCCCGCGCCCTGGAGCGCGCCTGCCTCGACTACATCCTGATCGAGGATTCCTCCTATGTCGGCGAAAGCTACGGCGGCTCGCGCGACATCTATCTGCGCGACGCCATCGCCGTGCCGCGGCAGGACCCCTCGGTGATCGCAAGCCTGATGACGACGGTGACCAGCCGGCTCGGCATCGTGCCGACGTTCTCCACCTTCGCCTATCCGCCCTATCTGCTGGCGCGGCTCGTGGGATCGCTCGACCAGGTGTCGCGCGGGCGGATCGGCTGGAACATGGTGACCGGCAGCTCCGATTTCGCGGCGCGCAACTACGGCATGGACGGGCTGGCCGAGCACGATCTGCGGTATGACATGGCCGATGAATACATGGCGGTGGTGAACGGGCTGTGGGGCTCCTGGGAGCCTGGCGCCATTGTCGATGACCAGGACCGCGGCATGTTCGTCGATCCCGCCAAGGTCCACAGCATCGACTTTGCCGGACAGTTCTACAAATCCCGCGGCCCGTTGAACTCCGGCCCGCTGCCGCAGGGCCGCCCGGTGATCGCCCAGGCCGGCGGCAGCCCGCGCGGGCGGCAGTTCGCCTCGCAGCACGCCGATACCATCATCGCGGCCACGCGGGGTGTGGCGGGGATGAAGAAATACCGCGACGACATCAGGGCGCGGGCCGTGGGCCATGGCCGTGACCCCGACAGCATCAAGGTGATGTTTCTGGTGGCGCCGATCGTGGGCGAGACGGAGGCCGACGCCCTGGCCGCCAAGCAGCGCCGCATCGACTGGGCGGCGCGGCGCTGGGAAACCCGGCTCGCGCATTTCAGCAAGATCACCAACATCGACTTCGCAGCGCTCGACCCCGACCGTCCGCTCGGCGAGCTCACCACCAACGGCCATCAGCAGAGCCTGGAGGAGTTCAGGCGCAAGGCCGGCAACCGCACGCTGCGCCAGCATATGACGGATTATGAAAGCACCATCTCCTCGGTCGATCTGGTCGGCACGCCGGACCAGGTGGCGGGGCAGATGGCGGAGGTGATGCAGGAGGTCGGCGGCGACGGGTTCCTGTTCTCGCTGCCCAATGTGAGCAGGCGGGTGATCGCCGAAATTGCCGAAGGCCTGGTGCCGGCGCTGCAGAAGCGGGGGCTGGTGCGCAGGGCCTATGCCCATGCGCAGTTCCGTGACAATCTTCTGGACTTCTGAACAGGTGGTATGCCGATTGCTTCCCTATCGGCCATGACAACAGCAGACGCCGCACGCACCCTGTCGTTGGCAGGCGTGTCCAAGCAGTACGGCCCCAGCCTGGCCGTCAGCGACGTGTCGCTGGTGGTGGAACCCGGCCGGTTTCTGACCCTGCTTGGCCCGTCCGGCTCCGGCAAGACGACGCTGCTGATGATGATTGCGGGCTTCGTCGCTCCCAGCCAGGGCGAGATCAGGCTCGGTGCCATGCCGATCGGCCATCTGCCGCCGGAGCGGCGCAATTTCGGCATGGTGTTCCAGGGCTATGCGCTGTTTCCGCATATGACGGTGGCGGAGAACGTGGCGTTTCCGCTGAAGGTGCGGCGCAGGCCGAAGGCGGAGATGGCCGCATCGGTGCGTCAGGCGCTGGACTCTGTGCAGCTGTCTGCCCTGGCCGGGCGCATGCCGCGCCAGCTTTCCGGCGGCCAGCAGCAGCGCGCCGCCCTGGCCCGGGCCTTGGTGTTCAAGCCGCATCTGCTGCTGCTCGACGAGCCGCTCAGCGCGCTCGACAAGAATCTGCGCGCCGACATGCAGGCCGAGCTTAAGCATCTGCACGAACGCATCGGTCTGACCTTCATCTATGTCACGCATGACCAGCAGGAGGCGCTGTCGATGTCTGACGAGATCGCCATCCTGCGTGACGGCAGGCTGGTGCAGCAGGCAGCGCCCCAGGCGCTGTACGAGCGACCCGCGACGCGCTTCGTGGCCGGCTTTCTCGGGCGCAGCAATTTTCTGCAGGGCGTGGTGGTGTCCGCCGGCCCTGACGGGTTCGCCTACCGGTGCGGCGATCATGGTCTGCGCCATGACGGCGATGCCGCCGCCAGCGGCGCCGCCGTGCTGATGACGCTGCGGCCCGAGAAGATCCGCGTGCTGGGCGCGGACGAGTCCGCCATCAACCGGCTCGACGGCGTGATCGCGGGCTGGACCTACCTTGGCGACGCGTATCAATTCACCGTCGATGTCGCCGGGATCGGGCCGCTGACCGTGAGCACGCCCACCTGGCGGCGGGCCACGCCCGAGACCGGCTCCCCCATCGCCATCGGCTGGGACGGCGACGCCGCCGTTCCGGTCCTTCCGGACTGATCCTTCAGCAGGAGTGTGACATGCAGGAATTCGCCGAAGACGCCGCAGTGATTCTCGCCGAACGGGGCAGGGGGCTCAGCCGCCGCCGATTGCTCGCCGCCGCCACGGCGCTGGGCATCGCCCCCAGCCTGGCCGCCAGGGCCGCTGTGCCGGATGTGGTGCTGTGCAACTGGGGGGGCGATGCCATCAAGGCGATGACCGACGCCTTCGTGGTGCCCTACGAGAAGGCCACCGGCGGCAAGATGGTGATCGACGGCAGCGGCCCCGCCAACGGCAAGCTGCGCGCCATGGTCGAGGCGAAGCACGTGATCTGGGACATGTGCGATTCCGGCGTCGCCGGCATCGGCGAACTTGGGCCGCTGGGGCTGCTGGAGCCGATCGACTACAGCATCGTCGACCGCAGCCATATCCTGCCGGAGTTCGGCTACAAATATGGCGTGGTGAACTACATGTTCAGCTCGGTGCTGGCGTGGGACACCACGCAGGTGAAGACCACGCTGAGCCCGGCCGATTTCTTCGACCTCAAGAAGTTCCCGGGCAAGCGCATGATCCGCAAGGACAGCCAGGGCATGCTGGAGCTGGCGCTGCTGGCGGACGGCGTGGCCATCGACAAGCTGTATCCGCTCGACCAGGAGCGCGCGCTGAAGAAGATCGCCTCGATCAAGGACGAGCTGCTGTACTGGACCACCGGCGCGCAGAGCCAGGACCTGCTGCGCAGCGGCGAGGCGGTGATGGGCTGGCTGTGGCACACCCGCGCCAACCTGCTGAAGCAGGACACCAAGGGCCGCATCGACTGGAGCTTCAAGGGCGGCCTGATCCAGCCCGGGCTGTGGACGGTGCCGAAGGGCAACCCCGCGGGCAAGCAGGCGATGGTGGCCATTGCCACGCTGCAGGCGGTGCCTGGGCAGATCACCCTGCTCGGCGCCATGGGCAACGGCCCCGCCAATCCGCTGGCTTCCAGCAGCGTGCCGGCGGATCTGATGTCCGTCGATCCGGGGTCGCCGGCCAATCTTGCGGTGCAGGCGCGGATCAGCGCGCCGTGGTACGAGGCGAATTACGGCGCGTCGCTGAAGGCGTTTCTGGACATGGTTTCGTCCTGATGGGTCTGGCCGCGCCACAGGCGGCGATGGCGCCAGGCCTGCTCTCGGCCGCGGGCCGGGAGCGGCTGGCCTTCATGCTGCTGGTGGCGCCGGCCTTGCTGTTCGCGGGGGCGTTCTATTTCCTTCCGATCGCGCAGGTGCTGTGGATCAGTGTCAGCGAGCCCAGGCCGGGGCTTGGCAACTACGCCCAGCTGTTCACCAGCACCTCGATCGCCCGTGTGCTCGCCACCACGGCGCGGATCTGCGCGATCACCACGGCGATCACGCTGGTGTGCAGCTATGCCGTGGCCTATGCGCTCACCCATGCGCGCCCGACGATCCGGCGCCTGCTGACCATCGGCGTGCTGCTGCCGCTGTGGGTTTCCGTTCTGGTGCGGGCGTTTGCCTGGATGGCGTTGCTGCGGCGGGAGGGCTTGGTGAACACCGCGCTGCTGGCCTCGGGGCTCATCGACCATCCGCTGGGGCTGATCTGGAACGAGTTCGGGGTGGTTCTGGGCATGGTCCATTACATGCTGCCGTATGGGATTCTGCCGATGGCGGTGCAGATGCGCCAGATCGACCCGGCGCTGGCGGCGGCGTCGCGCGGGTTGGGGGCGGGGGCGTTCGAGACGTTCTGGCGGGTGTTTCTGCCGTTGAGTCTGCCGGGGCTGATCGGGGCGGGGGTTCTCGTTTTCATCTTCTCGCTGGGTTTCTACGTCACGCCGGTGCTGCTGGGTGGGGGGCGGACGATCATGGTGGCCGAGTATATCAGCGTGCAGATCATGGATCTGTTGCGATGGGGCACCGGGACGATGCTGGCGACGACGCTGATCCTGGCGATTCTGGTGGCGCTTGGTCTGCTGTCGCGGGTGGTGGATCTGCGTCAGCTGTTCGGTGCGAGGTGAGCGGGGTGCGCCAGCAGGGGCGCAATGTCGGCGCCTGGCTGGTGATCTGTTTTCTGTTGCTGCCGATCACGGTGGTGTTTCCGATTTCGGTGACGGATCGGGATTATCTGTCGTTGCCGGTGAGCGGGGTCTCGCTGCGGTGGTATGCCAATCTGTTCACCCGGCCGGAGTGGATTTCGAGCATCGGGCAGAGCCTGGTGATTGCCGTGTGTTCGATGGTGATTGCGGTTGGGGTGGGGACGTTGTGTGCGATCGGCTGCTGGCGGCGGGGCAGCAGGGTGAGCGAGGCGATCCGGGTGCTGATGCTGGTGCCGTTGATTGTGCCGACGATCGTCTATGCGCTGGGGCTGTACCGGCTGTGGGTTCGGCTGGATCTGCTGGACACGTATACGGGGATCGTCATTGCGCATGCGGTGACGGCTGTTCCGTATGTGATCATCATCGTGTCGACGGGGTTGGCCGGGTTTGATGTTCGGCTAGAGCAGGCGGCACGGAATCTGGGGGCGGATCTGCGGCAGACGTTATGGCTGGTTCTGGTGCCGAGCCTTGTTCCGGCGTTGGTTTCGAGTGCGATCTTTGCGTTTATCCACAGCTGGGACGAGGCGGTGATTGTGTTGTTCATTGCCGGGCGTGGCCTGTTCACGTTGCCGAGGCGGATGTGGGATGGGATCAACGACAAGCTTGACCCGACGATGGCGGCTGTCGCGGCGGTGTTGATCACAGTAACCGCTGTGTTGCTGTTGGTCGATCTCGTCTTAAAGCGCCGTCAGGTTTGAAAAGTATTTTTGCTTCTTTTTCTTCAGAAAAAGAAGTAATTACTTTCTTTTATGACTTCCGTGTGCTGGTCTTTGTAGCCCAAGGCTCCTGCGAAATGTGCCATCGCCCTGGTATTCCGTTTGGAACAATCCCCGGCGTTGCAGTTCGGGTACCAGCCAGTCGAAGGCTTCGTGCGCGGGTTCGGGCATGAAGGGTGGCATGATGTTGAAGCCGTCGCAGGCGCGGCTGGAGAACCAGTCCTCCATGAGATCCGCGACATCGGTGACGCTGCCGACGACGATGTTGTGGCCGGAGGCGCCGGCCATGATTTTGTAGAGTTTGCGGATGGTCATGCCGTTCTGCCGGGCCATGCGTATCAGCGTTTCATGGCCGCTTTTGACGGCGTTGTGCCCTTCGAGCGGCGGCGGCAGCGGTCCGTCCGGGTCGAGGTGGGAGAGGTTGCCGAACGAGGCGGCCAGCAGCGGCAGGCCGAGCTGTGCGCTCACCTTGTCCTGCAGTGCCTCGAACCGGTCCTGCCCTTCCTGCCGGGTGTGGCCCATGATCGGCAGGATGCCTGGCATGACCAGCATCGTCTCGGGGTCGCGGCCGGCGTTCAGGCCGTGGTGCTTGACGCTGGTGTAGAAGTCTATCGCGGAATCCTTGGTTTTCTGCATGGTGTAGATCAGGTCGGCGATGCGGGCGCCGAGATCCTGGCCGGGGCCGGAGGAGCCGGCCTGGGCGATCACGGGGTAGCCCTGCAGCGGGCGGGCCACGTTCAGCGGGCCCTTGACGGCGAAGGTCTCGCCGCGGTGGTTCAGTGTGTGAAGTTTGGCGGGATCGAAATACTGGCCGGTGGATGTGTTGCGGATGAACGCGTCGTCTTCCCAGCTGTCCCAGAGTCCGAAGACGACATCGACGAACTCTTCCGCCCTCTGGTAGCGCAGGCCGTGCGCGAGGTGGGAGTCGCGGCCGAAATTATAGGCCTCCTGCTCGCTCCACGACGTCACCACGTTCCAGCCGACGCGGCCTTGGCTGATATAGTCGAGCGAGGCGAACTTGCGGGCGATGTGGTACGGGTCGTTGTAGGTGGTGGAGGCGCTGGCGACGAAGCCGATCCGCTCGGTGACGGCGGCCAGCGCGCCGATCAGGGTCAGCGGCTCGAACACGTCGATGCGGGCGTTGTAGCTCAGTTCTGCGTCGTCTTTGGCGGAGTGGCGCACGGCGATGCCATCGGCCCAGAACATGAAATGGATCCTGGCGCGTTCCGCCGCCTGCGCCATGCGCTTCCACAGGCGAATATCGGTGGCGGCATCGGCCTGGGCCTGTGGCATGCGCCAGCCCGCGGCATGCGCGCCGTTGGCGACGATGTTGAGGCCGAGTTTCATCTGCCGCTGGGGGGGCATGGTCCGTCTCGTCTGTTCGGTGCGATGGTAAGGGATGCAGGACGGCATGAGGAGACAGACGATGACCGCAGCGCGGAAGATGCGGATCGGGCTTTCCATCCGTTATCTCGGCTACCACGCCGCCGCCTGGCGGGGGGAGGATTTCGTGGACCTGGTGGTGTCGGAGTGGTCTTATACCAACTCTTGGGGTCGATGACTCACGAGGGCTTGGCGACGCGGGGGCGGATGTGATTCACGATACTGAACAGAAGGATGTTCGGTATGGCCGCAGCAATTCCCCTTCGATCGGACTTCAACGCC
>JBBILI010000044.1:0-43381 GCA_037445025.1 Rhodospirillales bacterium
CCGGCAGCGGGAGCAACACCATCGTGGCCGGTGACGGCAACGACACGGTTCATCTCGGCGCGGGCAGCAACACCGTCACGCTGTCGGGCTGGAGCAACCTGGTGATCGCGGGGCCGGGGCATGACACCATCGTGGGCGGCAACGGCAACACCTACAACCTGAACAGTGCCGCCGGATCCCTCAACATCCTGGACTTCGGGTCTGCCCAGGGTGACGTGCTGAACCTGACCGGCGCCCTGGCGGCGGGGGGCAAGCTGTCCTTCACCACCAACGGCACGGACACGGTGCTCTCCATCGCGCCTTCCGGCGGCGCGCCGAGCATGGTCGCAGACCTGCACGGCACCGGCGGAGCCTCGCTCAACACCCTGATCGCGGCCCACAGCGTGGTCGTCTGATCAGGGTCCTGGCCATCCCGTCCGCTCGCGGCCGAGCGGACGGGACCTGCGGCGTGATGCACGAAGGGCTTCTTTTTCAAAAAAGGAGCCCTTTGTGCTGTCGCAGTATCGACGTCGACAAGGAGGCAGCATGCGGGTGGTGGTCTGGGCCAATCTGATACCAACGGCCGTGATCGAAGACTCTTCCATCGATCACGGCCGTTGGTATCGCGCGCCGGGTTGGCCGGCGGGGCCAACGCCTGCGACGCTGCCATGGCTGCGACGCCTTCGCTGCAATGGGTGCAGCTGGGCGATGCGGCGCGGGGTCTCGGACGTGCCGCGGCAGGACTCCTACATGATGCTGCAATACGTGCCGAAGATGAAACGACGTCGCTTCACAGGTCACACGCGATCTCGTGGAGCAGCCGAACCAGCCAGTCGAGCGCGGGGTCGTTGGCAACCTTGCGGGACAGAAGCAGGGTCAGCTGCCAAGGCTCCAGCGTGACCGGCGGGGCCTGGCAGGTGAGCGGAACGATGGTTCCGATGATCGCGGCCGCTCGCCGTCCGACCGTGGCGATCAGGTCGCTGTCTGGCAGGATGCGCGGCAGCAGCAGCAGCTGTGGCAACGTCAAGGCGATGCGCCGCCGCAGGCCATGGGGGCGCAGGGCGGCATCGACCGCGCCGGTCTCGTCGCCGCGTTCGGTGACCAGAACGTGGGGCAGCGCCACATACCCCTCAAGCGTCAGCGTTTGCTGCAGGGCCGGGTGATCGGCCCGCGCGATGCAGACGAATTCCTCGCCCAGCAGCGTCCGGCAGACGAAGCGCTTGGGCGCGTCCGGGAACACCCCGATGGCGAGGTCGAGCTCGCCTTGCTCCAGCAGCTCGGGAATACGGTCCTTCTCGACGAAGCGCAGGCGCAGATCGATGCCGGGGGCTGCCTGGCGCAGCCGCGCCGCCAGGGCGGGCAGTAAAATCATCACGGCATAGTCGCCGGCGCTGATCCGGAAGCGTCGCGTGGCGGTTTCCGGCTGAAACGCCTCGGTCGGTGCGATAGCGTCGCGAAGGGCGGCGAGCGCCGAGCCGATGGGCTGGGCAAGCGCCAGGGACCGGGCGGTGGGCACCATCACGCGGCCATCGCGAATGAACAGCTCGTCGCGAAACAGCGCCCGCAGACGCGCCAATGCGCTGCTGGCCGCCGGCTGACCGATGCCCAGCCGGGCGGCGGCGCGGGTGACGCTGCGTTCGCGCATCAGCGCGTCGAACACCAGCATGAGGTTCAGGTCAGGGTCCGCGTCATTGATCTGCATGATGGACGATATCTCATACCAACGGTCATAAAGAATGACCGTTGGTATGAGTCTTGGTTTGGCGCGCCGCCGCCGGCCAACCCGGCGCGCGATACCAACGGCCTTGATCGATGGAAGAGTCATCGATCAAGGCCGTTGGTATCAGGGATCAATTGGCATGATCGGGCATATCGCCCAATTCTCAACCCTGCGAGCGACGGATTGGCGTCATCGCCGGCGGCGGACTGCCGGTCTGGCCAATTTCACCCACACCGAAGGAGCGTAGTGATGCTGATCCCGACCCGTGAGAATGCGGCCGTCCTGTTCCTCGACCTGCAGGAGGAGATCGTCAAGAACAGCCGGACGCTGCCGCTGGCGCGGCTCACGCGCAGCGCAGGGGCGCTGGCGAAGCTGGCGGCGCTGCACGGGCTGCCGCATTTCCTGTCGGCGGTGCCGCCGGGCGGGGCGTTCCTGGAGGAGGTGCTGGCCCCGCTGGGCCATCCGGCACCGAGCATGCGCTTTCAGACCACGGCGTTTTCCGACGCGAGTCTCGTCGCCGGCCTCGCCGCGGCCGTGCGGCCGGTGCTGATCCTCGCCGGCGTCGCCAGCGAGATCGTGGTGCAGCGCACGGCGCTGGATGCGATCGCGGCGGGCTACAGCGTGATGGTGGCGGTGGATGCCTGCGGCGGCGTGGACGCGCGCACCGAGGATGCCACGTGGCGGCGGATCGTGGCGGCCGGCGGAACCACCACGTCCGTCACCACGTTCGCCGCCGAACTGGTGGGCGAGTTCACCACGGAGCTTGGCGGCGCCACGCTCGGGATCGTCTACGAGACGCTGGGGGGGCTGAGCGGTGAACGGGTTCTCGGTCGCACAGGCGATCATCGCGGCCATGATCACCCCAGCCTTGCTGATCCTGGCCTCGGGGTCGCTCATCGCCACCGCCCTGGTGCGGCTGGGGCGGGTGGTGGATCGGGTGCGCAAGCTCGCCGACCAGGGCGCGGCAGCGGTTCCCGACACGGAATGGCTGCGCCACCGCCGGCCGGTTCGGCTCGCCGAACTGTCGGTGCGGCATTATTTCGTGGCGGTGGTCTGCTTCGTCCTGGTGGGGTTCACGATCGCGCTGGACCATTTCGCCGCCGACCGGCTGACCTGGCTGCCGGTATCGGTCACCTCGCTGGGCATGTGCCTGATCGTCGCCGGCAGTGCGGCGATGCTGATGGAGTGTGGCCAGCCGGTCTCGACCAGGTCGATGAAGCGGCCGGGACTGGAGGACATGACGCCGACCCGGTCGGACAGCATGGCCGCCTCGTCGAGCGCATGGGTGATCAGCAGCACGGTGGCGCCGGTCTCGCGCCAGAGGCGCAGCGGCACATCTCGTCCATGGCCGCGAGGTCGAAACCGCCTTTGCTCCAGTATTGCAGCGGGATGAGATCGGCGATGGCCTGTTGAGCGATGGCCAGGGGCAGGTGGTCATAGGCCCGGCGATGATGGCGGCGGCCTCGCCGGGATTGGCGTCGATCGACTGCACACCGCGACGCCGTCCGGCGACGATGCCGCGCAGCACGGCGGGCTGGTCCTTGATGAAATCGGTGGTGACGATGCCGACCGACTGCGTCATCGGGCGGAGCAGGTCGCGGGCGGTGAAGAGCTGGGTGTAGCGGTCCTTCCGGGCGGACCAGAGCGTGTCGATGATCAAGGCGGCCTGGACGGCGCCCTGTTCCAGGGCGGTGAGCGCCGGGCCGACGCCGCCGAGGGCGATGCGCCGGATCGAGGGAGCCAGATCCATGCCATTCGACCTCAGCCTGCCCGTGGTCGCGGCGCCGATGTTCCTGGTCTGGGGGCCCGACCTCATTATCGCCCGCGCCCGCGCCGGCATCATCGGCGCCATGCCGGCCTTCAACGCCCGCTCCACCGACCAACTCGACACATGGCTCGATCGCATCGACACCGAAACCTCCGCACTGCGCGCGGCCGAACCCACGCGCCGCATCGGCCCCCACGCCATGAACCTCATCGTCCACTCCACCAACCCGCGCCTGGAGGCCGATCTGGACATCGTGGTGAAACACCGCGTGCCCATCGTCTTCGCCAGCGTCGGCAACCCCGGCCGGGTGCGGGAACGTATCCAGGCCTATGGCGGCAAGGTGTTCGCTGACGTCACCTCCGTGCAGCATGCCCGCCGCTCGGCGGACTCCGGCGTGGACGCACTGGTGCTGCTCTGCGCCGGCGCCTGGGGCAACTGCGGCTGGCTCAGCCCGTTCGCCGTCGTCCCCGAGGTGCGCCGCTTCTGGAACGGTCACCTGGTCGCCGCCGGCGCCATCGGCACCGGAGCCGCGGTGCGCGCCGTGCAGATGCTCGGCGCCGACCTCGCCTATGTCGGCACCCGCTCCATCGCCACAACGGAAAGCATGGCCAATGGCGGCTACCGCGAGATGCTGATCGCCTCCAGGGCCGATGACGTGCTGCTCACATCGGAGGTCACCGGCATTCCCGCCAAATTTCCTCAAGACCAGCCTCGAACGTTGCGGCTTCACCCCCGAGGCCGCCCGCAAGGGGTTCGACACCGCCAAGGAGATCGCGGTGTTCAAGAGATGGAAGGACATCCGGAGCGCCGGCCAGGCCGTGGCGGCGGTCTCCGGCGTCACCAGTGTGGCCGATCATCGCCGCCGTCAACGGCCCAGCCTTCGGCGCGGGCTGCGACATCACCGCCATGTGCGACATGCGCATTGCCTCCGAAACCGCACGGTTCGGCGAGGTCTTCGTCAAGCTTGGCGTGACGCCGGGCGACGCCGGCGCCTGGTTCATGCCCCGCATCATCGGCATCTCCCGCTCCATGGAGATGGCCTTCACCGGCGAGCCGATCGACGCGCAGACGGCGCTCGCCTGGGGCCTCGTCTCCCGCGTGGTGCCGCCGTCCGAGCTGATGCCGGAAGCGCTGCGCTCGCCCGACGCATCGCCACCAACGCGCCGATGGCCTTGCGCATGACCAAGCACCTGGTGCGCGAAGGCCAGCAGACGCCGCTGGAGACCCATCTCGAACTCTGTGCCGGCTTCATGGCCATCACCCACCGCACCGAGGACCATCACGAGGCGCTGGACGCCTATTTCACCCGCCGCACCCCCAACTTCGTCGGCCGCTGACACCGGAGCGGTGCGTCACGGAAGTATGACGTGCCGGCGCGTCGGATGGGCGGCGCGGCTGTTGACGTGGCCTGTGCCGGTCCAACACTGTCCGAAAGATCCTCGCTCCGAACGATCTGCCGCTTCGGCCGGCCTTCGGTGATCTTCCGGGAGGTTTGTCATGCCCGACGTCAACACACCGGCCTCGCCCAAGCCCACGGACACGCATCACAACTGGATGCTTGAGGTGATGGGCGTTGATCCCCGCACCTACGGCGCCGCACCGGATGCGGCGCCGATCGACCTCGAGACCCGCCTCAAGGCGAGCAAGGGGATCTACGACAAATACGGCCCCGAGGCGGCCGACGGCATGGTCCAGCCGGAGTATCGGCTGACCCCGGCCGAACAGCGGCTCGGCCACGTCGATTCCGCCATCGCGGCGGCGACCACTGTGGATGACAAATGGCTCACCCGGCAGAGCACCCGCACAACCGCCGGCGCCTCCCTCGGCGACGACGGCAAGCCCGTCGATCTCGTCCAGAAGGACACCACGACGGTCAATCTCAGCGCAGGCGCTTCCGTCTCCAGCGGCACAACCGCCACCCTGACCACCGGCAGCGGCACCACCAGTCTCTCCGACCAGAGCACGGTGAAGGTCGATCTCGACAAAGGCACGGCCGACATCTCCCAGACGCGCGCGCTGGAACAGACAACCGTGACATCCGGCGCCACCGTCACGACCGGCAACAGCACGACCACGACGGTGGGCACAGGTGGTGCGACCACCACCACCACCCGTTCGACCCAGAGCGGCAGCCAGCTCGACAGCACGACCATTTCGAGGGGGCTGCAGCGCAGCGACGGCCAACTTGGTCTCGGCGCCGGGCGATCGACCAGATCCGGCACGATGGAGGGGCCAGCCGACAGGCAGACCATGGTGAGCGGCACCGAGACCAACCTTCAGGGTGGCGCGGGTGTGGTGTCCGACGACAAGGGCACCGGCGTCGGCGTGAATGCCGGCGGCAGCGCCAAGGAAACGCTGCGGCCGGGCGTGTCGCTGACCGACACCTTCTCCGCCGGCGGGCGCTGCCAGTCGCTGGTCAAGGAGGTCCCCAACAGCACTCCGCCCAGCTACACCATCACCACCACGATCAGCTTCAACGTGTCGATCGGCACCGGCGTGGCCGGCGAGGCCGCCCCCAAGGCGACGCCGGACGAATCAGGCAAGGGCCTGGCGGACGGCAAGGTGAGCGGCAGCGCGGGTGTCACCGCCGGCTATGTCGCCTCCGCGTCGTTCACCCAGACCCTGCCCGCGGATCAGGCCCAGAAATATCTGGAGGATATCGCCAACAACGGTCGCGGCGGCAGCTTCCCCGAGCATCAGATCCTGGCGACCGGCATGTCGAAAGGCTGGGAGGCGGCGGCCATGCTTTACAAGCAGCTGGTCAACTCGGCGGAATTCGCGAGGTCGCTCACCAAGGGCCAGCAGGTCGAGACCTCGCAAGGCACCAACGCAGGCGCGCAGGGCGCGCTCGGTGGCGGGCAGAGCGACAGCGGCGGCACAACCGTGGGCGTGCAGGGCAGCGTGACGGCCAGCCACAAGGTGACGCTGAACGAGACCGGACTCGGCGACGACAAGCTGCAGGTGACGGCCACGATCGAGGATCAGTCCGGCTATGCCGGCGGCGCCAATGTCACTGTCGGGGTGGCGGGCGGCTCGGCCGGCACGTCCCACAGCGATGGCCGCGGGCATGTGGTAGTGATGGTGCTGGATCAGAAGGACCCAAACTTTGCCGAGCTGCTTGGCAAAATCCGCGCAGCCGATACAGGTGCTGCGCTCGACGGGGTCGTCGCCGCGCATCCCGAGCTGCTGTCGCAGTCGACCAGACGGACCACCACGTCTGACGGGACCACGGTCGGTGTCAACATCGGTGCGGCCAAGCTGCAGCTCGGCGGCACCGGATCGCTCTTAGAAGAGCAGACCCGCGACAAGGACGGCAACGTCATCGGCAGCAAGGTCGCGGGCTCCAGCCAGTCCGGCGGCAGCATCGGCGCCGGCGATGCCAAGTTCACCAGCACCCACACCGAGGGCTACGCCGGAGAGGTGGACGCCAACAACAAGGCCACCGGCGAGATCAACCAGACCGACACCTCGACCAGCGTCTCCAAGACGCTGGGCAACCTCGGCAAGCTCGCCACCGATCCGCTCGGCACGGTGCTGCACCCCACCAGCCTGATCGGCACCGAGACGCAGTCGCAGGGGCTGGATCTCGCCGACCCTGAAATCATGCGATACTGCAACGAGGCGCTGGACGCCGGTGGCTGGAACCGGAAGGTGGTCGGTATGGACCATGACGACTGGGTGGCCTGCGGCAAGAAGATCCGCGCGGCCGTCACGGTCACCAACGGTGAGATCACCGCGGTCAACAAGGGCGCGGTGCAGGCGGCGCTGGCGGAGTGGAGCAAGTCCGACACCGCCGGGCGCAACGACCCGCTCAACGCGATCATGCGACCGAAGGACGGTCCGGCGATGGGCAAGGCCTATGCCTGGCCCGACGGCACGGACCGGTTCCAGCCGCAATGGAAGGCGCTGGTGCTGGGTGATCCGACAGCGGATGCCACCGCCAAGCTCAAGGCGAACCAGCTGCCTGAGGCGGTCGAGGCGTTCAAGGCGGCGCTGACCAGTGTCCAGCAGTTCGCCAACGTGCTCGGCAGCGCCCAGAAGGCCTGGCACGACGCGGACAAGGACGCCGACTACGCCGAAATGATGGGGCTGATCAACACCAGGATCGCCGACATCACCAAGGCGCTGCATGACGCGGAGAAGAAGGCGAAGCCGGTGCACGCCGCCCCCACGGGCCTGCCAGGACAGCCCCATGCGGCCGGCCCGCCGACGGTGGAGCAGGCCGCCGAGATGGAGAAGCAGCAGCAGGCCCAGGAAGCCGCGCAGGAGGCTGACCAGCAGTTCAGGACCGACCTCGACACCTACAACAACAACATCGAGCAGATGCAGCGCGATGCCGATGCCGTCTTCAAGGCGTGCGGCGAGACCGAGGCCTATCTCAAAAGCTCGCACATGTTCGACAACAAGATCGCCGAGGCGATCAAGATGCTCGAAAAGCCGCGGGTGACGCTGCAGCAATGGACCGGCCTGTATTGGCCGACGTTTGCGCTTTATCAGAAATACGCCAATCGCGGGCTGGACAGAACCCGGATCGAGAAGCTGCATCCGGCCGGCGCCCAGGGCGCCTGGGACCGGATCGACAAGATGACCCGCGATCCCGGCATGAGCTGACGTGGAGCGTTCCGGACATACTCGCGCCAGCGTTTGAAAGTCTTTTGCTTCTTTTCTTCAGAAAAGAAGGCCTTGCTTGCCTGACTCCAGGTCTGTGGCGCACGCTTACCAGACCAGGTCCCGCCTGCGCAGCACCGCAGTTCCGACCACCCTGCGTCACGCTGCCCGGTCACCGGCATCTCCTCACATCTGGCCAAGCCGCGCGAAGAACCGGCCGATCTCGCGGGCCGCCAGATCCGGATCCTCGCGATGGGGGAAATGGCCCACGCCCGGCAGCATCGCCAGATCGAGATCGGCGAAGGTTTCACCCAGACGGTCCGTCCAGGCGAAGGGAAAGATCGGGTCGTGCTCGGCCCAGCGCACGCAGGTCGGGACGGCGATGGGCGGCAGCGCGGGAGCCTCGTCCCGCATCATGGCGATCCGCCCGGCATGCGCCGCACGGTAATAGGCGAAGCCGCCCGCGAGGTTGCCCTGCTGCATGAAATTGTCGACGAACGCGGACATGACATCGTCGAACGCATCCTTGCGACAGGTCCAATGCCGCAGGATATGGCCGATATAGAGTTCGCAGGCCTGCCTGGAACTTGCCAGGAGAGCGGGCGCCATGTCCATCTGGTGGAACGACTGATACCAGATCTCGTTCAGACGATCGGGTGTCCCCATCCGCGCGCCGATGCCGGGGTAGACGAAGTCAAACAGGAACAGCCCGGTGAACCTCTCTGGTGCCGCGCGCGCCATCGCCTGGATGAAGGCACCGCCGACATCGTGACCGACGACACCGGCGGCCGGCATTTCCAGGGCGTCCATCAGCGCCAGCATGTCGGCGGCATGGTCGGTGGCGCCCCACGGGCCGTCAGGCTTCGCACTGTCGCCGAAGCCACGCAGATCCGGCGCCACGACCTCGAAGCGATCCGCCAGACGTTGCATCACCGGCTCCCAGGTCAGCCAGAATTCCGGCCAACCGTGCAGCAGCAGCAAAGGCGGCCCTTTCCCGGCCCGAACGACGTGGAATGCGGCGTCATTCGCCTGAACCGTCCGATGCTGCATGGTCTCGATCCGTCACCCGTGATTCGATACGCCGTTGTAATGCCAGCCCGCGTTGACCCATTCTGCATGGGTCAACGCCTCTGCGGGTTGGTATAACCCACAGTCCGATGGGCACGGAACGGTCACCGGGTCTGGCTTGATCAGAACTGTCCGCAGGGCCTGACCGGCAGCCAGGGCGCCGGATCCACCGGCTGACCGTTCACCGTCACCTCGAAATACAGATGCGTGCCGTAGATCACCCCCGAGCGCCCCACCACGGCGATACGGTCGCCGGCATGCACCGCGGTGCGGCCGGTGGCGAAGGCGGGCGCGATCAGGCCGAGATGGGCATAGATCGTCACGAAGGCTCCGGCCGGACCATGCGAGGCGATCGCCATCTCCAGCCCGCCCGGCCCCCGGCGATGGATGGAGATCACCTGCCCGTCCGCCGCTGCATACACCGGCGCCCCCGCCGGCGCCGGCAGGTCGATGCCGTCATGCGGGCCCAGCGCATGCGGCCCGGGCGGCTTGCGCAGGCCAAACGGTGAGGAGATGCACGCCGGCTGCACCGGCAGCGCGAGCTGCACAGGCGGCGGGACGGCAAGGCCCAGCACGGCAAGAAGGGTGACACTCACGGCAGAGAAATGGCGCCTCAGCGCCAGCTTGCCATATAAAATCGCGGCAATTCGTCCGCCGTCGGCTTGAAGTTCAGCGCCCGGGTCATGGCGTAGGGGGTGACATAGGTGTGCAGCGGCAGCCACAGCGCCTGGCTGGTGATCTGATGGATCGCCTCGCCATAGGCTGCCCGCCTGCGATCGGCGTCGGTGGTCTGACCGGCCTGCGCGATCAGCGCCTCCACCGCCGGCACCCTGGCGTAGTCGTTGTCGCCGCCGCCGAAGAAATACGGCAGGATCGCCGAGACATCGTTGATGGAGTAGCTGCCCCAGCTGCCCATGAACAGCGGCGCCTCGCCGCGTGCCGCGATCTCGATCGCCTCGGCGACCGGCAGCTGCCGCACCGTGACGCGAATGCCGATGGCCGCCAGATTGGCCGCCACCGCGGCGGTGTACTGGGACACCACGTAACTCACCAGCGTGGTGTCGAACCCGTTGGGGAACCCGGCCTCGGCCAGCAGGGCGCGGGCGCGGGCGGGGTCGTAGTCGGTGTGCACCGCGGTAGCGGCATCGCAGCCGAACTGGGTGGGGAAGCACGGCGCATCCGGCACGCGGGCGCCGCCCTGCACCAGGGCGCGGGCGATGGTGGCGCGGTCGATCGCCGCCTCCACCGCCTGTCGCACCTTCAGAATGGTGAGCGGGTTGCCGGCCCCGCTGCGCCCGGCCGCGTCCATCGAGAGATAGCCCAGCCGCATGCTCTCCGCGCGCAGCTCCACCAGGCCGGGGTTCTTCAGGATCTCCTGGCCGCGATCCGGCTGATACGACCAAATCCAGTCCGCCCGGCCGGCCAGCAGGTCGTTGATCTCGCTGTCGGCGTCATCCACCTCGCGGATCGCGACATGGGCGATCAGCGCATGGCCTTTGGGACTGCCGGGATAGTAGCCGCCGTAGCGCTGCAGCACGATGCGGTTCGGGTCGCTTTCGGCGATGCGGTAGGGCCCGGTGCCCACCGGAAAGCGCGAGAATGTCGCGCCCACCCGGCTGCGATACGCCTTGGGCAGGATCGGCAGGGTCAGCGCCAGATATTCCAGCGCCGCCGGAAACACCTGCTTCAGATGCACGCGCACATGCATCGGGTCGATCACCTCCGCCCCGGCGATCCAGGAATAGTTGCTCGGCACCGCCACCGCCGGGTCCTCGCCGGTCGCCTGGGCGATGGTGTAGGCGACATCATCAGCGGTGAACGGATCGCCGTTGTGGAACGTCACACCGGGCCGCAGCTCGAATTCGAGCGTCGTGTCATCGATGGCCTTCCAGCTGGTCGCCAGCAGCGGGCGCAGCGCCAGGGTCTGCGGATCGCGCTCGATCAGCCCATCCCACACCTGATGCGCCACGACGAGACCGGTGCGCTGGCGGTTGTGATACGGGTCGAGATCCGGAATCGTCTCTCGCCAGGTGATGCGCAGCGTGCCCTCCGCCTTCTGCGCGAACGCGGGCGAGGCGATCAACAGAAGCAGGAGGAGCGCGCCGTGGAGCATCATGATCACCCCATGGTGGCGTTGAAAGCACCGCCGTCAAGCAGCAGGTTCTGCCCCACGATGAAGCCGGACTGCGCGCTGCACAGAAACACGCAGGCCGCCCCGAACTCCGCCGGATCGCCCACCCGCCCGGCCGGGCTCGCCTTGGCCCGCTCCTGCAGCATCGTATCGACATCCTGGCCCGAGGCCTCGGCGGCGGCCCGCGCGTTGCTGCGCAGCCGGTCGGTCAGAAACGGCCCCGGCAGCAGGTTGTTGATGGTGACGTTATGCCGCGCCACCTGGCGCGACAGCCCGGCGACGAACCCGGTCAGGCCCGCCCGCGCGCCGTTGCTCATCCCCAGCGTCGGGATCGGCGACTTCACCGAGCCGGAGGTGATGTTGACGATCCGCCCGAAGCCGCGCGCCGTCATGCCGTCCACCACCGCGCGGATCAGAAAGATCGGCGTGAGCATGTTCGCGTCGAGCGCCTTGATCCAGTCCTCGCGCTCCCAGCTGCGGAAATCGCCGGGCGGCGGGCCGCCGGCGTTGTTGATCAGAATATCCGGCTCCGGGCAGGCGGCCAGCGCCGCGGCGCGGCCGGCCTCGGTGGTGATGTCGCCGGCCACCGTCGTCACCTTCACGCCATAGGCCGCGCGGAGCTCGGCGGCGGTCTCCTCCAGCGGCCCTGCGGTGCGCGCGGTGATCGTCACGTCCACACCTTCGGCGGCGAGCGCCATGGCACAGGCGCGGCCGAGCCCCTTGCTGGCCGCACAAACCAGGGCGCGCTTGCCTTTGAGGCCGGTATCCATGCTGATCTCCTGTTCACATGATCGATTCGAAGGCGGCACGCTGCGCCGCGGGGATGGGGGTGGGGCGCATCGCCGGGCGCTCCACATAGACATGGACGAAGAACCCCTCGGCCGAGGCCTGCACCTCCTCCGCCCGGAACACCGCGCACACGTAGCGCACCGAGCTGGTGCCCAGCCGCTCCACCCTGATACCCACGGTGACCGGGTCGGGGTAGGCGATCTCGCGGAGGTAGCGCAGGTTGGTCTCGGCCACCACGCCCACGATGGGGCTGTGGCCCAGCTCCAGAATCCCGTTGTCGATCAGGAAGTTGTTCACCGCCGTGTCGATCCAGGAATAGTACACCACGTTGTTGACATGGCCGAACACGTCATTGTCCATCCACCGCGTGGTGATGGTCTGGAAGAAGCGGTAGTCGGCGCGTGTGGAGGGCGGCGGGCGGGTCATGGCAGGGCTCGGGTTGGGGGCGGACTACACAAGGTTTGGCATCCCGCGTCCATCCCGCTTGCATCCCCATCATTGGACAGTCCGGCGGACGCGGGCTAGAGGGAGCGCCCATCAACGGTCGGGGTTGCTGCATATGCGAAGGCGTTTCGCACTGTCGGGTCTGGCGCTGGCGGCTTCACTCGCGGTGCCGGGCGTGGCACAGGCGCACGCCATCCTGGTGGAGAGCACACCCGCCATCGGCGCCACCGTCCCGCCGGGCCCGATCGCACTGCGGCTGCGCTTCAACAGCCGCATCGACCGCGCCCGCTCCCGCCTGACGCTGATCCGCGCCGATCGCAGCACCAGCGTCATCCTGATCACCGATGACGGCAGCGACGACGTGCTGCTGGCCACCGTCACCCTCACGCCCGGCAGCTACACCATCCGCTGGCAGGTGCTGGCGGTGGACGGCCACATCACCCGCGGCGATGTGCCGATCATCGTGCAGCCAGGACGCTGAACCATGGCCCTGCTTGTCGATCTGTTCGGCTATCTCAGCATCATCATCCACGGCTTCACCATCGTCGCCCAGTCGATGGCCATCGGCGGCGTGCTGTTCCTGGTGTTTCTGTCCGCCCCGCTCAGCAAGGCGCTCGGTCTGGCCGGCCCGCGTATTCTCGCCGACACCGCGCGCATCGCCGGCTGGGCCGCGATCGGGCTGATGGTGGCCGAGGCCGCCACCGTCGGCCTGCAGGCGGCGATCCTGGTCGGCACCGTCGACCTGTCGCTGCTCGACGCGCTGGGCGCGAGCTCGGCCATCGCCGGCATGGTCAAGATCGTCACCGGGGCGATCATCGCCATCGCCATGTTCGGCGGCGGCGCCTCCGCACCGCGCGTGCTGCTGCTGGCGGCAAGCCTGGTCGAGCTGGTGGCCGCAACACTGACCACCCATGCCGCAGCGCGGCTCGACGATCGCGGGATTCTGCTGGCCTCGGCCTTCCTGCACCAGCTCGGCGCCGCGGTGTGGATCGGCGGCATTCCCACCTTCATCATGGCGCTGGCGCGGGTGCATGACGCGAACGCCTGGCGCATCATCGGCGCGCGCTTCGGCCGGATGTCGCAGGTCGGCGTCGCCTGCATCGTGGTTTCGGCCGCGATCTTCAGCATCCTTTATGTCGGCGCGCCGGATGCGATGTACGGCACTGCCTATGGCGTGATGGTCGGCGCCAAAGCCGTGATGTTCCTGGCCCTGCTTGGTCTCGGCTGGGGCAATTCCCGCGTGACGGCGCGACTGCGGTCAGACCCGAACGCGCCGGTGCAGCGGATGAAGCGCTTTGCCGAGATCGAGATCGGCATCGGCTTTTCCCTCTTTTTCGCCGCTGCGTCCCTGACCTCCGTCCCCCCCGCGGTCGACCTGACTGCCGACCGGGTCACCTGGGCGGAAGTGGTGGAGCGCAACACGCCGGTGTGGCCGAACATGCATTCGCCAGACCACGATGTGCTCGCCTTGCCGGCGCTGCAGGCGAAGCTGGATGCAGAGGCGGCGGCCGAGGCGGCCAAGCCGCAGCCGGCGTTCATCCCCGGCGGCGGCGAGCTGCCGGTGCGCAACGCCGCCGACATCGGCTGGTCGGAATACAACCACCACTGGGCCGGCGTGTTCGTGGTGCTGATCGGCCTGCTCGCCCTGCTCAACCAGGCCGGCCTGCGGATCGCCCGGCATTGGCCGCTGCTGTTCCTCGGTCTGGCCGGCTTCCTGTTCCTGCGCTCTGATCCGGAGGTGTGGCCGCTGGGCACCGAGGGCTTCTTCGAGAGCCTGCGTGACATCGAGGTGCTGCAGCACCGGTTCTTTGTGCTGCTGACGGTGTTCTTCGCGATTTTCGAATGGCGCGTGCGCGCCGGCGGCTGGGCCAACAAGAAGGCGGCCCTGGTGTTTCCGGTGGCAACCCTGCTGGGCGGGGCGGCGCTGCTGACGCACAGCCACGCAATCGCCAACGTGAAGGAGGCGCTGCTGATCGAGCTGACGCATACGCCGCTGGCACTGGCGGCGATCTTCGCGGGGTCGGCGCGCTGGCTGGAGCTGCGGCTCGACGGGCGTGCCGGGCGGATGGCGGGGTGGGTCTGGCCGGTGTTGTTCGTGTTTATTGGATTGCTCCTTTTAAGCTATAGAGAGCAGTAAGAAAGAACTTCTTTTCTGAAGAAAAGAAGCAAAAGACTTTTTATCGCTGGAGTAATCTCTTTCCGGAGAGGGAGTACCCCAGCGATAGAAAGTTTTTTGGTTCTTTTTTTCAAAAAAGAACCGCTGCCACCTTCACACACTTCCGCATCACCGACGGCAACGCCTCCTGCGCAAGCGCGTCCACAGGCCGTAGAAATCCCTCCGCCTCGATCCGCGTCACCCGCGCCGCATGCACCCGCAGGTGCAGCTCGAAATGCGTCAGCCCATGCCGCACCTCGCCGACATCGCGCCACGCCACCGCCATCGGCGCCGCCGCCGCAATCTCGACCTCGGACCACGGTTCCACCCGCCACGCCGTGCCCGGCAGTTCCGTCATCCCGCCCAGCAGCCCGCGCGGCGGCCGCCGGCGCAGCAGCACCTGGCCCTGCGCATCGATCAGCCAGAAATGCACCCCACGCCGGATCGGCCGCGCCGCCTTGGGCGTCTTGCGCGGCAGCTCGCCCGCAATCCCCTGACGCTGCGCCGCGCACCCCTCGCGCCAAGGACACAGCGCGCAGACAGGATTGGTCGGTGTGCAGATCGTGGCCCCCAGGTCGAACAGCGCCTGGGCGAAATCCGACGGCCGGGCCCGCGCCGCCGCATCGTCGCCCAGCCGGGCCGCTCCTTCGGCGATGGCAGGCTTGGACCCCGGCAGCGGATCGGTGATGGCGAACACCCGGCTGACCACCCGTTCGACATTGCCGTCGATCGGCACGACAGGCACCCCGAAGGCGATCGCACCCACGGCCGCCGCGGTGTAGGGCCCGATGCCCGGCAACGCCCGCAGCCCGTCCAGCGTGCGCGGAAACCCGCCCATCGCCGCCACCGCCCTGGCGCAGGCGTGCAGGTTGCGGGCACGGGCGTAGTAGCCCAGGCCCGCCCAGGCCTGCATCACCGCCTCGGTGTCGGCCGCGGCCAGCGCCTCCACCGACGGGAAGCGTTCGAGGAAGCGGCGGAAATACGGCACCACGGCGGCCACCGTGGTCTGCTGCAGCATGATCTCGCTGAGCCACACCCGATAGGGGTCGGGATGTTCCCCCGGCAGCGCCCGCCACGGCATGGCGCGGCGCTGTCGATCATACCATTGCAGAAGGGCGGCGGCCTGGCGCATGACGCCGGTATGAGCAACCCGCCCTCCTCCGGCAAGCCCGACCAGCGGCACGTGTTCGGCCCGCGCGCACTCGGCACCATCCTGCCGCCGCTTGTTAAGCCGGCGTTTCGCAAGCGCGCCCCGGCCACCGCCCAGCTGCTGGCGGACTGGGAGATGATCGTGGGCCCCGCCATCGGCCAGGTCACCACGCCGCGCAAACTGTTCCAGGCCACGTTGGCCATTGCCTGCACCGGCCCGATCGCCATGGAGCTGCAGCATATGGCTCCCACATTGATCGCGCGGATCAACGCCCATATGGGGCAGACGACCGTGACAAGGCTGCGTTTCGTGCAGGACCATGTGGCACAGCCAAGCCCCACCTCCGTCCGAAGGCCCGCCACCGAGGCCGCCCGCCAGGCGGTCGCCGATCTGCCGGAGGGGCCGTTGCGCGACGCGCTGGAATCGCTCGGCCGCATGGTCCTGTCGACGAGCAAGCCGACCAAGCGTTAGTCTTTTGTGAATTCGGAGGTCATTCCCCATGCTGTTCCGCCGCTCGCTGCTTGCCGCCCCTGCCCTGCTGCTCGCCACCCCCGTGCTGCTCGCCACCCAGGCCCGGGCCGACGCCACCCTCACCCCCCGCGCCATCGGCAGCGCCGACGCGAAGGTGACGGTGACCGAGTTCTTCTCGCTGACCTGCCCGCACTGCGCCGCGTTCTCGCGCGACGTGCTGCCCACCATCGTCGACCAGCTCGTCAAGACCGGAAAGCTCCGCTACCAGTTCCGCGACTTCCCGCTCGACCAGGTGGCGCTGACCGCGGCGATGGTGGCGCGCAGCCTGCCGCCGGAGCGCTACGAGCCGTTCGTCTCGGCCCTCCTCGCCTCGCAGGCGCGCTGGGCCTATGCCCGCGGCGTCAACACCACCGAGGAACTGGCCAAGATGTCCGGCCTCGCCGGCCTGTCGCGCAAGGTGTTCGACGCCACGATCGCCGACAACGATCTGCGCAACGCCATCCTGGCCGACCAGGAGACGGCGGAAAAAACCCTGCAGGTCGACTCGACTCCGACGTTCATCTTCAACGGCCCTGGCGCCAAGGACAAAAAGGTGGCGGGTGAGTTGAGCTTCGCCGAGTTCTCCAAGCTGGTGGACGAGGCCGCAGGATCCTAAGGACACCCCATTGCCCGCCAGCTTCGCCCGGCTTCGCATCGCAGGCTTCAAGAGCTTCGCCGAGCCGGTCTCCGTGGAGATCCTGCCGGGGCTGACCGGCATCGTCGGCCCCAACGGCTGCGGCAAGTCCAACGTGGTCGAGGCGCTGCGCTGGGCGATGGGTGAAAGCTCGGCGAAGTCGCTGCGCGGCGCCGACATGGACGACGTGATCTTCGCCGGCACCGCGCATCGCGCCGCGCGCAACCTGGCCGATGTCAGCATCGTGCTGGAGGACACCCGCAGCGTGGCGCCGCCGCCGTTCCATGAGGCGGAGTCGCTGGAGATCACCCGGCGCATCGAGCGCGGCAGCGGCAGCGTGTTCCGGGTGAACGGCCGCGAGGCCCGCGCGCGCGACGTGCAGACCCTGTTCGCCGATCTCGCCTCCGGCGCCCGCGCCTCGGCCATGGTCAGCCAGGGCCGCGTCGGCGCGCTGGTCTCGGCCCGGCCGGAGGAACGCCGCGCCATTCTGGAGGAAGCCGCCGGCATCACCGGCCTGCACGCCCGCCGCCACGAGGCGGAGCTGAAGCTGCGCGCCGCCGAAACCAACCTGGCCCGCGCCGAGGATCTGCGCGGCCAGCTCGAAGCCCAACTCGAAGGGCTGAAGCGCCAGGCCCGCCAGGCCGCGCGCTACCGCACCATCTCGGCCGCCATCCGCGGCGCCGAGGCGGAGCTGCTGTCGCTACAGCGCGCCCGTGCCGAGACGGCCCGAAACGCCGCCCAGGCCGGCCTGGCCGCGGCCGCCACCGCCGTCGCGGAGGCGACGATCCGCGCCACCGAACTGTCCGCCCGCGCCACCGAGGCCGCCGCCGCCCTGCCCGCGCTGCGCGAGGCGGAGGCGGTGGCGCGCACCGCGCTGGAACGCCATCGCCTCGGCCGCGAGCAGATCGCCGCCGAGATCGCCCGCGCCCGCGCCGCCCTCGCCGAGGCGGAAACCCGCTATCGCCAGCTCGACACCGACCTCGCGCACGCCCGCAGGCAAGCCGCCGAGGCGGATTTCGCCGTGACCCGTCTGGCCGAGGAGCAGGCCCGGCTCGAACAGGAGCAGACCGCCCATCCGCCCCGCGCCCAGGCGGCGCGGGACGCGGCGCTGCAGGCCGCCTGCGCGGTGCGCGCGGCCGACCAGGAGGCCAACCGCGCCACCGAGCACGCCGCCGAAGGCGCCGCCCGCCACCGCGCCGCCACCGAGGCGCTGGCCGCCGCCGAACCCCGCGCCCGCCGTCTGCGCGAACAGCACGCCAAGCTGCGCGAGGAGCTGGAACGCCTCTCCGCCAGCCTCGTCGCGCCCGAGCGACTGGCCGAAGCGGCCGCGCGCACCGAGACGGCCGCCGCCGAGGCGCAGGCGGCATCGCTGGCACTTGCCGCCGCCGAGGCCGCGCGTACCGAAACCTTCGCCGCCGCCGCCGCCCGGCGCGAGGCCGGCCAGGCCCAGGCTGCCCGCCTGCGCGCGGAAGGCCGCGGCCTCGCCGAACGCGCCCGCAGCGAGGCCTCAGCCGCCGTCGCCGGCGCCCGCGCCACAGCCTCCGCCGCCGAGACCGCCCGCACCCGCCTCGCCGCCGAACGTCAGGCTTTGGCCGAGGTGCTGGGTGTGAAGGACCACGAGAAATGGCCGCGCATGGTCGACCAGCTGGTGGTCCCCGCCGGCCTCGAAGCCGCGCTCGGTGCCGCCCTTGGCGAGGAGCTCGACTCCGCCGCCGACACCTCTGCCGCCCGCCACTGGCGCGACATGCCGCCGCTCGACCCGTCGCCCGCCTTGCCCGACGGTGCGCGCGCATTGTCCGACATCGTCACTGCACCGCCGACCCTGGCCCGCGCCCTGTCGCAGATCGGCCTCGTCACCGACGGCGCCGCCGCCAGCACGCTTGCCCCCGGCCAGATGCTGGTCTCGGCCGAAGGCGCGGTGTGGCGCTGGGACGGCTACACCGTCCGCGCCGGCACCCGCACCGCCGCCGCCGTGCGCCTGCAGCAGCGCAACCGGCTCGCCGCTCTCACCGCGAACCTGGCCCGCGCCCAGGACGCCGCCCAGGCCGCCCTCGCCACGCTGCGCGACGCCGAAGCCGCCGAGCGGCAGGCCCGCACCGATGCCGACGCTCTCGAACAGGCGCGCCGCCGGGCTGCCGACCAGGCCGAGGCCGAGGCCCGCACCGGCGCCAAGCAGGCCGAGGACAGCGCCGCCGCCGCCGAGCGCGCCGCCCGCGCCGCGCGCGACGCCGCCGACCAGACCCTCGCCCGGCTGCGCGCCGAGCAGGCGCGCCTGGAATCGCAGTCCGCCGCCACCGCCGCCCGCAGCGCCGGCCTCGCCGAACAGGATCTGCGCCTCGCCGCCGAATGCGCCGAAGCCGAACAGGCGCTGCACACCGCCCGCGCCGCCCTGGCCGCATTGCCCGATCCCGCCGCCGCCCGCCACGCGCTCGACGCCGCCCGCACCGCCCTCGCCGCCGCCCGCAGCCAGGAGAAAGCCACCGCCGAGGCGCGCGACGCCCTGGCCCGCGCCGCCGCCGCCCGCGCCAACCGCCTGCGCCTGATCGGCCCCGAACGCGACGATTGGACCCGCCGCCAGCGCGAGGCCGGCGACCGCGTCACCGACCTCGCCGCCCGCGCCGCCGAGGCCGCGGCCTCGCGCGAAAGCCTGCGCGCCGCCCCCGACCGCCTCGCCGAACAGTCCCGCGCCGCCGCCGAGACGCTCGATGGCGCGGAAGCCCACCACCGCGCCGCTGCCACGCATCTCACCAACGCCGAAGCCGCCGCCGAGGCCGAACGCAACCAGGCGCGCTCCGCCGAGGCCGCCCTGTCCGCCGCCCGTGAAGCCGCCGTGCGCGCCGAGGGCGAGGCCACCCAGGCGCAGCACGCCTGGGGCGTGGTCGCCGAACGGGTCCTGGAACGCCTCGGCGCAAACCCCGCTCTGCCCGACCCGCCCGCCGATGTCAGCGAGGCGGCGGAGGAGAAACATCGCCGCCGCCACGAGCGCATGCTGCGCGAACGCGAGGAGATGGGCCCGGTCAACCTGCGCGCCGAGATCGAGGCCGACGCCATCGAAACCCAGATCGCCGGCATCACCCGCGAGCGCGAGGAGCTGGCGACGGCCATCGCCAAGCTGCGCGGCTCGATCGGCCACCTGAACCGCGAGGGCCGCGAACGGCTGCAGGCGGTGTTCACCCAGGTGGATCAGCATTTCCAGTCGCTGTTCACCCGCATGTTCGGCGGCGGCCGCGCCCATCTCGCCCTCGTCGGCTCCGACGATCCGCTGACCGCCGGCCTGGAAATCTTCGCCCAGCCGCCCGGCAAGAAGCTCGCCGCCCTCAGCCTGCTCTCCGGCGGCGAGCAGGCGCTCACCGCGCTGTCGCTGATCTTCGCGGTGTTCCGCTGCAATCCCGCGCCGATCTGCGTGCTCGACGAGGTCGACGCCCCGCTGGACGACGCCAATGTCGGCCGCTTCTGCACCCTGCTCGACGACATGGTGCAGGACACCGGCACACGCTTCCTCGTCGTCACCCACCACGCCCACACCATGGCGCGGATGGACCGGCTGTACGGCGTAACCATGCAGGAACGCGGCGTGTCCCGCCTGCTCTCGGTCGATCTGCAGAAGGCGGCCGCCATGGTCGAGCCGAAGTCCATCGCCGCCGAGTGACGCTGAGACTACACTCAGGCCATGCGCATCCTTGCCCTCGATTCGGCTCTTGCCCGCTGCTCCGTGGCGCTTGTCGACGACGGCGTCGTCCTCGCCGCGCGCAGCGCGCCGGCCGGGCGCGGCCAGTCCGCCGTGCTCGCGCCCATGGTGGCGGAGGTGCTGGACGGACACGGCTTCGATGCCGTCGCCGTCACCATCGGCCCCGGCAGCTTCACCGGGCTGCGCACAGCACTCAGCCTCGCCCAGGGCCTGGCCGCTGACGGCCGGCCGGTCATCGGCGTCACCGTCGCCGAGGCGCTGGCCATGCAGGTCGGACCGCTCGCCGGCCGCACGCTCTGGACCGCCATCGACAGCCGGCGCGGCCGGGTGTTCCTCGATGCCTCCGGCACCATGCGCCCGGTGCTGCTCACTGAACTGCCGCGCCCGGCCGGACCTGTTGCCATCGCCGGCGACGCCGCGATCGTGGTGGCTGCCACCCTCGCCGCCAACGATGTCGATGTCCGTCTCACCGACGCGCGGCTGCCGCGCGCCGAAGACGTCGCCGCTGTGGCCGTCCTGCGCCTTGCGGGCCTGATGCCGCCATGCGACGCCGCCCCGCTCTACATCGATCCGCCCGAGGCGAAGCTGCCGGCCGCCGGCTTGCGACCCGCGCCAGGCGACGCGCTGCCGCCCGCGCCGGGCGACGGGCTGCCGCCCGCGCCGGGAATATGACACATTTGATCCCCGCCACCATCGCCCACGCTTCGGTGCTGGCAGCCTTGCACGAGGCCGTCTTCCCGCCGGGGGAGCGCTGGTCCGCTGCAGCCATGGCCGAGCAGCTCGGCTTGCCCGGCACGTTCGGTCTGCTGGCGATCTCGGCCCTCGAAACTCCATGTGGCCTGATGCTGGCGCGGGTGGCGGCAGATCAGGCGGAGATCCTCACCCTCGGCGTCACACCGATCCAACGCCGCCAGGGTGCTGCCCGGTTGCTCCTGCAGCAGGCCGAACACCGCGCCGCCCAGGCCGGCGCGGTCGCCATGTTCCTGGAGGTGGCCAAGCGCAACAACGCCGCCCGGCTGCTGTATGACCGCAGCGGCTATCGCGAGGTCGGGCGACGGCGGCGCTACTATCTCTCCGGCGAGGACGCGCTGGTGCTGAAGCGTGACCTCACCCCCGTCGCAGCCACAGCATGCTGATGCCGTCCGCCCCGGTCTCCAGGCGCAGCACCGCGTGTCCCTGCGCCGCTGCCGTGCGCGGAACGTTGTGCAGCGGCTCCGTCCCGCGCAGCCGCACCTGAAGCACCTGGCCCGCTTCCAGCCGGTCAAGCGCCAATCGCGTCCGCACGAACGTCATCGGACAGATATCAGCTGTTATGTCGATAACTTCATCTGCAACGATTGCATTGTGGGCTGACGTTATGGGGGTATCCGGGCCGCCATCATGTGGCGTTGTCTTGATCACGACTGCGGTTCCATATTTTGACAAATTGACGATTGCGAAGCCGGAGAGAATCTCCATATATTGAATTTTGAATAGGCAACGGGAAGGCACATTGATGACGGAGACGGACCAGACGGCTGATGTATTGGAGCTGACAGCACAGATTGTGTCAGCCCATGTGTCAAACAACTCCGTCACGCCGGACGCGTTGCCGTCCCTTATCAATGACGTGTATCGCGCGCTCACCGGCGTCGGCAGCGAGCCGGTTGTGATCGACAAGCCGCCGCCGGCGGTGCCGATCAAGAAGTCGATCTTTCCGGAATACATCATCTGCCTCGAAGACGGCAAAAAGCTCAAAATGCTCAAGCGCCATCTCCGGACGGCCTACAACATGACGCCGGATCAGTATCGCGAACGCTGGGGCCTGCCGGCCGACTATCCCATGGTGGCGCCGAACTATGCCCGGCACCGCTCCTCGCTGGCCAAGCAGATCGGTCTCGGGACCAAGCCGCGCAACCGCGACTGACCCTGCGGCCGGCGCGCCCGGCCGCCCACCCTCCCGGCTGCCATGCCGGCAGCGCATGACCTTTCTGTCACGATTGGACAGGCCCGCCCCGGATCGGCTACGCCATCGGCGATCTGCGTTCTGCGCGGCTGGCGCGCAGGCGCTCCGGGCTGACGCTGCATCGATTGTGTTGCATCGTCGTTGAAGCCTGACGGCACGGCAAAGCTGGGAACCGGATGGAAAGCCGCATCGAGCGTCTGTGCATCGAGAAGGGACTGAAGATGACCGGCCAACGCCGGATCATCGCCAGAGTCCTGTCCGAGCCCGGCGACCACCCCGACGTCGAAGAGCTCTACCGCCGCGCCGCCGCGCTCGACGGGCGGATCTCGATCGCCACAGTGTATCGCACCGTCCGGCTGCTCGAAGAGAAGGGCATCCTGGAAAAGCGCGACTTCGGCGGCGGCCGTGCCCGCTACGAGCCCACCGAGCACGGCCACCACCACCACCTCATCGATGTCGACACCGGCCGTGTCACGGAGTTCCAGGACCCCGCCCACGAACAGCTGCTGCACGAGATCGCCGCCCGGCTGGGCTTCGATCTGGTTTCGGCCCGCCTTGAGCTGTTCGGCCGGAAGACCGAAACTGCGCACCCAGCCCGTTCGGCAGACACCGCATCTCCCTCCGGTCCGCGCAACGCCGCACCGGGGTCCACATTCCGCCAAGGCCTCGCAAGATGACCGGCATCGCCACAGGAATCGCGCCAGACGCACTGGCCCAACCCGGGTTCCATCCGCCCGCCAAAAGTTTCGGCGAGCTGCGGGCGGGCAATCTTGGCGTGCGCATCGCAACCACCCCCGAAGAGATCGACGCCGTGCAGGCGCTGCGCTACCGCGTCTTCTACGAAGAAATGGGCGCCATCCCCGATCCGGTGGCCATGCGCACCCATCGCGACTGCGACGAATTCGACGCGGTGGCCGACCATCTCCTGGTGATGGACCACGCGATCGGCGACGGGCCCGATGGCGTCGTCGGCTGCTACCGGCTGATCCGCCAGTCCGCCGCGGCGCGTCTCGGCCGCTTCTATTCGGCCAACGAGTACGACATCACCACCATGCTGGAATTCCCCGGCCGCATCCTTGAACTCGGCCGCTCCTGCGTCAGCCCCGCCCATCGCGGCCGGGCCGCGATGCAGCTGCTGTGGCGCGGCATCGCCGCCTACGTGGACCTGCACACCATCGAGATCATGTTCGGCTGCGCCAGCCTGCCCGGCACCGACCCTGACGCGATCGCGGCAGAGCTCACCTATCTCGCCGCCAACCACCTCGCCCCGCCGGAGATCCGCCCTCGTGCGCTCCCCGCGCGCTATGTGGACATGCGGCGGCTGGACCCTGCCTCGCTCGACAACCGCCGCGTGCTGGCCCGGCTGCCGCCGCTGATCAAGGGCTATCTCCGCCTGGGCGGCTTTGTCGGGGATGGTGCGGTGATCGACCCCCAGTTCAACACGACCGACGTCGCCGTCGTGGTCAAGACCGTGCTGGTGACCCAGAAATACACCAGGCACTACGAGCGCCAGCGCCGAGAGCCGGTGGAATAGCGTGCCGATCGACCGCGTCCAAGGCCGCTTCCAGGTCATCATGACATCCCGCTTCCTGGCCTCGCCGGCGGTGGCGGTGCTTGAGGCGGCCGGCTGCGACATCCACTACATGCCGCCCTACCCCTCGGCCGAGGCGGTGGCGCAGCTCACCGGCGACATCCAGGCCCATGCCATCCTCACCCGCCAGGGCCCGGTGACGGCAGCGGCCATGGATGCGTCGAAGCGCCTCGTTGTCGTCGCCCGCCACGGCGTGGGGGTGGACGACGTCGACCTCGCCGCCGCCGCCGCGCGCGGCATTCTGGTCACGCGCGCCCCGGGCTCCAACACCGTGGCGGTCGCCGAACACACCATCGCCTTCATCCTCGCCTTGGCCAAGAATCTGCGCCCGCTCGGCGCCGACATCGAAGCCGGCAAATGGCGCGACCCCACGGCGCGGGTGCGCGATCTGGCCGGACTACGGCTCGGCCTGCTCGGCTTCGGCGGCATCGCCCAGGCGGTGGCGGCCATGGCGCGCCCGTTCGGTATGGTGATCAGCGCCCACGCCCGCAGCCTCGCCGCGCGTGACGGCATTGTCATGCATCGAAGCCTTGAGGCGCTGCTGGAGACCACGGATGTTCTCTCCGTGCACTGCCCCCTCACTCCCGAGACCCGTCACCTGATCGACGCGGCGGCCCTGTCCCGTCTGCCGGCCGGCGCCTTCGTCATCAACACCGCCCGCGGCGGCATCATCGACGAGGCGGCGCTGGCCGCTTCCCTCGATTCCGGCTACATCGCCGGTGCGGCGCTCGACGTGTTCGAAGGCGAGCCGCCGGCGCCGGACCATCCCCTGCGCCGCCACCCCCGCGTGCTCTGCACACCGCACATCTCAGGCGTCACCGAGGCCTCGATGATCAACATGGGCGTCATGGCCGCCGAGTGCATCGCCTGGGCGCTGACCGGGCAGACGGTGCCAGCCGAGCGCATCGTAAAGGCCTGATCGATGCGCCTGCTGGACCAGCTCTCCGGCCTCAGCGGCCGCGCACGCGCCTGGGTGACGATCGGCCTGGGCGCGTTGTCGGCCCTCGCCCTGCCGCCGTTGCACGTGCTGCCGGTGCTGCTGCTGGCTTTCCCCGGCCTGCTCGCCCTGCTGCGCGGGCGCACCCTGCGCCAGGCGGCGCTCACCGGATTCTGGTTCGGCCTGGGTCAGCACATCCCCGGACTCTACTGGATCACCGACGCCATCCTGGTCGAGGCCGACCAGTTCTGGTGGGTCGTCCCCTTCGCCGTGCCGGGCCTGGCCGCGGTGCTGGCGCTGTTCATCGCCGTGCCGACGGCACTGGCCTCGCGTTTTCCTGAAGGATGGCCGCGCGCGCTCGCCCTGGCCGGCTTCTGGGTGCTCGGCGACCTCGCCCGCCAGTTCACCGCCACCGGCTTCCCCTGGAATCCGCTCGGCAGCGCCTGGGAGCTGCCCGGCGCCGTGGGCGACTGGTTCATCCAGCCCGCCGCCTTCATCGGCGTGCACGGGCTGACCTTGCTGACCCTGCTCCTGGCCTGCACCCCCGCCCTCGGCCGCCGCGCCATGGCGCTCGGGGCGGTGGCGCTGCTGGCATGGGGCCTTGGCGGGGCGCTGCGCGTGGCCCAGCCCGCGCTGCCGGTCCCGACGCTCGACGTGGTGCTGGTCCAGGGCAACATTCCCGAAACCGAGAAACGCAGCCGCGCCGATGCGCTGCGCAGCTTCGAGACGCATCTGGACCTCACGCGCCAGGGCGTCGCCCAGGCGAACGGCACACCCACCGTGGTGCTGTGGCCCGAGACCGCCAGCCCGTTCCTGCTGACCCAGGACGCCGCCGCCCGCGCCGCCGCCGCCGCCGCCGCCCAGGGCCCGGCCCTGCTCGGCACGGTGCGCTTCGATGAGGCGAACCACCCCCGCAACAGCCTCGCCGCCCTCGACGGACCCGGCCCGGCGGTGGCGGTCTACGACAAGTTCCATCTCGTCCCCTTCGGCGAATACCAGCCGACCTGGATTCCGCTGTCCTTCCGCGCCACCCCCGGCGGCGGCTTCGCCGCAGGGCCGGGACCACGCACGCTGCGCATGAACGGTATCCCCCCGGTCGGCGCGCTGATCTGCTACGAGGTGATCTTCCCCGGCGAGGTGATCGATCCGGCAGACCGGCCGGCCTGGATCGCCAACGTCACCAACGATGCCTGGTTCGGCAACTCCGCCGGCCCTCGCCAGCACCTCGCCGCCGCGCGCATGCGCGCCGTGGAGGAAGGCCTGCCGCTGATGCGCGCCGCCAACACCGGCATCACCGCCGGGTTCGACGCGCATGGCCATGAACTCGGCCGGCTCGGCATGAACCAGGCCGGCGTGCTGGTGCTGAAACTGCCCGGCGCGCTGCCGCCCACCCCGTTCGCCCGCCACGGGCTGCGTCTGCCGCTGGCGCTGGTCGGCGCGGTTCTGCTCGCCGCCGCCGGTCTGACCCTGCGATCACGACGCAAAAACGAGAATTCGTAACTTTTTTCTAAGTTTTGCCCAAATCACGATCCATTTGTTGACGCGTCAGGGTTGTGCCGTTAAGAAATAGGACAACCTGAAGCACGGTGTGTGCTGGCGTGTGCATCCAAAGGTGCGCCCTGTGCAACCGCCAGGCAGGGCCGTGTGGCGCAGAGACGGATCACCATGGACGATTTTGCCGAGAAGCCGGACAAGGATGCCAAGCACAGCCCGATCGACATCCATGTCGGCAACCGCATGAAGCTGCGTCGCATGATGATGGGCATGTCGCAGGAGCGGCTTGGCGAGCAGCTCGGTCTCACGTTCCAGCAAGTCCAGAAATACGAGCGCGGCGTCAACCGGGTCAGCGCGTCGCGGCTGTTCGACCTGTCGCGCATCCTCGATGTGCCGATCAGCTTCTTCTACGACGACATGCCCGAGCCGCTTGCCAACAGCTATGGCGGCCAGGTCGGCAGCCAGGGCATCCGCCGCGCCATGGGCTTCTCCGAGGCGCAGGAGGGCTTCGGCCATGACGACACCATGACCCGCAAGGAGACGGTGGAACTGGTGCGCGCCTATTACCGCATCACCGACACCGCGGTGCGCAAGCGCGTCTTCGAACTGATCCGCTCGCTCGTTCCAGACACGACGGATTAAACCCTTGTCATACGGGCGCGAATAAAACAGGTTCCCCCCCGCAAATCATGCCGGCACACCGGCCAGGGGGAAAACATGTCCGAGCTTGAGAAGAGCACGATCGCCAAGGTGTCGGCGCGCCTGATCCTGTTCCTCATCGCCTGCTACTTCGTCGCCTATCTCGACCGGGTGAATGTCGGCTTCGCCGCGCTCTCCATGAACAAGGATCTCGGCCTGTCCGCCTCCATGTTCGGCTTCGGCTCGGGCATCTTCTTCCTCGCCTATTTCGTCTTCGAGGTGCCGTCAAACCTGTTCCTCGAGAAGTTCGGCGCCAGGCGCTGGATCGCGCGGATCATGGTCACCTGGGGCATCCTGTCCGGGCTGATGGCCTTCATCCCCGCCATCTCGGCCGCCACCGGCCTGTCCACCGAGACCACGTTCTACACCGTGCGCGTGCTGCTCGGTGCCGCCGAGGCCGGGTTCTTCCCGGGCATCATCTTCTACCTCACGCTGTGGTTCCCTGGCGCCTATCGCGGCCGCATCATCGGCCTGTTCATGGCCGCCATCCCGCTCTCCTCGGTGATCGGCGCCCCGGTCTCCGGCATGCTGCTCGGGCTTGACGGTGTGATGGGCCTTGCCGGCTGGCAGTGGCTCTACATCGTCGAAGCCGTGCCCGCGCTGATCCTGTCGGTCGCGGTCCTGGTCTATCTCACCGACAGGCCGGCCGATGCCGACTGGCTGGCGCCCAACGAGCGCGAATGGCTGGCCGGCACCCTGGCCGCCGAGGCCGCGCAGCGCGAGGCCAAGCGCGGCATGAGCGTGCTGGCCACGCTGATGAACCCGCATGTGCTGGCGCTGGCACTGGTTTATTTCGGCGCCGTCGCCTGCAACTACGGCGTGGGCTTTTTCCTGCCCACCATCGTCAAGGCGTTCGGCCTGACCAACCTGGCCACCGGCTTCGTCACCGCGATCCCCTACATCGTGGGCACCCTCGGCATGGTGTGGTACTCGCGCCGGTCGGATGCGAAGCTGGAGCGCAAGGGCCATGCGGCCTTCGCCCTGCTGCTGGCCGCCGGTGGCCTGATCGCGGCGACGCTGACCGACAATCCGTTGCTGGAGATGATCGCCTTTTCCGTCAGCGCCTTCGGCACTTTCGCCGTGCTGCCGGTGTTCTGGACCTTGCCGACCGCCTTCCTGTCCGGCCCGGCGGCTGCGGCCGGCATTGCGATCATCAACGCCATCGGCAATCTGTCCGGCTTTGCCGGCCCGTTCGCGATGGGGCGCATCAAGGACGCGACGGGGAGTTTCAACATGGGGCTGCTGCTGATCTCGGCCTTCGTGCTGCTCGCCATGGTGATCGTGCTGGCGCTGCGGCATGACAGTTCGCTGGAGAGTGTCAGCCGGCGGCTGCCGGCGGAGTGAAGGAAGCACTTCTTTTCTGAAAAAAAGAAGCAAAAGACTTTCAATCTTTTGAGCGGACCTCTCTCCGAAGGAGAGCGCCAGCCGAACGAAAGTTTTTTGGTTCTTTTTTCAAAAAAGAACTACTTGCCTCCCAACGCCTTGCTGACTTTGTCGACAACCCCACCCCAGTTCCCCAGCTCCGTCTGGCGGAACTGGCGCAGGGTGGGATACCAGGCGCTGTCGTCGCGCCCCAATCCCCAGCGCCAGCACGTGTCGAACCGGTTCAGCAGCCACACCGGCACGCCCAGCCCGCCCGCCAGATGCGCCACCGCGGTGTCCACCGAGATCACCAGGTCGAGCCCCGCCACCAGATCGGCGGTGTCAGCAAAATCCGTCAGATCATCGGTCCAGTCGACAAGCCCGGGAATGTCGCTGCCCTGCGCGGCCGGCGGCCCCTTCTGCAGCGAGATCAGCGTCACGCCCGGCACCGCGGCCAGCGGCGCCAGCATCGCGGCCGGCAGCGAACGCCGTCGGTCCATCGCCGCGTTGCGCGGGTCCGCTCGGCGCCCGCCGGCCCACACCAGACCGACCCGCCGACCCGGCAGTGCTGCCAGTCGTGCCTGCCACGCCGCCCGAGTCGCATGCAGATAGGGGATGGCCGCCGGGATGGAATCGGTCGAAATCCCGAACAGACCCGGCAGATCCATGATGTTGCTGTGACAATCCACCGGCACATGCCAGTCGCCCTGGGCGATGACGGTGGCGCGAAAGCTGCGGCGCAGCAGCCGCACCAGCGGCGCCTGCACCTCCAGCACCACATGCGCCGCCTGTGCCACCACATCCGGCACGAACCGGCAGAGCTGCAACGTGTCGCCCAGCCCCTGATCGATATGCAACAGAATGCGCCGTCCGGTGAGCGCGTCGCCCTCCCAGCGCGGCATCGCCAGCGCCCGCCGCGGCGCCCCCAGCCCAGCCCCCCATTGGCGTGGCCACCGGCTCAAATCGCCCATCAGCAGCCGGCACATCTGCCGGTTCCATACCGACGCCGCGTGCCCGGGATCGATCGCAACAGCGCGGTCGTACAGCAGTAGGGCAGACGCAGGATCACCGGTTTCCTGCAGCACCCGCGCCAGATTGTACAGGCTGAACACATGGTCGGGATCGCGGGCCAGCGCATCGGCATAGCCGGACACCGCGGCCGGCAGATTTCCTTGATCGTACAGGGCGCCGGCGCGGGTGGCATGCACCTCGGGATCATCAGGTGCGAGGGCCAGCGCGGCGTCGAAACTGGCCAGCGACTGCAGCACGTCGCCCAGCGCCTGCAGCGCGGCCCCGCGCACGAGATGCAGCCCCAGCTCCAACGGCGCCATGGTGAGGCCTGTCTCCGCCGCTTCCAGCGCTTCGGCCGGGCGGTCGAGCACCATGAGCGCCTTGGCGCGGTGCAGCAGGGCCGGCAGAAAATCCGGCTGCAACGCGACTGCGATATCCAGGCTCGCCAGCGCCTCTTCCGGCCGGTCGAGCCGCAGCAGCAGGTTGGCCTCGTTGTAGGCGATGGCGGCCACATCCGGAGACCGGGCCCGCGCCTCGCGCAGCAGGGCCAGGCCCTCCAGCGGCGCGCCGGTCTCCCCCAGCAGCACGCCGAGCAGATGCTGCGCATTCGGCTCCTCCGGCGCCCGTGCCAGCACCGCGCGATAGGATGCGGCCGCCGAATCCCGGTCTCCGGCGCGGTGCAGCGCCACCGCCCGGTTCAACATGACAGCGACATCATCCACCGACGCGCTCCCGCAGCGCCGCCGTCACCTCCGCCACCACCTGCTCCCACGCCCCCGCCTGGGGCTGGGTGAACAGGCGCAGCGTCGGGTACCACGGCGAGTCCGTCCGCTGGTGCAGCCAGCGCCAGCACGTGTCGAACCGGTTCAGCACCCACACCGGCACGCCCAGCGCGCCGCCGAGATGCGCCACCGCCGTGTCCACGCTGATCAGCAGGTCGAGCCCGGACAGCAGGGAGGCGGTGTCGGCGAAGTCGTGGAGCTCGCCTGTCCAGTCCTGCAGCACCAGGCCGTGCGGCGGCGTTTCGTTGACGCCTTTTTGCAGCGAGACCAGGCTCACACCGCCGATTTCTGCCAAGGGCGCGAACTGCGCCAGCCGCATCGAGCGACGCCGATTGACGCGATGCGCATCCGGCAGGCCCGGCCGCGACGCGCCGGACCAGACCAGGCCCACCCGCAATCCCGGCAGATCGGCCAGCCGCGCCCTCCAGGCCGAAGCAGCATCCGGATCTGCCGCGAGGTAGGGACAATCCGCCGGAATCGTCGCCAACGTGGTGCCGAACACCGCCGGCAGGCTCATCAGCGGACATTGCAGATCGAACGGCGGCGGCACCGTGGCGATATCGACCACCGCGGCCACGCCCGGCAGCCCCCGCAGCAGCCGGATCAGTTCGGCCGGCACCGCCAGCACCACCACCGCGCCCATGGCTGCGACCAGCGGCGCATAGCGGCAGAACTGCAGCGTGTCGCCGAAGCCCTGTTCGTGATGCAGCAGCACGACACGCCCGGCGACATCCTCCTGCCCGGTGAAGCGTGGGCCGGACAGCGTCGGCGCCATCTCCAGCCCCGTCTCCCAACGCGCCTCCAGACCTGCCCAGCCAGCTGCAAGGTCGCCGCGCTGCAGATCCAGAAAGGCCGATTGCAGCCGGGTCGAAGCATCCTCAGGCGCAAGCTCCCGCGCCCGCGCCAGAGACTGCCAGGCCGCGTCGAGACGCCGCTCGGCATGCAGCACCACGCCGCGGTTGCGCCAGCTGGGCGCGAATTCGGGGTCGGCCGTCAGCGAGGCGTCGAACACCGCCAGCGCTTCGTCGTTGCGCCCGAGCAGATGCAGCACGCTGGCCCGGTTGCCGAGCCTTGCCGCATCCTCGGGCTGCAGCGCCCGCGCGCGGTCCAGCAGCGTCAGCGCACGCTCGGACTGATCGCTGGCCATGCACACCATGCCCAGCATGTGCAGTGCCGCGGGCTGGTCCGGCGCGCGTGCCAGCACCTGCAGATAGAGATTTCCGGCCTCGCTGATGTGACCGGCACGATGCAGCGCCAGCGCCTCCTCCAGCAGGGCATCGGTGTCGGTCATGCGCATCCTGTTCCAGTGCGATCCCAGCTCACGTCGCGCTCTACCCTATTCGGGCAAGTGTCGGCGCCATCTCCATGATGCGGCCGAGATACAGCACGATCACCCGGTCGCACAGATACTCCACCACCGCCAGATCATGCGAGATGAACAGCATCGACAGGCCGAGCCTTCTCTGCAACCCGCGCAGCAGATTGATCACCTGGGCCTGGATCGAAACGTCCAGCGCCGAGACCGGCTCATCGGCCACCAGCAGCGATGGCCCAAGCGCCAGAGCACGGGCGATGCCGATGCGCTGGCGCTGGCCGCCGGAGAACTCATGGGCGTACCGTTGCAGCGCCTCCGCCGGCAGTTCCACCTGTGCCAGCGCCTCCCCCGCACGGCGCATCCGCTCGCTCTGCGGGCCGACACCCTGGATGCGCAGCCCTTCGGTGAGGATCTGGCCCACGGTCATGCGCGGCGACAGGCTGGCATACGGGTCCTGGAACACATACTGCATCCGCGCCCGCACCCGCTTCAGCGCGCTGGCACCAAGCTGCGTGATGTCCTGCCCCTCGAACAGGATCTGCCCCGCCGACGGCTCCACCAACCGCAGCGCCGCCCTGGCGATGGTGGTCTTGCCGCTGCCCGTTTCCCCCACCAGCCCGAGCACCTCTCCCCGGGCCACGTCGAAGGAGATGTCATGGATGATGCGCAGCGCCTGCGCCCCGTGGCCGAACTGCTTGGAGAGTCCCCTGACCGACAGAACCGCGGTCATGCCGCCAGCTCCCGCCAGCGCAGGCACCGGCTGCGATGCCCCGGCGCCACCTCCACCAGCGCCGGCACCGCGTCACGGCAGGCCGCTTCGGCCAGGCCGCAGCGCGGCGCGAAGCTGCATCCGCGTGGTCGCTCGGCAATGCCCGGCACCTGGCCGGGAATGCCTGGCAGAGGTTCGTCCGTCGCCCGCAGCACCGAAGCCGTGCCCAGCCGTGGCATGGCTGCCATCAGGCCCTGGGTGTACGGATGCCGCGGCCTGGTCAGCACCGCCGCCACCGGCCCGCTCTCCACCACCCGCCCCGCATACATCACTGAGACCTGATCAGCGATCTCCGCCACCGCGCCCAGATTATGCGTCACGAACAGCATGGCCATGCCACGTTCGCGCTGCAGCCGCTGCAGCAGGTCAAGAATCTGCGCCTGGATCGTCACATCGAGGGCCGTGGTCGGCTCATCGGCAATCAGCAGCGCCGGCCCGCATCGGCGATGCCGACCTGGTCGAGCAACCGCCCCGCCTCCGCCCAAGACCCACGCTGGCCGGCCCCGCGATGGATGCGCAAGGGCTCGCTCACCTGCTCACCCACCGTCAGCACAGGGTTGAGGCTGGTCATCGGCTCCTGGAACACCATGCCTATCGCGGCACCCCGCACGCGCCGCAACGCCTCCGCGTCGAGCCCAGCCAGATCGCGCGGTGTCTCGCCTTGTGGCGCGAACATCACCGTTCCCGCAGCCAACCGCCCCATACCTTTCGGCAGCAGTCCGAGAAGTGACAGGCTGGCCACCGACTTGCCGGATCCGCTCTCCCCCACCAACGCCAAGGTGGCGCCGGCAGGGACGGTCAGGTCAACATCCTCGATGGCCGTAACCTCGCCGGACACGGTGCGGAACACCGTCCTCAATCCGCGTGCGGCGAGGACATCGCCCATCAGCCGAGCAGTCCCGCGATGTGCAGAATGGCCTCCACGCGCGCGGCCTCCTCGTCATTCAGCAAACGCTGCGGCCGCGCCATGATGTTGGTGGCGATGATGCCAAGCCGCCGCATCGCCGTCTTGAACCCCCCCACGCCCGAAGCGCCCGCGGAGGTGCGCGGCACGCCCTGCCAGACGATCTCGAACAGCCGGCAGAGCCGCTCCTGCTCCGCCTTCGCCGCTGTCCAGTCGCCGCGCTGTGCTGCATCCCACAGCCGCACATAGCCGGCCGGATCCACATTGCCGAGCCCGGGCACCACGCCATGCGCGCCCATGGCCAGCACCGAATCGACCAGGATCTCCGACCCCGTCATGATCGAGATGTCAGGCCGCTCGGCAAGATCGCTGAGCACGTAACGCAGATTGCCGCCATCCCCGCTGCTGTCCTTCAGCCCCACGATCACGCCGTCGCGCGCCAGGGTGGAGATCAGCTTGCGATCGAGCTTGGTGTGCACACAGACCGGAATGTCATAGGCCACCACGGGCACATCGACGGCATCGCGCACATAGCGGAGATGATCCTCCACCTCCGGCATGCTGGTGCGCGTGTAGAACGGCGCCGTCACCACCAGCGCCGCAGCGCCTTCCGCCTGCGCCGCCTTGGCATGCAGGATCACCCGATCCGTCGCCGGATCGATCACGCCGGCCAGCACCGGCAGCCGCCCGCTGGCGACCTTGACCGAATGCGCAATGATCGCGCGTCGTGTCGCCTCGTCGTGAAACACCACTTCGCTGGTCGAGCCCAGCACGAACAGCCCGTGCACCCCGCCTGCGATCAGGTGCTCCAGCACCTTGGTGTAGCTCGCCCAGTCCACCTCGAAATCGGTGGTCAGCGGCACGACAACCGGCGGAATGACGCCATGAAACCCAGACATTGCAGATCTTCCCTATGACAGTCCGGATCGGGGATCGAACGCGTCCCGCAGTCCGTCGCCGATGAAGTTGATGGCCAGCACCGCCAGCACCAGCGCCGCCCCCGGCGCCATCCACAGCCACACATACTGCTCAAGCACGATGGTGGATTGTGCCGCGTTCATCATGTTCCCACAGCTCGCCTCGGGCGGTGCGATGCCGAGCCCCAGAAACGACAGCCCGGCCTCCAGCAGGATCGCGTTGGCGATCTGCAGCGTCGCATACACCAGAAGAATGTCGGCCGAATTGGGCAGACCGTGCCGCCACAGCAGATGCCCCAACCCCGCGCCCATGCCGCGCGCGGCGATCACGAAATCCCGCTGCCTGATCTCCAGCAGCCGCGCCCGCACCATCCGCGCCAGCACCGGCCAGGACAGCAGCGCGATCACCCACACCGTCGGCCACAGCCCGGTCCCGGTGATGGAGGCGATAACCAGCAGCAGCATGACCGGCGGCAAGGTTATCGCCAGATCCACCAGCCGCATGGCCACCGCATTTGCCCATCGCCCGCCCAAGGCAGCCACGCTCCCCACAACAAACCCGATCGCCAGCGAGATCGAAACCGACAGGAACGCCACCAGCAGCGACGTGCGCCCGCCCTGCATCAGCCGCGCCAGCACATCCCGCCCCACGCCATCGGCGCCCAGCAGATGCCGCGTGCCGGGTGCGGCATTGCGCGCCAGCAGATCCACACTGTTCGGCCCAAACCCCAGCCACAGCGGGTAGCTCGCCACCAGCACCAGCAGAACGACGATCCCCACCAGCCCCGCAAGAGCGGCCCGGTTGCGGATGAACCGCTGCAAGGCACGCCGTGTCGGGCTCATCTCAGCCCACCTTGATGCGCGGATCGATCACCGCGTAGGTCAGGTCGGTCAGCAGGTTCAGCGCAATGACAAACCCGCCGATCAGCAAAGCAGCTCCCATAATCACGGGATAGTCTCGCGCCTTCACGGCGGCGACCATCAGCAGCCCCATCCCGGCCAGTTGAACACGCTCTCGATGAACACCGCGCCGCCGATGGCAATCCCGATGGTGGAGCCGATCAACGTCACCACCGGCAGCAGCGCGTTGCGCAGCGCATGATGCGCAATGACGGAGAACGCCCGCGCCCCCTTGGCCCGCGCGGTGCGGATGAAATCCTGGTTCAGCACCTCCAACATCGAGGCCCGCGTGTAGCGGGTGATCAGCGCGGTGTGCGCAATCGACAGCAGCAGTGCCGGCAACGCCAGATGCGCCGCCAGATCCCCAGCCGAAAACGCACTCCCCGTCGTCAACATGCCACCGGACGGGGCGATTCGAAGCCGCACCGAAAACACATACAGCCCCAGCAATGCCGTCAGAAAGGCCGGACTGGAAATTCCCACAAACGCGCCCACCGACAACGCCACATCCAGCACCCCGTTGCGGCGGATGGCGCTGACCACCCCCAGCGAAATCCCCAGCACAATCCCCAGCGAAAGCCCCTACAGCATCAGCAACAATGTCGGATCCACCCGTGACAGCACCAGCGGCAGCACCGGCTCGCAGGTGCCTTGCAGGGAATACCCGAGATCGCCCTGCACCGCCTGGCGCAGCCAAGCCAGATATTGAATCGGCAACGGCCTATCCAACCCCAGACGCGTCCTGAGATCCGCCATATCCTGCGCCGACATCGCCGCGGACGGATTCACATACGCATCGACCGGATCTCCCGGCGCTGCCCGCAACAAGAGAAAGACCAGTAGGCTGAGGGCGACCAGCATGGCCGCCCCCGTCACCAGTCTCCGCAAGGTGTAGCGCAGCGTCGGTGACATCAGGCGCCCAGCGACCACTTTTCGGCATGCTGCTCGAACGGACCGCCGGAGGGTGCCGGAATCCAGGTAAAGTCCTTCAGCTTGCCCGCCGCCGCGCCGTAGCGGCTGGTCACCCACAACGTGCCCCACGGCAGTTCGGCGTTCATCACCTTGCAGACCTCCTGATAGCGCCCGGCTCGCTTCGTGCCATCGGTCTCGGCCAACGCTGTGTCCAGCGCCGATGTCAGCGCCGGCGTGCGCACCCGCATGATGTTGGCCCCCGCCGGCGGCACCTGGGTGGCATTGAGCGCGGTGTTGAGGCTGCTCGGGTCCGGCCCGTCCTGGAACCCCGCATACACCATCGGGAAGCTGTTCCAATCCGGCGTGGCGGCGTAGACGATGCTATTATAGGTCGGCACATCGACGATGCGCGGCACTACGCTGATGCCGACATCGGCCAGCATCGCCTGAATGGCCGCCATCACGTTCGCCGCCAGCGGATTGTTGTAATAGGTCAGCAGCGTGATCGGCTTGGACCCGGCGATCTTGTCCCAGCCCGCCGCCGCCAGCAGCGCCTTCGCTTTGGCCGGATCGAATACGTAATGATCAATTCCCGCCGGCACGACCGACGCGGCCACATATCCGCAATTCGCCGGCACCGCCGCCCCGCCATAGAGCTGCTTGATGATGGTGGCACGATCGATGGCATGCATCACCGCCTGGCGCACCCGCACATCCTGCCACAGCTTCAGCTCCTGGTTGAAACCCAGGTAGTTCACCACGTAGAAATTCCCCTCGATGATGCGAAACGCCGGATTGCCCTTGAAGTTGGGCAGATCATCCGGCTCCACATAGGTGAACTGGATCTCGCCCGACCGCAGTGCTGCCACAGCACCCGCGGTGTTCTCGAAATACCGATTCACCAGCCGATCGACCTTGGGTTTGCCGAGGCGATAGTCGGGGTTCGCCGCCAGCGAAACATACTGCCCGCTGACATAGCGCACGAACTTGAACGGCCCGGTGCCGATGGGCGTGGTCGACCACCAGGGATGCCGCGCCAGCTCGGCCACCGGGATGGCGGACAGCGCATGCTGCGGCACGATGAACACCTTGCTCAGCGTGTCCAGCAACGCCGCATTGGGCGAAGCGAGCTTCAGCACCACCGTGTGCGCATCTGGCGTTTCGACTGCAGTCATGCCCGCCAGCCGCGCAGTGTAGTTCGAGCCGCTGACCGGGTTCTTCACCACTGCCAGGGTAAACGCCACATCGGCTGAAGTAAACGCCTGCCCGTCATGTCAGCGGGTGTCGCCCAGCTTGAATGTGTAGGTCAGCTGATCGGCACTCACCGAAAAGCTGGCCGCCAGCGCGCCGACGATATTGGACAGCGTCGCGTTATAGATCACCAGCGGCTCAAGATAGGTGTTGAGCCAGGTGTATCCCGCTGTCGCCGTCATCGGGTTGAAGTTGCCGGGCTGGCCACCGGGGCCGACATCGAACCCGCCGGTGATCACGGTGGCGTCGTCAGCGAAGGCGGCGCCGCCGAACCCGGCAAGCAGCGGGGCCGACAGGGCAAGTCTGGCAAGCGTTCTGCGATGCATCATGGCGTGTCCTTCTGCGAGGGGTTGGACGACTGTCGCGCCAGCAATCGCGCGATGCCGTCATAGTGCTGGTCAAGCTGGTCCCGCGTGGCCGGCGCGTCGCGCGCGGCCAGCGCATCGACGATGGCGGCATGGTCGCGCCATGTCGCCATCGGATCGGGGTTGGACAATGTCAGGTCGTTCGAGGCCTTGAAGAACGCCATCCAGAACACGTCCAGCAGATGCAGCAGCGTGGTGTTGCCCAGTGGCTGGAACAGAGCCTGGTGAAACCGCTGGTCGTCATCGGCGAAGCTTTCGCAGGCTTCGGCCCGGTGACGCATCCGGTCGGTGATGCGGCGCAGCCCGTCCACCACGGCGTCATCCGCCACATCAACCACCTTGGCGATCAGCCCCAGCTCCAGCGCGCGCCGCACCTGCAGCATCTCCGCCACCTCAGGCGCCGTGCCACGCAGCCCGAACACCAGATTGTCGAGCAGCGGCGCGAACGAGAACGCGGCCACGAACACGCCGATGCCGCGCCTGCTTTCGATGATGCCGATGGATTCCAGCGCTCGGATCGCCTCGCGCACCGAGCCCCGGCTCACGCCGAGCTGCTGCGCCAGCTCGCCTTCCGGCGGCAGCGGCATCCCCGCGGTCAGCCGGTTCTCAACGATGAACGCCTTGAGGCTCTCCTGCACCGATTCATGCAGCAGCTTCGGCCGACGCAGCGTGACGAGGGGACTTTCGGACATGGGCGTTAACCTGTCCACTTGTAGGATATCTGTCAACATGCGAATGTGTGGAAACGGCAAGGCATGAGGCAAAGGATGCGTGTGGCGCTGGCAGGAGTGGGGCACTGGCACGCCACCATGCATCTGAATGCGATCCGCGCCGCCGGTGCGGCCCCAGGCCCGGTCTGGGACCGCGAGCCCACCATCACCGCAGGCTTCGCCGCCCGATCCGGCTGCCCCCAGGCCGCCACGCTCGAAGCCCTGTTCGCCACACGGCCTGATCTCGTCGTGGTGATGGGCCATCCGGCCGATGTGCCCGACATGGCCCGCGCCTGCCTCGCCGCCGGGTTGCCGATGATGCTGGAAAAGCCCGCCGCCCCAGGCACCGCCGCCCTCGCCGCCATTGCGCCGGACAAAGATGCCTTCGTCGCCGTGCCGCTCGCGAACCGCTGCGCCCCGCTATGGGCCGAGCCCGACCGCCTCCGCACCGAAGGACGCGTGGGCCGCCTCGCCCATGCCAGCTTCCGCCTCATCAACGGCCCGCCCGAACGCTACCGCATCGACGGCGTACCCTGGCTGCTTGACCCCGCGACCTCCGGCGGCGGCGCCCTGCGCAACCTCGGCCTGCACGCCGCCGACGCCGCCTTGAGCCTGCTCGGGGCCATGCCCACCGTCGCCGGCGCCGTGCTGTCCAATCACGCCCACGGCGAAGACGTCGAAGACCACGCCGCAGCCCTCCTCACCCTGCCAGAAGGCCCCACGATCATGATCGAAGCCGGCTATACCTTCGCCAGCATGGCCCCAGGCGGCGATTGCGAATGGCGCATCGCCGCATCCAACGCCACGTTGGTCGACCGCGGCGACACCGCCACCGTCACCACGCTTGACGACGCCACCACCCGCCCCCTGACGTTGCTGCCGGCTGCCACCCGCTACCGCGCCTTCATGGCCGACACGCTGCGCCGCCTCCACGACGGCCGCCCGCCTTTGGTGGGGTTCACCGAGTCCATCGCCGCCATGACCCTGGTCGATCGCATCACCGAGGCAGCACGATGATCGGCGTGGGCATCGCCGGCGCCGGCCACTTCGCCGCCCATCACCTCCGCGCCATGGCGGCATTTTCCGATATCCGCCTCGTCTCCTCCGCCGCCGGCGATCTGGGGTCAGCGGAAAGCTTTGCCCGCCCCCATGGCGGCAGCGCCGTCGCCGACTGGCGCGCGCTGCTGGACCACAGCGCCATCGACGTCATCCTCGTCACCACGCCGCACCACCTGCACGCGCCCATCGCCATCGCCGCCGCCCGGGCGGGCAAGCACGTCTATGTCGAAAAGCCGCTGGCCCCGTCGCTGGCCGACTGCATCGCCATGCACCGTGCCGCCGAACAGTCAGGCGTGCACCTGCTCCCCGGCCACCTCATGCGCTTCGCCCTTCCCATCACCGCGGCCGCCGAACACCTCGCCACCGGCGCGCTCGGCCGCCCCCGCGTCGGGCGCAGCGGCACACGCAAACGCTGGATGGAGAGCAACCGGCGCCCCTGGCACCTCACGCGCGAAGCCGGCGGCGGCATGCTGCTCACCGCCGGCATCCACGCGCTGGACCGGCTGATGTTGCTGATGGGCTCCGACGTGTCCGCCGTCTCCGCCACGTCAGAAAACCTGTTCCACGACCAGCCGGTCCCCGATGTCGACCTCGCCCTGCTTCGCTTTGCCGCAGGCGGGCTCGGCGTGCTGGGAAGCGTCGGCCACCGCGACCTCACCATGGTCAACGACACCGAGATCGGCTGCGAGGACGGCACGCTGCGCATCGATCTCGACACCGGCGTGCGCATCGGCCAGGGCGGCCACTGGCGCGACCTGCCCGGCTCCAGCGAGCCGGACTGGCCCCTGCGCGCCTTGGAACGCGGCTGGGCGGCGATGCGCGCCGCCCTGCTTCACGGCACACCGCTTCCGGTCACCGCCGCCCAGGGCGGCGCCGTCATCGCCACCATCGCGGCGACACAGCAGTCGAGCTCCGAACGGCGCGAAATCCCGGTCGCGGGATGGCCGGCGTGATCAAAGGTCTCATCGTCTCGTGCCAGCCGGTGCCCGGCAGCCCGTTCGACACGCCGGACGGTGTGACAGAATTCGCCCGCGCCGCCGTGGCCTCGGGTGCGGTCGGCCTGCGCATCGAAGGGGCAGCCAACGTCGCAGCCGTCACCCGTGCGCTGAACCTGCCGGTGATCGGTCTGATCAAGCGTGACCTGCCGGACAGCGACGTTCGCATCTCGCCGCTGCTGGAAGACATCGCAGCCCTCGCCGCAGCCGGAGCGTCCATCATCGCCGTCGACGCCACCGACCGCCCGCGCCCGGTCCCGGTGGCCGATCTGCTCGCCGCCATCCGTGCCACCGGCCGCCGCGCCATGGCCGACTGCGCCACCCTCGCCGACGCAGAAGCCGCCATCAAAGCCGGTGCCGACATCGTGGGGTCCACGATGTCCGGCTACACCGGCGGCCCCGTGCCATCGGCGCCGGACCTCGCCCTGGTCCGCGCCCTGTCGCGCCTCGGTGTGCCGGTGCTGGCCGAAGGCCGCTACAACGCGCCGCATCTTGCCGCCGCCGCCATCCGCGCGGGGGCCGACGGCGTCGTCGTCGGCTCGGCCATCACCCGGCCCGAACACATCACCGCCTGGTTCGCCGAGTCCATCCGCGCCGAAGCCGATCCGGCGCCGGTGATTGCCTTCGACATCGGCGGCACCAAGACGCTTGCCGCCCTCGTGCAGAACGGCATCGTTCTGCATCGCCGCCAGATCCCGACCGATCGCAACGTTGCCTCTCCCGGCTGGGCCGACCGCCTCGCCGCCCTGGCCAAGGCGTGGCAGGGCCAAGCCAACCGCGCTGCCATCGCCGCCACCGGCCTGATCCACAACGGCGCCTGGTCCGCCCTGAACCCCGACGTACTGGCCATCCCCGCGGGCTTTCCTCTGGCAGACTGCCTGGCCGACGCGCTCGGCCTGCCGACGCTGGCCGCCAACGACGCCCAGGCCGCCGCCTGGGGCGAGCACCGCCATGGTGCGGGCGCGGGATCGGACCTGCTGTTCCTCACCGTCTCCAGCGGCATCGGCGGCGGCATCGTGCGTGGAGGCAAGCTGTTGACCGGCGCGCGCGGCCTCGCCGGCAGCCTTGGCCAGCTCCCCCAGCCCGGCGGCACGCTGGAGAGCATTGCGTCAGGCTTCGGCATGGTCTGCCGCGCCCGCGCTTTGGGCCATGACATCGACATGCCCGGCCTGCTCGCCATCGGCACACCCTGGGCAGAGCATCTGCTGGGCGCCGCCACGTCAGCCCTCGCCAACGCCCTGGCCGGGGTCCAGGCCCTGCTGGACCCGCCGCTCGTGGTGCTCGGCGGCGGAGTAGGCCTCGCGCCGGGCTTCCTGCCCCGGCTGGAAGCCGCCTTGTCGCATCATCACAAAATCTTTATCCCGCGCCTCCTGCCCGCCGGTCTGCGCGCGGATGCCGGCCTGATCGGCGCCACCACGCTGACAGAGAGCGACCTCGCGATCTGATACTTTCCGGTGATGCCGGACCGGCACGGCTATCGGGTGCCCGCCCGCGGCGATACACCGCGATTGCGGAACATTTGATCTTGGGCAGGAACATTGTGATGGCAACTCTGACCTGGCCGGGACGACAGGCAGCTGGACCGATCCCACCCAATGGAAGCCCGGTCTCAACGCGATCCCCCAGCCCGGTGACACCGCGCTCATCAACGCCGGCGCCGTGACGCTGACGGGGATCGATCTGCAGTCTCAGACCATCGATCTCGGCGGCATCAACCCGACGATCAGCATCATCGGCAGCACGCTGGACACGCGGTCCCTCCTCTCGGTCGCCTCCCTCTCCCAGGCCACGCTCGACGTCGAGCAGACGACCCAGGTGTTCGGCACCCTCGCCACCGCGGCACCCTACACAGAAATAGCGATCCTGCAGGGCAACGCGGCGCTGCCCGCGCGGTTCGTCGTCAGCGGCACCCTCAATGCGTCCGCCACCACCGATTTCATCCTGTTCGGTGGCGGCAACTTCGTGCTCGACGGCACGCTCAACATCAGTGGCCAGTTCACCGCGGAATCGACCAGCTCCAGCAATACCTTCACCAATGACGGAACGATCAACTGTATTGCCCCGGCTGGCACGTTCGTCTCGTTCAGCGCCAGCATGATCGGCGCCGGCGTGATCAACGTCGATGCCAGCGACACGGTCTTCCTTGCCACCACCGCCGCCACACAGACCCTGAACCTCAACGCCGGCAACGCCAAGATCCAGGTCGAGCCATCCTTCGCCGGCGATATCGTCGGCTTCCGCCAGTCGGACACGTTGTCGATCAGCTCCGTCGTGTTCACGTCGCTGAGCTACGATCCGACGACGGACATGCTGTCCCTGTTCAACAGCGGAGCACCGTTCAGCAATGGGGCACCCGTTGCAACACTGCACATAAGCGGCAGCTATCAGACCGCCGATTTCTCGATTCTCCCGTTCAATACCATCACCACCGACGTCACCTGCTTTGCAGAAGGCACACGCATCGCCACCGGCCGAGGTGAAATCCCGATCAAAGACCTTCGCCCCGGCCAACTCTGCCACACCCCGGATGGCCTGCGCCCTATCCGCTGGGTCGGCCGCCGCCGCGTGAACTGCGCCCGTCACCCCCAGCCCCGCGACGTCTGGCCTGTTCGCATCCGCGCCGGCGCCTTCGGCCACCACCTGCCGCAGCGCGATCTAGGAGCTTGTCCGAGAATGGTCCAGGCCGGCGTACTGGCGGCGGGTCGTTTGGGATCTTGTGTATGAGCGCAATCGCCTCAGGCTGCTGCTCGGTGCAGCTTGAGGAGGTTGTGGACGGTGCAGATCATTGCCCATTCGCCTCTGACCTTGGTGAGCCCCCG
>JBBILI010000045.1:0-42676 GCA_037445025.1 Rhodospirillales bacterium
CGCGCCGTATCGGCCACGAACAATGTCTGCGAGCGTGCGCTGCGGCCCAGCGTGATCTTCCGCAAGGTGACCAACGGCTTTCGCTCCGAATGGGGTGCGCAAACCTACGCCGCCTTCCGCTCCGTGGTCAGCACCGCAAAGGCCAATGGCCGCTCCGTCCTCGGTGATATTCGTCACGTGCTGGCAGCCACGTCACCACGCGACGCGCGAGCAGAGGTGGGGTGAGCAATTACGATGACTCTTCCATCGATCAAGGCCGTTGGTATCGCGCGCCGGGTTGGCCGGCGGCGGCGCGCCAGACCAAGACTCAGACCAACGGTCATTCTTCATGACCGTTGGTATTACGCGCGGGTGGTGAAAGGACACAGGATACGCTCCGAAAGCTCGCGCCATTCAAATATTTTGTATTAAGAAACGAGAAGTCACTGCGACATATCGCAGATAGCACCCCACAGCTTACATGGATGCAAGACTATATTGATTATATAATTGCCAACGGTTCACCAATTATTGATAGCTAATTAATATAGTTGGTTTGAGGAGGGCTTCTGCTTACTACATGTACTGGGCAAGTCCCGCATTGGGTCCAGGTTACGTGAGACCAGTTCCAAATCTCGTACTCCCCTCAAACCACAATAAAAAACCGCACCCCCGTCTCCGTCCTCGACCGATGCGCCGCATCCCCAAAATCCGAAACCCGATAACTCATCCCCGGCGTCATCACGAACTCCCGTCCGTCCTTCAACTCCGAAACAAGAATCCCCTCGAGCAGATACATCACATGCCCCCGATCACACCAATGATCGGCCAGATATCCCGGCGAATACTCCACAATCCGCATCCGCAGATCGCCCGTCTCCACCGTCCGCCACACCGCCTCGCCAGTCTCCCCCGCATGCACCACAGGCGGCACATCAGCCCAATCCGTCACGGTGAAAGGCATCGGCGGAATCTTCATGGCCGCAAAAACCCCACCAACCGCTCCGCCTCAGCCACAATCGGATCCGCCAACGCTGCAGCCCGCGCAGCCCCATCCCGCAGCACAGCATCCACATGCCCCGGATCCGCCAGCAACCGCCGCGTCTCGCTGGCAATCGGCGCCAGCTTCTCCACCACCAGCTCCGCCAACGCCCCCTTGAACGCCCCGAACCCCTGGCCGCCATGCACCCGCAGCACCCCCGCATGGTCCGTATCGGCCAGCGCCGCATAGATCCCCACCAGATTCCGCGCCTCCGGCCGTCCCTCCAGCCCCTCCGCCTCGCTCGGCAACGGCTCCGGATCGGTCTTCGCCCGCTTGATCTTCGCCGAGATCGTCTCCGCGTCATCCGTCAGATTGATCCGGCTCTGATCCGAAGCGTCCGACTTGCTCATCTTCTTCGCCCCGTCCCGCAGGCTCATCACCCGCGCCGCCGGCCCCAGAATCAGCGCCTCCACCTCGGGAAAGAACTCCGCCTCGAAATCATGGTTGAACTTCGCCCGAATATCGTTCGCGAGCTCGATATGCTGCTTCTGATCATCCCCCACCGGCACACGTGTGGCGTGATACGCCAGAATATCCGCCGCCATCAGGTTCGGATACGTGAACAGCCCCGTGGACACATTCTCCCGGTCCTTCCCGGCCTTGTCCTTGAACTGCGTCATCCGGTTCAACCAGCCCATCCGCGCCACGCAGGTGAAGATCCACCCCAGCCGCACATGCGCATGCACCTGCGACTGGTTGAACAGAATATGCTTCTGCGGGTCGATCCCGCACGCAATCAGACTTGCCGCCAGATCCCGCGTCGAAGCCGCCAGCGTCCGATGGTCATGCGGCTGCGTGATCGCATGCAGATCCACCACGCAATACAGGCACTCATGCCCGTCCTGCAGCCGCACCCAGTTCTTCAGCGCGCCGAGATAATTGCCGAGATGCGGAACGCCGGTGGGCTGAATGCCGGAAAAGATGCGCTGCATGGAACCTGATATCCAACAAAGGGGACGGATTTGTCCGGTGGAAGCGCCCCCGGGTCAAGCCACGGGCGCGACGGCTCACGCCACGCGGGGTCTGCGCCTTAACGACCGCACCATCTCCCGCAGATGAAACGCCCCGATCACCTCCCCCGAAACCCCATAGACCAGCCCGCCCCCCCCCACCAGCACCGCAAGCCCGAGCCACCGCCACCCGCCGCCGAGCCCGTCAAAAACCCAGGCCTGCAGCCCAAGCAGCGCCCCCACCATCGCCACAGAAGCCATCACCATCCGCGGCACATGCCGCAACAGCGCCGAATCCGGCGCAAAAAACCCCCGCCGCTTCAGCACCACCGCCAGCGCCACCACATTGAACCAGGCCGCAACCGACGCGGCCAGCGCCGGACCCATATGCTGCAGCGGCCGCATGAACGCGATGTTGAGCACGATGTTGACCGCAACGCTGGCCAGCCCCCAGCGCATCGGCGTCGTCGTGTCACCCCGCGCGAACAGCGCCGGCACCAGCACCTTGATCAGCACAAACGCCGGCAATCCCACCGCATATGCCCGCAAGGTCTGTCCCGAAATCACCGCGGCGTGATGGTCGAACGCCCCCCGCTCGAACAGCACCGACATCAACGCCCCCGGCACCGTCCCCAACGCCAGCGCCGCCGGCAGCGTCAGCACCAGCGCATATTCCAGCGCCCGGTTGAGCGTCGTCCGCGCCATCTCCGTCTGCCCCGCGATCACCTGCCGCGACAACCCCGGCAACATCGCCGTCCCGATCGTCACCCCAATGATCCCGATCGGCAACTGGTTCAACCGATTGGCATAATACAAAGCCGACTGCGTCCCCGCCGGCAGAAAGCTGGCAATCACCACATCCAGGCTCAAATTCAGCTGCGTCACCCCTGCCGCCAGCAGCCCCGGCGCCATCCGCCGAAACAGCATGCGAATCTCCGGCGAAAGCCGTGGCCGCACCAGGTGCAGCGCCATCCCCGAATGCCACGTCCCCCACGCCACCAGCCCCAGCTGGAACACGCCCGACGCGCTCACCCCCCACGCCAGCGCATGCCCGGCCGTCGGCACCAACCCGATCAGCCCCACCATGAATGCCATCGAGGTCAGGTTATAGACAATCGGCGCCGCCGCCGCCGCCGCGAACCGATCGAGTCCGTTCAACACGCCCGACAGCAAGGCCGTTAGACAGATCAACGGCATGTACGGAAACGTGATCCGCGCGAGATCCACCACCAGCGCCTGGTGCGCCGGATCGGCGGTGCTCCCCAAAAGCAGCAGCGCCATGATATGCGGCATCAGCAGCTCGGCCAGCACCGTCAGCCCGATCAGCCAGAACGCCATCACCCCAAACGTCTGCTCGGCGAACCGCCGCGCCGAATCTGGCCCGCCGGTCGCCAGCATGGCCGAAAACTCCGGCACAAAAGCCGCGTTGAACGCCCCTTCGCCGAACAGCGACCGGAACATGTTCGGCAGCCGGTTGGCCACCACGAACGCATCCCCCAACGGCCCCGCGCCCACCAGCGCCGCCATCAGCATGTCGCGCAGAAACCCCAGCACCCGGCTGCCCATGGTCCAGCCGCCGACGGTGAGAATCCCTCTGAGCATGCGGCGCGCTCTATCCCGGATCGCGCGGCGTGCCCAGGCCCGCGCCGAGATGGGTGTGCTGGAACCGATCCGGATACTTCAGCCCATAGCCGACAACCCGATCAAACCCGATATGCGCCGCCCAGATCAGCGCGACCGGCACAGCCCAAGGCGCCATCGTCAGCCCTAACACGCCCAGTGCCGCGGGCCCGATCGTGACATGCGCCGCATTGTAGAACGCCGCTCCGAGCCGCGGGTTGGTGAGATAACCCAGCATCGCCACATCCGGCACCAGGAACAGCAGCGCGAACATTCCCCATCCCGCATGGCTCTGCGCATAGAACAGCACGGCCAAACCCAACAGAACCGCCCCTTCCAGCCGCAGCAGCAGGCCAGGCATGCCGCGCACCACGCCATCCGCGTCAGACATCCATCCTCTCCCGTGTCACATCACGCCGGCGAGGTGCCCCAACACCCCGGCCAAGGCACACGCCGCCAGAACCTTCATAACGCCAACCCGATACCGGAACAGCGCCACCGCCGCGGCAGCAGCGATCACCGCCGCCCCCAGATCCAGGCTCGACAGATCCGGCAGTTCGACACCCGCAACCCGTATCGTCCGGTGAAACATCGCATGAATGCCGAACCACAGGGCGAGACTCGCAATCACCCCCACCACAGCCGCCGTCACCGCCGCCAGCGCCGCCCCCAGCCGCTTGGCCCCCCGCAGCGCCTCCACATAGGGCGCGCCCAGGAACACCCACAGAAAACACGGTGCGAACGTCACCCACGTCACCAGCAGCCCCGCCAGCGTCCCCGCCAGCAGCGCCGGCATCCCGCCCGGCGCGCGATACCCCGCAAGAAACCCGACATGCTGCACCACCATGATCAGCGGCCCCGGCGTCGTCTCCGCCAGCCCCAGCCCGGACAGCATCTCAGGCGCCGTCAACCAGTGCCGCTGCTCCACCGCCGCCTGCGCCACATACGCCAGCACCGCATACGCCCCCCCGAAAGTCACCACCGCGACCTCGCTGAAGAACTGCGCCAGCTGCGTGAACACACTGCCCGGCCCTGCGAACAGCATCAGCAGCGCCACCGGCCCCAACCAGATCGGCACCCAGATCGCGACCACCCGCACCGCCCGGCCCAACCCCGCACCCGCTCCCAGCTTCTCGACCGGCTCATCGCTCCCCGCCGCCTGGCCGAACCCGAGCCCGACCCGATCCGCGAGCGCGCCCGCCAGCGCCGCTGCCCCGATCACCACCGGAAACGGCAGCGCGAATAAAAACAGCGCCAGAAACGCGCCGCCGGCGATCCCCCATGCCAGCCGCGACTTCAACGCCCGCCCGGCCACCCGCAGCACCGCCTGCACGACCACCGCCAGCACCGCCGCCTGCAGCCCCGCAAACAGCCCCGCAACCACGCCCGTCTGCCCGAACAGCACAAAGATCCAGCTCAACGCCATCAGGCACACCATGCCCGGCAGCACGAACAGCAACCCGGCGATCAATCCCCCGCGCGTGCCATGCAGCATCCACCCAAGATACGTCGCAAGCTGCTGCGCCTCCGGCCCCGGCAGCAGCATGCAGTAGTTGAGCGCGTTCAAGAACCGCGCCTCCGACACCCATCCGCGCATCTCGATCAACTCGCGATGCATCATGGCAATCTGCCCCGCCGGCCCGCCGAAGCTCAGCGCAGCGATCCGCGCCCACATGCGCGTGGCTTCGACCAGGCTCGGCGTGCGTCGTGTGTCAGACATGTCCGCCCTGCCTCTCATCTCCACCGGAACGGTGGTACCGCGTCGGGCCCGTTTGCCAAAGCCCGCAGAAGGCACCCATGGTCGAGATCGTCACCCGCTGCCTGCAACCGTCCGACTGGTCCGCCCTGCGCGCCATCCGCCTGCATGCCCTGCGCACCGAACCCGGCGTGTTCTCCGGCAGTCTCGAAGCAGCCGAAGCCCAACCGCAAGCCTGGTGGGAAGACCTCACGCGCGGCACCCCGCACCAGGCCTTCGGCGCCTTCGCCGGCGCCGGGATCATCGGCCAGATCACCGCGTTCACCTGGCAGGATGACCCAACCGGCAGCACCGCCTTCATCGGCATGCTGTTCGTGGACCCTGCCTATCGTGGCCACGGCCTTTCCCACCGTCTGCTGGCAACAGCCATGGCCTGGATCCGCACCCAACCCCGCTTCAGCCGCGTCGTGATCGGACACCGCGGATCGAACACCGCCTCGATGCGGGCGATCCTCCGGCAGGGCTTCGTCGAGGCGCGCCGCCAGACCCATCTTTGGCCGGATGGCACATACGACGACGAGGTCGATTATGTCATCGACCTACCGAACCCCACCGCCCCTTCGGTTCCATGAGCGCCAGCTTGGCCTCATTCCCCCCGCAGCCTGAACGCCGCCCGACACGCAGGCCGCGCCATCCCTGCCTCATACCACGCCCGCACCGCCGACAGTTCGGCCAGCGCCTGCGGATTGACCCGCAGATAGAACACGCAGGTGATCACATTCAGATCCGCCACCGTGAATCGCCCACCGACCAGAAATCCGCCGCCCTGCACCAGCATCTGCTCCAGCACCTTCAGCGGCGCCTCCAGCGCGGCCAGCGCCTTCGTCACCGCTGCCGGATCGCGCAGCTCCGGCGCATACATCACCGTGTTGTACATCGCCGTCGCCGCATTCGGCTCCACCGTCGTCGCCGCCCAGAACGACCAGCTCAGCATCCGGCCTTCCTCAGCCAGATCCACCGGCGCCAGCGCCCCGCCATGCTTGCGTGCGAGATACAGATTGATCGCCAGCGATTCGCTGATCACCGTGCCACCATCCATGATCGCCGGAACCTGCCCAAACGGGTTCACAGCCAGATACGCCGCACTCTTGGTCCCCTCGGGACCAAATCCCACCTCAACCAGTTCGTAGGGAATATCCAGTTCGAACGCCATCCACAGGTTGCGGATCGCGCGGCTGCGGGGAATACCGTAGATCTTGAGGGACATATTGGCTCGTTTAAGATGATGGTTTCGCCGCCGTTCGCACTATCGCACCGCGCGCCGTTCCACCAGCCCTGCCACGCAGCACGACGCCAGGAGACCCCGCCATGCCCCGCGTCACCCTGACCTTCGACAACGGCCCAACCCCCGGCGTCACCGAACCCGTGCTCGACATCCTGGCGCAGCGCGGCCTGCACGCCACCTTCTTCGTCATTGGCGAAAAGCTCCGCACCGACGGCGCCGACGCCTGCATGCGCAAAGCCCACGCCGCCGGCCACTGGATCGGCAACCACACCCTCACCCACAGCGTCCCGTTCGGCGAACGCCCCATCGCGTCCTTCGCCGCCACCGAAATCGGCGAGACCGAAGCGCTGATCGGCGACCTCGCCCAGCCCGAAAAGCTGTTCCGCCCCTACGGCCGCGAAGGCCGCATCGGCCCGCATCTCTTCAGCCGCGCCGCCGTCCAATACCTCCTCGCGCAACGCTACCGCACCGTCATGTGGAACGCGGTCCCGGGCGACTGGCGCGATGCGCAGGGATGGCTTGCCACCGCCCACATCCAGATCGCTTCACAGGACTGGAGCGTGCTGGTCCTGCACGATATCGCCAATGCCTGCCTCGCAAAGCTGCCAGACCTGCTCGATCGACTCGCCGACCAGGGCGTCATTTTCGAACAGACATTTCCGTCGTCAGTCGTACTCACCGATGCCGGCACTTTGGCAAATCTTAATCCGGCACATGTCATCGATGGACTGGCTTAAGCATAACAAGCAGAAAGCAAGGCCTTCTTTTCTGAAGAAAAGAAGCAAAAAACTTTCTATCGTTTGAGCGGACCTCCTTCCGGAGGAGGGTGTCAGCCGATTCAAAAAGTTCTCTTTTCTCAAAACGGAGCCGCTGCCCTTAAGCGGCTCGAACCCCGGCCAGAAACTGATTGACCTCCACGGTCAGATGCTCCGCCTGCTCAGACAATCCGCTCGCCGCCGCCAGCACCTCGCTCGCCGCTCCGCCCGTCTCCCCCGCAGCCTGGCTCACCCCGGCGATGTTCTCCGTCACACCCATCGTGCTGCTGGCCGTCTGCTGCACATGCCGCGCAATCTCCGCCGTCGCCGCCCCCTGCTCCTCCACCGCCGCCGCAATGGTGGAGGCAATCACGTTCACCTCCTCAATCGTCGTGCTGATGCCGCGGATCGCCTTCACAGTGTCCTCCGTCGCCACACGGATCTGCTCGATCTGCGCACCGATTTCCTGCGTGGCACTCGCCGTTTGCGTGGCAAGACTCTTGACCTCGCTCGCCACCACCGCAAACCCCTTGCCGGCATCCCCGGCCCGTGCCGCCTCGATCGTCGCGTTCAGCGCCAGCAGGTTGGTCTGCCGCGCGATCTGCGAAATCAGATCAACAACCCGGCCGATCTTCTCCGCCCCTTCCGCCAGGGTGCGCACCACCCCGTCCGTCCGTCGCGTGTCCTCCACCGCCCGCGTCGTGATCTGCGCCGACAGCGCCACCTGCCGGCTGATCTCCCCGATGGACGCCCCAAGCTCCTCCGCCGCGGCCGCCACGGTCTGAACGCTGGCATTCGCCTCCTCCGCCGCCATCGACACGGCCGAAGCCTGCTCGTTGGTTCGTGCCGCGGTCGATGACATGGATTGCGCCGTCGCCTGCAACTCCGTCACCCCCGAGGTCAGCATCGAGACCAGCTTGCCCACCTTGCCCTCGAACACATCGGCCGTCTCGCGAACCGCCGCGTCACGCGCCACCGCCGCCTCCGCCTTCAGCCGGGTCGACTTCGCGGCAAGCTCGGCCGCCGCCAGCATCTGCGTGCGGAACACCTGCACCGAAACCGCCATCGCCCCCACCTCATCGCCCCGGTCCGTCTCCGGAACCTCGGTGTCCAGCGCGTTCCGGGCCAGCCCGCCCATGGCCGCCTGCAGCCGCCCGATCGAGCCGGTCACATCACGGTTGATCACCCAGGCGAACAGCAGCGCCGCCACCAGCATCACCCCGCCGATCGCCCCCAGATCCGTCACCGCAGACCAGTAGCGCGCGTCCAGATCATCCGTGAAGTCACCCACCAGAAGCTCGATGTTCCACGGCTTGAACAGCGTCACGGTCGAAACCTTCGACACCGGCTCCGTCTGGCCAGGCTTGGGATAGCGGTAGCTCAACACCCCCTTGCCATCCGGGCCCAGCGCCGCCTGCGCCAGATCGAACACCGAACGGCCACTCTGCGGATCGATCGGCGCCGGCTTGCCCTCGACAGCCGGGTTGGCCCCGTTCACCGCCACGGTGTTGTTCATGTTGTAGGCCACCATGAACCCGCTGCCGCCATCGAACCGCATGGCGTGCAACATGTCATACAGGCGCTTCACCGCGGCCTCATGAGTCAGCCGCCCGGCCGCCTCCTCCGCCTGCAACGCCGAAGCCATCCCGAACGCGCTGTCCGACAAGGCCCGCAGCTTCTCCATCCGGCCGTCAAGCATCCGATCATACAGAATCGATGCCCCGGTGGCCCCGATGGCCGTGGCGGTCACCGCGCACAAAGCGGCCAGAATGAACACCTTGGTGCGAAGCTTGAGGCGGCTGACGAGTTTCATGGGCGATCCGGTCCTGAAATGCCAACATGCTGGCGTCACAGGATAGCGGCGGAAACCTTAACAAACTGCTGTAGATCGGGGTGGCATCTGATAGGCGATGCCACCCCGATCTAGCTCGTGTTTTGAAGAGCAATTTTATGGCGCGGTAAGTCCACCTAAAGTCATATTGCTCTACGCGGTCACCCCGACCGGCTCGGCCGGCACCGCCCCCAGCCGCTGCACCATCCGCGCCACCAGGGCCGCGATGCCGTCCGGCCCGGCCACGCCGAACACATAATGGTCCGGCCGCACCAGCGCCGCGCAACAGCCATGGTGGTCGAACCACCGCGCCAGAACGCCCTCCGCCTCCGCCAGTCCGTGCGGCCCGATCGCCACCCGCCGCACCCCGTGCAAATCCCCGCCGGCCACCGGCTCCCGCGCATCGAGCACCAGCCGCCACCCCGTGCCGCTCGCGGCATCCATCAGTGCCCCGCCCGCCAGAAGCGGCTGCGGAAACAGCGTGCCGCATGCGGCGTGGCAGCTGTCGTCGATCAACCCGCATTCCAAGCCAGGCACAATCTCCTGGCGCGTGATCGTCAGCGGCCCACCGCCGCCCTCGGCCAGTATCCGCGCATCCCGCGCCGCCGCCTGCGCCGGATCGCGCTCGCAGATCACCTGGCCGATCGCCTTGATCCGCCCGGTCAGCCGCCGCACATGCGCCCCCCGCTCCGCCCCGTAGCTCTCGAACAGCGCAGTCCCTGCCCGGCCGCGCAGCACATGCTCGATCCGCCACGCCAGATTGGCCACGTCGCGCAGCCCCTGGCACATCCCCTGGCCGATGAACGGCGGCTGCTGGTGCGCCGCATCGCCGGCCAGAAACACGCGCCCACGCTGCCACTGCGTCGCCACCAGCGCATGGAACCGATACGTCGCCGCCCGCCACAATGTCCCGTCCGCAGGCGTGATCCAGCGCGCCAGCAGCTGCCAGATCCGCGCCGGCGCCACCATCGCCTTTGGATCCTCCTCCGGCTGCAGCATGATCTCCCAGCGCCGATGCAGCCCCACCCCGATCAGATACGAGGTCGGCCGCGCCGGCTCGCAATACTGCGCCGAAGTCTGCGGCAGCCGCGCCGCCGCCGCCGCGTTCACCATGGCATCGATCACGATCCAGGGCTCGTCGAACACCAGATCTTCCAGCGCGATCCCAAGACCTTGCCGCACCACGCTGCTCGCCCCGTCACAGCCGATGGCGAACCGCGCGGTCATCTCCCGCGTAACGCCGCCATCAGATCGAACCTGCAACCGCACCGCATCGTCATCCTGCGTGAGTCCCACAAGCTCCGTGCCAAGTTCCACGGTCACGCCAGGCCAGCACGCCGCCCGCGCCCGCAGCGCCGCCTCCACCGGCGGCTGGGTGAACACCATGCTCGGCGTGTAGCCCAGCGGATGCGGTGGCGGCACCATGTCGATACGCCGGATCAGCTGTCCCTGCGCCCCGAAATGCTGCGAAGCCGTGAACGGCGCCACGTGGGTGGCCACCTCATCGGCAATGCCGATATTGTCGAACAGCCGCATGATCTCATGATCGAGCGCCAGCGCGCGCGGCAGCGGATAGATCTCGCGCGCCTTGTCGATCGCCAGAACCCGCAGCCCCGCCTGCCCCAGCAGATTGGCCGCCAGCGCCCCGGCCGGGCCGAACCCCACGACCGCGACATCGAAGTCGCTCACGCCGGCACCACCTGCGCATGCGGCGTCGCCAGCTGCGCGTGCTTCACCCGCTCCGGCTTCGGCGGCGCGATGCCCCAGTGATCGGTGCGCCCGGGCGGCCAGTTCCATTCATCCGGGCCGCGAAACACGTAGCTGTCGTCCACCTGCTCCACCTCGGCGGTATATTCCACCACCACATCGAACGGATCGAGGAAATACGCGAACACGTTGTTCCCCGGCCCATGCCGCCCCACCCCCCAGGCGATCGGCACCCCGGCGCTCACCAGATTGCCCGCCCCGCGCATCACCGATTCCAGATCCGGCAGCATGAAGGCGATATGGTTCAGCCCGTTCACCGTGGCATCGGCCAGAACGATAGCGTGATGATCGGCGTTGCACCGCACGAAGCCCATCAGCTTCGAGCGATCGGTCTTCACCATCCCGAGCACGCACTCATAGAAATCCATCGACCGGTTCACGTCGACCGCGTTGACGTTCACATGCGACAGCCGATGCGGCAGGTCCGGCAGCGCCGCGCCATTGGCATGCCGAAAATCCCCATGAACAATCCGCAGCACGGTCCCCTGCGGCTCGCGAAACACCACGGACACGCCGCCGGCGGGGTCCGTCTCGGGTCCGACCGGCTTCAGCATCGTGCAGCCCCAGGCTGCGGCCCGTTCTGAAATCGATTCGAGATCGGCGCGCGTGCCGGCCCGCAACGTGATCGCGCGCAGGGCCGGGGCCTCCGCCTGGTGCAGGGCCAGCACGTGATGATCATCGCCGGTGGCCCGCAGCCACACCGAGCCGGGCGCGCGGGCGACCACGCGGAGCTGCCAGGCCTCGGTGTAGAAACGCTCGGAGACCGCCAGATCCGGCGTTTCAAGATCGACGCTGCGCAGCCAGCAGACGGGGAGGGGGCTCATGTGAAGGCTCCAGAAGGAAGGACTTCTTTTCTGAAGAAAACAAGCAAAAGACTTTCTATCGTTTGAGCGGACCTCTCTCCGAAGAAGGGCGTCAGCCAATCAAAAGTTTTTTGGTTCTTTTTTTCAAAAAAGAACTGCTTTTTCTCATCCATAGATCACCCGAGGCAAAAACAACGCCAGCTGCGGAAACAGCAGCAGCACGATGATCAGCGCCAGCGGCGCCAGCAGAAACGGCAGAATCCCCCGATAGATCGCCCCGATCTTCACATCCGGCGCATGCGCCTGGATGACGAACAGGTTCATCCCCACCGGCGGATGGATCAGCCCGACCTCCACCACAATGACCACGATGATGGCAAACCAGATCGGATCATATCCAAAACTTTTCACCAGCGGCAGAAACACCGGCACCGTGATCAGGATCATCCCGATCCCTTCGAGAAAGCACCCCATCACGATATACGCCACGATCACCAGCGCCATCACCGCCACCCCCGGCAGCGCCAGCGCCTTCGCCGTGTCGGCCAGCAGCGTCGGCAGCTGCGTCTGCACCATGAACGACGAAAACACGTTGGCGCCGATGATGATGGCGAACAGCGCGCAACTGGTGCGGATCGCCTGGCCCACCGCCCCGGTGAACCCCGCCCGGCTCAGCCGCCGCGACAGCACGCCCAGCACGATCGCTCCGGCCACCGCCACCGAAGCGGCCTCGGTCGGGCTGAACACCCCGGCATAGATCCCCCCGATGCTGACACTGAACAGCGCCAGAAACTGCCACGGCCCACGCAACGCCCGCAGCCTTTCGCCGAAGCTCGCGGACGGCGCCACCGGCTGCTCCAACGGCCGCAGATGCGCCATCACCACGGCCACACCGATATATAGCAGCGTCAGCATCACCCCCGGCAGCAATCCGGCGGCGAACAGCTTCGGTACCGACTGTTCGGCGATCGCGGCATAGATCACCAGAATGATCGAAGGTGGAAACAATATGCCCAGACTGCCGCCCGCCGCGATCGATCCGGTTGCGATACTGTCGGCATACCCCGCCCGCCGCATCTCGCCGAGCGCGATGCGCGACATCGTCGCAGCCGTCGCGATCGAGGACCCGCACACCGCCCCGAAACACGCCGATGCGCAGATCGTGGCAATCGACAATCCGCCCCGCAGGCCGGACAGCAGCACCTGCGCCGCCCGGAACAGATCGGTGGACAGCCCGCTCACGGCCGCGATCCCGCCGGTGAGGATGAACAGCGGCACCACCGACAGCGTGTAGATCGAAGCCGTATCGAACGGTGTTGTCCCCAGCAGCGCGAACGCGCTGTCCCACCCCGTCAGCGCCCAGTTGCCGCCGAACCCGACAATCACCAGCGCCGCCCACACCGGCACGCGCAGAAACAGCATGGCGAACAGCACGGCCACACTCACCGCGCCCAGAATCGGCGGCGCCATCACAATCCGTCCCAGGAGGAACGTCGCAGCCGCGCGAACGCCACCAGCGCCGACCCCGCCACGCCGCTCAACGCCGCCGCCCACACCACCCAGAGCTTGAGCCCGAGCTCCAGCATCCGGTCGTCATAGTCATAGGCCTGCAGCGCCGGCGCCAGCATCGCCCAGAACAGCAAACCCAAAGCCGCGATCTGCAGAACATCGGACACGCGCACCAGCGCTGCCTGCCCCCGCCGCCCCAGCAGATGGTCGATCAGATCGATGGTGATGTTGGCACGGCTGTCGAACACCGGCGCTATTCCGTGAAACACCAGCACCACCAGCATCGCCTGCACCACGTCATACGCGCCCGTGATCGGATGGTCGAAGCCATAGCGCAGCACCACATCCGCCACCGTGAACACCACGATCACGGTGGCCGCGAGCACCGCCAGCATGGTCTGCACGCGCACCAGCAGCCGCGCCCAAAGCGGCAGCGGCCCTGGCTCAGGCGACATAGGCCTGCAGGAACTTGCGCGCCGGCTTGCCGGCACTCTCCAACGCCACCAGCCGCGTCTCCAGCAACGGCGCCAGCAGCGCCTTCACCTGCGTCAGCGACTCCGGCGAGAGCGTGTTGATCTCAACATTCCTGGCCAGCATATACGCTTTGCCCGTGGTCTCCGCGGCATCCAGCGCCGCCCCCACCTGGGCCGCCATCACCGGCCCCGTCGTGCTGGTGATCAGCCCCTGCAGCTCAGCCGGCAGCCCGTCGAACCGTTTCGGATTCATCACCGCCACGAAGGTCGAGGCACTGATCCCCGGCTCGATGCAGTATTTCACCACCGTTCCGATATCGAAGCTTTGCGCCCCCTCGTAGGGGAAGGTCGCACCATCGATGATCCCCTTGGCCAGCCCGTCCTGCGTCTCGCCCGGCGGCACCGCCAGCGGCGTGGCCTGCAACGCGCGCAGAATATCGGCCGACTGTTCGCCAGCGTAACGTATCCGCAGCCCTTTGAAATCCGCAGGCGTGCGAATCGGCGTGCGCGTCGTGAACGTCTTCAACGGCGAGGTCACCAGCGCCCACAGCAGCTTCATCCCCGGATATTCCTGGGTCAGATACCCCGGCGCCAGCTCGGTCAGCCGCCGCGAGGTGATGGCGCACAGCCCCCCCTCGCGCGGCGCCAGAAACGGCTCGCTCACCAGCTCGGTCAGCGGATAGCGCCCCGGCGTCGACCCCGTCAGCCCGATGGCGATATCCGCCACCCCGCTGCGGGCGAGGTCGAACTGCCGCGGCGGCGGCCCAAGCTGGGCGGCAGGATACAGCTTCAGCGTCAGCTTCCCGCCCGACGCCTTCTCCAATGCATCGTTCCAGAGCAGCAGCTGCTTCTGGAAGGTATGATTGGGCGGCAGGAAATGCGACACCTTGAGCTCGATTGGCGCCGCCTGCGCCAGGGCCGGCCGGGCCAGCGCCAACGCCGCGCCGCCGAGCACCGCACGGCGGCCAAAACGCGGGGGGGACTTGGACATGTCTCGCTCCTTCGGAGGCTCTTTCGTCCATCAGTGCCACCGCCACCCAAACGGGTCAATCCGATTTTATAAATTCGATCGCCAAGTCCGCGTTCATACAAATTCCGCGCGCGGGGCCTCACGCAGCGCCGCATCGCCGAACACCTCCGGATCGGTCAGGATCACGTCCGCCGTCGCCCGGAAATGCGCGGTCAGCCGTGCCACCGCCCCTTCGACATCGCCGTCGATCACCGCCCGCACAATGCCCTCATGCTCCGCATGCACGTTGCGGTTGGGATAGGCCTTGCGCTGGGAGAGCTGGCGATAGCGGAACAGCAGCGCCGCCTGCTGCTCGCAATACGCCACCAGCCAGCGCGAGCCGCAGCCGCTCACCAGCTGCTGATGGAACAGCCGGTGCAGCCGGTCCCACTCCGGATTCGCCTCGAACACGACATCGCTGATCGAATGCCGCGTCCGCGACAGCCGGTGCCACGCCAGCACCACGCCCTCCTCCCAGGCGAGGTCGCGCAGACGCATCGATTCCCGCAGCGCCCGCTCCTCCAGCCAGCAGCGCGTGCGGATCAGCTCGCGCAGCTCGGCACTGCTGATGCCCGCCACGGAAAACCCGCGCTGGTCGCGGAACTCCACCAGCCCCTCCGAGGCCAGCCGGTTCAGCGCCTCGCGCACCGGCGTCTGTCCCACCTGGTAGCGCTCCATCAGAAACTTCAGCGGCAGCTTGCGGCCCGGCTTCAGCCAGCCCTCCAGCAGATCGCGCCGCAGCCGGTCGCACAGCGCGCTGGCCTGCGTCGCAATCACGGTGGCGGGGCCGGGCGGCTGGGGCACGTATGTCCTCACGTCAGGGGATGCGACGCGCCAGGATTATATAAATTCCAATCGCACGACCACTCATTTCGACAATTCGCACGAGACCGGGTTCGATCACCCCAGCGCGTTCGGCTATGCTGCGGGCCATTCGAACAGAGGCCCGATCATCGGGGAGCGCGCGATTGCCATCGTCTGACGACCTGCCGGTCTTCGTCATCAACCTCTCCCGCACCCCCCAGCGGCTGGCGCAGTTCCTGGCCGACAACACCATACCCGGACTCGCGATCACCCGCATCGAAGCCATGGACGGGCAGACGCTGGACCGTGCCGCCATGATCCGCGCCGGCCTTGTCGCGCCCGATCTGGCACACACCGACAACGTCCTGGGCTGCTCGCTCAGCCACGTCGCCTGCTGGCGCGTCGTGGCCCAGGGCGACCGCCCGGTGGTGGTCTGCGAGGATGACGCGGTGCTGCGCCACGATTTCCCAGTCCTGCACCGCCATCTCGAAGCCGCCATCCGGCAGGCCGATATCGTGTTCTGGTCCTGCAATCTCGACATGCACGTGGCCTTCGACATCCCCGGCCTCGGCGCCGCAACCCTGATGATCGACAACACCGTGCTCGACCGGGAGGCACCGATCCGCGCGTTCCAGAGCCAGGTTTCCGCCACCGTGCTCTACAAATTGCGCCGCATCTGGGGGGCTGCGGCCTACACCATCACCCCGCACGGCGCCCGGCGCCTGCTCGAACTCGTCCTGCCGCTGCGCAAGGCCGAGGGAAATATAAGCTATCCCACCGGCGACGGCCGGATGTGGCAGATGCATTTCGATTCCTGGGGCATCGACATGGAAATCGGCCTCGTCCATGTCCACAGCATCAACGGCCTCGTCGCGATTCCGCCGGTGGCGCTCGGGCGCAACGACAAGGCGCTGAGCACGCTGGAGGCCGGTGGCAGGGTGCTCAACCCCCCCAGCCCTGCGCCGACCGGCGCGACGTGATCGTGCTTCGGCGGTAGATTGCCCCGCCAGCCTCAGGCGAACAGGAGACCCCGCGTGACCGGACATGCCCAGGAATTCGACCGCTGGATCCGCGGACCCTTCGTGGCGATGAACTCCGCCCTCGAAGCGCTGTATTTCGCCCAGGCCGACCGCGCCAACACCGAAGGCGTGGGCTGCGATATCAAGGCCGCCCTGCGCGATGAAGGCCATGTCCACGTCCTCGCCCTTTGGCAGGAAGGCAACACCGGCGACGGTTTCGAAAGCGCGTTCGGCGTGCTCGGCAATGTCGGCCTCTACCTCGCCGCCCTGCGCCGCCACGAGTTCACCAACCCCGCCCGCGAAACCCGTTCGCCGTTCCGCGAGGCCTCCTCGCTCGCCATGCATGTCGGCGCCTCCATCGGCATGGCGCCGCGCTTCGCCACCGCCCACCTGGTGCAGCGCAACTTCGCCGTCGCCGGCCTGCGCAAAAGCTTCACCGACCTGCCCGACGAGTTCCTGTTCATCGACGAGAACGCCCGCTCCGTGCTCTGCCTGCAGCAGGCCGCCGACGTGCTCATCCGCATCCCCGCCCTCGGCGTCTCCAACCCGGTGATCGACGTGCTGCTGGCCGCCGCCGCCCAGGCCCTGCGCGGCGCCATCGCCATCAACAACCGGCTGTTCACGGCCCTCGATGTCGACCGCTTCTTCTACTGCGTCCGCCCCTACTACAAACCCTACCGCGTCGGCCGCACCGAATACCGCGGCGCCAACGCCGGCGACTTCTCGGGCGTCAACGAGATCGACCTGCTGCTCGGCCTGTGCCCGGCGAACGACCCGTATTACGCCCAGCTGCTGGTCGACAAGATGCTCTACATGGTGCCCGAGGATCAGGCCCGGCTGCGCGAATGCATGCGCCACCGCAACCTGCTCGACGAATTCCTCGCCCTGGCCGACGACCACGCCGGCACGCCCTGGTTCCAGGCCAACGCACGCGCCTTCCTCGAAGTGTGCGACCTGTTCGCCGAAACCGCCCGCCAGCACCACGACCAGCTGGTCACCCGCTTCATCACCCAGCCATCGGTCGCGCTGGACGAAAAACACATGGCCGGCCTCACCGCCAGTGGCCCCTCGCTCGACGCGCTGCTACGCGCGCTGGAAATGCTGCGCGACTACCGCGTCGCCGCCGACCGGCCAGATCTGGACACCCGCTTCCACGACCTCGCCCGGCTGCGCGCGCTGTGCCGGCCTACCGCGCCGTGACCTCCCAGCGCACTGCCTCGCGCGCATGCGGCCTGCGGCCGACCACATCGGCCGCCAGGCACATGCCAGGCGGCTCGGCCGCCGCGATCATCTCCCAGGTGATGCCGCCCAGCGGCATCTTGATGCGCCATCCCCAGGGATGCGCGTGCTCGCCCACCCGCTTCCAGCTGAGATAGACGAACCGTTCCTTCGGCGTGCCCTGCGCGAACGCGCCGCGAAACACCGGGGTCGCCTCGCCGGTGACCTTGAGCACGAAGTCGAACGCGCGCGGCGCACCCGGCGCCTCAAGCCCGGGATGCACGTTGCCTTTGACGTCCTGCAGACCGAACCGCAAAGGCTCGGCCAGCGGCGTACCCGGCTGCACGCCGTCATGGATCAACCGCAGTCGCACCTGTCGCATCAGGGAGCCTCCGCCAGCAGCCGGGCCATCCGCGCCCGATCGATCTCCGTGCCATGGGCGATGCACACCAGCCGTCCCGGCCCCTGCTCCCGCGCCAGCGAGACCTCGGCGCGGCGGCCGACGATCTGCAAGCTGCGCCACGTCCCGTCGTGATCCTGCGCGAACCCCTTGGCCCGCACCAGCCCCAAATCAGGATCAGCCAGCAAGCGGCCGAGTTTCCGCGTGTCCACCCGGCGGCGCAGCCGAAAGCTCGCATCGTCGAACCCGTCCGTCGCGTGCCCAATCTGTTCCGAATCCGGATCGAACCCGGATGTCAGCCCCAGCACCACATCGGCCGCCACCGCCGCCTGGCACGTCGCCAGCACCACCGCGCGCGGCGCGGCCTCGGTCAGAAACGCCCTGACCGCGTCGACATCGCCCACCAGATCGGTCTTGTTCAGCAGCACCAGGTCGGCATCGGCCAGCTGGCGGGTGATCGTGTCGCCGATATAGCGATCGACGGCGCGCTCCCGGATTGTTTCGGCATCGGCCAGCACCAGGATCGCATCCAGCGCCAGCCCGCCCGGCAGGCTCAGCGTGCGCGCGATGGCGCCCGGCAGCGCGACGCCGCTGCATTCGATGAGGATGTGATCGAGCGTGCCGCGCTGCGCGAAATCCATCAGCGCGGTCAGCAGATCGTCGCCATAGCTGCAACAAATGCAGCCGCCGGTGATGCTGAGCAGCCCGTCCTCGGCGCCCTCGATGAGGTCGGCATCGATCGGCAGCGCGCCGAATTCGTTGACCAGCACGCCCAGCCGGCGCCTGCCGGGATGGCGCAGGAGGTGGTTGACCAGGGTGGTTTTTCCGGCGCCGAGGTAGCCGCCGATGATGGTGACGGGAAGCATTAAAGGAAGCGCTTCTTTTTTGAAAAAAAGAAGCAAAAAACTTCCATCCGTGTGGCGATTAACGTTCCGGAGGAGGGCGCCAGCCAGTCAAACGTTTTTTGGTTCTTTTTTTCAAAAAAGAACCGCTTAAATCCTTGCTGCCTCAAAAACCCTGCCTCCCTGCACCGTCCCCCAAATCGTTATATCTTTAAGCCTGTCCCCGCCGATCTCGGTAGGATACTCCTCCAAAACCGCGAAATCCGCCCGCTTCCCAACTTCGATCGACCCGATCTCCCCATCCAGCCGCAACGTGTACGCCGCTCCCAGCGTGATCGTGCGCAGCGCGTCCGCCACCGAAATGCGTTCCTCCGCGCCCAGCACCCGTCCGGACGCGGTCAGCCGGTTGCACGCGCACCACGCCGTGAACAGCGGCCCCAGCGGCGTCACCGGCGCATCCGAATGGATCGCCATCGGCACGCCGTTGGCGAGCGCAGTCGCGCAGGCGTTCATCCGCTCCGCCCGCTCCGGCCCCACGGTGGTCTCGTAATGCTGGTCGCCCCAGTAGAAATGATGATTGGGGAACAGATTGACGCACATCCCCAGGGTTTTCATGCGCCGGAACTGCGCCGCATCGGCCAGCTGGCAGTGCTGCAGCGTGAAGCGATGGTCGGGCGAGGGGTGCCGCTTCAGCGCCTCGGTCAGCGTGTCCAGCACCAGCTCGGTCGCCTCGTCGCCGTTGGTGTGGGTATGGATCTGCACGCCACGGGCCAAGGCAAGGTCGAACGCCTCGGCGAGCTGCTCCGGCGCGATGTACCACAGCCCGGGCGGCTGCCCGTTGAGGTAGCCGGGCCAGCGCAGCCGTGCGGAAAACCCCTGGATCGACCCATCGACCACGATCTTGACCCGCCCGATCCGCAGCCGGTCGGTGGCGCGCTTGCCAAGCGCCACGGCGTGCTCGATCACCTCGGCCGGCGAGGCGTTGCGCAGAATCCGCAGCGGCACGATCCGCGCGGGAAACCGCGCCTCGCCGGTCACGCGCAGCATCATCTCGACCGCGGCGGGATCGAGCGTGTTGGCGAGATCGGCGGCCGTGGTCACACCCTTGCGCACGCACAGCCGCGCGAAGTCGCGCAGCCCCGGCTCGTCGCCGGCCAGCAGCCCGCGGTCGAGGCCCACATGCGGGCCCAGCGGCGTCATCGCCTGCGGCCCCTTCATCTCCCCGGTCGGCAGCCCGTCCGCCCCCAGCGGCACCCCATCATGGTTGATGCCGGGCCGCAGCATGCCGGCCAGCTCCAGCGCGCGGGTGTTGACGTTCATGATATGCCCGCTGGCATGCATGATTCCGATCGGCCTGGTGGTGGACACGCGGTCGAGATCCGCACGGCTCACCCGCCGGTCACCGTAATAGATCGGATCGAGCGCCCAGCCGGTCAGCGGCGCGGCCGGGTCGGAGAGCAGCACCTCGGCCAGCGCCAGGCGCGCCACCACCGCCTCGATATCCGGCGCCCCGGACCACAGCACACCGGACGGATCGGTGCGGTCGAAGAACCCGCAATACACAAAGCGCCACATCGCCCCTTCCGAGGCATGGCTGTGCCCTTCGACCAGGCCGGGCATCAGCACATGCCCGGCAAAGCTGCGGTCGAGCGTGTGGTCCCCCCAGCGCGCCAGCTCGTCCAGCGTGCCGGCGCCGAGGATGCGCCCATCGCGCACCGCCACATGGCTGGCCACCGGCCGGGACGGGTTCATGGTGATGATCTTGCGGGCTTCGTAGACGGTGATCATCGCTCTGTCCTGCCGTGCTGTCCGCAACATTCAACGGCAGCGAGGTCCTGCTGTCCATGCGGCAGATGTCATGATACGCGTGGCAACATGGAACGTGGCACCGTCTCCAGAATGCGGCCGGGCTGGGGCATGGGGGTGGTGTTCGCCCTGCTGGCGCTGCTCGTCCAGCTCTCCGCCGCCATGGCGGTGCCGCAGACCCCGGTGGCCGACGCCCTCGCCCAGGCGCTCGCTGAGTCGATCTGCCACGCCGATGACGGCGCGACCGGCCAGGGCGATCAGCCGCATCACCGGATGCCGGATTGCGCGGTCTGTCCCGCATGCCAGAGCCTCGCCCAGTCGCCGGCGGTGCTGCCGCCGCCGGGGCAGCCGGTGCCGCGCTCCCTGCGGGTCACGGTGGCTGCGTTCGCCCAGAACCGGCCCATCATCTGGCTCGGCCGCAGGGCGCCGCCCGCCACCGCCCGCGGACCGCCCGCCACGCTCTGAACCCACCTCGGCCGCCGGGCGCAGGCCCGGCTGAAGATGCTGTTCCGTTATCGCGGAAATCCTCATGTCCAAACTCATCCGCATCGCCGCGGCAGCGTGCGCGCTGTCGCTGTCCGCCGTGCACGCCCAGGCCCACGCCATTGCCGGCGTGCGCGTGTTTCCCGTCAGCCTCACCGTCGACGACCCCGGGGTGGCCGACGAGGCCACCTTGCCGCAGATCGTCGACCAGCCCGGCGGGGGGCCCAGCCAGCTCACCCAGTACCAGTGGGAATACGACAAGCGCATCACGCCCACGACGGCGCTGATCTACAACCAGGGCTTCGACATTCTCACCGCGGTGGGGATAGGTCGCCACACCGGGTTCGAGAACCCGGTGATCACCGGCAAGTGGCAGGCCTATGTGAACCCGGAGCACGAGTTCATCGCCTCGCTCGGCGTGCAGCGAACCTTGCCGACATCGCTGCATTCGGTCTCGATCGGCGGATCGGCGCAGGGGGCGACGACGCCGACGGTGCATTTCGGCAAAGGCCTGGGCGATGTGCTGCCCGGCGCGTTGCGGCCGCTGGCGGTGACCGGTGAGGTCAGCGCCACCTTCCCCGACCGCAAGGTGAACGCCAACAACGACAACAACGGCACGCCGCCCTCGTTCCGCGCGGCGGGCACCATCCAGTACAGCCTGCCGTATCTGCAGTCCCAGGTGAAGGATTACGGGCTGCCGGAGTTCCTCAACCGCATGGTCCCGCTCGCCGAGGTCAACTACGTCACGCCGCCGGCGCCCGTGTCGATGCCGGCGCGCCGCACACCGCGGCAGATGACAACAAGACGCTGCTGATCGGCCTGAAGCCGCTGCCACCGGGCGACTATCACGTCGAGTGGCACGCCACCTCGGTGGACACCCACAAGACCCAGGGCGCCTTCGGCTTCACAGTGGCGAAATAGTCAGTCCGGGCGTCTGCGGCAGCTCGGCGGCACTCCAGCCGCCGCCGAGCGCCTGGATCAGCGCCACGCTGGCCACCAGCCGCTGCTGCTGCAGCGACAGCAAGGTCTGCTGGTCCGCAAGCAGCGTGTTCTGCGCGGTGATGACGGCGGTGTAGGCCTGCGTCCCCGCGCGATACTGGTTCAGCGACACATCGACCGCCTTCTGCGCCAGGCTCACCGCATCCTGCTGCGCCGCATACTGCGCCTGCAGAATCCGCAGGTCCGACAGCGCGTCCTCCACCTGCTGAAACGCGGTCAGCACCGTCTGCCGATAGGTGGCCACCGCCTGGTCATACACATCGCGCGCCGCGCGCACCGCGGCCGAGGTGGCGCCGCCGTTGAACAGCGGCTGGCTCGCCGCCGCCCCCAGCGACCACACGCGGCTGGCGGCGTTGAACACGCTGCTGAGCGGGCTGCCGGTGAAGCCATAGACCGCCGACAGCGAGATCTGCGGGTAGTACGCGGCGATGGCCACGCCGATCTGTGCGTTCTGCTCCGCCATCGCCCGCTCGGCGGCGGCGATGTCGGGCCTGCGCTCCAGCAGGTCCGACGGCAGACCCGCCGGCACCACCGGCACGTCTGCGGCCAGCGTCGCCGGCGGAATGGCGAGCTCGGCCGGCGCGTGCCCGGTCAGCACGGCGATGGCATGCTCCAGCTGCGCCCGGCTGAGGCCGGTGTTGATGTCCGACGAGATGGCGCCCTGCAGCTGGGTCTGCGCGATGATCACATCGCTGCGCGCCGCGGTGCCCACGTTGTACTGGTTGGTGGTGATCTGCAGCGCCCGCCGATACTCCGCCACGGTCTGGTCGAGCAGATCCTTCAGCGCATCGGCCGCGTGCAGCTCGAAATAATCGGTGGCGAGCTGCGCCTGCAGCGACAGCCTGGCATTGGCGAGATCGGCGGCGCTGATCTGCGATGCCGCCGCACTCGCCTCCACGCTGCGGCGCAGCTTGCCCCACACATCCAGCTCCCAGCTCGCCGTCAGCTCCGCGGTGCCGCTGGTGCGGGTGCGCGCGATCGCGGTGCTGCCCGAGCTGCTGCCGTTCTGCCCGCGCGTCACGCTCGGCGCCGCGGCCAGGCTGGGGAACAGCGCGGCACGCGCTTCGGCGAGCAGGGCGAGCGACTCGTCATAGGCCGCGACATCGGCCTTCAGCGTCTGGTTGGAGACCGCGACCTCGCGCTCCAGCCGGTCCAGCTCCGGATCGTCGAACACCGACCACCACGCGCCACGATCGGCGATATCGGCGGGATGGGCAGGCTTCCAGCCCGGCAGCTCCTTGAACCCGGCCGCAGCGATCGCCGCCGGCCGGTGATAGTCCGGCCCCACGGCACAGCCCGCCAGCAGCAGCAACGCCACGAGAGAAAAACGCGTCATTCGGCAGGCTCCGGCTGCGGCCCGCGCCAGCGTCCGGCGGACCACAGGCGGAAACGATCCATGTAAACATAGACAACGGGGGTGGTGTACAGCGTCAGCACCTGGCTCACGATCAGCCCGCCGACGATGGAGATGCCCAGCGGATGGCGCAGCTCGCTGCCGTCGCCGTTGCCCACCATCAGCGGAACGGCCCCCAGCAGGGCGGCGGCCGTGGTCATCATGATCGGCCGGAACCGCAGCGCGCAGGCCTCGACGATGGAGGCCCGCGTGTCCAGCCCGCGCTCGCGCTCCGCGGCCAGCGCGAAGTCGATCATCATGATGGCGTTCTTCTTGACGATGCCGATCAGCAGAATGACGCCGATCAGCGCGATGATGCTGAAATCGGTGTGAAACAGCATCAGCGCCAGCACCGCCCCCAGCCCCGCCGAGGGCAGGGTGGAGATGATGGTGAGCGGATGCACCAGACTTTCATAAAGAATGCCCAGCACGAGATAGACCGCCGCCAGCGCGGCCGCGATCAGCAGCGGCTCGTTGGCCAGCGAGTCGGAGAACGCGGCAGCCGTGCCGGCGAAGCTGCCATGGATGGAGGCCGGCACCCGCAGATTGGCCATGGCGGTCGCCACCGCCGCCTGCGCGTCGCCCAGCGACACGCCCGGCGGCAGGTTGAACGAGATGGTGCTGGCGACGAACTGGCCCTGATGGTTGATCGCCAGCGGCGTGCTGCCGCGCTGCCAGCGCGCGACCGCCGACAGCGGCACCATCTTCTCCACCGAGGTGCTGACCGCCGAGCCGGAGGACGCCGCCGCCTTGCCGGTGGAGCCGATGCTGTTCAGCGCGGCATTGCGCGCGGCACTCGCCGTCTGCGCGCCTCCGCCGGCCCCGTTCGAGACCGTGCCCGAAGGCGCGTTGGAGGATTGCGATCCGTTGGCCGATCCGCCGGAGGTGCTGACCCAGATCTGCGCCAGCGTCTGCGGGTCCTGCCACCAGCGCGGCGCCAGCTCCATCACCACGTGATACTGGTTCAGCGCCTTGTAGATCGTCGAGACCTGGCGCTGCCCGAACGCGTCATACAGCGTGTTGTCGATCACCGCCGGCGACAGCCCCAGCCGCGACGCGGTCGGCCGGTCGATCACCAGATCGGTCTCCTGCCCCTTCTGCTGCTGGTCCGAGCTGACATCGGCCAGCACCGGCAGGGCGGACAGCGCGTCGGTGATCTTCGGCACCCACTGGAACAGCAGATCGGCATCGTCGGCCTGCAGCGTGAACTGATACTGCGCGTTGCTCTGCCGCCCGCCCACGCGGATGTCCTGCACCCCCTGCAGAAACAGCCGCGCGCCGGCCACCTGATTGAGCTTCGGCCGCAGCCGCGCGATCACCTGATCGACACTGACATTGCGCTGCCCCAGCGGCTTCAGCGCCACGAACACCGAGGCGTTGTTGACCCCACCACCCCCCCCGCCGCCGCCGCCGGTGAACCCCACAACCGACTCCACCGCAGGGTCCGCCTGCACGATGGCGGCGAGCTGGTTGAGCTTCTGGCTCATCGCCTGGAACGAGATCGACTGATCGCCCTGGATCGCGCCGATCAGCCGTCCGGTGTCCTGCTGCGGAAAGAAGCCTTTGGGAATGATGATCAGCAGCCACACGTTGAGCCCGATGGTGACCGCCAGCACCAACATCACCAGGGGCCCATGGTCCAGCGCCACGGCCAGGGTGCGCGCATAGAACCCAGCCAGCCGGTCGAACAGGCTGCGCCGCCGCGGCGCGTTCGGGTCCCTGCGCCGCAGCACCAGCGCGCACAGCGCCGGCGTGGTGGTGAGCGACAGCACCAGCGACACCACGATGGCGAGCGACAAGGTCAGCGCGAATTCGCGGAACAGCCGCCCGACGATGCCGCCCATCAGCAGCACCGGCAGAAACACCGCGATCAGCGACAGGCTGATCGACAGCACGGTGAACGCCACCTCCCTCGCGCCGCGCAATGCAGCGTCGACCGGCTTCAGCCCCTCCTCGATAGAGCGGGTGATGTTCTCCAGCACCACGACGGCATCATCCACGACGAACCCGGTGGCGATGGTCAGCGCCATCAGCGAGAAGTTGTCGAGGCTGAACCCCATCAGATACATCGCGGCGAAGGTGCCGATGATCGAGGCCGGCACCGCCACCAGCGGCACGATGGCGGAACGCCAGTCGCGCAGGAACAGCACCACCACCAACACCACCAGCCCGGCCGCGATCAGCAGCGTCGTCTGCGTGTCGGTCAGCGAGGCGCGGATCGTGGTGGTGCGGTCCGAGGCGACACCGACCTGCACATCCGCCGGCAGGGCCGCGGTCAGCTGCGGCAGCAGCGCCTTCACCGCGTCCACCGTGTCGATGATGTTGGCGCCGGGCTGGCGAAACACCAGCACCAGCACCGAGGGCTTGCCGTTGTACAGCCCCGCGTTGCGCAGATCCTCCACCGAATCCTGCACATCCGCCACATCGCCCAGCTGCACCGCCGCCCCGTTGCGATAGGCCACGATCAGCGTCGTGTAGTCCGCAGCCTCGGTCGCCTGGTCGTTGGTGGTGAGCTGATAATGCGCGCCGTTGTCCTCGATCGCCCCCTTCGGCGCGTTGGCGTTGGCCGAGGCCAGGGCCGCGCGCACATCCTCCAGCCCGATGCCGTATTTGAACAGGGCAGGGGGGCTCAGCTCCACCCGCACCGCCGGCAAGGCCGCCCCGCCGATCACGACCTGCCCCACCCCCTTCACCTGGCTCAGCCGCTGCTGCAGCACGTTGCTGGCGGCGTCGTAGAGCTGGCCGCGCGTCATGGTGGTGGAGGTCATGCCCAGGATCATCACCGGCGCATCGGCCGGGTTGACCTTGCGATAGGTCGGGTTGCTCTTGAGGCTGGTCGGCAGATCCGCCCGCGCCGCGTTGATCGCCGCCTGCACGTCCCGCGCCGCCCCATCGATGTCGCGGTCCAGGCCGAACTGCAGCGTGATGCGCGCCGCGCCCACCGAGCTCTGCGAGGTCATCTCCGTCACATCGGCGATCTGCCCGAGATGCCGCTCCAGCGGGCTCGCCACCGATGTCGCCACCGTCTGCGGGCTCGCCCCGGGCAGGCTGGCCTGCACCGAGATGGTCGGAAAATCCACCTGCGGCAGCGGCGACACCGGCAGCCGCGCATAGGCCAGCACCCCCGCCAGCAGCAGCCCCACCGTCAGCAAGGTGGTGGCGACCGGCCGGCGGATGAAAGGTGCCGAGATGTTCACGCCGTCTCCTCACCCGGGCGGGTGGTGCGCCTCGAGACGCGCGCGGCCAGCCGGTCGAACAGCATGTAGATCACCGGCGTGGTGAACAGCGTCAGCACCTGGCTCACCAGCAGCCCGCCGACGATGGCGATCCCCAGCGGCCGCCGCAGCTCGGAGCCCACCCCGGTGCCCAGCATCAGCGGCAGCGCGCCCAGCAGAGCCGCCATCGTCGTCATCAGGATCGGCCGGAACCGCAGCAGGCACGCCTGATGGATGGCGGCCCGGCTGTCCAGACCGTCCTGCCGTTCGGCCGCCAGCGCGAAATCCACCATCATGATGGCGTTCTTCTTGACGATGCCGATCAGCAGCACGATGCCGATGATGCCGATGATGTCGAGGTCATGCCCCGTCAGCATCAGCGCCAGCAGCGCGCCGATCCCGGCCGAGGACAGCGTCGAGAGAATGGTGATCGGGTGGATGAAGCTCTCATAGAGCACGCCCAGCACGATATACATCGTGGCGATCGCGGCGATCAGCAGAAACACCTCGTTGGACAATGACGACTGGAACGCCGCCGCCGCCCCCTGGAACACCGCGACAAAACTCGGCGGCAGCTTCACCGCCGCCTCCGCCGCGGCCACCGCCGTCACCGCCGCATCCAGGCTCTGCCCCGGCGCCAGATCGAACGAGATCGTCGCCGCCGGGAACTGGCTGAGATGGCTGATCTGCAGCGGCCCCGGCTTCTCCTCGGCATGCACGATCGATGAAAGCGGCACCTGCCCGGTCGAGGACAGCGAGGACGGCAGATAGATGCTGGCAAGCGAGGTCAGGCTCTGCTGCAGATCCTCCGACGCCTCCAGGATCACCCGGTACTGGTTCGACTGCGTATAGATCGTCGAGACGATGCGGCTGCCGAAACTGTCATATAGCGCGTTGTCCACCGTCGCCGGCGTGATGCCGAACCGGCTGGCCGTGGCCCGGTCGATCACCAGGTTCACCGTGCTGCCCTGCTGCGCCAGATCGCTGCCGACATGGATCAGCGCGGGCGATCTGCCAAGCTCCGCCACCAGCCGCGCCGCATAGGTGCCGAGCACGGCAAGATCCGGATTCTCCAGCACCACCTTGTACTGCGCCCGGCTGATCGTGGCGTCGATGGTGAGGTCCTGCACCGGCTGCAGATAAAGGTTGCTGCCGGCCACCCCCGCCACCGCCTGCTCCAGCCGCGCCATCACGGTGGTGACGGTGTCCCTGCGGTCGGACAGCGGCTTGAGGTTGATCTGCATGCGCCCCTGGTTGAGCGTGGCGTTGGTGCCATCGACGCCCACGAAGCTGGTGAGACTCTCGACGGCCGGGTCCTTGAGGATGATGTCGGCCAGCACCTGCTGGCGCTGCGCCATGGCGGCGAAGGAGATGCTCTGCGGCCCCTCGGTGATCGCCTGGATCGCCCCGGTGTCCTGCACCGGAAAAAAGCCCTTGGGGATGGCGATGTAGAGAAGCACCGTCAGCCCCAGCGTGCCCAGGAACACGACCAGCGTGAAGATCGGCCGGTCCAGCACCCAGTTCAGCCCGCGCCCGTAATGGTGGATGATCCCGTTGAAGCCCCGCTCGGCGCCCAGATCGAACCGGCTGCGGCCGGCCTCCGGCCGATGCCGCAGCAGCCGCGCGCACATCATCGGCACCAGCGTCAGCGCCACGAAGGCCGAGATCACGATGGTCACCGCCAGCGTCACCGCGAACTCATGGAACAGCCGCCCCACCACATCGCCCATGAACAGCAGCGGGATCAGCACCGCGATCAGCGAGATGGTGAGCGAGAGGATGGTGAAGCCGATCTGCCCGGCGCCCTTCAGCGTCGCCTGCAGCGGGTTCTCGCCGGCCTCGACATAGCGGGCGATGTTCTCGATCATCACGATGGCGTCATCGACCACGAACCCCGAGGAGATCGTCAGCGCCATCAGCGACAGATTGTCCAGGCTGAACCCCAGCAGATACATCACCGCCAGCGTCCCCACCAGCGACAGCGGCACCGACAGGCTGGGAATGATCGTGGCCGGCAGGTCGCGCAGGAACACATAGATCACCGCCACCACCAGCAGCACCGCCAGCCCCAGCTCGAACTCCACATCGCCCACCGAGGCGCGGATGGTGGTGGTGCGGTCAGCCACCACCCGCACATCGACGGAGGCCGGCAGCGTCGCCTGCAGCGCCGGCAGCAGCGCCTTCACCCCGTTCACCACCTGGATCACGTTGGCCGCGGGCTGGCGCTGGATGTTGAGGATCACCGCCGGCGTCCGGTCCACCCAGGCCTCCAGCTTGGTGTTCTCCGCCCCCTGGATCACCGTCGCCACATCGGCCAGCGTCACCGGCGCGCCGTTCCTGTAGGCGATGACGATGTGGCGATAGTCGTCCGCACTGGTGATCTGATCATTGGCGTTGATGGTCGACGCCCGCTCCGGCCCGTCGAAGCTGCCCTTGGGCGTGTTGACGTTGGCGTTGCCGAGGATCGTGCGCACATCGTCGATCGCAAGCCCGATGGCGGCCAGCGCCCGCGGATTGACCTGCACCCGCACCGCCGGACGCTGCCCGCCGCTGACGGTGACCAGCCCCACCCCCGGCTGCTGCGAGATCTTCTGCGCCAGCCGCGTGTCCGCGAGGTCCTCCACATCGGTCAGCTTCAGCGTCGTGGAGGTGAGTGCCACGGTCAGCACCGGCGCGTCGGCCGGGTTCACCTTGGCGTAGATCGGCGGCGCCGGCAGGTCGGACGGCAGCAGGTTGCCGGCCGCGTTGATCGCCGCCTGCACCTCCTGCTCGGCGATGTCGAGATTGAGGTCGAGCCCGAACTGCAGCGTGATCACCGAGGCGCCGGCCGAGCTTTCCGACTGCATCTGCTGCAGCCCCGGCATCTGGCCGAACTGCTTCTCCAGCGGCCCGGTGACGGCCGAGGCCATCACCTCCGGGCTCGCGCCGGGATACAGCGTGGTGACCGAGATGGTGGGGTAATCCACCTCCGGCAGCGCCGACAGCGGCAGAAACCCGTAGGCGACGATGCCGACCAGCAGCAGCGCCACCATCAGCAGCGTGGTGCCGACCGGGCGCAGGATGAACGGGCTGGAAAGGCTCACTTGGTCGCGGCCGGCCGGGCCCTGGCGCCGGCGGCGCCAGCTTGTGTTGCTGCGCCGTCGCCGGTCGGCACCGACACGCGGGCCCCTTCCTTCAGCCGGTCCGCCCCGTCGATCACCACGCGCTCACCGCCGCTGAGCCCCTTGGTCACCGCCACCATCGCACCGTCCTGCGGCCCCAGCGTCACCGGGGTGACATGGACCACGTTGTCCGCGCCGATCGTGTAGACGAACGTGCCCGGCTCGCCGCGCTGAATGGCCGAGCTCGGCGCCGTCACCACGTTGTGCAGCGTGTCCACCAGCAGCTTGGCGTTGACGAACTGGCTGGGAAACAGCGCCTCGTCGTCATTGGCAAAGATCGCCCGCAGCTTCACCGTGCCGGTCGTGGTGTCCACCTGGTTGTCGATGGTCTCCAGCGTGCCGGTGGCCAGCTGCGTCACATCCGCCCGGTCCATCGCGGTCACCGACAGCGCCGTGCCCGCCTTCATCTGCTTCTGGATCTGCGGGATGTTGTCCTCCGGCACCGAGAACAGCACGCTGATCGGCTGCAGCTGGGTGATGACGACGATGCCGTTGCTGTCGGAGGCCTGCACATAGTTGCCCGCATCCACCTGCCGCAGGCCGACGCGCCCGGTGGCCGGCGCCACGATATGGCAATAGGTCAGGTTCAGCCGGGCGCTGTCGATGGTGGCCTGATCGGCCTGCACCGTGCCCTGATCGGTCGCCACCAGGGCGGCCTGCGTGTCGAGCGTCTGCCGCGCGATGCTGTCCTGCGACACCAGGGTGCGATAGCGCGCCAGATCCACCTGCGCCCCGCGCAGACTGGCCTGGTCGCGCGCCAGCGCCGCCTGCGCCTGCTCCAGCGCCACCTGATAGGGCCGCGGATCGATCTGGGCGAGGAAGTCGCCCTTGTTCACCAGCTGGCCCTCCTTGAACGCGATCTGCACCAGCTGCCCGCTGATCTGCGTCTTGACGGTGACGGTGGCCAGCGGCGTCACCGTGCCCAGCGCCGAGAGGATGACACGGACATTGCCGCGCCCGATCGTGGCCGCCCCCACCGGCTGCGGCGGCGTGCCGGTGCGCGCCCCGGCCGCTGTGCCCGGCGCGGCGGCCGCCGTGGCCCCTGGCTGCTTCTGCAGCAGCGGCAGCCCCCAATGCCACCCGGCCCAGCCCAGACCCAGCACCACCAGCGCCAGCCCGATCCGCCCCGGCCAGGGTGACGGCGTGCGCGGCGGCTGAAGCCCTGGAGTCCCGTGCACTCCAGGGACCTCGCCCGGCGTGGTCGGCGCCAGATCACCGCGGGTCCCGTCCATGTGCTGATCCATTTCGCTATGCCGTGTTCGCCCGCAAAGGCCGGTGGTTATCGGCAGCGGTATCGCACCGCAGCATGAGGCGCGTGTGACAAATTGTTGGGATCGCGGACCGCTGCCCGCATTTGTCTACGCCAAATTGGCAGGCGCCACGCACTCTGTCAGTGTGGCATGGCCGCAATAAGACGGATCTCACAGGGACGGAACACCGATCATGCTGAAGGGCATTCACCTGCTGCTGTTCGCACCGCTGCTGACGGTGCTGGCGGAAATGGGCCATGGCGACGAGATCGCCATCGTCGATGCCAATTTCCCGCCGCCTCCTCCGCCCGCCGGCTGCTGATGGCCACCGGCATTCCGGCGCCGGCCATGCTCCACGCCGTGCTCACCCTGCTGCCGCTCGACGGCTTCGTGGAATGCCCCGCCGCCGTCATGACCCCGCCCGAAGGCCGCCCGCCCATCAACGGCGAATTCCAGCTTCTGCTCGACTCCGCCGAGGCCCGCCCCATCCCGATCGAGGATGTCGAGCGCTACGCCTTCTACGCGCGCACCGCCCAGGCCTACGCCGTGGTCGCCACCGGCGAGCCGCGGCGGTGGGGCAACATCCTGCTGCGCAAAGGGGCGTTCCGGCCATGACGCTCGCCACCCGCACCTTAGGCCGCACCGGCATCGAAATGACCACGCTGGGCTTCGGCAGCACCGGCCTCGGCAATCTCTACAAAGCGCAGAGCGAGGACGGCGCCATGATGACGGTGGCCGAGGCCCACGCCACCGGCATCCGCTATTTCGACACCGCGCCGCTCTATGGCTTCGGCCTCGCCGAGCTGCGCGTCGGCGCCGCCCTGCGCCAGCTCGGCCAGGACGTGGTGCTCTCCACCAAGGCCGGCTGGCGCCTGCACCGCCGCGGCGAGGCCGACGGCCCCGGCAGCCCCGCCGACAGCCTGTTCGACCGCGCCGGCCCCTTCGTGCCGCGCATCGATTATTCGTACGATGGCATCATGCGCTCCTTCGAGGACAGCCTGCAGCGCCTCGGCACCGACCGCATCGACATCCTGCTGTTGCATGACTGCGATCGCCGCAACCATGGCGAAGCGGGCTATCGCCAGCGCTTCCGCGAGGCGATGGACGGGGCCCACAAGGCGCTCGTGTCCCTGCGCGAACAGGGCGCGGTGCGCGCCATCGGCGCCGGCCTCAACGAATGGCAGGCCTGCGAGGACTTCGCCCGCGCCGGCGATTTCGACTGCTTCCTCCTCGCCGGCCGTTTTTCACTCATCGACCAGAGCGGCGCCGCCTCGCTGCTGCCGCTGTGCCTGAAGCAAGGCATCGGCATCATCCTCGGCGGCCCCTACAACTCCGGCATCCTCGCCACCGGCGCCGTCCCCGGGGCGATGTATGACTACGCCCCCGCCTCCGCAGCGATCCTCGCCAAGGTCCGCTGCATCGAGGCGGTCTGCGCCCGCCACGCCGTCCCGCTGCGCGCCGCCGCCCTGCAGTTCCCGCTCTCCCACCCCGCCATCACCACCGTCATCCCCGGCGCGCGCGACGCCGCCGAGGTGGCCGAGAACCTCAAGCTGTTCACCCGCCCCATCCCCAACGCGCTGTGGGAGGAGCTCTGCGCCGAAGGCCTGCTGCCGTGAGCGAGATCATCGACGCCCATGTCCATTACTGGTCCGTCGCCCGCGGCGACTACGCCTGGATGACGCCCGATCTGCCGATCTGCCGCGACTTTCTGCCCGCCGACGGCAAACCCCTGTTCGACGCCGCCGGCATCGACGGCATCGTCCTCGTCCAGGCCGCCGACACCGAGGCCGAGACCCGCTTCATGCTGTCACTGGCCGAGACCGACAAGCGCGTGCGCGGCGTGGTCGGCTGGATCGACATGGAAGCAGCCGACGCCCCGAACCGGCTCGCCGCTCTGGCTGAAAACCGTCTGCTGCGCGGCATCCGCCCGATGTGGCAGGACATCCCCGAACCAGACTGGTTCCTCCGCCCGCAGCAGAACGCCGCCTACCGCGCCGTCATCGAGCTCGGCCTGGTGTTCGACGCGCTGGCCCGGGTCTGGCATATGCCGCTGCTGCCCCGCCTGGTCGAACGCCACCCCGACCTGCCCCTGGTCATCGACCACGCCGCCAAGCCCGAAATCGCCGCCGGCAACTTCGCCGCCTGGCGCGCCGACATGGCGGTCATGGCCGGCTTTCCCCACGTGACGTGCAAATTCTCCGGCCTCGTCACCGAAGCCGCCCCAGATGCGCCGATCGACGCCATCGCCCCGTATGCCGAGGCGCTGCTGGAGCTGTTCGGCCCGCAACGCCTGATCTTCGGCAGCGACTGGCCGGTGGTGACGACACACCAGCCCTACGCCACCTGGTGGGACTGGGCCCACCGCCTCACGGCATCGCTGTCGGCCGATGACCGGTCCGCACTGTTCGGCGGCACCGCCACGGCGTTTTACCGGCTTGCCGCACGACCGCGTTGAGGATACGGGCAGACAGGCACAGCTGTGGAAGAGGGGTAAAGCGGTTCTTTTTGAAAAAAAGAACCAAAAAACTTCCAACCGGCTGACGCCCCCCTCCGGAGAGAGGTCCGCTCCAACGATAAAAAAGTCTTTTGCTTCTTTTCTTCAGAAAAGAAGTTCTTCCATTCTTACGCAACCCCCCGGATCTGCTCCCGATAAGCCGCCTGCCGCAACAGCCTCAACCTGTCCGGCGGCAGCTCCGCATTGATCGCCTCATGCACCTGCTCGATCTCGCGCACCAGCCCGCCTGTCGACACCGACGCCGAAGCGCTCGTCGCATGCCGCCGATGCGTGTTCAGCGGCGCCGCCAGATACGCCACCTGTCCCGTGCTGTGCGTCAGGAGATCGACATAGATCCGCCAGTCCCCCGCCGCCCGCCAGTTCGGCAGCGTCGCCGCACAGCGCCGCAGACTCTCGCGCAGCGCCTGCACGCGAAACACCACCGCACTCGCATTGAGGATCAGGTTGCGCTCAGCCAAGAATGACCGTGCGAACTCCGCCGCCGGAAACAGCCCGTCGCGCAACAGCGCCGCCGCCCCGTTGGCTCGGTAATAATCCTTATAGCTGGTCATCGTCGTCTGCCCGGTCTCGTCGATGGCCCGGCTGTCGCAGAACGCCAGATCGACATCCGGATGCGCCGCCAGCAGGGCCGAAAGCCGGGCCAGCAGTTCAGGGTCGGCACTGTCATCCGCCTCGGCGATCCACAGATGCGTCCCCCGGGCCAGGCTCGCGGCCCGCCGCCACTGGGTGAACACGCCGCCGCTGTTGGCCTCGTTGAGCACGAGGGTGATGTCGCGCTTCCAGTCCCCCGCCGTGGCAAGCGCCACAGCAATGCTGTCATCGGTGGACGCGTCATCGAGCAGCAGCACCTCCTCCACCGGCTGGGTCTGCGAGAACACCGAAGACAGCCGCTCCGGCAGAAAACGCGCGTAGTTGTGGCTGGGCACCGCGACTGAGATCCGCGGCCGGCCAGGGCGCAGCTCGGCCAGCAGATCGGAGGTGTAACGCGCGAAATCAAACCGCGCGGCAGCCTCGGCGGCAGCCTGAACCCGCGCCTCCGGCCGCTGGCTGGCCGCCAGCGCCAGCAGCGCGTCAGCCAGACGCCCGGCCTCGGCCATCGGCACGATCGTGCCGCAGGCGTCGGTGGCGATCAGCTCGGCAATGCCGCCGCTGCCGGCGAACGCCGCGATCCGCAATCCGCTGGCCAACGCCTCGAGCGCCACGCTCGGAAACGGATCCTCGCGCGAGGTCAGCGCGAACGCATCGGCCGCACTCATCCAGGCCCCGACATCCTCCTGATGCTCCGGCAGATGGAACAGCCCGGTCGCCAGCGCCGCGTCGATCTCGGGGCGAAGCTGGTCCAGCAGATGCGGCTCCACCGTGCCGATCCAGCAGAAATGCACCGGCGCGTGCCGGGCCCGGGTGATCCGCGCAGCCTGCAGGAACAGGTCGAACCCCTTGCGCAGATCGCCATACCCCGCCCCCAGGATCAGCGCGCTGCCGGGGGCGATCGCCAGCTCCTCGCGAATCCGCTCCCGCGCTGCCGCGTCGAACCGGATCGTCCGATACAGACCCTGCGGCATCACCCGCGCGCGCGACGCCGCCACCGGAATGATGCCGGAAAACGCGCTGCGCACGCTGTGCGCCGGAAAGATCACCCGCGTCGCCACCGCGGCCCCCGAGCGCGCGCCGTTGACCAGCAGCCGGCTTTCCAGCAGCCGCGGCAGCTCATGCACCAGCAGCACACTCTCGATGCCGGCCCGCTGCAGCGGCACCACCAGATGCGCCGAGGCAGCGCTGTTGACCAGCGCCCGCGTCACCCCACGCCCGGCCACCTGGGCCAGATGGGCCGCAACGGCACGACGGTCCCGCAGCACGGTGGTGGGCGCCACCGCGGTGTAGCGGTCCAGCAGCGCCCCGTCGCCGAGCAGCAGGAACTCCACCGCCACGCCGTGGCAGCGCGCAAGCTGCCGCCCGATATGCAGCAGCAGCATCTGCGCGCCGGCGGGAAACGCGTCATGCCCCACCAGCAGCAGCCGCTCGGTTGCCGCCACCGCCCCCAGCCGCGCCACCGCGCGTCCCGTCGCGTTGAGAAAGGCGGCGCCGTAATGCAGGTCCGGCTCCAGATAGGCGCCCTCCGCCCACTCGTTCCACGCGTTCACACACACGAAGCGCTCGCCGAAGAAGCTGTGGGTCGCCGTGCGGTCCACCAGCGCCTCCATCCAGGCCTGGTATTTCGCCGGCGTCGAGCCATGCAGCACCATGCCGGCGCCCTCACGCCTGGCATCGTTGTCCCAGCCCGGCAACGCCGTCTTGATCAGCGGAAAGCCCGGCGCCGGCTCGGCCAGCGACGCCGCGACAACGTCGTCATATGCATAGATCTGGAACGTCGCGTCCTGGTCCAGCAGCTGCACCTCCGCGTTGCGCAGCTTGAGGCCGGAGACGATCTTGTGCGGCGGAAACTCGATGGCGCCGTCCAGACCGAACTCCGCCGGATCGGTGGCGCCGAAGCTCTGCGCCATCACCAGAATCGGGTCCTCGTTCCAGGTCTCGCGGAAGCTCTGCCGCCAGGCCGCGATGGTGGCCGCGCAATCCGGTATCAGCGCCGGCCGATAGATCATCAGCAGCGGCCGCCCGCCGATGCGGATATAGCGCGGATCGGCGAAGTGGCGGGCAAAGCAGGCCAGCAGCGCCTCGCTGTCATCGGCGCGATAGTCCTGGCTGATCAGCACCTCCTGCTCCGAGCCGTCCCAGCGCCGCGTCCAGTTCTCATTGGCCCACATCAGCGCGAACGGGAAATCCAGGCTGCGATCCTCCAGAAACGCCTCCAGCGGCCGTTCCAGCAGGCGGCGGCCGTTGAACCAGTAGAAATAGGGCACGAAGCCGAACACCCCGGCCCCCTGCGCCAGCGCGATCTGCCGGCGCATCGTCTCCGTGTCGGTCAGGTCGTAATGCCCCATCTCGCGCGGAATCCGCGGCTGGTAATGCCCGGTGAAGCGGGGCATGCCGCGCGAAATCGCGGTCCATTCGGTGAATCCCGGTCCCCACCATCTGTCGTTCTCGGGCACGGCATGGAACTGCGGCAAATAATAGGCCAGCACCTTGGCGCGGCGCGGGGCCGCGGCGGGCAGGCGCTGCACCATCTCGGCGTCCGGTCCCTGCCGGGAGAAGTGGCGCACCTGCTCGAACACGCAGGCCTCGGTCGCCGAAGGCTCGGTCTGCAGCGACATCGCGTGCCGCCACTGCCGCCAGTGCAGCAGCGGGTTCTGCGCGGTGTCGCCGTCGAGATAGCGCCGTGCATAGAACTTCGTGTTGAACCGGGCCGAGGGGTTGCGCCCCTCCTTCGCGCCATAATTCACATAATGCTCGAACGGATCGATCCCGGCGGCCGCGATGTCGGGATAGGTTTCGAGATAGTAGGCTGGGTCGAAATCCGCGATCGGGCTCACCGTGCTGCTGTGGCGGCGCTCCAGGAAATGCGCCAGCAGCAGCACGCCCTCCGGCACGTCGTAGCGGCCGCGATACCAGACGGGATCGAACAGCGCGCTCGGCGCCCGCCCGTCCGCCTCGCCGGCCAGCACATAATGCAGCAGCGGATTGACCCCGGCCGCCGCCACCTCGGGGTTGCGGGCGAGATATTCCTCGACATTGAAATACGGATTGGGCTTGCGGCCCTCCCGCCAGCCCTGGTGCAGAAAATGCTCCACCGGATCGCGCCCGGCGCGCGCCACATCCGGCGCCGCCACGATGTACCACGCCGGATCGAACACGCCGGACTGCAGCAGCACGCTCCTGGCGTCACCCGGCGCTGCGGTGGGTGTGGACATCTTGTCTTTGACCAGAAGTGTCTTGGCCTGGGTGAAGTCGTTCATGCGCACGGCCCCCTGGATCTCGGAAAATCGCTGGGAATGACCATACCACTTCCCAAAAATCGTGCTATTTCAGAGTCTTAGGAAACGCCTTATTGTTGGGCGGATGACACCGCCGATGACGCATTTTTGGCGTGTCACGCAGGCCATGGCGCTGGTTTCGCACCGCGCGTGACGCCGGTCCGAGGTGTTACCGTTCCTGACAATCCGCCACATCTCTGCCGCGTTCAGCCTGCTAGACGAGCGTTCATGGTATCACAGGAGTGACGGGTCATGGGTAACTGGATGGTTCGCGGTCTGTGCCTTGCGCTCGCGGCGCTGTCGCTGGCCGGGTGCGTGGTGGTGCCGGCGCGCGGCTACTACCGGCCGGCGCCGGTTTATTACTATCGCTGAAGCGTGATATCCCCCGTTCGCACCGCGAATGGGGGATATCGATGGAGTACCGCAATCTGGGCCGGTCCGGTCTCAAGGTATCGCCGCTCTGCCTGGGCACCATGATGTTCGGTGGCGCCACCGACCAGCCCACCGCCCTGCGCATCATCGACCGTGCCCGCGCCCAGGGCGTCAACTTCATCGACACGGCGGATGTCTACAACGACGGCGTCTCCGAGCAGATCACCGGCGCCGCCATCGCCACGGGCCGCGCCTGGTGGGTCGTCGCCACCAAGCTCGCCAACCCCACCGAACCCGGCCCCAACGGCCGCGGCCTGTCCCGCCGCTACATCCTCACCGCCGCGGAGGCCAGCCTCAGACGCCTCGGCCTTGAGACGATCGACATTCTCTACGCCCACAAGGAAGACCACACGACGCCCCTGGAAGAAACGGTCCACGCCTTCGCCGAGCTCGTCCACGCCGGCAAGATCCGCCATTTCGGCCTCTCCAACCACCGTGCCTGGCGCGTCGCCGAAATCTGCCGCCTGTGCGACCGCGCCGGGATCGACCGTCCGGTGGTCAGCCAGCCCTATTACAACGCGCTGAACCGCATGCCCGAGGTCGAGCACCTGCCCGCCTGCGCGCAGCTCGGCCTCGGTGTGTTCCCCTATTCCCCGCTCGCCCGCGGTGTGCTGACCGGCAAATACCGCCCCGACGTGCCGCCTCCCCAGGGCACCCGCGCCGGCCGCCAGGACAAGCGCATCCTCGAGACGGAATGGCGCAGCGAAAGCCTGCACATCGCCCAGACGCTGGCCGCCCACGCCCAGGCGCGCGGCATCACCGCCGGTCAGTTCGCCCTGGCCTGGGTGCTCAACAACCGCCTCGTCACCGGCGCCATCGTCGGCCCCCGCACCGAGGAACAGTGGGAGGACTATGTCGGCGCCCTGGCCTACCGCATGACCGCGGAGGACGAGGCGCTGGTCGATCGCCTCGTGGTGCCCGGCCACCCCTCCACGCCGGGCTACAACGATCCGGCCTATCCCCTGGAGGGAAGGGTCGCGCGGGCATGAAGTTCCTGGTCGCCCTGCTGGTCGGGCTTGCCTGGACCTTCCTGGTCACGCTCACGGTCGAACGGCCGGACATGGCGCGCACCATCCCGGAGCCGTGGCCGAACGTGCTCCACGGCGTGTTCGCCGTCGTGCTGCTGCTCACCGTGTGGGGCGTGTCGGCGGAGGAGCTGCGCCAGTCCAGTTCCCGCTGGGGCAACGCGCCGGGCGTGTGGCTGCGCAACCTGTTCGTCCTCGCCATGGGCCTCGCGGTGATGGGGTTCACCTGGCACCTGCTGCTGCAGGGCATGGACCCCACCGGCGTCCGCCGCCTCTGGTAAATGAATTGACAGCACGCCGCCCCGGCGCCACGGTGGAAACACCGAGGGGTGTCCCGCAAAGGGGCTGAGATATCGCTGAGATGCGCGATGACCCTGATGACCTGATCCGGTTCATGCCGGCGTAGGGACGGGCCAGACGACGCCGCAGGTCCTTCTTCGCGCCGCATGCACCCCATGCATAAGGACGCGTGTCGTGAACACCATCGCCAAACCCGGCCAGATCAACCCCGCCACCGTCACCACCGGCCCGATCATCGGGTCGCGCAAGATCTACACCTCGCCCGAAGGCCGGCCCGACATCCGCGTGCCCTTCCGCGAGATCGCCCTCGACCCCTCGGCCAACGAACCCCCGTTCCGCACCTACGACACCTCCGGCCCGTACACCGACCTTACCGCCGAGATCGACCTGGAAGCCGGCCTCCCCCAGATCCGCGCCCCCTGGCTCGCCACCCGCGGCTTTGCCAGCGTGCAGCCCCGCGCGGTGAAGCCGGAAGACAACGGCTTCGTCCCCGAGGACAAGCTGGTCGCCCCGTGCCCCGCCCCGCAGCGCATCCTCGCCGGCAACCCGGGCCAGCGCGTCACCCAATACGAATTCGCCCGCGCCGGCATCATCACCGAGGAGATGATCTACGTCGCCCACCGCGAAAACCTCGGCCGCGCGGCCGCGCTCGACTGGGCGGCCGAACGCATCGCCGACGGCGAAAGCTTCGGCGCCGAGATCCCCGAGCACGTCACCCCCGAATTCGTCCGCTCCGAAATCGCCCGCGGCCGCGCCATCATCCCCGCCAACATCAACCACCCCGAGCTCGAACCGGTCATCATCGGCCGCAACTTCCTGGTCAAGATCAACGCCAACATCGGCAACTCCGCCGTCACCTCCTCGGCCGCCGAGGAAGTCGAAAAGCTCGTCTGGGCCATCCGCTGGGGCGGCGACACGGTGATGGACCTCTCCACCGGCCGCAACATCCACAACATCCGCTCCTGGATCATGCGCAACTCCCCGGTCCCCATCGGCACCGTCCCCATCTACCAGGCACTCGAAAAGGTCGGCGGCAACCCCGACAAGCTCGACTGGGAGGTCTTCAAGGACACCCTCATCGAACAGGCCGAACAGGGCGTTGACTACTTCACCATCCACGCCGGCGTGAGGCTGGCCTACGTCCCGCTCACCGCGCGGCGCACCACCGGCATCGTCTCCCGCGGCGGCTCCATCATGGCCCGCTGGTGTCTCGCCCACCACAAAGAGAGCTTCCTCTACGAACGCTTCGACGAAATCTGCGACATCATGCGCAAGCACGATGTCAGCTTCTCCCTCGGCGACGGCCTCCGCCCCGGCTCCAACGCCGACGCCAATGACCGCGCCCAGTTCGCAGAGCTCGAAACCCTCGGCGAACTCACCAAGGTCGCCTGGGAGAAAGGCTGCCAGGTCATGATCGAAGGCCCCGGCCACGTGCCGATGCACAAGATCAAGGTCAACATGGAAAAGCAGCTCCGCGAATGCGGCGAAGCCCCGTTCTACACCCTCGGGCCACTGACCACCGACATCGCGCCGGGCTACGACCACATCACCTCCGCCATCGGTGCGGCCATGATCGGCTGGTACGGCACCGCCATGCTCTGCTACGTCACCCCCAAGGAGCACCTCGGCCTGCCCGATCGCGACGACGTCAAAACCGGCGTCATCACCTACCGCATCGCCGCCCACGCCGCCGACCTCGCCAAAGGCCACCCCTCCGCCAAGCTGCGCGACGACGCCATCAGCCGCGCTCGATTCGAGTTCCGCTGGGAGGACCAGTTCAACCTCGGCCTCGATCCGGACACCGCGCGGAAGTTCCACGATCAGACCCTGCCCAAGGAAGCCCACAAGGTCGCGCATTTCTGCTCGATGTGCGGGCCGAAATTCTGTTCCATGAAGATCAGCCATGATATCCGTGAGGACAGCCTCAGGCAGAACGGCATGGAGCAGATGAGCGAGACGTTCAAGGCAACTGGCAGCAAAATCTATATCGAAACGAATGAATAACAGACAGGCAAGAGGTTCTTTTTTTGAAAAAAAAGAACCAAAAAAACTTCCACACATGGGCGCGCGCCTCATAGGAGAGGCGCGCGCCCGAACGATTGAAAGTCTTTTTGCTTCTTTTTCTTCAGAAAAAGAAGTCCTCCCTTGAACGACTCCCGCACCATCCTCGACGCCATCGGCCAGCTCCCCGACAGCGAGATCGACCTCGCCGACGCAGCCCTGCAGCTCGCCCGCATCGACACGCCAGACGCCGATTGGCGCGCCGCCCTCGCCCATCTCTCCGAACTCGCCCGAGACGCCGTCACCCTGGCGGCGGACGTCCCAGAAGGCGACCTCTCCGCCCGCGCCGGCGCGCTCGCCGGCCTCATCAGCGGCCGCTACCACTACAAAGGCGACGACGAGACCTACGACGACCTCGCCAACGCCAACCTCATCCGCGTCATCGAACGCCGCAAAGGCCTGCCCGTCGCGCTCGGCATCCTCTGGCTCCACGCCGCCCGCGCCGCCGGCTGGGGCGCCCACGGTGTCGATTTCCCGGCCCATTTCCTCATCGCCCTCGAAGGCCGCAGCAGCCAGGTGGCCCTCGACGTGTTCCACGGCGGCGTCCCGCTCGACGCAAGGCATCTCCGCGGCCTGCTGAAACAGGTCCAGGGCAGCAAGGCCGAGCTCCGGCCGGACATGCTCTCCCCGATGTCCACACGAGACGTGCTGCTGCGCCTGCAGAACAACATCAAGGTCCGCCACCTCCAGGGCGGCAAGCTCGTGGAAGCGCTCGGCTGCGCGGAGGACATGCTGCGCATCGCCCCCAACGAAGCCTTCCTGTGGCGCGAAACCGCCCTGATGAACCAACGCCTCGACCGCGTGGCGGCAGCACTGCGATGCTTCGAACGCTTCCTGGACCTGGTCCCCACCGGAGATGCCGCCGTGCGCGCCAAGGCGGCGATGGATGAGCTGCGGGCACGGCTGAATTGATCCCGGTGTCTCCCGGAACGTCAGCACGACAGCCGAGCGCGATCATCATCAGCGTCAGTATAACACGTGTAAGAACGAATCACTTGAGTTATAGTAATACCAACAGCCCTAGCGGCTGACCGTTGTCCAATCTCGTTTGCCGATAGATCGAATGCGGTCCGGGTCATCGGTGAGGAAGTTCCAAGCATGTTTGCACGCCTGGAGGATTGCGTCGTAGTTGTCCCAGACGCGGGCACAGAGTTTGTTGGCGCGT
>JBBILI010000046.1:0-42675 GCA_037445025.1 Rhodospirillales bacterium
AGCGATTGTGGGGTGTCATGCACAAGGCCATCACCCACACCACATGCGCCGCAAACCTCCGAGCCTTCCGGGCAGACGTCCTCACCTTTCTCAGACGCACCGTGCCACAAAAATGGGCGGAAATCTGCGACGCCGTCTCTGACAATTTCCGCGTCAGAGATCCCGCCTCCTGCCGGATCCTCAAGTGAGCGGAGTATAAAACAATAACAACCAAGGAAACGCCCATGACCACCTCACGTCGTTCCCTGCTCGCCGGCCTCGCCAGCCTGCCGCTGCTGCGCGCCTCTCCCAGCCTGGCCGAGACCGTCAGGACCACCATCGGCGTCGGCATGTTCACCGAGGGTTCGGCCCTCGTCGCCACCATGCAGTCGGGCGACCTCATCACCAAGGCCGCCACCGAGCTGCACACGTCGCTGCAGCTGGAAACGCTCGACTTCCAGGTGCTGCTGCGCATGGTGCAGGGCATCGTCGCCGGGCAGATCCAGATCGGCATGCTCGGCTCCACGCCGATGATCAGGATGCTTGCCACCGCCAACCCCGCGATTCCGCTGGCGCTGGCCGGCGGCGGTGTGAACTTTCCGCTGATGGTCAACCCCGACACCAAGATCCGCACCCTGCAGGACCTGCCTGGCAAGACGATCCTCACCCTGGTGGGCTCGGATCTGCATCTGGTGCTGGTGCTTATGCTAAAGGCCGAGTTCGGGCATGACGATGTGAAGAAGCTTGGGATCGTTCTGCGCAACGCCCAGGCGAACCCCGATCTCACCCGCCGCCAGCCGGGCGTGGATGCGTTCGCCGGCACCGCGCCCTACGGCGCCATGGCGGCGCGCACCGGCGAACTGCTGTATCTCGCACGCAACAACGGCACCACGGGCACGGCCTGGGACGGGCCGGAAGGCAAGGGCGAGGGCCATGTCATCGCCAACTTCAAGGCCACGCACTTCGCGCCGGAGGCGTATTACCCGCACCGGATCTGGTGGGCGGCGCGGCGCGACGATCTGGAGCAGCACCCGACCGAGGTGACCGCCTTTCTCGTGGCCAACGCCCGGGCCACCGAGCAGATGAGCGCTGCCCCGCTCGACGATCTGATCAAGATGGGCAATGCCAAATGGCCCGGCGATCTCGCCGACCAGCGCCAGTTCGCCGAGCGCATCCTGTGGCGCAGGCGCGGCTGGGCCTGGGCCACCGAGGGCGATGTGCGCTCGCTGGTGCAGCTCTCGTCGACCAGGACGATCTACGAGACCGAGCTGAAGCCCGACAGCGTCAAGAAGTTGGTGGCGCTTGCCGCGCCTGCCGCGCGGAAGGCCTGGGAGATCATGCAGATGCGCCCGGCCGAAGCTGTCTTCACCGATCCCAACGCGCCGGACCGTCGTGGCCTGCCGCTGTGGGATGTCGAGAAATGGAGTCTGTGAGCCAACGACGCGGAAAGCGGCGCGCACCGCCCTGAGGGGCGTTGGCGTCGCGATGCGTGTGGCCTAGCCTCAAGGCAAGAACCAAGAAAATGTCGGCCAGGGGACGAGCCGACGCACCCAACCGCACGCCGTACCGGCTACCGACCGGTTTGTGACGATCCGCCATCACCTTGAACAACAACAAGACGGAGGAGACCGCCATGCCCATGATGACCCGCCGCACCGCCATGCTCGGCGCCACCGGATTGCTCGCAGCCCCGCGCCCCGGCTTTGCCCAGACCTCGCTGCCGCCGCTCTCCATCGTCATCAACAACTCGCCATGGTTCGACGGGTTCAGGAACCTGGTCGACCGTTACGAGAAGGACACCGGCAACAAGGTCGAGCTCGACGTCAACCCGTTCGGCGGCTCGCTGGAGAAGCAGCGCAGCTCGGTGCGGGCGGCCAAGGGCCAGTTCGACGTGCTGATCATGAACGCGTCCTGGTTCACGGAGATGTATTTCGGCGGGTTCCTTGAAGCCATCGCCGGGATCGAGCCTGGCTTCAGGCTCGATCCCGGCATCTACACCTGTGACGACACCTGCTTCTTCGACCCCGTGGCCAAGACGATGACGGCGCAGGGCAAGCTGTATTCCATGCCGGTCAATCCGAACATTCCGCTGCTGTTCTATCGCGGCGATCTGTACAGGCAGAAGGGTCTGACGGTGGCCAGGACCTTCGCCGAGCTGGAGGCGAACGCCAAGGCGCTGCACCATCCGCCCTCCATCTACGGCATGGCCCAGCGCGGCGCACGCGGACCGGGCTCGGTGTCGTATGATTTCTACCCCTATCTGTTCGGCTATGGCGGCGCCCTGTTCCGCGACCAGAAGGCGGGCGACTACACGGTGCTGCTCAACAACGACAAGGGCCACGCGGCGCTCGACTATTACATGGAGCTGCTGAAGACCGCCGGAAACCCCAAGGCGGCCTCGTTCGACCAGGCCGAGGTGTTGCAGGCCGTCGCCACCGGCAAGGCCGCCCACGCCATCGCCGTCATCGCCGCCTGGCCACAGGTGGACGACCCCGGCAAGTCCATCGTCGTCGACAAGATGGAGCTGGCCCCGCCGCCCTCGCTGCCGGGCCTGCCGACCGGGCCGGGGCTCGGCCACTGGCTCGCCGGCATTTCGAAGAATGTGCCGGACGACCACAAGCGCGCGGCAGTGGCGTTCTTCAAATGGTTCCAGACCGCGGAGGCGCAGATCATCTACACGCAGGTGGGCGGCACGCCGGTGCACAAGGCTGCCTATGCGCACCCGATGTCCAAGGAGCGCAAATACCGCTGGATGCAGCCGATGGCCGAGGCGCTGCCCTATGCCATCAACCCGTTCCGGTTCCCGGAATCCTCCGAGGTCGTCGCCATCCTCGAACTGGGCCTCAACCGTGTCGTGGCCGGCGAGGTGCCGGCGGGACCGGCGCTGGACGACATGGCCGGCCAGATCCTCAAGCTGATGCAGGACAAGGGCTACAAGACCGGAAAAGCCTGAGCTATGGCGGCAGGACGGCAGGGCGAGGCCGGCTGGCGCTGGGGGCTGCTCACCCCGGCGCTGGCGCTGATGCTGGGGCTCGGCCTGCTGCCGATCCTCAACCTGCTCGCCATGAGTTTCTTCGATGTCGTCTGGAAGGATGGGCAGTCACGCTGGAATCCGGTGGGGGTCGCCAACTATGCCGCCATCCCGGCCGATCCGCTGTTTGGCGCCGGCATCACCAACACGCTGGTGTTCGCGTTGGCCAGCGTGATTCTCCAGATGGGGCTGGCGTTCTTTCTCGCCCTGGCGTGCAGCCGCATCCAATGGGGCCGCACGCTGTATCGCATGGCGTTCATCCTGCCGCTGCTGGTGCCCGGCATCGTCATCGGCGCGATCTGGAAGCTGTTCCTCAACCCGGATTTCGGTCTGCTCGACCAGATCCTGGGCCAGTTCGGCGTCGACCCGATCGACTGGCTGGGCGATGGCCAGACCGCCCTGTTCTCGGTGGTGATGGTCGATGTCTGGCACTGGACGCCGTTCTGCTTTCTGCTGCTGCTGGCCGGCATCGAGGCGCTGCCGCGCGACATCTATGAGAGTGCCGGCATCGATGGCGCGGGGTTCTGGCAGGAGCTTGCCTGGATCACGCTGCCGCTGATGGCGCCGACCCTCGCCGTGACGGCGGTGTTCCGGTTCATCGTGGCCTTCAAGGTATTCGACGAGGTCTATCTGCTCACCGGCGGCGGCCCCGGCACCGCCACCGAGGTGATCAGCTTCACCCTCTACCAGCGCTTCTTCACCGAGGACCGCGCAGGGTTCGGCGCGGCCATGTCGATCGCGGTCATTTTCCTGGTGTGTCTGATGCTGGTGGTGGCACTCGGCGCCCGGTCGCGGCTGGGGCGGGCGGCATGAGCGTGGTGGTGCGCCGGCGGCACGGTGTTCTGGTCCATGCGGCGCTGCTGGCGGCCGTCCTGATCGTGCTGGTGCCGTTCGCGTGGGTGATCGCGGCGGGATTTCGCACGCAGATCTCGCTGCTGATGGGCGAGACGCTGTTCGAACCCACGCTCGCCTCGTTTCGCGAGGTGCTGTTCTCGCGCAGCTCGGATTTCGCGCTGAACTTCCGCAACTCGCTGATCATCGGCACCGCCACCACGCTGGCCTGTCTGGTGATCGCCACCGGCGCCGCGTGGTCGCTGCAGCGCATGGCCTGGCCGCGTTTTGCCGTGGCCGGATTTCTCGCCTGGGCTCTGCTGTTCCACATGCTGCCGCCGATCACGCTGGCCGGCGCCTGGTTCTCGATGGTGCGATCGATGCATCTGGAGAACACGCTGACCGCGATCATCCTCGCCCATGTCACGCTCAACCTGCCGATGGCGCTGTGGCTGATGGGCGTGTTCGTGCGCGACGTGCCGGAGGAGCTGATCGAGGCGGCCCGGCTCGACGGCGCCTCCACGCCGGTGATCCTGTGGCATGTGGCGCGCCCCATCATCGCGCCCGGCCTCGCGGCCACGGGGATCCTGGTGTTCATCTTCAGCTGGAACGAGTTCGCCGTGGCCCTGAACCTTTCGATCAAGCAGACCGCCACCGTTCCGGTGGCCATCGCCAAATACGCCCAGGGCTACGAGATCGCCTACACGCAGATGGCCGCCAGTGCCGCGCTGTCGACCCTTCCCGCCGTGCTGCTCCTGCTGGTCGGCCAACGCGCGATCGTGAAGGGCCTGACCACCGGGGCGTTGAAATGACCGAACCTGGAGTGCTGATCCAATGAAGCTGGTGTTCGTGCTGTTCGACTCGCTGAACCGCCATCTGCTGGGGCCCTATGGCGGCACCCGCATCGACACGCCCCATTTCGACCGTCTGGCCGCCCGCAGCCTGACCTTCGACCAGCATTATGTCGGCTCCATGCCCTGCATGCCGGCCCGGCGGGACATGCAGACGGGACGGCTGAGCTTCCTGCACCGCAGCTGGGGGCCGCTGGAGCCGTTCGACAACGCCTTCCCCGAGGCCCTGGCCCAGGCGGGCGTGTATTCGCATCTGGTGACCGACCACGCGCATTACTGGGAAGACGGCGGCGCCACCTACCACAACCGCTATGACAGCTACGATTTCATCCGTGGCCAGGAGGGCGATGCCTGGAAGGCGATGGTGGAGCCGCACTGGGAGCGGCTGCGGGCGATGTACGACGAACGCCAGTTCTCCACCGAGCGCCGCACCGCCAAGGCGCAGGATGTCATCAACCGCGAATTCATCCGCACCGAGGCGGACTTCCCCTCTGTGAAATGCTTCGCCGCCGGTTTCGAGTTCCTCGACCGCAACCGAAACGCCGACAACTGGCTGCTGCAGATCGAGACCTTCGATCCGCACGAGCCGTTCATGGCGCCGGCGCGCTTCAAGGATAAGTTCCGCACCGGCTGGTCCGGCAAGATCCGCGACTGGCCGCGCTATGGCCGCGTGGATGAGCTTCCCGCGGAATGCGAGGAGCTGCGCGCCAACTACTATGCGACGGTGGCGCTGTGCGACAGCCTGCTGGGCGACCTGCTGGATGATTTCGACCGGCATGACATGTGGAAGGACACGGCCCTGGTCGTCACCACCGATCACGGGTTTCTGCTGGGCGAGCATGATTTCTGGGCGAAGAACCGGATGAACCTGTATCAGGAGATCGTCCACATCCCGCTGTTCGTCCATGACCCGCGCCGCCCCGACCTTGCCGGCCAGCGGCGCGCGCCGATCACCCAGACCATCGATCTGGCCACCACGTTTCTGGACTTCTTCGGCGTGGCCTCACCGCCCGAGGCCGAAGGCATTTCGCTGCTGCGGCATCAGAACGGTGACGATCCAACCCGCAAGGCCGCCCTGTTCGGCTATTTCGGTGGGGCGGTGAACGTCACCGACGTGCACTACACCTATCACCGCTACCCCGCCGATCTGATGCGCCAGGAGATCTATCAGTACACCGTCATGGCCACCCATATGCGCCAGCGCTTCCTGCCCGAGGAGCTCGCCGGCATGCAGGTCGCGGGCCCGCTTGCCTTCACCAAGGGCGCCCGGGTGATGAAGCTGCCGGTGATAAACCGGGCCCCGTTCCATCAGCATTACGGCCCCGGCGTGATGATCGAGGGTGAGACCCGTCTTTATGACCTGTCCACGGATCCCGGTCAGGAGACGCCGATGTCGGACGCCGAGGTCGAACGCCGGATGACCGCCATGATGGCCGCATTGATGCAGGCCAACCATGCCCCGCCCGAGGCGTTCACCCGGCTCGACCTGCCGCAGCCATGACCGGCTTTACCGCCGCTGACCGGGTCCTGGTCGGCGATCTGCGCCAGCTTGCCGCCGTCCGCCGCATCACGCTTGACGACGGGGCGGAGCGGGGGGAGCGCGCACTTGCCTTCTCCACCGGCGGCGGGCTCGACTTCTGGGCGCTGTCCGACCGTGCGCTCGATATCGGGCCGCTGTGGTGGCGGGGCGTGCAGCTCGCCTGGATCGGCCCCAACGGGTTGCGCAGCCCGTTTCTGCACGATGCCGAGAGCGAGGGTGGTCAATGCTTCGCGCGCATGCTTGGCGGACTGGTGAACACCGGCGGGCTCGACCATATCCGCCAGCCGCATGGGGGCCATCCGCTGCACGGACGCTTCGCCTTCACCCCCGCCACCCTGCGCGCCTATGGCGAGGACTGGGAGCGGCCCGATCCGCTGCTCTATGCCGAAGGCGAAGCGACCCAGAGCGTGCGGGGCGGTGCCTCCTTGCGGGGGCACCGGCGCATCGAGGCGCCGGTCGGGGGCACGCGCCTCACGCTGATCGACACGGTCGAGAACATCGGCGCCGCACCGGTGTCCCAGGCGATGCTGTATCACTGCAATCTCGGCTTCCCCGCGATCGGCCCCGGCACGACGGTGCTGGCCCAGGGAGAGACGCTGCTGGGCCCGATCGTGGGGCCCGACCCCGCCGCCGACACGGTGGTGACCTGTCACCCAGTCATCGGCGAGACCGGCGAATGCCGCGTCCGCAGCCACCACGCGGCGACCGGCGGCCTCGACATCGTCTTTCGCTTCGATGCGGCAACGCTGCCGTATCTCCAGCTGATGCATGATTTGCGGCCGCATGCGATGATCGTGGCCATCGAGCCCTGCACCAGCGAACGGCGCGAAGGCGGCCGCAGCGGGCCGGAGCAGATGCTGGCGCCGGGCGAGAAACGGCGGCTGCGGATCAGCATCACCCTGGAGGCACGGCGCGCGGCTTGATCGTCATTGCCCGGATCGTGGAGCGGTCGCAGCTCTGCAGGCCGGGCGGTCACTGTCCGGGCACAGGCTGGGATCGGCGCGCGGTCGATGTCGGGATCTGCAACGATCCTTGTTGCGGCCTTGCTGCGATCTGCCCCCCCGGCAGCAGGACCGCGATCGCCGGAAAGGCAGCGCTGATCGGGCGGTCGTTGAACGTGCACAGCCGGCCGGCGGCGATCGGCCAGGACAATATGGCTTTAGCCGGCCGTTGACCTGCGGCCGCACATTCGCGGTGAGGACCGCCATTGAACCTTTAGAGCGATATGGCTTTCGGTGGACTCACCGTGCCGTAAAATTGCGCGTTAAAACAGAGAGCTAGAGCGGGGTGGCATCGCCTATCAGATGCCACCCCGCTCTAGGTGGGTGCGATGCTGCGGCCGCCGGCGCCGCTCACCACCTCGGTGATGGGCCCGATGCGCAGGATCTGCCGGGTTTGCGCATCATAGGCCGGCCATGGCACATCCGGTGACGATGGATCGCCATGGCGGGCGAACCTGGTCCAGGCTGCCATCATCGTGGCGGACAGGCCGGCATATTCGGTCTTGTCGATCCCTTCGAGCATCGGCGCGTCCCACGCGTCCAGCGTCCCGAACAGGAAGGGCAGCTCGATGCAATGGCACGCCCGCCACGGAGCCACCGTCGAGGCCCAGTCGAAGCGGTACATGAAGACCGACCGCCCGGTGCCGGCGATGCGGTCGGCCACCCCCAAGGTCGGCGACAGGAAGAAATGGTCGTTCACCAGATCGGCCAGCAGATCGCGCGTGTCGCCGCCCGGGCGGCGTGCGCGATACCGGTCGATCGCGGCGGCCGAGCCTGCAAGCGTTGTAAAACGCTCGGCGACCGCGGCCGGATCGGGCTGCGCCATCGCCGGATCGGCCACGAAGAAGGCGTGCATCTCCTCGCGCGTGGTGCCCAGCATCACGTCGATCCCGCGGGCGGCGGCGGCGGCGGCGACCCGGTCGGCGTAACTGGCCTCGTCGCCGAAATCGTCCGAAATCGGCGGAAACGCCGGGTTGATGCGGGCGAACTGGGCCAGTTCGCGCGCCACCTGCATCTGCAGCATGATCAGTTTCTCGACCGGCGCGGATCGCAGCCGGTCGGCGGCGTCGGTCTGGTCCGGATCGATCTCCAGCAGCTCCATCAGCCGCCGGGCGCGGGCGGTGCCCTCGGCGGAGGTGGGTGCGATCCGCACCGGACCGCTCTGGATGATGGCGCGGTGGAACAGGCCCGCGGTGTCGTCCATCGTGAGCAGGCGCATGATGGCGTTGCCACCGGCCGATTGGCCCATCACCGTGACATTGAGGGGGTCGCCGCCAAACGCCGCGATGTGTTCCTGGACGAACCGCAGGGCGGCCACGATGTCGCGCAGGCCCATGATGCCGTCGGCCAGCCCGGGGTAATGCAGGAACCCGAGCGGGCCCAGCCGGTAGTTCACGCCCACCACCACCACATCGCCGAACGCCGCCATGGCGCCGCCGTCGTACCAGCCGAGCGAGCCGGCGCCGCTGAGAAAGGCGCCACCATGCAGCCAGACCAGCACCGGGCGCCGTGTGGCATCCGCGGCGGGGGTGGCGATCGCCAGGGTCAGACAGTCCTCGCTCTGCACACGCGGCTCGAAATCCCCCATCGCCAGGCGCAGGCGGGAGGGCGGCTGCGGGGCGATCGGGCCGGGCTGACGCATGTCGCGCACACCGGCCCAGGGCACCGGCGGGGACGGTGGTGCGAAGCGAAGCGGGCCCACCGGCGGGGCGGCATAGGGCACCGCCCGGAACTTCACGACGCCCTGTTCGCGCACACCCAGCAGATCGCCCAGTGAGAGATGCACCGTTTCAGACATGCTGGTCCTCCATTGCGGGGCGGCGTCGTATCAGCAGAAAGATCGCCAACGCTGTCGCGGCTGCCAGCAGGGCCGGCACCGCGGCGAGGGCGATGATGTCGCGGGCGGGCCATTTCAGACCCATGAAGGCCCCGGCGATGCCCGGCCCCAGGATCGATCCGATCCGACCCATCGCCGACGACCAGCCGACGCCGGTGGTGCGGATGCCGGCGGGATACAGCATCGACCCGATCGCCGCCTGGCCAACGCCGCCGATGCCAAGGCCCGCCCCGGTGAGAAACAGCAGCCAGGGCAGGGTGCTGTTGGGCAGCCCGCCATAGGCGATCAGCAGCACGAAGGCGGCCCCCACCACGAAGGCGCCGGCGAGATACCGGGCGCTGCCGACGAACTGCACGAAGACCATCATGAGGAACACACCGGCGATCCCGCCGGTGCCGATATAGGTGTTGCCGAGAGCGGCGCTGGCGCGGTCGAAGCCGAAACTGGTCATCAGCAGCGGCAGCCAGTAGGTGAACGAGTAGCTCTGCATGAACGACAGAAATGTCATTGCCCAGAGCAGGAGTGTAGGCAACGCCATGCCTTGGCTGAAGAGCGCGCCCGGGGTGCCGCGATGCCGGCTTCTGATCTCGGTGTCCGGCAGCCAGAGCCAGAGCGCCGCGGTCAGCAGCGCCGGCAGGATGGCGCCGAGCACGAACGGCCCTTGCCAGCCAAAGCGCCGCAGGAACGGCACTGCCACCAGGCCGCCCAACGCGGCGCCGACCACGATGCCGAGCGTGACCAGCGTGGCTGTCAGTTCGCGCCGCTGCTGGCTGGCATGGGCCGAGGCAAGTGCGATGGCCGTGGGAATGGCGCCGCCCAGGCCGAGGGCGGTGATGAAGCGCAGCACGGTCAGGCTGGTGATATCGGTGGCCAGCACCGTTGCCAGTGACATGGCGCCGAAGAAACCCACGCTTGCAATCACCACACGTCGATGGCCGAAGCGGCTGGTCAGGGCACCGCAGCAGAGATAGCCGATCACCGCCCCCAGGCTGGTGGCGATGAAGGCGGGCGTGAACGCCGAGGGCGGCACGTTCCAGTCATGTGCCAAGGTGGGCGCGGCGTAGGAGACCACGGCGGTGTCGTAGCCATCGAGCAGGATGGTCAGGAAGCACAGTGTGGCTGACGAAAGCCAGATCCGCCGCAACCGCACGGCGTCAGGTCCATCGCCAGAAGCCTCGACGCTGTCACCCAACGCAGCCCCCTCTCGGTCGTATCCGCACATATGAGACGACGATGACCGGTATTGCCAAGGGGACCGATCGGTCTGTTGCACGCGTCGCCCCCCTTGAGACGATACAACAGCCTCACGGCTCGTTCCGTGTCTGTCAAACAAACGAATGAAAGTCTTTTGCTTCTTTTCTTCAGAAAAGAAGGCCTTGCTTCCTTATATCGGCAGCACGACCCGCGCCCGCAGTCCACCGAGCGGACTGGTTTCCAGCGTAATTTCGCCCCCGTGCGCGCGCACGATGTCGCGCGCAATGGTGAGCCCGAGCCCGGTGCCGCCGGCCGCACTGCTGGCGAACGGCCGAAACACCGATTCCCGACGCTCGGCCGGAATGCCCGGTCCGTCATCATCCACCGTCACCTCAAGGCTGCGCGGGTTCGCACAATGCGCGGCCACAATGATGTGGTGGGCATGCCTGCGGGCATTGTCGATCAGGTTGGTGATGGCACGGCGGATCGCGTCCGGGCGAAGCTGGACCACGAGGTTGCGGGGCGGGTCCAGCACCACGTCTGACCCTGCGCGGCGCGCGTTGTTGGCGACATCCTCCAGCATCTGGCCGAGATCGGTGGGGCGTGCCTGCTCGGTGCCTTCGCCGCGGGCGAAGGCGAGATAGCCCTCGATCATCCGGTTCATTTCGCTGATGTCGGCGATCATGTCGGCGGCGTCGGCGGCGAGCTCGGGGCGGTGCTCGAACAGCGCCACGGCCAGGCGCAGCCGGGTCAAGGGCGTGCGCAGATCATGGGAGACGCCGGCGAGCATCTCGGTGCGCTGCTGCAGAAAGCGCCGGATGCGCTCCTGCATGCGGTTGAAGGCGGCGGCGGCCTGGCGCACCTCGGCGGCACCTTCCGGCTTGATGGCGCCCTGGTCGCGGCCGATGCCGAAGGCCTCGGCCGCCCCGGCCAGGCGGCGCAGCGCGCGGACCTGGTTGCGCATGAACAGGGCGGCGATGCCGAACAGCAGCAGCGACGAGCCCACGAGCCAGAGCACGAAGAGGTAAAGGGTGCCGGCGTAGAGGCGCTTGCGGGGGGCTGACACGTCCAGCACGCCGTCGTTCAGCTGGATGCGGATGATGACTGAGCGGGGGTCGCTCTGCCAGTCCAGCCGGAAGGGGCGGCCGACCCGTTCGGTCAGGGCGGCGCTGAGGCCGCTGCGGCTGAAGCGGCTTGGCGATTCGGTTTCGCCGGACAGCGTTTCGCCCGCGGTGAAGCTCATCGACAGCTCCAGCCGGTCCCAGGCCGCGTTGAGCGCCCAGTCACGATCCTCGGGGTAGCGCTGCAGCTGGTCGATGGTGCTGGCGATCTCGCCGGCGATGGCGCTGGAGAAGCGGCGGGAGACGATCTCGAGATGGCTGCCGTAGTAGATCTGCAGGGCGACAGCCTGCACCACCACCAGCGGGATCAGCATGATTAGCAGGCTGCGGCCGAGCAGGCTGCGGGGCAGCATCTTCTTGACCACCTTGGCCTGTGGCGGCAGGGGCACGCGCATCGCTAGGAGCCTGGTTTCAGCACGTAGCCGCGGCCGCGCACGGTGTGCAGGAAGCGCGGCTCCCTGGGGTCGTGCTCGATCTTGCGGCGCAGGCGGGTGATCTGCACGTCGATGGCGCGTTCGCTGGCCTCGTCGGTGCCGAGCGCCAGGGCGATCTCCTCGCGCGAGAGCACCTCATGCGCCTTGGCGGCCATGGCGGTCAGCAGGGCCGCCTCGCCGCCTGTGAGGCGGACCGGACCGGAGGGGCCGCGCAATTCGCCGCGGGTCGGATCGAAGGTCATGGCGCCGAGCGGCACCGGGCCGGTGGGGTGCTCCGGCTGGGTAGCCTGCTGGGGGGCGCGGCGCAGCATGGCGCGGATGCGCAGGACCAGCTCGCGGGGGTCGAAGGGCTTGGGCAGATAGTCATCGGCGCCGGCTTCGAAGCCGGCGATACGGTCCTCCGGGGCGCCGGCGGCGGTGAGCAGGATGATCGGCAGTTCGGCCGCCTCGCGTTTCAGCGACTGGGTCAGGGACAGCCCGCTCTCGCCGGGCATCATCACGTCGAGCACCATCAGGTCGGGCTGCAGGAAGCGCAGCCGGTCGCGTGCCTGTTCGGCGGTCTCGGCGGTGGTGACGCGAAAGCCGCTGTCGGCGAGGAAGCGCTGCAGCAGGCTGCGCAGCCTGGCGTCGTCGTCGACCACCAGAATGAGAGCGTCATCGGCCATGGGACCCTCAGGGCTTGCGGCTGCGGGCGGCGTGGTCGCCAGCATCGATATAGGCGCGTGCCTGCTCGTCCATGATGCCGCGCATCACCCGGCGGAAGCCTTCCACGGCGCTGCCGCCGGCGTCGCGATAGGCGGTGGCCAGGCGTTCGCGCTGCTGCTCGAACAGGCGTCGCTCCAGCGCCTGGCCGGCGGCGGTCAGGGTCAGCAGGCGCTGGCGGCGATCGGCGCGGCCGGTGGCCTGGGCGACGTAGCCTTGCTCGACCAGGGCGCCGAGCACGCGGGCCAGGCTCTGCTTGGTGATGCGCAGCAGGGCCAGCAGGTCGGTCACCGCGATGCCGGGGTTGCGGCCGATGAAGTGCAGCGCGCGGTGATGCGCCCGGCCGAGGCCGAGCTCGTCGAGCACGCGGTCGGCGGCGTCGGTGAAGTCGCGATAGGCGAAGAACAGCAGGTCCTGTGCGGTGCGGATCTCCTCCTCGCGCAGGAACAGCAGGTTGGTGCCGGCTTGCGGCGCCGCTGGTGCGGGCGCGGGCTTGGGCGCGGTTCTGGCATCGATCATGGGCGGAGCGCCTGCTTGCGCGGCATATCTGACATTCCCTCCAACTGCGGCAGGTTTATTGACGCATTTCGCCACTGATTATAGTTTCGGACGTGTTAAAGCAACAATATTGCGAGGGACACCACCGTGGCGCTCATTCCTTTCGACGACCGGGACGGCCTGATCTGGTACGACGGCGTCATGGTGCCCTGGCGCGACGCCAAGCTGCATGTTCTCTCGCATGGGCTGCATTATGCCAGCGGTGTGTTCGAAGGCGAGCGTGCCTATAGCGGAAACATCTTCAAACTGCGCGCGCACACCAACCGGCTGATCGCATCGGCGAAGATTCTGGGCTTCGACATTCCTTATACGGCCGATGAGATCGATGAGGCCTGCCGTCAGACGGTGGCGGCGAACGGGCTGACCAACGCCTATGTGCGCCCGCTGGCGTGGCGCGGCGCCGAGCAGCTTTCGGTTTCCGCGCAGCAGACCAGGATCCATCTGATCATCGCCACCTGGGCCTGGCCCAACCTGTTCGGTGCGGACCGGATGAAGGGTGTGCGGCTGGACATCGCGCATTGGAAGCGCCCGCACCCTGAAACGGCGCCGACGGCGAGCAAGGCGGCGGGGCTGTACATGATCGGCACCCTGGCCAAGCACGCCGCCGAGGCGGCCGGGTTCGATGATGCGCTGATGCTGGACTGGCGCGGGCAGGTGGCCGAAGGCACGGGAGCCAACATGTTCTTCGTGATCGATGGCGAGGTGCACACCCCGGTGCCGGACTGCTTCCTCGACGGCATCACGCGCCGGGTGGTGATGCGCATCGCCAAACGCCATCAGATGAAGGTGGTCGAGCGGGCGATCCAGCCGGAGGAGATGGCGCAGGCCAGCGAGGCGTTCCTGGTGGGGACGGCGGCCGAGGTGACGCCGGTGCGTCAGATTGGCCCGTATCATTTCACCCCCGGCGTGGTCACGCAGACTCTGCTGCAGGATTTCGAGAAGCTGGTACAAATGGCCCCGGCCGAGGTCGAGGCGCTGACGGCATGATGCAAGGCGAGAGGTGCAGTATCGCGCGTTGATCCCAGATAGGATGGTGGTCATTCACCGATGGGATCCCTGAACATGCGCACCTCCGTCATCGCCTATATCGCCGCCTGCGTGGTGCTGTTCGGGCTTGATTTCGTCTGGCTCAGCACCACGGTGCCGCTGCTCTACAAGCCCCGGGTTGGCCATCTGCTGCTGGAGGCGCCGAACATGCCGGCGGCGGCGGGGTTCTATCTGCTGTATGTCGTCGGCGTCGTCGCGCTGTGCATCCTGCCGGCGCTGGGGGCAGGCGGCTGGGTGCGGGCGCTGTGGTCCGGCGCGCTGCTGGGCCTCGTGGCGTACGGCACCTATGACATGACCAATCTCGCGACGCTGATCGGCTGGTCGGCCGTGGTGTCGGTGGTTGATATGATCTGGGGCGCCGTGGTCACGTCGGTGGCCGCAGTGGCCGGGTATTTCGTTACGCGGGCGTTGGCGTAGCGCCCCAGCGGGCCAGCGCCTCCTCGTCCGTCTCGCGCGCATCGACCCAGGCTTCGGTGCCGTCGAGGAAGGTCTCCTTCTTCCAGAACGGCGCCTTTGTCTTGAGCCAGTCGATCAGGAAGGCCGTGGCATCCAGGGCGGCCTGGCGATGGGCGCTGGCGGCGGCTACCAGGACGATGGGCTCGCCGGGCAGCAGACGGCCGACGCGGTGGATGATCAGGCAGGCCTGCAAGGGCCAGCGCCGTTCCGCCGCAAGGGCGATTGCTACCAGGGCACGCTCCGTCATGCCGGGATAATGTTCCAGGGTCATGCTGGCGAGGCTGCGGCCATGGGCGGTGCCGCGCACGATGCCGATAAAAGTGCCGATGCCGCCGATATCCGTGCGGTCGCCGGTCAGGGCCGCGAGCTCGGCAGCGACATCGAACGGAGCGAGGCCGACACGGATCGCAGCCATGATCAGCCGCCCGTCACGGGGGGGAAGAAGGCCACTTCGTCCCGTTCTGTCACGCGTGTCTCGGGATCGGCAAAGTCCTGGTTCACGGCGCATCGTACAATCCGTCTGCCGTCGCTGGCTGGCGCGAGGGCCGAGGCATGGCCTGGGCTTCGCGAACCGAGCCAGGACACCAGGTCGGCCACTGTTGTCACATCGGCGGGCAGGGCAACGGTTTCTTCGCCGCATCCGATCCGCTCTCGCAGCCAGGCGAAATAGAGGATTTTCATGCAGCTATTTTGGAGTCGGAACCGTCTGCACGGTGCCATCTGGCGCGATCAGCGTGCTGGTGCCGTTGCCGTTGGGCACGACGAGGCCGGTGGTGCCGTTCGGGCCCGTATAGGTCTGCACGCCCGTGCTGCCGCTGACGGTTGCGGGGCCCTGGGGTGTCTGCAGTGTCCTGACCGGGGGGGCCGGCTGGGCCGGCGGGGTGGCGGTGGGCGAGAAGTCCGGCGTCACCGGTGTCATCGGTGCCATCTGACCCGGCATGATCGCGCTGCCGCGGGCGGCGGGCAGCTTCATCTCGGTGCCGGGCGGCAGCTGCGGGGTTTCCTTGAGAATATCGGTGAGCGTGGGCTGCGCCTTGACCGGACCGGGCCACACATTGCCCTCCTGCGGCACCAGCGGTTCGGCATCGAGCGGCAGGCCGCGCATGCGGCGCACATTCTCGCTGTCGATCAGCGGGGCGTTGGGCCCACGGTTGATGGTGTGCGTGTCCGCGATGAAGCCGCCGAACCCGTCGAAAGGGCTGCTTGCGAAGCGATCACAGCCGGACGCGGTGAGGCACAGGAGCAGCAAGGCAGTTCGGCGCATGAGTAATTCCCTATCACGCTAGCTGTTCGAAACAATCCATGCCCCAGCTTCCCGGCGGCCCGTGGGCGCGGTGCATCATACATGCCGTGCAAGGCCAAGGAAACCGATGCACCAGTCAGCGATCGCAGCGGGCCCGTCGAGGTCGAGAACCGGCCGGTCACAGCCCGGCAGGGCGCCGTCGCTGGCCACGGCCACCACGTCGGTGCGCGTCGGCCAGAACATCGGCTGCCCCAGCGCCGCGCGGTGCACCTCGATCTTGGGGTGCTCGGCCGATTTGAAGCCTTCGACGATGACCAGATCGACCGGGCTGAGCCGGCGCAGCAGCTCGGCGAGCGCCGGCTCGGGGCCGGCATTCTCGTGCAGCAGCGCCCAGCGCGTGGCGCTGGCCACCATCACCTCGCGCGCGCCGGCCGCGCGGTGGCGGAAACTGTCCTTGCCCGGCTGGTCCAGATCGAAGCCGGAATGGGCGTGCTTGACGGTGCTGACCGTCACACCGCGGGCGATGAGATCGGGGATCAGCCGCGTCAGCAGCGTGGTCTTGCCGCTGCCCGACCAGCCCAGCAGTCCGAGGATGCGCATCTCAGCTGCGAACGGCGGCGTGGCGCAGCCCGGCCATGAGATAGTCCCATCCGGTGACCAGGGTCAGCAGGGCCGCGCCCCATAGCAGGATCTCGCCGATCACCGAGACGGGCAGAAACCCCAGCCCCAGCACGCGCGCCCCGGTGTCGCCGGCCAGCAGCGTGCCGATGGCGCCCATCTGAAAGCCGGTCTTCCATTTCGCCAGATGCGTCACCGGCAGGCTGATGCGGATGGCGCCGAGATATTCGCGCAGGCCGCTGACCAGGATCTCGCGCAGCATGATGACGATGGCGGGGTACAGCCCCCAGTTGGAAAGCCTGGCGCTGCCGGCCAGCATCATCAGGCTGGCGCCCACCAGCAGCTTGTCGGCGATCGGGTCCAGCATGCGGCCGAGATCGCTGGTCTGGGCGCGGGTGCGGGCCAGCCTGCCGTCGAAATAGTCGGTGATGGCGGCCACCGCGAACACCAGCAGGGCGGCCACGTCCCCCCACGGCGTTCCCAGCGCCACACAGGCGACCAGCACGGGAATGGCCGCGATGCGGCTCAGGGTCAGCACGTTCGGAAGATCGGTCAACATGCGGTCACCCTACCCAATCAACCCGCGGCGTCCAACCGCACGCCAGGATGGAAATGGGCATAGACGCGCCGTGCCGTCTCGCGCGAGATGCCCGGGGCCGCTTCCAGGTCGGTGAGGCCCGCCTGCTTCACCCCGCGCGCGGAGCCGAAATGGTTCAGCAGGGCGCGTTTGCGGCCAGGGCCGATGCCGGGGATCTCGTCAAGCTCGCTGCCGACCAGGGTTTTGGAGCGGCCGGCACGGTGGGTGGTGATGGCGAAGCGGTGCGCCTCGTCGCGCAGGCGCTGCAGGAAATATAGCGTGGGATCGCGCGGCGGCAGCTGGAAGGCCGGCTTTCCCTCCGTGTGGAACCATTCGCGCCCGGCGTCGCGGTCCGGCCCCTTGGCGATGGCAACGAGCTTCACATCGTCCACGCCGAGTTCGTCAAGCACGGCACGCACAGCGGAGAGCTGGCCGGCGCCGCCATCGATGAGCACGATATCCGGCCAGCCGGGCCCTTCGGTGGCGCCTTCGCGGATGGCGCGGCCGAAGCGGCGCTCCAGCACCTCGCGCATCATGGCGAAGTCATCGCCGGGGGTGATGGGGCCCTTGATGGAGAATTTGCGGTAGGCGGATTTGTCGAACCCGTCGGGGCCGGCGACGATCATCACGCCATAGGCGTTGGTGCCCATGATGTGGCTGTTGTCGTAGACCTCGATGCGCTCCGGGGGGCCTGGCAGGTCCAGCAGGGTGGCGACAGCGTCGAGCAGCTTGCCCTGGCCCGCGGTCTCGGCGAGCTTGCGCTCCAGCGCCTCGCGGGCGTTGGTGACGGCGTGCTCGATGACGGCGGCCTTCTCGCCGCGCCTGGGCACGGCCAGCTCGACCTTTCGTCCGGTGCCGAAGCTTTGCATCCGCAGGCTGAGCGCCTCGGCGATCAGGGCCTGTTCGGGCAGGTCATGGCTCAGCAGGATCAAGGGCGGCGGCGGCTTGTCGTCGTAGAACTGGGCGATAAAGGCGGCGATCACGTCCGGCGTTTCGTCGGCCTTGGCGTGGGTGGGGAAGAAGGCGCGGTTGCCGTTGTTGCGGCCGCCGCGGATGAAGAACACCTGGATGCAGGTGGAGCCGGCGATCTGGTGTCCGGCGATGACATCGGCGTCGGCGAGGCTGGCGGGATTGACGGTGCCGCTCCCCTGGACATAGGTGAGCCCGCGGATACGGTCGCGCAGCGAGGCGGCCCGCTCGAATTCGAGCTTTTCCGCGGCTGCCTCCATTTCGTGGGCCAGCGCCTGCTGCACCGTGCCGCCTTTGCCGCCGAGGAAGGCCTTCGCCTGGTCGACCAGGGCCTGGTAGTCCGCAGGGGCGATTCGGCCGACGCACGGGGCCGAGCAGCGCTTGATCTGGAAGAGCAGGCAGGGGCGGCTGCGGTTGGAGAACACGCTGTCATTGCAGGAGCGCAGCAAGAACACGCGCTGCATCGCGGTGATGGTCTGGTTGACTGCCCAGGCCGAAGCGAACGGCCCGTAGTGGCTTCCTTTGCGTGTGCGGGCACCGCGGTGGCGGGTGATCTGGGGAAAGGGGTGGTCCTCGGTCAGCATCAGCCAGGGGTAGGATTTGTCATCGCGCAGAACGATGTTGAAGCGCGGCTTGAGCTTCTTGATGAGGTTGGCCTCAAGCAGCAGCGCCTCGGCCTCGGTGTGGGTGGTGACGATCTCCATCGTCACCGTCTCGGACACCATGCGGCGCAGGCGTTCGGAGAGGCGCGAAATCTGGGTATAGGACGCGACCCGCTTGGCGAGCTGGCGGGCCTTGCCGACGTAGAGGGCCTCGCCCTTGACATCGAGCATGCGGTACACGCCGGGCGCCATGGGCATGGTCTCGAGGGCGGTCTCGATGACGCTGACGCCGCGAGGCTGGACTGGATCCTGCATCAGCTGGATCTAGCGCAGATCGGGGCCAAGACAAACCTCCTGGCGGCGTCGCATATCCTTCTCCTGGCGAGCTGATCAGGCGGTGGTGAATGATCCACCAACCCTGTGGATAAACTTGTTGGCAACTGCTGGACGAGGGGCGCTTCGCCGCGGTCGGCCGCGTGTTTCGTTGAAGTGCCTAGATTCACAGCAGAAAAGTTAACTATTTGATTTCGTTAAATAGAATTATGAAAAAATCGTCACACTCTCAACAAGGGCCGCCATGCCCCTGAAACTGTTGGCGGTCTCGTCGGATGGTGGAAAACCTCAGGTCTGACGTCGCTCGATTTCGACGCCCGCACTTTCCGCATCGGCGAAAACATCCAGCTTCTCCACCCGGACCCGGACGCTGCGGATGCGCGGATCCTCCAGCACCTGTTCGGCGATCCGTTCGGCGAGCGTCTCGACAAGCTGGACATGGCCGGCCGCCACGCAGCGCCGGGCGACGTTGGCGACGGCCTCGTAGTCCACCACCCTGGCCAGATCGTCGCGTCCGACGGCGGGACGGGAGTGGCGCTGGCCGCCCTCATCGATCACGGCCAGATCAAGGTTGATGCGGATCCGCTGCAGGGAGGTGTGTTCGCTTGGGTAGACACCGATCGAGCCGGGCAGCACGAGGTCTCGCACGAACACGTGGCGTATCCCAAGCCCGGCATCGGCGATTCTTGGTGTGTTCATCGGCCTATTCCTCAAGCGTGGGCGTGGCCCCGGTGGGCCCCCATTGCAGATGCTGACCGCCATCGAGCGCCCACAGCTGCCCGGTCAGCGAAGGCAGTTCTAGCATGGCGATGACGGCGCGACCGATTTCCTCCGGTGAGCTGCCATGCCGCAGCGGCACGGATCGGCACTGCGCCTCGAACTGCGCCGGCGTCTGGCGCGGGCTTGGCACGGTGGGGCCGGGGCCGATGCCGTTGACGCGGATGCGCGGCGCCAGGGCCAGGGCCATCGTCTGGGTCAGCGTCCACAGCGCGGCCTTGGAGAGCGTATAGGACATGAAATGCGGAGTGAGCGACCAGACCCGTTCATCGATCATGTTGACCACGAGGCCCCGGGCTGTGGCCGGAAGGACCTTGGCGAAGTCCTGGATCAGCACGAAGGGGGCGCGGAGATTGGGCTCGATATGCGCGTCCCAGCTCGCCCGCGTGGCGTCGTGCCATTCGTCGCGTTCGAAGGTCGATGCGTTGTTGACCAGCACGCCGAGCGGGCCGAGGGCCGCGGCGGCGGCGGGCACGAGGCGCGCCACCTCGGCCTCGTCGCCCAGACGTGCCTGCAGCAGGGTGCAGCGCCGGCCGAGCCGCGCGATCTCCTCGGCGGTCTGCGCCGCCTCCGACCGGCTGGACTGAAAGTGCAGCGCGATATCGAACCCGGCGGCAGCCAAAGCGAGGGCGATGCCGCGGCCGATGCGGCGCGCGCCTCCGGTGACGAGGGCGGCGCGGGGGATGGTGTCAGCGATCATGGCTGTTCAGTGGCGGGCGGCGGCGAAAAGCGCAAGGGTGGCAGCGCCCGCGGTCAGGGCTCAGACATCCGCGGTCACGGCTTCAAGCCCCATGGCCTGGCCGAGCCGGTCGAGACGGCGGGTGACCGATTCGCCGGCGAACACGCCGCTGCCGCGCGCGAGCTGCAGTGTCAGGGTCTGGCCGGCGGTGAGGCGGGCCGAGGCCAGCAGATCCGGCGTGCCGGCCGACAGCGTGTAGGCCAGGCGCAGCGCTATGCCGAGGATGGTGGCACGGCGTGTCGCCTCGATGCTGAGCAGCATGCGGGCTGTGGTCAGGAAGGACGCATCGGGCTCCGCCTCGTAGCGCAGCGCCAGAGTGAGGGCGAGGAAGGCGCGGGCGTGATGGTCGAGGCCGATGCCGGGCTGACGCAGGACGCGCATGAAGGCCTGCTCGGCGCGGTATTCCGGATGGTCATGGCTGCCGATGTCGCTCATCCAGCAGGCGGCTTCGCGCAGGCGCAGCACCTCGCCGGTCTCACCGGGGAACAGCGGATCGGTCCAGGCCAGCAGGGCCGGGGGCAGGGCGGGGTCGCGGCCGAAGCGCTCGGCCAGCTCGTGGCCGGCGGCGATCAGCGGATCGAGCCTGCGGGTCTCGGCGCTGAGGTGCTGCATGTACCAGCCTTCGCGCAGGCCGTTGGCGCTGAACACGATGCGCCGGGCGCCGGTGGCCCGGAGAATGCGCCGCAGCACGACGGCGGCGAAGGGCAGATCGTCCACGCGGCGGCGTGGCACGCCGGGCATGCGTTCCAGCGCCTTGCGGGAGGCGGCGGCAATCACGCCGGTGAGGTCGCGCGCCTCTTCGCGTTCGATCGTGTAATGATGCACCATGTTGAGCGGATAGGCGGTCTGGGCGATGTGGATCCGCGCCAGCGCCCGCCAGGCGCCGCCCACGAGGTAGAGGTCGCGTCCCGAGCCCTCGCCGAGCCAGGGCACCTGTCCGAGGTCCTGCTCGGCGAGGGCCCTGGCGCGGATCGGGTCGTTGCCGGCGCGTTCGGCGAGGCGGATGACGCCGAGCCGCAAGGTGCGGGCGATGCCGCGCCTTCCCTGATCCAGCCGGACCAGCTCCATCGAGCCGCCGCCGATATCGGCCAGGATTCCGTCGGCGCTGGGAATGCCGCAGAGCAGGCCGGCGGCTGCGAAATCGGCCTCCTGTTCGCCGGGCAGGGTGTGGATCGGCACACCGGGCAGCTGTTCGCGCAGCAGGCGAACGAATTCGGGCCCGTTGGCCGCATCCCTGACGGCCGCCGTGCACAGGACCTCGAACGGGCGGGCTCCCATGGCGCGTGCCACCGCGCCATAGCGGTTCATCACCATCAGGGCCTGTTCGAGGCCTTCCTCGTTGAGCCGGCCGGATGCGTTGAGGCCTCGGCCGAGCCGCAGCACCGCCTTTTCGTTGAAGATCGGGATGGGGTTGCGGCCAAGGCCCTCGAACACCACGAGCCGCACGGAGTTGGAGCCGAGATCGACCACCGCGCAGCGGGGCAGTTCATTCGGCGGCGTGTAGGGCATCGGCAAAGGGCCTTTCAAGGCGGGCGGATGATGCGGAAGCGCCAGAACCGGTCACGTGGCTGCCGGAGATCGCGTTCAATCCTGCAGAACGCGATCCTGGCGCTTGCCCTGGGGGCCGGCATTGGCGCTGACGGTGCCGTGCAGCGCCGACCCGCGGCCGGAAAGGGACGGGTTCGTCATGAAATAGTCATGGGCGGAGACGGGCGTCACGCCGTCGGCGGGCACCTCGCGGCGCCAGACGCCGTCTGATCCGAGATCCCAGGACTGCAGGTTGTCCTGCAGGTTGACGACCATGATCTGATCGAGGATCTGCGCGTGCACCGTCGCATTGTGGATGGGCACGAAGGACTCGACCCGCCAGTCCATATTGCGGGTCATCCAGTCGGCCGAGCTGATGAACACGTTGGCATGGCGGCTGGGCAGCTTGTGGCCGTTGCCGAACACGCAGATGCGGCTGTGTTCGAGAAAGCGTCCGATGATCGACTTGACCCGGATGTTGTCTGACAGGCCTGGCATGCCCGGCCGCAGGCAGCATATGCCGCGGATCACGCAGGTGATCAACACGCCGGCCTGCGAGGCCTCGTAGAGATGGTCGATCAACGCGTCGTCCACCAGCGAGTTCAGTTTCAGCCAGATGGTGGCAGGCCTGCCCTGCTGGGCGAGCTCGATCTCCTGGTCGATCAGCGCGGTGATGGCGCTGCGGGTGGTCAGCGGGCTGAACGCCAGGGCGTCCATGCGTTCCGGCTTGGCGTAGCCGGTCATGAAGTTGAACAGCCTGGCGGCATCGCGGGTCAGGTCGGGGTCGGAGGTGAAGAAGCTGAGGTCGGTGTAGATGCGTGCGGTGATCGGGTGATAGTTGCCGGTGCCGAAATGCGCATAGCTGCGCATCACCGTGCCCTCGCGCCGTACCACCAGCGAGATCTTGGCGTGGGTCTTGAGTTCGGCGAATCCAAAGACGACCTGCACGCCGGCGGCCTCCAGCGTGCGCGAGAGGCGGATATTCGCCTCCTCGTCGAAGCGGGCGCGCAGTTCCACCATGGCGGTGACAGATTTGCCCGCCTCGGCGGCCTCGATCAGGGCCTTGACAATGGGGCTGTCGCGGCTGGTGCGGTACAGCGTCTGCTTGACCGCCACCACAGCCGGGTCGCGCGCGGCCTGGCGCAGGAACTGCACCACCACGTCGAAACTTTCGAACGGGTGGTGGACGACGATGTCCTTGGAGCGGATGGCGGCGAAACAGTCGCCGGCGAAGTCGCGGATGCGTTCGGGGAAGCGTGGGGTGTAGGGGGCGAACAGCAGATCGGGGCGGTCGTCGATGATCAGCTGCCTCACATCCACCAGTCCGAGCACCCCCTCCTGGACGAACGCCTCCTGGGGGGGAACGTCGGTTTCGTCGGCGACGAAGTCGCGCAGGTCGACCGGCGTGGTCTGGGTGATCGCGAGATTGATGGCCACGCCGCGACGGCGCCGCTTGAGGGCGGTCTCGTAGGAGCGCACAAGATCTTCGGCCTCTTCCTCGAATTCCACGTCGGTGTCGCGGATCAGGCGGAACATGCCCTGGGCCAGCACCTTGAAGCCGGGGAACATCCGGCTGGTCGACAGCGTCACCACGTCTTCGAGCATGATGAAGCGGATCGGTCCTTCATCGCCTGCCCCGTCGTGTCCTGCCCCGTCCGGTCTTGTCCAGTCCTGCCTTGGCAGCCTGACGAAGCGTTCCACCTGGGCCGGCAGCGGGATCAGGCCGCGCATGGCGTGGCCGTCCTCCTCACGGAACAGTCGCATGACCATCACCACGCCCATGTTGGCGATGAACGGGAAGGGATGCGCCGGGTCCACGGCAAGCGGGGTCAGCACGGGAAACACGCGTTCCATGAACCAGGCCTCAAGCCAGGCCCGGTCGGTGGTCGACAGGCCCATCGGCTCGGTGACCACGATTCCGGCTGCACCGATGAGATGCCGCAACTCGCTCCAGACGCGCTGCTGGTCGTTCATCAGGGTCTGGGCTCTGGCCAGCACATCGATCATCTGCTGCGCCGGGGTGCGGCCGTCGGGCGAGCGTGTGGTCACGCCGGCCTTGGCCTGGCCGATCAGGCCGGCAACGCGCACCGAATAGAACTCGTCCAGGTTGCCGGCGCTGATCGACAGGAAGCGCAGGCGTTCCAGCAGGGGGTGATGGGGGTTCTCGGCCTCCTCGAGCACCCGCTGGTTGAAGTCCAGCCAGGACAGCTCCCGATTGATGAAGCGGTCGGGCGACGAGGCCATCTCCACTGCAGCGTCAAGGACGGCCGGCTGTGGATCGGCGTGGGTGTCGTTGGGGGCCATGGCGGGAGGCTACACCAGAGCGCAGGCCTCGGGCGAGACCGAGACCGGGCTATCATCGGAATCTTCATGATTGAACGACGCGTCTGCGCCCAGGATCTCCGTCACGACATGGGCTGCCAGCGTTCGGGTGATGCGTTGCCCACCGGCCAGAGCCAAGCGGTCGAGGCGGACCACGGCTTCGCGGATGGCGGCCGGCGTTCGCGGGAGCCGCCGCAGCAGATAGTCGTGCACCGGCTCGGCGACGGCCAGCTGTCGGTCTGCGAGCAGGCGGGCCAGCAGCATGCGCAGCAGGCTGTCCTCGGCGGGGCCGATCTCCGTGGCGGCGGTGGCACGCAGGCGGCTGGCGAGGTCCGGGATCTCGAAGCGCCAGCGGGACGGGGGGTGGACCGCGGTGAGCAGCACCGGCAGGCCTGCCTCGGCCGCGGCGTTCAGCAGGTGCAGCAAGGCGAGCTCTGGCGCCAGATCGGCATCGTCAATGGCGATGGGCTGCTGGGGCGGCTCGAGCTGCAGCTGCGGGCCGGCGATGATCGTGGCACCGCGGCGGCGTGACCAGTGGTGCAGCAGATGGGTCTTGCCACATCCCGCCTCGCCCCAGAGCAGCAGGCGGCCGTGCGGCCAGGTGCCGCGGTCCAGCCAGGCCAGCGCGGTCTCGTTGGAGGCGGCCCGCAGGAACGGTGTGTCGTCGAAGTCCGTGGTGTGGGGGAAGGGCAGGGCAAGCTGTCGGCTCACGGCCCGGCGCCCGGCGGATCGAGATAGAGCGGGCTTTCTAGGTAGCGTCGCAGCCAGAAGCGGCACAGCACGCCCAGGATCGCGGCCACGGGAACTGCCAGCAGCACGCCGACGAAGCCGAACGCTGCGCCGCCGGCGAACAGGGCGAAGATCACCCAGACCGCATGCAGCTCGACGCGATCGCCCAGGAACCGCGGATAGATCACATAGCCTTCGAGGAGCTGGCCCAGGATGAACACGACGCCGACCTCGATGACGCCGGTCCAGGTCGGGAACTGGGCGAAGGCCAATCCGGTCGCCACGACCAGTCCGGTGATGCTGCCGACATAGGGGATGAAGCTGAGCACTCCGGCGCTGATGCCCACGATCAGGCCGAGATCCAGGCCCACGACGGACAGGGCCACCGCATAGTAGAGCGCCAGCAGGAAGCAGCAGATCAGCTGGCCGCGGAGCCAGGCCGAGAGGATTCGGTCCACCTCCCGGGCCTGCGCCCGCAGCACATAAGCATAGCGCTGCGGCAGCCAGCCATCAATCTTGCTGATCACCGAAGGCCAGTCGCGCAGCAGATAGAAGGCCACCACAGGTGTCACGACCACCAGGGAGATCACGTTGAACAGCGCGAAACCGCCGCCGATCACGCCGCGCAGGGCGCCGGCCACGAACGAGACCATCGTGCTGGCCTGGCCGCCGACGAGGTCACGCAGTTTCTCATCGACGAAATCCGGTCCGAGCCGTGCCTGCAGATGGGCGATCTGCTCGGCTGCGAACGCCCGCACGGCGTTGGTGTAGTCGGGCACGCGGGCAAAGAGGATGCCGATCTGTGCCAGGATCAACGGATATAGCAGCAGCGCGAACACCAGGCCGACCGCGAGCAGCGTCACCACCAGCAGCATGGCAGCCAGCCCGCGCGGCACGCCGATGCGGCCGAGGCGGGTGGCCAGCGGGTCGAGGAAATATCCGATCCCGGCGGCGGCGACGAACGGGACGAGGACCGAGGCAAACAGGTTCAGCATCACGCCGAGGACGATCGTGACACCGATCAGGAGCGCCAGTCGCTGCGCGCGTGTGGCGGGGACGGTGCTGGGCACGCCTGGCATGGCGTTCAAATCAGCAACAACGCGCATATCGCGTCAAGGTGCTCGCCAAGGGGACTGCACAGGGGATTGCACAGCGGACTGCGCCCATTTGCACCCGTTCGCCCGCTGTGTTTGTTTGCCGCCACTCTCTCACCCATCTCACGTGCCTTCTGCCCGGGGCGCAGTATAGTCGGAACACGCCATGACGAGGATGACCTATCGTGACGCCGGCGTAGATATTGACGCCGGAGAGGCGCTCGTCGAGCGCATCAAGCCGCTGGCGCGTGCCACGCGCCGTGCCGGCGTGATGGGTGGAATCGGTGGCTTTGCGGCCTTGTTCGACCTCAAGGCCGCGGGGTTCGTGGACCCGGTTCTCGTCTCCGCGACCGATGGCGTGGGAACCAAGCTGCGCATCGCCATCGACACCGGTCGGCATGATCACGTGGGGATCGACCTTGTCGCCATGTGCGTGAACGATCTGGTGGTGCAGGGCGCACAGCCGCTGTTCTTTCTGGATTACTTTGCCACGGGCCGTCTGTCCGTCGATGACGCGGCGCGGGTGATCGCCGGCATCGCGAAGGGATGCGAGATCGCCGGTTGCGCCCTTGTGGGCGGTGAAACCGCTGAAATGCCCGGCATGTACCATGACGGGGATTATGACCTCGCGGGCTTTGCCGTGGGCGCCGCCGAACGGGAGGCCTTGCTGCCAGGTGAGGTGTCGCCGGGCGACACGATCCTGGGGCTTGCCAGCTCCGGTGTTCATTCCAATGGCTTCTCGCTGGTGCGGCGCATTGTGGCCGGGGGGAATCTCGATTGGAACAGCCCTGCCACCTTCGCATCGGGTGCCACGCTGGCCGAGCAGCTGATGGCGCCGACGCGCATATACGTGCGTTCGCTGCTGGAACTGCATCGGGCGGGGCTGCTGCTGGCGGCTGCGCATATCACGGGCGGCGGCCTGCCTGGCAACCTGCCGCGGGTGCTGCCGCAAGGTACCAGGGCGGAGATCGATGCGTCCTCGTGGCGTATGCCATCGGTGTTCGCCTGGCTGGCCCGTTGCGGCGATGTGACGGCCGAGGAGATGCTGCGCGTGTTCAACTGCGGAATCGGCATGGTCGTGGTGGTCCGGGATCCGGATGCGGCGACCTCGCTGCTCGCGGAACTTGGTGAGACGGTCTATCGGATCGGTGTCATCGCCGCCCATGACGGGCCTGCCGAGGTGTCGATCAATGTGCCGGATGGCTGGGGGCGATGAAGAAGCGCGTCGGCATCCTCATCAGCGGCCGCGGCTCCAACATGGAGGCGCTGGTCGCGGCTTCCGCCGCCGGGTCGTGTCCGGTTGAAATCGCCATCGTCCTGTCCAACAACCCCGATGCGCCGGGGCTGGCCAGTGCCGCACAATCCGGCATCGTGACATCCGCCATCGATCACAGGCCCTACCGGCGGGACCGGGCGGCGCATGAAATGGCGATCGCGCACCGGCTGGAGGCTGAGGGTGTCGAGATCGTCTGCCTGGCGGGGTATATGCGGCTCCTGACCCCTTTGCTGGTCGGGCGGTATGCCGGACGCATGCTCAATGTCCACCCGAGCCTGCTGCCGAGCTTTCCGGGCTTGCATACCCATGCGCGGGCGATTGCGGCAGGCGTCAAGGTGCACGGCTGCACGGTGCATCTCGTCACAGAAACCATGGATGAGGGGCCGATCCTGATGCAGGCGGCGGTGCCGGTGCTGCCTGAGGATGACGAAGACACGCTGGCGGCGCGGGTATTGGCCCAGGAGCATCGGATCTATCCGATGGCGCTGGCCCTGTTCGCGGAATCGCAGCCCGGAACCGCGCCGGGCCCGGATGTCAGCCTGTGCAATCCCTTGCGAACGCCGGCCCTGAGCGCCTAGAAACCCATTATTCCGCAACGCAGCGAGACCCAAGCCATGGCCAATCAGACCTCCCCAACGACGCAGGCTCCCGTGACCGTCGAGTCCTTCATGGCCGATCGCAAGGCCTTCTGGACGTCCTTCACCGGGGCCGCGACGATCGCGACCGCTGTGGTGATCGGGATCGTCGGATTGATGGCCATTTTTCTGGTGTGATCACGGACGCGCGATCCGCGGTGTATTCTGATTTGTAATGGGTGGATCACGCGGATCCTGACGGTGTGATCACGATAGGACCCTATGCGGCGGTGATGATTGTGCAGTGGCTCGCCTTTGGCGGCACGAGCTGCAACCGCAACGCCTGCGACGTGGGACCTGCCAGATGGACAGCTACATAGGAAATGATCCAATCAGGGGTGCCTCCGGCGCACAGGGCGCCGTTGCATTGCCATTGGCGGCCCTCGGTGATGGAACCGTTACCACGCGGCCGTTGGTGTTCTTTCACATCCCGAAGACAGCCGGGACATCGTTGATCGAGCTGCTGGCGCGGAATTTCGCAGCAGCCGACATCTACCGGATGACCGACGTGCATCGGCCGATCGACCATCTGGCGACGGATGTCGAAATCGCAGTGGCTGACGGCAAGCGCCTGATATGTGGTCACTTTCCCTATCCGGCTGTTGACGGGCTTCGCGCGGAGGTGGTGCCGTTCACCATGCTGCGCGATCCGGTTGATCGAATTGTGTCGCTCTATCGATTCTGGCGCACGCAGGATATCGGCGCAGCGCAGGGCACCGCGGCCCGGTTTGCCTGCAACCTCGCGCGGGCCCTGGATTTCGATGCGTTCATCGAATGCGAACATCCGCTGATCGTGTCTGCGACACGCAACGAGATGTGCAAGACGCTCTGTGCGCTTCCGGGCGATCAAATCGATGCGGGCTTGCTTTACCCCAGCGCCAAAATCTCGCTCGACGGTATGCCATTCGGGCTTGTCAACCGTATGCAGGACAGCCTTCGGCTGTTGTCGCATCGACTGGGGTTACATCTGATCGAACCGATCTGTCTGAATGCGTCCGATCCTGAGTATCTGCCAATGGCGACGTCTGAGCAGCGGGAGCGTATTCTGCGGCGCAATCTGGCAGATGTCGCGTTGTTCGATCATGCGAGCAGGATCTTTGACCGTGCGATCCAACAACTTGAGGTCGAGCAACTGTATCGTGCCCTCGGCGATCGTGCATTGACCCCGGTGCGGTCCAATGAGCGTGGGCAATTCCGCTGGGACGCTGCGATGTCGGTCAGTGGAACCGGCTTGAACGACAGGGAGGCGCTGGCCGATGGCACCTGCTATCGGTTCACCTCAGGCCCCGAGACGATTGTCTATTTGCCCAATCATATGGGCGGGAACGCTTTCAGTATCGAGATCGTGGTTGCCTTCTTCAACAATGACGCGCTGCTGAATCAGTTTGGCATCGTCGATCCGTTGGAAGCGCTGTCATTTGCGCTGAACGACGAGATGCTGGCCGTCAGCACGAGCCCGGCCTGCACGAGCGGGACAACGTATATAATGCCGGTCCCGGCCTCAGATCAGCGTGGCCCGATTCTGCAACTGGCGATGCGGTCTGCGTATGGACTGCCGCCCAGCTTGTTCGGCTCTCCGGACCGCCGCAACCTGCTTGCGGCGGTCTCGTCGATCACCATCAGGGCCTGAGCGACGGACTCACGCAACCAGGCTTGAACGCTCGGCGGAGGCACGGGCCCAGGCTGCTGCGGCATCCTCGTCGAACAGCTCGGTGAGCTTCTTCATCATGGTGCCGCCGAGCTCCTCGGCATCGACGATGGTGACGGCGCGCTTGTAGTAGCGCGTCACATCATGGCCGATGCCGATGGCCACCAGCTCGACGGCGCGGCGATCCTCGATCTCCTTGATGATGTCGCGCAGATGCCGTTCGAGATAGTTGCCGGGGTTCACCGACAGCGTGCTGTCATCGACGGGGGCGCCGTCGCTGATCACCATCAGGATGCGGCGGTGCTCGGAGCGGGCCATGATGCGGCGATAGGCCCAGAGCAGCGCCTCACCGTCGATATTCTCCTTCAGCAGGCCCTCGCGCAGCATAAGCCCCAGATTCTTGCGGCTGCGGCGCCACGGGCTGTCGGCCGATTTGTAGATGATGTGGCGCAGATCGTTGAGCCGGCCGGGATTGCGCGGCTTGCCTTCGGCCACCCAGCGCTCGCGCGACAGGCCGCCCTTCCAGGCGCGGGTGGTGAAGCCGAGCACCTCGACCTTGACGGCGCAGCGTTCCAGCGTTCGGGCGAGAATGTCGCCGCACATGGCAGCCACCGTGATCGGCCGGCCGCGCATCGAGCCAGAATTGTCGATCAGCAACGTCACCACGGTGTCGCGGAAATCGGTGTCGCGCTCGCGCTTGTAGGAGAGGGCGAGCATCGGGTTGACGATGACGCGCGACAGGCGGCCGGCGTCGAGCATGCCTTCCTCAAGGTCGAAATCCCACGCCCGGGTCTGCTGCGCCATCAGCCGGCGCTGCAGCCGGTTGGCGAGCTTGGAGACGACGCCCTGCAGATGCTGCAGCTGCTGGTCGAGCGCCTGGCGCAGGCGGGAGAGCTCGTCGGCATCGCAGAGGTCTTCGGCGGCGATCTCTTCGTCGAACTGGCGGGTGAACGGGCGATAGGTCGCTTCGTTGTCGGCGATCGGCTTCTCCTTGCGCGGCTGCGGCCCGCCCGGCCGGTCGTCGCCTTCGGCGGCGGCGCTGTCATCCTCCGATTCCTCGCCCGCCTCGTCCTGTGCCGCCTCGCCTTCCATCTGCTCGGGCTGCGCGCCGAGCATCGATTCGGCCTCGGACTGCGACTGGCCTTCGCCCTCCTGCTGGTTGTCCTGCTGGCCGGACTGCTCGCCGTCCTCGTCGGACGTCTCTTCCGACGAATCGGGCTCGGCCTCCACCTCCGCCTCGGCCAGATCCATCGCCGCCAGCAGCTTGCGCGCGGTGCGGGTGAAGGCGTTCTGGTCCTGCGCCGTCGTCGCCATCTCGGCGAGCGCCTGTTCGGCATCGGCCCCCAACGTGCCGCGCCAGAGGTCGAGCACCTTGGCGGCTGCCTTGGGCACCGCCTCGCCGGACATGCGCTCGCGCGCCAGCAGCGACAGGGCGGCTGCGATCGGCAGCTGATCCTTGCGGGTCATCCGGTCATAGCCTTCGGACTCGCATTCCTCCGACAGCCGGGCGCACAGATTGGCCGCGACACCGGACATGTGGTTGGACCCCACAACCTCGACGCGCGCCTGTTCGAGCGCGTCATAGACCTCGCGGGCCTCGCGCCGGCCGGGCATGCGGGCGTTGTGCACGCTGTCGTCATGATGGCGCACGCGCAGGGCCAGGCTGTCGGCGGCGCCGCGCAGCTTGGCCATCTCGGCCGCCGGCAGGGCGCGCGTCGGCAGCGGCAGACGGGCGCGCTTGCCGGCCATGCCGGAGGGGCCTGGCTGGTAGGCCACCTGGATCTCGGCATTGCCGGCGACCGCGCGGAGTGCACCGGCGGTCGCCTTCTTGAATTCCTCGGAGCGGGTGTTGTCTTTCTTGTCGCTCACGGATCAGCCTTTGCGGACCATGTTTCCGGTGGGAATGTCTTCGTTGAAGCAGCGCTGATAGTATTCCGCCACCGTGCCGCGTTCCGCCTCGTCGCACTTGTTGAGGAAGGAGAGGCGGAAGGCGAAGCCGACATCGTTGAAGATGCGGGTGTTCTCCGCCCAGGTGATGACGGTGCGCGGGCTCATCACGGTCGAGATGTCGCCGTTGATGAAGCCGGCGCGGGTCAGGTCGGCCAGCGCCACCATGCTCTCGATGCGCTTCTTGCCGGGCTTGTCGCTGGCTTCCACGCCCATCTTCGCCATGACGATCTCGGTCTCCTGCGCATGCGGCAGGTAGTTCAGCGTGGCCACGATGTTCCAGCGGTCCATCTGGCCCTGGTTGATCTGCTGGGTGCCGTGATAGAGACCGGTCGTGTCACCCAGGCCCACCGTGTTGGCGGTGGCGAACAGGCGAAAGCCCGGATGCGGGCGGATGACGCGGTTCTGGTCGAGCAGGGTTAGCTTGCCCTCGACCTCGAGCACGCGCTGGATGACGAACATCACGTCCGGCCGGCCGGCGTCATACTCGTCGAACACCAGGGCACAGCTGTGCTGCAGCGCCCAGGGCAGGATGCCCTCGCGGAACTCGGTGATCTGCTTGCCGTCCTTCAGCACGATCGCATCTTTGCCGATCAGATCGATGCGGCTGATATGGCTGTCGAGGTTGACGCGGATGCAGGGCCAGTTGAGGCGGGCGGCGACCTGCTCGATATGGGTGGATTTGCCGGTGCCGTGATAGCCCTGGATCATCACGCGGCGATTGTAGGCGAACCCCGCCAGGATCGCGAGCGTGGTCTCACGGTCGAACTTGTAGGTGGGGTCGGCGTCGGGCACGTGCTCGCTGGTCTGCGAGAAGCCGGGCACATGAATATCGCTGTCGATGCCGAAGGTTTTGCGCACATCGACGGTGATGTCCGGCATGGACGTGATGGCGCTGGCTTTGGGTTCGGTTGCGACGTCGTTCATAGTCCGGCGGGTTCCTGCGGTTTCGGGCGCTCACGATACGCCGGGGTTTCAAGCTTGGGTAGGGCGGTCAACCGGTGGCCACCCGTGGTTCGGCGGCAAGATGGCCTCTCACCGCGGCATAGGCGAGGTTGATGGTCTTGAGTCGTTCCTCGGCGGCACGGTCGCCGCCATTGGCGTCGGGGTGATGCAGCTTGGCCAGCTCCTTGTAGCGCGATTTCAGCACGTCCAGCGTCACCGGCCAGTCAAGGCCAAGGGCGCCGAGTGGCTCGCGCAGGTCTGCCGGGATCTCGGAGCGGGGCGGCTGGCGCGGCCGGTTGCCGAAACCGGCGTTGAGCGCGTGGAGCGGGTCGCGCAGCATCTCCGCATCGATGGCGCCGCCGAGCCGGCCGAGCGGCCAGGTCGGCCGCTGCCAGGAGGTGTCGGCGCGCAGCTGGGCTTCGATCTCGCCAGGTGTCATACCTTTGTAGAAGTCCCATGACGCGTTGTATGCGCGGACATGTTCCAGGCAGAACCACCAGTACTGGTTCAGCGCGGTGCGGGATTTCGGAGCGCGGTACAATCCATCTGCCATGCATCCAGGCAGATCGCAGATTTGGCCTGGCGCGTCCGGGTCGGGCGCGTAGGCCCGGGGGCGCGTTGGGCGACGGGTCATAGTGATTTATGTGCGGCGTGGCGGCCGCTTGGAAAGGGGGAATTGATGGGAACGCGAGCGCAGCGGATCGAAACCGCGTTGCAGACGGCATTTGGACCGTCCGAGTTGGCCGTGGAGGACGAGAGTGCGATGCATGCCGGCCATGCCGGCGCGCGCGCCGGCGGCGAGACGCATTATCAGGTGCAGCTGGTCTCGCCGCGGTTCGCCGGCATGAGCCGCGTGGCGCGGTCGCGCGCGGTGCACGAGGCTTTGGCCGCGGAGTTCGCCACCGGGCTGCACGCGCTGTCGCTGAAGCTGCGGGCGCCCGGCGAGTAGGCGGACCGCAGCGGCGGCGGGCCGCGAAAGGATCAGTTAACGCATCGATGGCATCCTTTGTCGATCAGGGAGAGTGGCGTGGGCGAGAGCGGACTGGTCAATCGGAACATCACGTCGCAGCAAGGGCGGACCAGCATGCGGCTGGAGCCGGAGCTGTGGGCGGCGCTGGACGAGATGTGCCGCCGCGAACGCCTCACGATGACGATGGCCATGCGCGCCATCGAATCGGCCGCCCTGCCGGGGTCGCGCACCAGCGCCGTCCGGGTGCATCTGCTGCGCTATTTCCGCGACGCCGCGACGGAGGAAGGCCACCGCCTGGCCGGCCATGGCAGCCTGCCCGAGCGCGCGTGATGCATGCGGGCCGACATCGCCAGCCGGAACTCAGCTCCGGATCAGCTTGACCTTCTTGCCGGCAACGCCGAGGGCCAGCCGGCCCAGCCGCAGATCCATCGCATCGTTGCCGAACACATCCGCCCGCCAGCCATGCAGGCACGGAATATCGGGCGAGTCCTCGGTGGCCAGTCGGTCGATGTCCTCCGCATTGGCCACCAGCTTGGGCGCCACGTTGTTCTGCTCGCACTTCGCCGCCAGCAGCACCTTCAGCAGCGAGACCAGCGCCGGCGAAGCGCGCGGCCCGTCGCGATGGGTCGGAACCTCGGGCATCGCCGCGTCCGGCAGCGCCTGCGCCTCGGCCACCGCCGCCAGCAGCGAGGCGCCGGTCTTGCCCTCGGCGAAGCCGCGCGTGATGCCGCGGGCCCGCGCCAGCGCTTCCGCATCGGTGGGCGCGGTGGCGGCGATCTCGAGCAGCGCCTCGTCCTTCAGCATGCGCTGGCGGGGGATGTTGCTGCGCTGCGCCTCCCGCTCACGCCAGGCGGCCAGCGCGCGCAGCACGCCCAGCATGCGCCGGTTGTTGGTGCGCGGCCGCAGCCGCTCCCACATCGTCTCCGGATTGGGGCGATAGGTGTCGGGGTCGGCCAGCGTGGCCAGCTCCTCGGCCACCCATTCCAGCCTGCCTTCGCGCGCCAGCCGCTCGCTGAGCTTTTCATAGGCGCGGCGCAGATGCGTCACATCCGCCACCGCGTAGGTGATCTGCGCCTGCGACAGCGGCCGCGCCGACCAGTCGCTGAACCGGTGCGCCTTGTCGATATGCCCGCCGGTCAGATTGGCCACCAGCGCGTCATAGCCCACCTGGTCGCCGAAGCCCGCCACCATCGCCGCCACCTGCGTGTCGAACAGCGGCCGCGGCACATCGCCGAACAGCAGCACGAAGATCTCGATGTCCTGGCGCGCCGCATGGAACACCTTCAGCACGGCGGTGTCGGCCAGCAGCGCGCCGAGCGGCGCCAGATCGATGCCGGGGGCCAGCGCGTCGACCACCGCGGCCTCGCTGTCGCTGGCCAGCTGCACCACGCACAGCTCCGGCCAGTAGGTGCGCTCGCGCATGAACTCGGTGTCGACGGTGACGAACCGCTCCCGCCGCAGCCGCTCGCACAGCGCGGCCAGCGCGTCGGTGGTGGTGATGAGGTCGGGGGCGGGGAATTCGGAACGGTTCTGGCATGGCATCCCATGCTTCTACACACGGGTCTCGCGTGCCGGAAGGGCGCTTGACAGGCTTGGCCCCTGGCGGCTTCCCTCCGCGCTCCATCCGACCGGGGTAAGACCGATGCACGCCTATCGCACCCACACCTGCGGCGCCCTGCGCGCCAGTGACGCCGGACAGACCGCGCGCATCTCCGGCTGGGTGCACAGCAAGCGCGACCATGGCGGGCTGCTGTTCATCGATCTGCGCGACCATTACGGCATCACCCAGTGCGTTTTCCCCGCCGGGTCCGCCGCTTTCGCCGTTGTGGAGGCGCTGCGGGTGGAAAGCGTGATCACCGTCACCGGGGCGGTGGTGCTGCGCGAGGGCACGACGATCAACCCGCGGCTGGCCACCGGCGAGATCGAGCTGCGCGCCGCCGAGGTGGTGGTGCAGTCGGCCGCCGACGTGCTGCCGATGCAGGTGGCCGGCGACGAGCGCTACCCCGACGAGATCCGCCTGCGCAACCGCTTCATCGATCTGCGGCGTGACAAGGTGCACCGCAACATCATGCTGCGTGCCGGCGTCATCGCCAGCTTCCGCAGGCGGATGATCGCGGCCGGCTTCACCGAATTCCAGACGCCGATCCTGACCGCCTCCAGCCCGGAAGGGGCACGCGACTTCCTGGTGCCGGCGCGCAACCATCCCGGCAAGTTCTACGCCCTGCCGCAGGCGCCGCAGCAGTTCAAGCAGCTGGCCATGGTCGCGGGCTTTGACCGCTACTTCCAGATCGCCCCCTGCTTCCGCGACGAGGCCTCCCGCGCCGACCGCTCGCCGGGCGAGTTCTACCAGCTCGATTTCGAGATGAGCTTCGTGACGCAGGAGGACGTGTTCAACACCATCGAGCCGGTGATGGCCGGCGTGTTCGAGGAGTTCGCCGAAGGCCGCGGTGTCACCAAGCCGCCGTTCCCGCGCATCCCTTATGACACGGCGCTGGCGCTGTACGGCTCGGACAAGCCCGACCTGCGCAACCCGCTGGTGATCACCGATGTCACCGAACACTTCGCCGGCTCCGGCTTCGGTCTGTTCGCGCGCATCGCAGCCTCAGGCGGCATCGTGCGCGCCATTCCCGCCCCCGGCACCGCCGCCAACCCGCGCGGCTTCTTCGACAAGCTGAACGACTGGGCGCGCGACGAAGGCGCCGGCGGGCTCGGCTACATCCAGTTCGCCGCCGACGGCCCGAAAGGGCCGATCGCCAAGAACCTCGAAGCCGACCGGCTTGAGGCCATCCGCGTCGCCTGCGGCCTCAACCCCGGCGACAGCGTGTTCTTCGCCGCCGGCAAGCCCGACGAGGCGCCGAAATTCGCCGGCAAGGTGCGCACAAAGCTGGGAAACGATCTCGGCCTGATCGAAGCCGGCGATTTCCGCTTCTGCTGGATCACCGATTTTCCGATGTATGAGATCGAGGAGGAATCGGGAAAGATCGACTTCAGCCACAACCCGTTCAGCATGCCGCAGGGCGGCATGGAGGCGCTGACCACGCAGGACCCGCTGACCATCAAGGCGTTCCAGTACGACATCGTCTGCAACGGCATCGAGCTGTCCTCCGGCGCCATCCGCAACCATCGCGCCGACATCATGATCAAGGCGTTCGAAATTGCAGGCTATCCCGCCAGCGAGGTCGAGGCGCGGTTCGGCGGCATGCTCAATGCCTTCCGCTACGGCGCACCCCCGCATGGCGGCTCGGCGCCGGGCATCGACCGCATCGTCATGCTGCTGGCCGATGAGCCGAACATCCGCGAGGTGATCCTGTTCCCGCTCAACCAGCAGGGCGAGGACCTGATGATGTCGGCACCGGCCGAAGTGCCCGCCGCGCGGCTGAAGGAGCTGTCGCTGAAGCTCGATCTGCCTCCGAAGGTCAAAAAGGATTGATGACCGGGGGCATCTCGCGTCCGCGGCCGGCGTTTGGGCGGGGATGGCTGGCATGGGCGAATGATCGCCCTATGTTACCGTCAGTTCCGGAGTTCATGTCGATGCACCGTCTGGCCACCGCCGTTCTGAGCGCTTTTCTGGTGATGGCCTGGGCCGGCACGTCCCGCGCGGCGGACAATGTCGCGCTGGCCTCGCATCGCGCGCGGTACAACCTGCAGCTCGAATCGATTCGCGGCGGCGACGTAACCTCCGGCAGCGGCACCATGTCCTACGAGGTCATCGACGCCTGCGACGGCTGGGCGGTGCGGCAGCGCCTGGAAATGCTGCTGACCAACCGGGACGGGCAGGACGTGCAGATGACCTCCGACTACACGACCTGGGAGAGCAAGGACGGGCTCAGCCTGCGGTTCCGCACCCGCCAGCTGACCGACCAGAACGCGACCAGCGAGGTCGCCGGCGAGGCGCATATGGCGCGTGACGGTCAATCGGGCACCGCGAGCTACACGCTGCCGGAGGTCGCCACCAAAACCCTGCCCAAGGGCACGCTGTTCCCGACCGCCCACACCGCCTCCATCATCCGCGCCGCCATGGCGGGGCAGAAATTCCTCGCCGTGCCGCTGTTCGACGGCACTTCGGCCAACGGAGCCCAGGACAGCACTATCGTCATGGCGCCCTGGGGCAGCAAGCCCGGCACCGTGCCGCAGGGTCTGGCCGGGATGCCGAGCGGGCGGGTGCGCATCGCCTTCTTCGACCGTGACAGCACCAGCCAGCAATCCGACTACGAGGTGGCGATGCGCTACTGGGCGAACGGGGTGGCGGACGATCTGTCGATGGATTTCGGCGACTTCGTCATGGCCGGCAAGCTCGGCGAATTCACCCTTTTGAAGCCGGGCTGCTGAAGCCGCGGCCGCGGCCGATCGCCTGCGCCCCGAACCGGTCGCGCAGCCGGTCGATCACCGATTGCGTCGCAACCGCCCGCGTCGCGTCGGGGTCCGCCAGATCGGGCAGATCGGCCTGCATGCCATCGACCAGCGGGGCGGCGCCGATGCCGATCAGGCGAAACGCCGTGCCGTCGACCTCGCGGGCGAGCAGGGCCTGCGCGGCCTGGAACAGCCGGTCCGGCAGGCGCGTGGGGCCGGGCAGCCGCTGGCTGCGGGTGCGGCTGGCGAAACCGGCGGTCTTGAGCTTCAGTACCACCCCGCCGGCGGCAAGACCCGCCTCCCGCAGACGCTTCGCCAGCTTCTCCGACAGGCGCCACAGCGGCGCCTCCAGCTCCGCCTGGGTGTGCAGGTCCCGCTCGAACGTGGTCTCGGCACTCACAGACTTGGTCTCGCGCGTGGGATCGACCGGCCGTTGATCCTCGCCGCGCGCCCGCGCGCACAGCGCCGGGCCGTCCGGGCCGAGCAGCCGCATTGCCTCCTTCACCGTCAGGCTCTGCAACTGGCCCAGCCGGTTGAACCCGGCGGCGACCAGGCGGCGTTCCTGCACCGCCCCCACGCCCGGCAGCAGGCGCACCGGCTCGGCGGCCAGAATCTGCGCCGCCTCCGCCCCGATCACACAGAAGCCGCGCGGCTTGTCGCGCCCGGCGGCGATCTTGGCCATCAGTCGGTTGGCGGCCAGCCCGATCGACACCGTGACCCCCACCTCGCGCTCCACGTTCTGGGCCAGCCGTGCCAGCACCACCGCCGGGGCGGCCCCGTGCAGCGCCTGGGTGCCGGCAAGATCCAGCACCGCCTCATCGATCGACAGCGGCTGCACCAGCGGGGTCAGCTGCGCCATCAGCGCGCGGATCTGGCGCGACGCCGCGACGTATTTCGGGAAATCCGGCTGGATTACCACCGCATCCGGGCAGGCGGCGAGCGCCTTGAACATCGGCATGGCGCTGCGCACGCCATAGAGGCGGGCGATATAGCAGGCCGCCGTCACCACCCCGCGCTGGCCGCCGCCGACGATCACCGGCCGCGCCGCGAGCTCCGGCCGGTCGCGCTTCTCCACCGAGGCGTAGAACGCATCGCAGTCGACATGGGCGATGGCGAGATCGAACAGCTCGGCGTGGCGCACGATGCGGTGGCCGCCGCAATGCCGGCACTCCGGACGATCATCGGCGATCTGCGCGCAGTCGCGGCAGAGCGCCCGCATGGGATCAGACCGGCGCCGGCCACAGCCAGGCGGCACCCCGCACGCCGGACGAATCGCCGTGGATGTTGCGCACCACCGGCGTGTCGACGAAATCGGAGAACACGTAGCGGCTCAACGCGGTCGGCAGCTGTTCGGTCAGATGCGCCATGTTGGACAGGCCACCGCCGAGCACGATCACGTCGGGGTCGAGCACGTTGATCACCATGGCCAGTCCGCGCGCCATACGATCGACATGCCGGTCGAGCGCCGCCTGGGCGCGCGCCTCGCCGGCGGCGGCCCTGGCCGCGATCGAGGAGGCGTCATGCGCGCCCGGCCCGTCGCAGTCGCGCGCCAGGCTGGGCCCGGCCACCCAGGTCTCCATGCAGTTGCGCTTGCCGCACCAGCATTCAGTGCCGGGCGTCTCGTCGGCGGTGGGCCAGGGCAGGGCGATATGGCCCCACTCGCCGGCCACCCGGTTGCGCCCGGTGATGATGCGGCCATCCACCACCACGCCGCCGCCGCAGCCGGTGCCGATAATTACGCCGAACACCACGGAGGCGTCGGCGCCGGCGCCGTCCGAAGCCTCGCTGAGCGCGAAGCAGTTCGCGTCATTGGCAACACGCACCTCGCGTGACAGCGCCTGCGAGATGTCGACATCGAATTTCTGCCCGTTCAGGGCAATCGAGTTGGCGTTCTTGACCATCCCCGTGGTCGCGCTGATCACGCCGGGAATGCCGATGCCGACGCTGCCCTGTCCCCCCAGCCGCTGCTCCAGGCCGGTCACCAGGCCTGCGATGGTGCGGATGGCATCGGGGTAGCCGCGCGGTGTTGCCACGCGTTCGCGCACCACCAGGGCGCCGGAGCGGTCGAGCACGGCGGCTTCGATCTTGGTGCCACCGAGGTCGACGCCGATTCGAAAGTCATGGTTTTCCATGACGCCTGTTATGCCCTTTGGCGAATGCTTGCTCAACCTGTGCTGTCGCCGCAGACTGCGGCCATGAGCGAGACCATCCTGGATGTGAAGGGGCTGAACTGCCCACTGCCGGTGCTGCGGGCCAACAAGGCGTTGCGCGGCCTGGAATCGGGGGCGCGCCTGCGGCTGCTCGCCACCGATCGCGCCGCGGTGGCCGATGTGCAGGCGTTCTGCCGTGAAACCGGACACGCGCTGCTCGCCTGGAGCGAGGAGACCGGCGTGTTCAGCTTCGTCATCCGCAAGAAATAGCCGCCCGCATGCCAGAGGCTGGAGCGCAGGTTTGACCGTCGCCCTCATCACCCATTCCGCCTGCCTGCAGCATGACACCGGTCCGTGGCATCCCGAATGCGCCGACCGTCTGCGGGCCGTGCTGCACGCCCTCGAACAGGAGGAGTTCCTGCCCCTGCTGCGCGAACAGGCGCCGCTGGCCAGCGTGGAACAGCTCGCGATGGTGCATCCGCGCTCTTTTATCGACAGCATCCTGGCGATCCGGCCGGAACCGGGCGAGTCGTTCGAGCTCGATGCCGACACGGTGGTGAGCCATGGCAGCGTGGCTGCGGCGCTGCGCGCCGTGGGCGGCGCGGTGATGGCGGTCGACGCGGTGATGGAAGGCTGGGCCCGCAGCGCGTTCGCCGCCGTGCGCCCGCCGGGGCACCACGCCGAACGCGGCCGCGCCATGGGGTTCTGCCTGTTCGCCACCGCCGCCATCGCCGCGCGCCATGCGCAGCAGCGCTGGGGGCTGAAACGGGTGGCGGTGGTCGATTTCGATGTGCATCATGGCAACGGCACGCAGGACGTGTTCGAACGCGACCCGTCGCTGTTCTACGCCTCGTCGCATCAATATCCCTGCTACCCCGGCACCGGCGCGCCGGAGGAACGCGGCGTCGGCAATGTGCTGAACGTGGCCCTGCCGCCGGGTTCAGGCAGCCTTGCCTTCCGCGCCGCCTGGCAGGACCGGATCCTGCCGGCGCTGGATGAATGGGCCCCGGACCTGATCATCGTCTCCGCCGGGTTTGACGCGCACCGCGCCGACCCGCTGGCCCAGCTGCAGGTGGAGACGGCGGATTTCGGCTGGCTGACATCGGCGCTGGTGGCGCTGTCGCGTCGCCACGGCGGCGGAAGATTGGTGTCGGTGCTGGAAGGCGGCTACGATCTCAAAGCGTTGGCGGAGAGTGCAGCGGCGCATGTGCGGGCGCTCATGCAGGGCTAAACCTGCCGATGCGGACGTGAGGGGGTTGGCGTGCCGACCGACTCCGTCTACCACCCACAGCCTCGTGTGCACGGGCACGTTCCGAACCGGCACGTTCTGAACCGGCACGTTCTGAAGGAGTGTTGTCATGTCCGACGTTCGGGCTTCAGCCGCACCCGCTGTGGCGGCGATGTCGTTCGAGGACGCGCTCGCCGAGCTGGAGAAGATCGTCAAGGCGCTCGAGGGCGGCCAGCAGAAGCTGGAGGACGCGATCGGCGCCTATGAGCGCGGTGCTGCCCTGCGGGCGCATTGCGAGGCCAAGCTGGCGGAGGCGGATGCGCGTGTGCAGGCCATCGTGGCTGCCGCCGATGGAACGCTCAGCCTGCGTACTGTGGAGTAGCAATGGATGACTGAGTCCCTGTCGCAGGCTTTGGCACATGTCGCAGCCGAGGTGGAGCAGGCCCTGGAGGATCTGCTGCCGGTGCCGGATGCCGCCGAGGCACGGGTGATCGAGGCGATGCGCTATGCCGTGCTCGGCGGCGGCAAGCGCATGCGCGCCTTTCTGGTGATGGAATCGGCCGCCCTGTTCGGGGTCGATCGCCGCTGCGCCGCCCGCGTGGCCGCCAGCGTGGAGATGCTGCACGCCTATTCCCTGGTGCATGACGACCTCCCCGCCATGGATGACGACGACATGCGCCGCGGCAAGCCCAGCACGCACAAGGCGTTCGACGAGGCAACCGCGATCCTGGCCGGCGACGCGCTGCTGACCCGCGCCTTCGAGGTGCTGGCCGAGCCGGACACGCATTCGGTGGCCGAGGCGCGCTGCGAGCTGGTGCTGGCCCTGGGCCATGCCGCCGGCGCCCGCGGCATGGTGGGCGGCCAGATGATCGATATCGAAGCCGAAGGCCGCCAGCTCACCGCCGACGAGATCGGCCGGCTGCAGGCGCTCAAGACCGGCCGTCTCATCCAGTACAGCGCCGAGGCCGGCGCCATTCTGGGGCGCGCCACCCCGACGCAGCGCCATCTGCTGGCCGCCTATGGCCGCGATGTCGGAGCCGCGTTCCAGATCGCCGACGACCTGCTCGATGTCGAAGGCACCGCTGAGGAGACCGGCAAGGCCACCGGCAAGGACGCCGCCGCCGGCAAGGCCACGCTGGTGGCGATCCTCGGCATCGAGCGCGCGCGGTCGCAGGCCGATGCGCTGGCCGCGCAGGCCGCACACCATCTCGACAGTTTCGGCGAGAAAGCGGAGCATCTGCGCGCGCTTGCCTCCTTCGTTGTCGCCCGCCGGAGCTAGAGTTCAGGTCATGAACGCCCCGATCGTCCCCACCACGCGTCCGCGCACGCCGCTTCTGGATCGTGTGCGTACCCCGTCCGACATGCGGAACTTCTCGACGGAGCAGCTGACCGAGCTTGCGGCGGAGCTGCGGGC
>JBBILI010000047.1:0-41730 GCA_037445025.1 Rhodospirillales bacterium
TGCGGCCATACCGAACATCCTTCTGTTCAGTATCGTGAATCACATCCGCCCCCGCGTCGCCAAGCCCTCGTGAGTCATCGACCCCAAGAGTTGGTATTAGGCCTCGTATCCCTCCGGGTTGGCCTGGCGGTAGCGGTCCCAGCCGTTGCCCTCGGTCAGGATGGAGCCGGGGGAGACGGTGTTGAGGCGGATGCCGTGGGCCCAGAGCTCGCGGGCCCAGAGGTCGGCGTCGAAGATCAGGGCGGCCTTGGCGGCGCCGTACTGGCCGCTGCCGGCGAGCTGCGGGATCCAGCCGGAGATCGAGGAGATGTTGACCACGGCCGGGTGCGGCCGGCCGGCCATGTGCGGGATGGACAGCCGCATCATCCGCACGGTCTGGAACAGGTTGAGTTCGAGCGTGCGCAGCCAGTCGGCATCGGTGCTTTCGGCGAGGGTGCGGCCGCCCTGGGAGCCGCCGACATTGTTGACCAGGATGTCGAACCCGCCATGCACGGCGGCGGCCTGGGCGACGAGGGCCTCGGCCTGCTCGGGCACGGTGACGTCCGCCACGAAGGTGGTGACATCGGCGGGGGCGAGCGCCTGGGCGGCCTCGGCGAGGTCGGCCTCAGTGCGGGCGGACAGGATCAGGCGGCACCCTTCGGCGGCGAGGGATTGCGCGGTGGCGAGGCCGATGCCGCGGCTGGCGCCGGTGATCAGCGCGATGGCGCCGGTGAGGCCGAGATCCATTTGGGTTTCCTCAGGCTGCTGCGAAGGCGCGGGCGATGGCCAGCAGGTCCAGATCGGTGCCGCGGCCGCCAATCAGTGACAGACCGACCGGCAGTCCGTCCACCGTCGCGCCGGGCAGGCTGACCTGCGGCACGCCGGTGAGGCCGCCATGGCTGGTGAGGCAGCTGATCCGCTCGCGCGGGAAGGCGAGGGCGGAGACGGACTGGCCTTTCAGCGGCGCGGGGAAGGGCGTGGTGGGCAGGCACAGCACGGTGCCGGGCGGCAGCAGGTGCCGCAGCCTGGCCCGGGCCTCCTCACGCATCAGGGCGGCGGCGCTGCGTTCGGCGTCGGTGAGCATGGAGCCGATCACCAGCCCGCGGGCGACGCTGTAGGCGAGGCGGGGGTTCACCTGGTCGACCCAGGGCTGGAAGGTCTTCCAGGATTCGCTGCTTTGCAGGATGCGCTGCGCGCGCTGCCAGACGGAAAGGCCCTGCGGGGCGAGCAGCACCTCCTGGCCCGGGCCGATCAGCGACTCCAGCCGCTTCACCAGCGGCATCAGCGCCGCGGCGACATCAGGGTCGGCGAAGCCGAAGGCGTCGGTGGCGATCAGCAGCCGGGTGGGCAGCGCATCCGGCACGGCGGCGCCGAACAGTGCGGCCCCGACGCGGGCGAAGGTCGCGCCGTCGCGCGCGAACCAGCCGCATGTGTCCGCACTGGGGGACTGTACGGTGATGCCCGCGAAATCGATCCGCCCGTGGGTCGGCCGAATGCCATACAGCCCGCAGAAGCTGGCCGGCACCCGCACCGAACCGCCGCTGTCGGTGCCCAACGCGAAATCGCACAGCCCCTGTGCGACCGCCGAGGCCGAGCCGCTGGAGGAACCGCCCGGCACACGGTCCGGCGCCTTGGGGTTGAGCGGCGTGCCGTCATGCGCGTTCTCGCCAAGGATTCCGAGCGAGACCTCATCGGTGATGGTTTTGCCGATCACCGAGGCGCCGGCGGCCAGCAGGGTTTCCACGACCCAGGCGTGCTGCTCCGGGATGCCGCGCCCGGTCGGCCAGTCCGGGCTGCCGCCGATGGTGGGGATGCCCGCGATGTCGATCAGATCCTTCACCGCGAAGGTCAGCCCGTGCAGCGGACCTGAGCTGGCCCCGGCCACGCTGTGGCGCGGGCCGGGAACGAACGGGTCGATGTTCATGCGTCGGTCCTTTCGAGCATCGCCTGCTGCCAGGCGGCACCGGGCACGGCGGCGAGCAGGTCTTTGGTATACGGGTGCTGCGGGGCGGCAAAGACCTGCTGTGCCGTGGCCAGTTCCACCACCCGCCCGGCCCGCATCACCGCGATCCGGTCGCACACCTGCAGCGCCACGCGCAGATCATGGGTGACGAAGATCATGCTGAGCTGCAGCCGCGCCTTGATGTCGGCGAACAGCGCGAGCACCTGCGCCTGCACCGACACGTCCAGCGCCGACACCGGCTCATCGGCCACGATCACCTCGGGCTGCATCGCCAGCGCCCGCGCGATCCCGATGCGCTGGCGCTGACCGCCGGAGAACTCATGCGGGTAGCGATCACCGGCCGAAGCATCGAGCCCGACCAGCCCCAGCAGGGTGCGGGCCTCGGCATGGGCCTGGGCGCGGGGAGTGCCGTGGATGATCGGGCCCTCGGCGATGACCTCCAGGACGGTCTGGCGCGGGTCGAGCGAGGCGAACGGGTCCTGGAACACCATCTGGATGCGCTTGCGATAGGGGCGCAGCTGGCGGCGGGTGAGGGGGGCGAGGTCGTGGCCGTTGAACAGGATCTCGCCGGAATCGGTGGCGAGCAGCCTCGTCACGGCGCGGGCGAGGGTGGATTTGCCGGAGCCGGATTCGCCGACCAGGCCCAGGGTTTCGCCGGTGCGCAGCGCGATGTCCACCCCGTCGAGCGCTGTGGTGGTGCGGCCGCCGAACAGCGCGCGGGCGCCGTAGGTTTTGCGCAGTTTGCGGCTTTCCAGGATCGTCGGCACGCGGGTGGCGGGTTCGGGTCTGGCGGCGGGGGGGATCAGGCGGGGGACAGCTGCTATCAGGGCCTTGGTATAGGGGTGCTGCGGGTGGTTCAGCACGGCGTCACGCGGGCCTGATTCGACGAGCGTGCCGCGCTGCAGCACGGCGACGGTGTCGGCGATGTCGGCCACCACGCCGAAATCATGGGTGATGAACAACACCGCGGTGCCGCGTTCGCGCTGCAGGGTGCGGATGAGGTGGATGATCTGCGCCTGGGTGGTGACGTCGAGCGCGGTGGTGGGCTCGTCGGCGATGAGGAGTTTCGGCGAGAGGGCCAAAGCCATGGCGATCATGGCGCGCTGGCGCTGGCCGCCGGACATCTGGTGGGGATAGGCGTGGAGCAGGCGGGCGGGGTCGGGCAGATGCACGTCGGCCAGCAGTTCGATGATGCGGGTGCGGCGTTCGGCGCGGGACAGTCTGGTGTGCAGGCGCAGCACCTCGTCGATCTGCCGGCCGATCGTGTGCAGCGGGTTCAGCGCCGTCATCGGTTCCTGAAAGATCATGGCGATGCCGGCGCCGCGGATGGCGCGCATCGTCTCGGGGGAGGCGGCCCGTAGGTCGATGTCGCCGAACAGCATCCTGCCGCCACTGGCGCGCACCCGTGGGGCGGGGAGCAGGCCGAGGATGGCGCGGGCGGCGAGGGATTTGCCGGAGCCGGATTCGCCGATCAGGCAGGTCACTTCGCCTGCGCGGAGCTGCAACGAGAGGTTGTCCACGGCGTAGGGGCGGTCGGCGCCTTTCGGGAGCGCGATCTGCAGGTTCTGGATGTCGAGCACGACGCTCATGCGGTACGCAGCCTTGGGTTCAGCGCCTCGTTCAGCCCGTCGCCGGCGAGGTTGATGGCCAGTACCGTCAGCAGAATGGCAATCCCCGGAAACGTGCAGATCCACCAGGCCGAGCGCAGCACGGCGCGGCCGGCGGAGATCAGCAGGCCCCAGCTCATCACGTTGGGATCGCCCAGGCCGAGGAAGGCGAGGCCGGATTCGATGAGGATGGAGGAGGCCACCAACAACGAGCCGACCGCGATGATGGAGGAGGCGCAGTTGGGCAGCAGATGGCGAAAGATCACCCGTGTGTCCGAGGCGCCGAGGCCGGTGCAGGCGAGCACGAATTCGCGCCCGCCGAGCGAGACGAACTCGCTGCGCACGAGGCGGGCGATGCCTGGCCAGGAGACGAGGCCGATGGCCAGGATCTCGCTGCCGACGCTGGGCTGCAGGATGGCCACGACCAGGATGGCCAGCACGAAGGCGGGGATGGTCTGGAAGAACTCGGTGATGCGCATCAGCACCAGCTCGGTCCAGCCGCGATAATAGCCGGCGAAACCGCCCACCAGCGCGCCGATGAGCACGGCGAGTGCTGTGGCGCTGACGCCGATCAGCATGGAGGTGCGGGTGCCATGGACGATCTCGGCGGCGACGTCGCGCCCCAGCGTGTCGGTGCCGAGCAGGAAGGCGCCGCCCGGCGGCAGCAGCGGCTTGCCGACCAGCTTGAACGCGCTGCCGGGATAGAGCAGCGGCCCCAAAATCACAGTCAACAGAACAACCGCCAGAATGGAGGCCCCGAGAACGGCGGCCCGGTTGCGCGCGAAGCACCGAATAAAAGTTTTTTGGTTCTTTTTTTTAAAAAAGAACTTCTTTTTGAAAAAAGAAGCAAAAACTTTCATTCGTTTGGACCTACACTTCTATGCGGGGATCGAGGAACACTGAGATGAGTTCCACGATGAGGTTGATGACCACGACCAGGCACGCCGAAATAAAGAAGATTCCCAACAGCAAATTCAGGTCGCGTGACTGCAGCGCGTTGAACGCCAGCGTGCCGATGCCGGGCCAGCCAAACACCGTCTCCACCACCACCGAGCCGCCGATGAGGTTGCCGGCCTGCACGCCGGCCATGGTCAGCACCGGCAGCAGCGCGTTGCGCAGCACATGGCCGAACATGATGCCGCGCTCGGTCTGCCCCTTGGCGCGCGCGGTGGTGACGTAGTCCAGACCGGTCTGATCGAGCACCGAGGCGCGCATGACGCGGGCGTAGAGGGCGAGGTAGAACAGCGCGAGGGTGACGGCGGGCATCACCAGATGGCGGGCGATGTCGAGCATATGCGCCCAGCCTTCGTCATCCGAGCCCACGGTTTCAAACCCGCTGGTCGGCAGCCATTCCAGGCGGATGGCGAACACCACTACCATCATCAGCCCCAGCCAGAACACCGGTGTGGCGTAGGCGATCAGTGTCATGATCGAAATGACCGCATCCCGCCAGGTGTTGCGCCCGGTGGCGGCGATGAGGCCGAGCAGCGTGCCGATGACCAGGGCGGTGGAGAAGGAGCTCAGCATCAGCAGCGCCGTCGGCACCAGGCGCTCGATGATGAGTTCGGAGACCGGCGCATCGTTGCGGAAGGAATAGCCGAGATTGAAGCTGCCGATCTGCTCGACGTAGTGGGTGAACTGCGTGGAGAACGGCTGGTCGAGCCCGAACTTGCTGCGCAGGCTCTCCATGTATTCCGGCGTGGCCGCCCCGCTCTCGCCGGCGAGCACCGAGGCGGCGTCGCCCGGGGCCAGATGGATCAGCAGGAAATTCAGCACAATGATGCCGAACACGACCGGCAGCGCCAGCAGCACCCGCGCACCGAAATAGCGCAGCCGGCGCATGCGCTACTTCTCCAGCCAGGTGCGCTCGAACGCGGAATAAGTACCCAGCGGCCCGGTGGTGTGGTCGTGCAGCTTGCGGTTGAACACCGACACGTAGATCACCTCGGCCAGCCAGATCTGCGGACTGTCCTCGACCAGGATCTGCTGCGCCTTGTGGTAGATCTCCTTGCGCTTCTCCGGGTCGATTTCACGGCCACCGGCCATCAGCAGCTGGTCGATCTCGGGGTTGCTGTAGAAGGTGTTGTTGACGAAGGTCACCCCCTTGCGGATCTGACTGGTGAGGAAGGAGCGGTTGAAGCCGATCACCGGGTCGATGCCGTTGCCGAGGAACGGCTCGCTGATATCGTAGTCGTAATCGGTGTAGACGCGGCGCAGCCAGGTCGCGGTGTCCTCGCTGCGCAGGGTGACATCGATGCCGATCACCGCCAGCGCCTGCTTGAGGTATTCCGCCTGGCGGAGCCACTGCTCGCCGAAGGAATTGACTTCGAGATGAAGCCCGAAGCGCATGCCGCCGTCCTTGCGGGGCAGGCCTGCGTCATCGAGCAGCTTGTTGGCGATCTCGATGCGGTTGGGCACGTCGAACCGCCGCACCTTGTCCGTATAGAGCCCGGAGAGGGCGAACATCGAGGACAGCGGGCCGGTTGCGGGCTTGCCATAGCCGTACAGCACGGTATCGACGATGAACTGCCGGTCGATGGCATAGGCGATCGCCTGGCGCACCGCTTTCTGTTCCAGCGGCGTGTGGTGGGCGTTCAGCTCCAGCACGCTCTCCGAGGGCGACATCTCGTAGCCCTTGGTGGTGGTGTCCAGGATCGGGTTGGCGGCAAGGCGCTTCAGATCGGCGTAGTTGATGGCGGAGTAGCCGGCGAAATGCACCTCGCCGGTCTCAAGGGCGGCCGAACGGGTGGCGGCGTCGGGGATGAAGCGGGCGACGACGCGGTTGAGGTAGGGCAGGCCCGGCTTCCAGTAATGCTCGTTGCGATCGAGCCGCACCGACTCGCCGCGCTCCCAGGAGACGAACCTGAACGGGCCGGTGCCGATCGGCTTATTCGCCGTGGGGTTGCTGCGCGGGTCGGTGCCCACAAACAGCGCCTTGGAGATGATCGGCGTATCCCGCCCCGACAGCGCCTTCCAGATATACGGCGCGGGGTTGGCGAGGTGGAAGATGGCGGTCAGCGGATCCGGCGTCTCGATCGATTCGAGTTCGACCAGAAACACCGGCGCGCTCGGGTGCACCTTCTTCAGCACCTCCATGAAGGAATACTGCACATCGGCACTGGTGAACGGCGTGCCGTTGTGGAATTTCACCCCTTCCTGCAGGTGGAACACGATGGTCTTGCCATCGGCAGAGGCGTCCCAGAATTTGGCGAGGTTGGGGATCGGGTTGAGGTTCCAGTCATAGGTGACCAGGCCCTCGTAGACCTGCGTGGCGATCGCCGGGATGTTGCCGGCGGAGACGGCGTAGTGCGCGAGCGTGGCAGGCTCCGGCTGCACGATCATGACCATGGTGCCGCCGCGCTGCGGCTCCGCGGCATGCGCTGGCGCCTGCGCCTGCGTGCCGACGGCGAGTCCCGCGGCCAAGGTGCCCAGCTGGCGACGCGTGAGGCGTGAGGTCATCTGCCATGCTCCGTTCGGTGCGCGCCTGCCTGATGCAGCGTCAATCCGGTGTGGAGAGTGCAAGTGCCGTGCCCGAATGCAACGAAGGCGGCCATCGCGCGATGACCGCCTTCGGATTGATCAGCGCTCTGCCGATCTGCCTGCCGTCATGGCCTGCAATGCAGGCACATGCCGCGGTTTACGTCAGCCGCGTCGGGCGACCAGCTCGGTCAGCGCCCGGTCCATGGTCTCGACAAACCGGTCGCACTCCGCGCGCGTCACCACCAGCGGCGGGCAGAACACGATGGTGTTGCTGTACAGCCGCCCGCCACCGGAACGCCCGACGATCACGCCCTGCTTCTTGCAGAAATCCACCACGAACTGCACGTCCATCGAGGGCAGCTGCGTCTTGCTGGCCCGATCCGTCACCAGCTCCACGCCGATCAGCAGGCCCTTGCCGCGCACATCGCCGACAATGCCGTGCTTCATCAGTGTGGTCAGGCCGTCCTTCAGATAGGCGCCCATCTCGGCCGAACGCCCGGCCAGGTTCTCCTCCAGCTGAATCTCGATGTTGCGCACCGCCACCGCCGCCGCCACCGCATGGCCGCCCCAGGTGTTCACCTGCATCACCTGCCGGTCATCGCCGGGCTCGCCGAGGAAGGAGTTGAACACCTCGTTCTTCACCACCGTCGCCGCCATCGGTTGGTAGCCCGAGGTGATGCCCTTGGCGACAGCGATGATATCCGGCTTCACGCCGTAATGCTGGTGGGCGAACATCTTGCCGGTGCGGCCAAACCCGTTGATGACCTCATCCACGTGCAGCAGAATCCCGTATTCGCGGCAGATCTTCTCCACCTCGGGCAGATATTCGTCAGGCGGCACCGCCACACCGACCGCCGACATGATCGGCTCCACAATGATCTCGCCGATCGAATCTGGCCCCTCGGCGATCACCGTGCTTTCGATGTTCTTCACACAGGCCAGGCCGCAGCCGGGATAGGAGAGGCTCAGCGGGCAGCGGTAGCAGGTGGGCTGCGCCATATGGATGAAGTTGCCGTCCAGCGGCTCGAACTTGCCCTTGCGCTGCCCCATGCCGCCCGCGGCCAGCGTGGTCATGGTGGTGCCGTGATAGCCGTAATGCCGGCCGATCACCTTGTAGCGGTAGGACCCCGGCGACTCATGCTTGTGGAACTGCCGGGCGATCTTGAAGCCGGCCTCGTTGGCCTCGGAGCCGGAGTTCACGAAATAGGTGTGATACCCGCCGCCCATCAGCCCGTTGAGCTGCTCGGCCAGCTTCGCCGCCGGCGCCGTCATCGCCGTGTGCGGAAAATACGACAGCTGCAGCATCTGGTCATAGGCCACCTGCGCCAGCTCGGTGCGCCCATAGCCGATATTGACGCACCACAGGCCGGACATGCCGTCTAGATACTCGGTGCCGTCGGCGTCACGGATGGTGGAGCCCTCGGCGCCGACCAGCACCATCTGCGACTTCTCGAGCGCCCGGTGCTGCACGATGGGGTGCAGGACGTTGTCGAGGTCCTGCTTGACGATGGCTTCACGAATGGCGGGGTCGGGGGCGTTGGTGAGCGACATGTGCTGGTTCTCCTGGGTCGATCGTGTGGGAGGTTTGCCTCTCGACCAAGCGTTTTTCATGCCACGGTCACGCGGGGCGCGCAAAAAAGGGGAACCGCCAAGGCGCCAAGGCGCCAAGGCGCCAAGACGCCAAGACGCCAAGAGGGTTTGAGGTTTCTTGGCGCCTTGGCGCCTTGGCGGTTCAACCTTTCCCGGCCGAACCGACAGACATCTTCACTTCCATGTGGCCAACGGTCAGCTTTGCTGCAAATCTTGCATGGCTCAAAGCCACAACGGGAGGTTCCATGATCCGCCACACCGCAGCCGCAGCCCTGCTCGCCAGTGCCCTCGCCCTCCCAGCACAGGCGGCCACGCCGAAGGACGCTCTGGTGGTGGCCTGGAACCTCGATGCGCTGATCACCTTCGACCCCGCCCAGATCGGCGAGGTCAACGGCAACGACATCGTCGGCAACGCCTGCGACAGCCTGGTCCGCTACGATCCCAAGGATGTCAGCTACGTCATCCCCGCCATGGCGCAAAGCTGGACCACCTCGCCCGACGGGCTGACGCTGACCTTCAAGCTCCGGCCGGACCTCACCTTCCCCGACGGCACCAAAGCCACAGCGCAGGACGCCGCCTGGTCCATGCACCGCTTCGTGCTGCTAGGCTACGGCAACTCCGCCAACCTCACCCAATGGGGCTTCACCAAGGAAGCCATCACCGACCAGATCAAGGCCATCGATGACACGACGCTGCAGCTCAAGCTGACCAAACCCTACCCGCCGGAGCTGCTGCTCTCCGCCGCCTTCGCCAACAACGACGCCGGCATGATCCTGGAAAAATCCGTCGGCGAGAAGAACGCCAAAACCATCGACGGCAAAACCGACTACGGCAGCGCCTATTTCAAAACCAACCCGGTCTGCGTCGGCCCCTACCGCATCACCAAATGGGACAGCAACGACGTGGTCGTGCTCGAGCGCAACGACAAATACTACGGCGCCAGGCCGCATTCCCGCCGCGTCATCATCCGCCACGTGCCGGAATCCGGCGCCGAGCGGCTGCTGCTGGAAAAAGGCGATATCGACGTCGCCCGCCTGCTGAAAACCGAGGATCTGGCAGCCCTCGACAAGGAGCCCGACATCCATGTCGAGCAGACGCTGTCGCACGGCTTCACCTATCTCGCCCTCAACAGCACCGACCCGATCCTGGCCAAGCCGCAGGTGCGCGAGGCGTTCCGCTACCTCATCGACTATGACGGGCTCGGCCGCACCCTGCTCGCCTATCACGGCGTGCCGCGCGCCTCGCTGGTGCCGCTCGGCGCCTTCGGCGCGCTCGATGCCAAGGAAGGCCAGCCGTTCAAGCTCGATCTCGACAAGGCGCGCGCCCTGATCACCGAGGCCGGCTACCCCAACGGCTTCGCCACCAAAATGATCCTGTCGACCAACGACATCAGCCCCGACATCGCCCAGTCGATCGCCGCCAACGCCGCCAAGATCGGCATCAAGATCGATCTCGAACAGATGGCCGACGCCCAGCTGTTCACCCGCGGCCGCGCCCGCGAGTTCCAGATCCAGCTGATCGGCTGGGGCGCCGGCTACCCCGACGCCGACAGCATGATCTCCCGCCACGCCGTCGACCCCGATCCGCGGCCCGAGGCCAAGCTCGCCCAGTATCCAAGCTGGCGCACCGCCTGGTTCTCCCAGAAGATCAACGACGACGCCGAGGCCGCCCGCATGGAACGCGACCCCGCCAAGCGTGTCGTGATGTATCATGCCATTCAGGAATACATGATGCACAACGGGCCGATGGCCTATATCTACCAGACCATCCGCTCCATTGCGGTGCGCAAGTCCATCAAGGGCTTCGTCATGACACCGTTCTACGTCGACTACGGCAGCGCGGAAAAGTAGCCGAATGCTGCGTGCGATCGCCGGCCGGGTCGCCTCCATCGTGGTGACCCTGTTCGGCCTGCTGGCGCTGACCTTCTTCATGGGGCGGCTGCTGCCGATCGACCCGGTGGCCGCCATCATCGGCCAGCAGGCGGACCAGGCGACCTATGAGATGGTGCGTCACCAGCTCGGTCTCGACCGGCCGGTGACCACCCAGTTCCTGCTGTTCGTGCGCGACATGCTGAGCGGCCATTTCGGCAACGCGCTGTTCACCGGCCACCCCGTGGCGGAGGATCTGTCGCGCGCCTTCCCCGCCACCATCGAACTCGCGAGCTTCGCCATCCTGATCGGCGTCGGCATCGGCGGGCCGCTCGGCGTGCTGGCGGCGGTCTATCGCAACTCCATCATCGACCAGATCGCCCGCGTGCTGGGCCTGCTCGGCTTCTCCAGCCCGGCGTTCTGGCTCGGCCTGATGGGGCTGATCGTGTTCTACGCCGCCCTCGGCTGGGTCGGCGGCCCCGGCCGGCTGGATGTGGGCTTCATGGACGAGGTGGAGCCGCATACCGGGCTGCTGCTGATCGATAGTCTGATCGAGCAGGACTATGACGTGTTCTGGAACGCGCTGTCCCACATCGTGCTGCCCGGCAGCATTCTGGGCTTCGGGTCGATGGCCTATATCAGCCGGATGACGCGCAGCTTCATGATCGAGCAGCTCGGCCAGGAATACATCGTCTCCGCCCGCGCCAAGGGCTTGGGCAAATGGACGGTGGTGCTGCGCCATGCGTTTCCCAACATCGCCGTGCAACTGATCACCGTGGTGGCGCTGGCCTATGCGTTCCTGCTGGAAGGGGCGGTGCTGACCGAGACGGTGTTCGCCTGGCCCGGCTTCGGCAGCTATCTCACCTCGGGGCTGCTGGCCGGGGATATGAACGCCGTGCTGGCCTGTGTGCTGATCGTGGGGATCATCTTCATCGGGCTCAATCTGCTGACGGATATACTTTACAAGGTGATGGATCCACGGACACGATGAGTAAGGAAGTAAGCAAGCGCTTCTTTTTTGTAAAAAAGAAGCAAAAGACTTTTATTCGTTGGGGCGGACCTCTCTCCGGAGAGGCACGCCCAACGGATAGAAGTTTTTTTGGTTCTTTTATTTCAAAAAAAGAACCGCTTCCTTGATCCTCCCCTGGCTCACCGCTGAAACCACCACCACCCCACGCCAGGCCGCCCTCCAGCGCGCCTGGTTCGGCTGGCGCCGCCTGCGCGCCAACCCCATGGCCATGTTCGGCGTCTGCATCATCGCAGCCCTGGTGCTGATCGCCCTGTTCGCCCCCGTCCTGGCCCCCTACGGCTTCGACCAGCAAAGCCTCGACGGCAGGCTGCTCCCCCCCAGCGCCGCCCACTGGCTCGGCACCGACGATCTCGGCCGCGACGTGCTGTCCCGCCTCATCTATGGCAGCCGCGTCACCCTGTTCATCACCACGCTGGTCGCCGTCATCGCAGCCCCGATCGGCCTGCTGGTCGGCACCACCGCCGGCTATCTCGGCGGCTGGGTGGACAATGTGCTGATGCGCATCAACGACATCTTCCTGTCCTTCCCCGGCCTCATCCTCGCCCTGGGCTTCGTCGCCGCCCTCGGCCCCGGCATCCGCAACGCCGTAATCGCCATCGCGCTGACCGCCTGGCCGCCGATCGCGCGGCTGGCGCGGGCGGAGACGCTGACCATCCGCAAGACCGACTACATCGCCGCCGTGCGGCTGCAGGGTGCGTCGAGCCCGCGGATCATCGCGCGGCATATCGTGCCGATGTGTCTGCCTTCGGTGATCGTGCGCATCACGCTCAACATGGCCGGGATCATCATCACCGCCGCCGGGCTGGGCTTTCTGGGGCTTGGCGCGCAGCCGCCGATGGCGGAATGGGGGGCGATGCTGTCCACCGGCCGGTCGCATTTGACCGGCGCGTGGTGGCTGGCGACGGCGCCGGGGGTGGCGATCCTGCTGACCAGCCTGGCCTTCAACCTGTTCGGCGACGGGCTGCGCGATGTGCTGGACCCACGGACTTGATCTCCGGCGTCAACAAAAAGTGACATAATTCAGTCACTGGGAACCGCCGGCCAGTGCGGCTAACGCTTCCGCACAGTCAGTGGCAGGAAGCGCAGAGATGACCGCATTCACCGTGGCCAGCGGACAGACCTCCTCAAGCATCGTTGTCAGCGGCGGGTCGACGCTCACGGTCGCCTCGGGCGGCGTGGTGTCCGGTGTCACCATCCTGTCGGGCGGCTCGGCGACGATCTCGGGCCTCGACTCCGGATCGGTCGTCGCCGCGGGCGGCAGCGAGCTGGTCTACGGCACCGCGACCGGTGACAGCGTGGCCGGCACGCAGACCGTCAGCAGCGCGGGCGGCCTGGTCGGGCTGGTCAGCAGCGAGACGGTGCTCAGCGGCGGCACGGTCAATCTTGCCATCAAGGGCACCAGCGGCACCGCGATCACGGTGCTGACCGGCGGCACGCTCGGCATCAACGGCGCGATCTCGGCGACCAACACCACGCTGTCGGGCGGCACGGTCAATCTCGAATCGGCGAAGGCGACACTCACCGGCAGCCTGGTGTTCGCCGGCGGCGGCACGCTCGATGTCACCGGCAACACCTCGGCGGGGGCGGGCGATCTCGCGGTGATCTCGGGCTTCGGATCAGGCGCGGTGATCGACCTCACCTCGGCAACGACGCTGGGGGCTGCCACGTCCGACACGATCACCTCCAGCGTGGTCAGCGGTGTCACCTCGGTGACGGTCTCGGGCGGCAATGTGAACGACGTGTTCGTGTTTGCCGGCACCACGATCGGCGCCAGCCTGGTGCTCAAGACCGATGGCAACGGCGGCAAGGAGATCGTGGTCCCGAGCGTCGCCTCCGGGTCGGTGACGGTCAGCAGCGGCGTCACCTCGACGGGGCTGGTGGCCACCAGCGGTGCGACCATCACCGTGCTGTCGGGCGGCTCGCTGGTCAGCGCCACGGTGCTGTCGGGCGGCATGGCCGTGGTCTCGGCGGGCGGCAGCGACAGCGGCGCCACCGTCTCGGCCGGCGGCAGCGAGACGGTGCTGGGTTCGGCCGGCGGTGACACGGTGTACGGCACGCAGACCCTCTCCGGCAGCGGCCAGATCGGCGCCGAGACGGTGCAGAGCGGCGGCAGCGTGACGGTTTCGGGCGGCACCGCCAGCGGCGTCACCGTGCAGAGCGGTGCCACCCTCACGGTGAGCGGCACCGGCACGGCCACCAACGCCACCATCGCCGGCGGCACCGTCAACGTCGCCTCCACCTCGGCCACGCTGGCCGGCACGTTCAAATTCAACGGCTTCGGCACGCTCGACCTCGCGTCCCCCGGCATCAGCGGCGCCGGCGACCAGGCGGTGATCTCCGGCTTTTACTATGGCGATGTGATCAATCTGCCCGGCCTCGGCGCCACCCCGGTGCTGACCAGCGTGATGTCCGGCGGCAACACCGTCGTCACCCTCTCCGGCGCCGGCTCCGAGACACTCACCTTCGCCGGCGCCGTCGGCACCAGCCTCTCCCTCACCGGCAGCGGCGGCGTGGCGCAGCTCGACTATCAGCCGCCGCCGACCACCACCACCTACACGCCGGGCGACCTCGTGCTCAGCATCTACGGCGACGGTTCGGGCACCGGCGTGGTCGGGCTCGACCAGGCGGCGCCGATCACGCTGGAGCAGATCACCCAGCCCGGCGCCATCGTCAGCCAGCAGGTGCTGCCCGGGACCACCACGGTGGTGAACGGCACCACCGAATACGCCATCTCCGGCGAATACCAGTCGGCCTCGGAAGGCCTGCTGACGCTCGCCGGCAACGGCCAGTCGCTCACCATCCTCGGCTACGGCGTCAACTATCAGTCGTTCAACGCCGCCAACGGCGCCCTGGTCTACGGCACCACGGCGCTGGGCCAGACCAACAACATCCCCTCCAGCTTCACCCAGGTGGAGCGCGTCGCCGCCGATATCAGCTGGAACGGCAGCATCGACACCAGCACCTCGATCAGCGGCATCTTCAACACCAACAACCCGCGCTCGGTGTTCACCCTCAACGGCACCACCTTCTACCTGTCCGGCCAGGGCAACGGCAACGACGGCACCGAGGGCGTGTGGGTGGCAGCCGACGGCTCGGCCTATGCCACCGCGGTGTGGAACACCAAGACCGACACCCGCGAGGTGACGATCTATCAAGGCCAGCTCTATATCGGCGTGGACAGCAAGTCGAACGGCGGGGCAGGGCTCTACAGCTTCGGCGCCACGCTGCCGACCGGACAGACCGCGCCGGTGCAGCTGCCCGGCATCGGTGCCAGCATCATGTTGACCGCCGCCGAGGCCAACACCGTCAACGCCGCGTCGGTCGGCACCTCAGTCAATCTCAGCCCCGAGCAGTATTTCTTCGCCAACCCGACCACGCTCTACATCGCCGATGGCGGCGTGCCCAAGGAAGGCGGCGTGGGGGATGGCGGGCTGCAGAAATGGAGCCTGGTCAACAACAGCTGGACGCTGGACTACACGCTCTCGCAGGGCCTCAACCTGGTCAACAACGCCACCGGCGCCGGCACCACCGGCCTCGTCGGCCTCACCGGCTCGCTCGACGGCAACGGCAACGTCATCCTCTACGCCTCCAACGAGACCGCCGGCGAGACCGACCAGACCTATCTCTACGGCATCACCGACGTGCTGAGCGCCACCACGGCGCCGACCAACGAAAGCTTCACCCTGCTCGAGACCGCGGCCCCCGGCACGCTGATCCGCGGCGTGGCCTTCGCGCCGAGCTCCGGCACGCAGACCGCCTCCACCATCACCGTCAGCGCCGGCGTCTCCTCCGGCGGGCTGGTCGTGCCGAACGCCGGCAACGTGGTGGTGCTCAGCGGCGGCACCATCTCCGGCACCACGCTGCTCTCCGGCGCCACGGCCACCATCTCCGCCGGCGGCAGCGACCTCGCCGGCTTCGTCGCCCACGGCGCCAGCGAAACCGTGCTCGGCTCGGCCGCGGGCGACACGATCGACGGCGTGCAGACGCTTGCCGCCGCCACCGCAATCGTCACCGGCGAGACCATCGAGAACGGCGGCACCGTGGCCGTCACCACCCCGGGCGCCGTGGCCAGCTCGGTCCAGGTGAACTCCGGCGGCATGCTGACCGTCAGCGGCCACGCCTTCGCCACCAACGCCGTCATCAACGGCGGCGCCATCATCCTGCAGACGGCGGATGCCACCGTCAGCAACGCCATCGCCTTCTCCGGCAGCAACGACGTGCTGCGCATCGCCAGCGCCAGCCTCGCCGGCGACGGCGTCACCGCGGTGATCTCCAACTTCGGCAGCACCGACATCATCGACGAGCGTGGCATCGGCCTGTCCAACACGTTCAGCACCACGATCTCGGGCGGCAACGTGGTGGCGGTGCTGTCCAGCGGCGGGGTCAGCGAAAGCTTCGCCTTCGCCGGCTCCGCCGGTGTCAGCGGCGCCACCTACGCCGCCAACCTCTCCGCCGTCAGCGACGGCTCCGGCGGCACCGAGATCATCTACACCCCGCCGGCACCGGTCGTGGTCACCGTCTCCAGCGGCGTCACCTCCACGGGCCTGCAGGTCACCAGCGGCAACTCGGTCGTGGTTCAGTCCGGCGGCACCGACAGCAGCACCACCGTGCAGGCCGGCGGATCGGCGGTGATCTCGGTGGGGGCGGTCGAATCCGGCGCCACCATCCAGTCCGGCGGCTTCGAGCTGGTCAGCGGTGCGGCCTTCGGCGACCAGATCTACGGCATCCAGGACGTCACCACCGGCGCCAGCGGCGGCACCTCGGCAGCGACCGTCGCCAATGAGACGGTGTTCAACGGCGGCACGCTGGAGCTGTTCCTCAAGCCCGACACCGCCACCAACACCATCGTCTCCAGCGGCGGCGTGATGCTGATGAGCGGCAACGTCTCGGGCATCGGCACCACGCTCGAAGCCGGGGCCTCGCTGTCGCTGCAGTCGCCCAAGGCCACGCTGAGCGGCGCGCTGGTGTTCAACGGCGCCGCCACCGTCAGCTTCACCACCAACACCTCGGCCGGCTTCGGCGCCGGCGCCGTCTCCAGCGGCAGCACGACGCTAAGCGGCTACGCGCTGATTTCGGGCTTCGGCGCGGGCGACGTGATCGACGAGACGCTGATCTCCGCCGGCACCGCGGTGCTGACCACAACGACCTCGGGCGGCAACACCATCGAGACCATCACCGGCACCGGCTACCCGCAGTATTTCGTGTTTTCGGGCACCCAGGCCGCCGCGCACGTGGCCATGGTGGCCGATGGCCAGGGCGGCGTGGAACTGGCCTATCTCGCCTGCTTCGCCTCCGGCACGCGCATCGCCGTGCCCGGCGGCAGCCGCGCGGTGGAGGAGCTTGTCGCCGGCGACGCCGTCACGCTGGCCTCGGGCGCGGTCGAAACACTGGTCTGGACCGGACGGCGCAGCATCGATCTGCGCCGCCATGCCCGGCCCGCACAGGCGCAGCCGATCCTGATCGAGGCCGGCGCCATCGCGGACGGCATGCCGGCGCGCGACCTGCTGGTCTCGCCGGACCATGCCATCTTCCTCGACGGCCATCTGATCCCGGCCAAGGTTCTGGTGAACGGCCACACCATCCGCCAGCTCTCGCTCGGGCGTGTCACCTATCACCATATCGAGCTGGCCACCCACGGCGTGGTGCTGGCCGAGGGCCTGCCGGCCGAGAGCTATCTTGAAACCGGCAACCGCGGCGCCTTCGAGGGCCATGCCGGCAGCCTGGTCCTGCACCCCGACTTCGCCCAGACGCAGCGCGAGGCCAAGGGCTGTGCGCCCTTCGCCGAGAGCGGCGCCGTGGTGGAGGCGGTGCGTGCAAGGCTGCTGGAACGCGCCGATCTGGTGCTCAGTGACGACCCCGCCCTGGTTGTGCTGACCACTGCCGACGGCGCGCTGATCTGCAGCCGCAGCGCACGCCCCGGCGAGGTCACACCGGACCCGCGCGACCGGCGCCGCCTCGGCGTCAAGGTGTCCGCCCTCAGCGTGGCCGGCCGGCCGATCCCGCTCGACCATCCGGCCCTGATGCAGGGCTGGCACGCTGTGGAGCCGGACGGCCGCTGGACCGACGGGGCCGCTCTTGTCCCGGCTGCCCTTCTGAACGGCAGCCTGCCCACAGTCACGCTGGCCGCCACACTTTGCTACAGGCTGGACACGCTCTACGCGATCGGCGCCACCGCCTGAGCTGGCACAGGATGCAATCCGCCATCGTCGTGCCGGGCGCACAGGTGGCGGGTTGCCTTCATCCTACAGCGTGAAGAAACCCGCCGTTGCCAGCAACATGACCGCGGCGGCCAGCCAGCCCACCACCACCAGCCAGCGCGGCAGCACCAGGGCGCCCATCACCTGGGAGTTGGTCGCCACCAGCAGCATCACCACCATCAGAGGAGTAGCCAGGATGCCGTTCAGCACGGCGCTCCAGTAGAGCGCCTTGATCGGATCGATGCCCACGAAGTTCAACGCCATGCCGGCGAGCGTGGCGACGGCGATGGTGGCGTAGAACCCGCGCGCCTGGCGCAGCTTGAAGTCGAGCCCTTCGGCCCAGCCGAACACCTCGCTGATGGCATACGCCGCCGAACCCGCCAGCACCGGCACCGCCAGCAGCCCGGTGCCGATGATCCCGGCCGCGAACAGCCAGAACGTGGCAACGCCCGCGATCGGCCGCAGCGCCTCGGCGGCATCGCGCGCGGTCGCGATGTCGGTCTTGCCCGCCGCGTGCAGGGTGGCGGCGGTGGCCAGGATGATGAACAGGGCGATGAGGTTCGAATACCCCATGCCCACCCAGGTATCGATGTCGATGCGCCGCAGCTCGCGCTTCGCGTCCGGATTGTCGATGAGCTTGGTGATGTGGAGGTGCCGCTGCTCCTCCACCTCCTGCGAGGCCTGCCAGAAGAACAGGTAGGGGCTGATCGTGGTGCCCAGGATCGCCACCAGCACCGTGGCACTCGCGGCATCCATCGACATGCGCGGGATCACCAGGCTCCGCAGCGCCTCGCCCCAGGGCACATGCACCGCGAACACCACGCCGACATAGGCGAACAGCGCAAGTGTCAACCATTTGAGGAGGCTGGCGTAGCGCGCGTAGCTGATGAAGATCTCCGCCACCACGCAAAGCACGGCGAACCCGACGGTATACAGCGCGATCGGTCCGCCGATCAGCAGCTGCAGCGCATCGGCCATGGCCCCCAGATCGGCCCCGAGATTGGCCACGTTGGCCACCAGCAGCAGCGCCACCGCTGATTTCAGCACCCAGCCGGGATAATGCAGACGCAGATTGCGGGCGATGCCCTGGCCGGTGACGGCGCCGATACGGGCGGCGATCACCTGCGTCACCGCCATCAGCGGATAGCTGAACAGCATCACCCAGGTCATGCCGTAGCCAAGCTGGGCGCCGGCCTGGCTGTAGGTGGCGATGCCGCTCGGATCGTCGTCCGCAGCACCGGTGATCAGCCCGGGCCCCAGCGCATGGAGCAGGCTGGGCGGCGTCGTGGGGTCATCCGCGGTGGGGCGGGAGCTTGTCTCCATGCTGTGATCCTTCAGGGCGTGTCGTCACGGCCCGTTCTTTGCTAGGCATCTGACATGACGCACGCCATACCCCGTGTGCTTGACGCCAAACCACCTCCCGACGGAACATCCGCCGTCATCGTATCCGGAGACCGCCATGAATGTCGCCGTCCAGAGCACCATCCCCGCCGGCATCTCACCGGAGGAATGGAAGATCCGCTGCGATCTCGCCGCCCTTTACCGGCTGGTGGCGCATTTCCGCATGACCGATTTCATCTACACCCATATCAGCGCCCGCATCCCCGGGCCCGAGCATCACTTCCTCATCAACCAATATGGGGTGATGTTCCATGAGATGCGCGCCTCCGACCTCGTGAAGATCGACCTCGACGGCAACGTGATCGATCCCTCCGGCCAGTCCCGCCGGGTGAACGCGGCGGGCTTCACCATCCATTCCGCCATCCACATGGCCCGCGAGGACCTCACCTGCGTGGTGCACACCCACACCCAGGCCGGCATCGCCGTCTCGGCGCAGAAGCAGGGGCTGCTGCCGATCAGCCAGCACGCGCTGAAGTTCTACGGCCATCTCGCCTATCACGGCTATGAGGGCATCGCGCTGGATCTGGACGAGCGGGACCGGCTGGTGGCCGATCTGGGGCAGCACAATGCCATGATCCTGGTCAATCACGGCCTGCTGGTGGGCGGACGCACCATCCCCGAGGCGTTCAACAACATCTACTACCTCGAACGCGCCTGCCAGGCGCAGATCGCCGCCCAGTCCGGCGGCGCCGAGCTGGTGTTCCCGCCGGAGGAGGTGCGGCTGCACACCGCCGCCCAGTTCAACAAGCCTGGCGAGGGCTCGCTGGAGCAGCACGCCTGGGCGTGGGAATCGGCACTGCGGCTGATCGAGAACGACCGGCCCGACTACCGGGCATGACCGCACCGCTTCTCTCCATCGAGGGCCTGCGGACCCAGTTCCGCACCGCCAACGGGCTGATTTCCGCGGTCGACGGCGTTTCGCTGTCCGTCGATCGCGGCAAGACGCTGGGCATCGTCGGCGAATCCGGCTGCGGCAAGTCGATGCTGTCGCTCTCGGTGATGCGCCTGGTGCCGCAGCCCGGCCGCATCGCCGACGGGCGGGTGATGTTCGACGGCACCGACCTGATCGGCCTGTCCAACGACGCCATGCGCGCCATCCGCGGCAAGCGCATCGGCATGATCTTCCAGGAGCCGATGACCAGCCTCAACCCGGTGTTCACCGTGGGCGATCAGATCATCGAGGCGATCTGCGCCCATGAGCGCACCGCCAGCAAGGCCGATCTGCGCGCCCGTGCCATCCGCGCACTCGACCGCGTGCGCATTCCCGCCGCCAGCCGCAGGCTTGACGAATACCCCCACCAAATGTCCGGCGGTATGCGCCAGCGTGTCATGATCGCCATGGCGCTGGCATGCGACCCCGATCTGCTGATCGCCGACGAACCCACCACCGCGCTGGACGTGACGGTGCAGGCGCAGATTCTCGACCTGCTGCGCGACCTGCAGGAGCAGTCGCACATGGCGATCATCCTGATCACCCATGACCTCGGCGTGGTCGCCGAGATGGCCGACGAGGTGGCGGTGATGTATGCCGGCCGCGTCGCCGAACGTGCCTCCGGCACCGCCATCTTCGACGATCCGCAGCATCCCTACACGCTCGGCCTGCTCGGCAGCATCCCCAAGCTGGAGGAGACCCGCGAGCGTCTGCTCGCCATCGAAGGCGCGGTGCCGCCGCCCTTCGCGCTGCCCAGCGGCTGCCGCTTCCATCCGCGCTGCGTGTTCGCCACCGGCGCCTGTCACGAGGGCGACATCAAGCTGCGCCCGATCGGCGCGGCGCATGAAGTCGCCTGTCTGCACGCGCCGGTGGAAACGATGTCGGAGATCGCCGCATGAGCGCGCCGCTGCTGGAAGTCGAGGGGCTGGCCAAGCACTACCCGGTCAAGCGCGGGCTGGTGATGCCCAAGACCGTGGGCACGGTGCGCGCGGTGGACGGCGTGAGCTTCACCCTCGCCCGCGGCGAGACGCTGGCGCTGGTGGGCGAGAGCGGCTGCGGCAAATCCACCACCGCCCGGCTGGTGCTGCGGCTGATCGAACCTTCCGCCGGCATCGTCCGCTTCGAAGGGGTCGACATCACCGACATGGGCGGCGCCCCCCTGCGCAAACTGCGCCGGCGCATGCAGATCGTGTTTCAGGACCCGTTCGCCTCGCTGAACCCGCGCATGACCGTGGGCGACATCCTTGAAGAGCCGCTGATCGTCCACGACATCGGTGACGCCGCCGCCCGCAAGGCCCGCGTGGCGCAGCTGCTGCGTCTCGTGGGCCTCGCCCAGTATCACGCCACCCGCTTCCCGCACGAATTCTCCGGCGGCCAGCGCCAGCGCATCGGCATTGCCCGCGCCCTGGCCGTGGAACCCGCGCTGGTGGTGTGCGACGAGCCGGTCTCAGCCCTTGACGTGTCGATCCAGGCGCAGGTGGTGAACCTGTTGAAGGACCTGCAGGCCAAGCTCGGCCTGTCCTACCTCTTCATCGCCCACGATCTGGCGGTGGTGAAGCACATGGCCGACCGCGTGGCGGTGATGTATCTCGGCCAGATCGTGGAAATCGGCCCCAAGGAAGCGCTGTTCGCCCGGCCGCTGCACCCGTACACCCGCACCCTGCTGGCCGCCATTCCGCGCCCCGACCCGCATCGCCGCGTCGCCCGCACCATCCCAGGCGGGGATATGCCGAGCCCGCTGAACCCGCCCACCGGCTGCCGCTTCCACACACGCTGCGCCTTCGCCACCGATCTCTGCCGCAGCGAAACGCCGGCGCTGCGGCCCATCGCGGGCGGGCACGCGGCGGCTTGCCATCATATCGAGACCCTGCCGGACTACGAAGCGGCTGTGGGCGTGCAGGACCAGACCCCGGCCGCCACCCGCCGCCTCGCCCTCTACGCCGAACGCCGCGCACGGGTCACGGAGACGGCCGGCTGAGATCTTGACCCAAGACAGGTTTTCGTATTAACAATAACGCTCGTGAAGATCTTGGCCGATCCTGTGAAGGATGCTCGCAACCGTGCCGAGCGAAATCTCCCATTCGAACGTGTTGCGGATCTCGACTGGGACACGGCTCTGGCCATCGAGGACATGCGGCGTGACTACGGCGAGCGACGCATCCAGGTGCTCGCACTGCTCGGCCAACGGCTTCACATGGCCGTCGTGACATTTCGCGAGGACACCATCCACGTCATCAGCCTTCGCAAGGCCAACGAAAAGGAGATGGAGCGATATGACCGACGATCCCGCTAACGCCGCCAGTCTCCCGGATGAACAGAGTCCAGAGTGGACCGAGGCCGACTTCGCCGCCGCCCGGCCAGCCCGCGATCTCATCGCCGACGTGTTCGGTGCGGCCGCAGCTGCCGCTCTGCCCAACCGGGGCGGTCGCCCACCCAAGGCCCGGCGGAAGGCGGTCACCACCTTGCGGCTGGATGCCGACGTTCTGGAACGTTGGCAGAACAGCGGCAAAGGCTGGCAGACCCGCGTCAATCTGCTGCTGCGAGCCTATGCTCCGCCGCAGAATGAGTGACGCCGCCTCTTGCGCGGCGCCCGCGCCCCAGCCAAGGGTGACGGAAACGCCCGAGGAACCGAATCCATGTCCACCCAGCTCGTCTTCCCCCGTTTCATGCTGGTGGGCGGCGGCGCCGTCGCCGAGGTGGCGGATGTGCTGGCCAAATTCGGCCTCTCCCGCCCGCTGATCGTCACCGACCCGTTCATGGTGAGCTCCGGCCTGGTCCGGCGCGTCACCGACCCCCTGCAGGCCGCCGGCATCACCGCCGACATCTTCAGCGACACCATTCCCGAACCCACCGACACCGTGGTCTATGCCGGCGTCGCGGTGCTGAACTCCGGCCAGTACGACTGTCTGATCGGCTTCGGCGGCGGCAGCCCGATCGACACCGCCAAGGCCATGGCCATCCTCGCCCCCGCCGAGAACGGCATGCGCGCCTACAAGGTGCCCCACCAGGCCGACCGCGCCGGACTTCCGGTGATCGCCATTCCCACCACCGCCGGCACCGGCAGCGAGGCCACCCGCTTCACCGTCATCACCGACGCCGCCGCCGACGAGAAGATGCTCATCGCAGGCCTCGGCGCCCTGCCGCTGGCCGCCATCGTCGACTACCAGCTCACCTTCACCGTGCCCAAACGTGTCACCGCCGACACCGGCGTCGACAGCCTCACCCACGCGCTGGAGGCCTATGTCTCGCGCCGCGCCAACCCCACCAGCGACGCGCTGGCCCTCTCGGCCATGCAGCTGATCGGCACCCATCTGCGCACGGCCTATCACACCCCTGACGACGCAGCCGCGCGCGGGGGCATGATGCTGGGCGCCATGCAGGCCGGCATGGCCTTCTCCAACAGCTCGGTGGCGCTGGTCCACGGCATGTCGCGGCCCATCGGCGCGCATTTCCATGTCCCGCACGGCCTGTCGAACGCCATGCTGCTGCCGGCCATCACCCGCTTCGGCCTCGAACAGGCCGAGCACCGCTACGCCGCGGCGTCGCGCACCATCGGGTTCGCCATGCCCGCCGACAGCGACAGCCTCGCCTGCACAAAGCTGGCCGAAGGGCTCGACACGCTGAACGCCGAGCTGGGCGTGCCCACACCGCGCGCCTACGGCATCGACGCCGCTGCCTGGGAAGCCAAACTGCCGCTGATGGCCCAGCAGGCGCTCGCCTCCGGCAGCCCCGCCAACAACCCGCGCGTGCCTTCGGCCGATGACATCGTCGCCCTCTACCGCGCCGTGTTCAACGCCAACGCCTGAGCGCCGCCAACCGCCGGGCCCGACTCACGCCACCTCCTGCAGCAGCTTCTGCCGCATGGCGACGGCGAAGCCCCGGTAATCCGCACAGTGCAACGCGAACGCGCCCGGCCCGCCGATCACCTCCTCGGTATAGCTCGCAACCAGGTCCGGCTCCTCATGCAGCACGCACAGCCCGTTGATGGTGACCCCGGCAGCCACCAGCCGGTCGCGCACCGGCGCACTATCCTCCCCCGCATTGTTGCGCCCATCCCCCGCGACATCGATCACCTGCCGCAAGGCCCCGGCCGGCTGCGCCCGCAGCAGCGCCTCGCACGCCACCAGCGCGGCCCCGATGGCCGTGGTGCCCGCCTGCACCGCCCGCGGCACATCCTCGATCGACTGGGCGAACGCCTCGAGCTCCGCCGCATTGCCCACACGCGTCCAATCCACCAGCAGCTCCTGGTCCCCGGGGCCGGAGAACAGCATCAGCGCGCCGAGAAACCCCTGGTTCGCCCCCCCCAGCAGCGCCTGCGCCACATCCTTGTCCCGCAGCCCCGCCGCGGTCCCGCTGGCGATCAGCCCGAAACTCTCGAACGTCACGCTGGCCGACCCGTCGAACAGGAAGATCAGCGCCAGATCCACGTCCCGCATGCCGCACTCCGAAACTGGTGAGGTATTGAGCAAAACCCCGTTCCGGTTGAACATGGCAACGGAAACTCCGGAAGACACGACCCGCAATGGCGCTCCCCCTCTCTTCGCTGACGGTGCTGGACCTCACCCTCGCCCGCGCCGGCCCCACCTGCGTGCGCCATCTCGCCGACTGGGGCGCCAACGTCATCCGCATCGAGCCGCCCGCCTCGGCCGGCGAGGACATCGGCGGCGCCCGCGAGGGGTTCGACTTTCAGAACCTCCACCGCAACAAGAAAACAGTGAATCTCGACCTCAAATCCCCCGAAGGCCACGCCGCCTTCATGAAGCTCGCGGCCAAGGCCGACGTCATCGTCGAGAACATGCGCGCCAGCGTGAAACACCGCCTCCACATCGCCTATGACGACGTGAAGGCCATCAACCCGCGCATCGTCTACAGCTCCATCAGCGGCTTCGGCCAGACCGGCCCCTACGGCAAACGCGCCGGCGTCGACCAGATCGCTCAGGGCATGGGCGGCCTCATGAGCATCACCGGCGAACCCGGCCGCGGCCCCATGCGCGTCGGCATCCCCATCGCCGACCTCACCGCCGGCAATCTCCTCGCCTACGCCATCATGGTCGCCCTGTTCGAGCGCGCCACCACCGGCGTCGGCCGCTGGGTCCACACCTCCCTGCTCGAAGTCCAGGTCTTCATGCTCGACTTCCAGGCCTCGCGCTGGCTCATGAAAGGCGAGGTCGCCGGCCAGGCCGGCAACGATCATCCCACCGGCATCCCCACCGGCATCTTTCCCGCCAGCGACGGCCATATCAACATCGCAGCCTCCTCCGGACGGCTCTGGACCCGCTTCGCCGAAACCATCGGCCATCCGGAATGGGCCACCAAACCCGAATGGTCCTCCCAGAAAGGCCGCAGCGACGACCGCATCGCCATCAACGCCGCCATCGCCGACGTCACCCGCCACAAACCCGCCGCCCACTGGATCGAACTGTTCGAGGAAGCCGGCATCCCCTGCGGCCCGATCAACACCATCGACAAGGTGTTCGCCGACCCCCAGGTGCAGCATCTCGGCATGGCCACCCCGGTCACCCATCCGCGCCTCGGCGAAATCAACCTCGTCAACTCGCCCATCAACCTGTCGGACGTGCCCAAGCGCATCCGCACCCCATGCCCCGCCGCCGGCCAGGACACCGACGCCGTGATGACCGAGCTGGGCTACTCACCAGAACAGATCGCAGAACTGCGCGCCCGGGGAATCATCGCATGACCAAATACGCCGACGGCAAGATGCTGGCCGAAATCGACGACGGCGTCGGCCTCATCACCTTCAACCAGCCGGAAAAACGCAACGCCATGTCGGTGGCGATGTGGGACGGACTGACCCAGATCCTCGATCAGTTCGAACACGACGACGCCGTCCGCGTCGTCGTCCTGACCGGCGCCGGCCCCAAGGCCTTCGTCAGCGGCGCCGATATCAGCCAGTTCGACCAGCAGCGCAGCGACGCCAACGCCCAGCTCGAATACGACCGCCTCACCAGCGCCGGCCGCGCCAAACTCGCCGCCTTCCCCAAACCCGTCATCGCCCGCATCCGCGGCTTCTGCCTCGGCGGCGGCCTCGGCATCGCCATGCAGGCCGACCTGCGCATCGCAGCCGTCGACAGCGAGTTCGGCATCCCCGCCGCCAAGCTCGGCATCGCCTACGGCTTCGACATGACCAGCAAACTGGTCGATCTCGTGGGCCCCGCCCACGCCAAGATGATGCTCTACACCGGCACCCGTATCGACGCCCACGAAGCCGCCCGCATCGGCCTGATCAACCAGGTGACATCCGACGAAGACCTGTCGGACGTCGTCGTCAACATCGCCCGCGCCATCGCCGACAACGCCCCGCTCTCCGTGCGCACCGCCAAGGTCGTGGTGGCCGAGGTGCTGAAAAGCGATCCGAACCCGGAACAGGTCAACGCCCTGGTGGCCGCCTGCTTCGACAGCGCCGACTACAAGGAAGGCCGACTCGCGTTCAAAGAGAAGCGGGCGCCGAAGTTCAAAGGGATGTAAGCAAGCGGTTCTTTTTTGAAAAAAAGAACCAAAAAACTTTTATCCCTTCGTAGGGCGGGTTGCGCTTGAGCAACCCACCACGCCCACACGAAGCCGCCGACGATAAAAACCCAATCCCACCCTCACCAATCGAATTTTCAATTCGAAATCGCAACAAATACAACACGCCAAGGAACGATCCCCCATCACCGTTTTGCGGCACGCTCCCGCCGAACCCACGCCATCGCCCCCGGCGGAACCGGCACGCGTTCCAAATCCAAGGTCACCCGCGCAACCCTCTTGCGCGTCCGAACCGCAACAACCCCCACCACCCCAGGCCGCAACACCGAAGTCTCGATCGCCAACATCCGACACACCGGCCGCAACACCCGCACCGCCTGCGGACAGGCCGCCAGCAGAGCCACCATCTCCGGCGTCTCCAACACCGCCCGAAGCTGACTCCCAAGCCCAGCCGCCTCCCAGCCAACCTCCCGCACCAGCCACGCAAACCGGCAAGGCCACAACCGCACCCCCACCGCCCGCCGAGCCCGCAACACCTCCGCCACCCCCGAGCCACCCGCACCCCGCGCCCCAGCTGGGCGCAACCGCCCCGCCTGAAACCGCGCGACCATCCCCTCCATCCGCCGCAGAATCTGCCCCAGCCTGAAATGCACCAGATGCACCAACGCCGCATCCAACAACCGCCGCCCACCCCACCCCGCAACCGCCACCCGCAAGGCACCGATCACGGCAGACAGGTTCAAAAACGGGGAAGCAACAGTTTCCATGCTTATTTTCCTAACCCAAATGCACTCCGAGCGCAAGAAAAAAAGCCTAACTCATGCACCAGCCGGACGACCCCTCCGCTCCCCACCACGCACGATGAAGATCGGTGCCGCAACCACCGGTAGGATGGAATGCCCTTCCGCACCCCACCACCCGACCACACGCCATGACGCTCGACACCAAAACAAAAACGAAATGAACGCGAATATTCAAACGCCCACTTCGAAAAACAGCCAACCCCCAACGCCATCGCGATCAAGCCAACACGTTCACCCCGCCGCCCTTCGCCGCCGCCAGCGCCTGCGCCATCTGCACATCGGCCTTGTCCACCAGCTTCTGATCGCACGCCGCACAGGACGGACTATGGTTGCGGTGATCCTGATCCACCGCCGCAGTGGCATTGGCCAAACCCTGCCGCGCCGCCTGCATGGCGGCCGTGTCCGGCACGGTGCTGATCGCTCCTGACATTCACCCCTCTCCCAATGCCCCGGCCCATCCTGCCATGCCACCCTTGACGAAGGGTAAACAGAGCCATGCGATCGCCCGACCGCGTGGCATCGCAAACCCATCTCGGCTATGACCGACGCGTCATGCCCGGCGCCATCTCCAGGTCCTGGTAGCATGACGAAGCGGGGACAAACGCTGTGGTGCTTCGGATGAGAGTAGCAGGACTATGGGTCGCCTTGGCGCTGGCCGGCTGCGGCCAGAGCTTTTCGCCCAACACCTACGACACCACGGCCGTGCAGAAGGCCAATCCGGTCGAGCAGGGTGTCATCGTCGGCGTCCGCCCGGTCGATGTCACCACCCAGGGCGACACCGGCGCCGTCACCGGCGCCGCCGCCGGCGCCATCGCCGGCTCCCAGGTGCCAGGCGCCGGTACCACCAGCGCGCTCGGCGCCCTCGGCGGCGGACTCATCGGCTCCCTGGTCGGCCGCTCCGCCGAAAAAGTGGCAGGCAAGACCACCGCCTTCGAATACATCGTCCGAAAATCCGACGACAAGCTGATCAGCGTCACCCAGCAGAACGAAACCCCGCTTACCATCGGCCAGCACGTCCTCGTCATCGCCGGCACCCAGGCCCGCATCGTGCCGGACTATACCGTGGATCTGCCAAAGCCCGTGACCATCAGCCCGGTACCCAGCCCGGCCCCGATCGTGGTCACGCCGATCGCCCCCCCGCCGAAGCCGGAACCACCCGCCCCCCCGGCCGAGACGCCCCCCGCGACATCGCCCATCCCGTCGCCGGTCTCGCTCTGAACCCTACCCCACCAGCAGCGACCCGCCCCAGCTCGACAGCAGCTCCGCCCCCGGCTGGTTCATCGGCCCCACCAGCAGATCCGGCCGCAACGCCTGCAGCAGATCCGACGGCGTGCGCGTGTCGGTCATCACCACCAGATCGACGCAGTCCAGCGCCGCAAGATACGCCGCGCGCACCGCCTCGGGCTGCAGCGCCTGATGCGGCTTGTCACAGTCAAGCCCGATCACCAGCCGGTCGCACTGCGTCCGCGCATGGCGCAGGCCGGTCGTCTCCGCCTCGCCGATTCGGTCGAACGTGCCCAGCGCCAGCGCGGTGCGGAACCCCTCGCTGCGCCAGGCCTCGGCCCGCGCCGCCGCCTGCTCTAGGTTCATGATCTTGCGCAGCGCGCTGCCCTGCGGGCTGATCGCGGCCAGCAGATCGCCCTCGCGGGCCACCGCCATGCCGGAGCGTCCGGTGACGACCTGCGAGGCGAGATGCGCGATCCGCGCCGCCGTGGCCAGGTCCAGCCCGGCCGCGAGGGCAGCACCCAGCGCCGCGATCGTGGTGTCGCCCGAGCCCGAGAAATCCGCGATCTCCGAAGGCTCGCTGCGCAGATGCAGCGGCGCCTCGGCGCTCACCAGGGTCATGCCGTCCTCGGCGCGGGTCACCAGCACGGCGCCGAAGCCGTATTCGCCGCGCAGCTCCGCCGCCGCCTGCACAACGGCGCGATCGGTGCCCAGACGGTCGCCGGCGATGCGCTGCAGATCGTGATGCGTCGGCATCACCAGATAGGCCCCGGCATAGCGGGCATAGTCCGTGTCGTGGATATCGGCGATCACTCGCCTTCCGGCCTGCTTTGCGGTGGCGATCAGCTGCTGCGGCACCGCACCTGACAGCACACCCTTGGCATAGTCCGACAGGATGGTGACCGACGTCGCCGCCATCGTATCGCGCACGATGCGCAGCAGCCGCTCGGCGAGCTTGGGATGGATGGGCGAGGTGTCCTCGCGGTCGGTGCGCAGCAGCTGCTGGCCCTGCGCCATCAGCCGGGTCTTCTGCGTGGTGGTGCGGCTGCCCTGCACCAGCAGCCAAGGCTCCACGCCGGGCTGGCTGCCGATCAGCCCGGTGAGGTGCGAGCCCGCCTGGTCGTCTCCCACCACCGAGACGAAGGCCACGGCCGCACCCAGCGCGCCGAGGTTGCGCACCACGTTGCCGGCCCCGCCCGGCACCGCCACCTCGCGCTCCACCGCCAGCACCGGCACCGGCGCCTCGCGGCTGACGCGGGTGACGCTGCCATAGACATAGCGGTCCAGCATGGCGTCGCCGACCACGAGAACGCTGGAGCGGGCAAGTCTGCGGATGCAGGCGGCGAGCGCGGCAGAATCGGAACCGCCTGATGGGGGCAAGCCTGAAGTTTCGTCCATCTGCTACCGCTAGCGCCGCATCGTCGCCTGTGCAAGCACACTCGTGGGGCGCCTGTGGGAACAACGCCGGCGCAGCGCGGATCTGCACCGCCAACCATCCGTTAACCTCTTCCCGGCACACTTCTCCGCGTGGCGGATCAGGCCGGGTCCACTCTGGTTCCAGGCCGAGATCCGCCGGCAGAGGCACGGCAAAATGCATGAGCGTCAGCACATTGGTTTCATCGCATCGGATGTGATCGCATGAGCGTCACAGATCTTCGGCCGTCGGATCTGTCCGCCACCGCATCGGACGGGCAGTTGCAGGACGCGACCTTGCGCGCGCTGCGCCAGCCGGCGGGCCGTGTGGCGGTCGTGCTGCATCTCTCGCGCCTGCCGCCCCCCGGGGCGCGGCCGCATCACCGCCGGATCGCCCGCGCCCTGATGCAGGACACCGCGGCGAAGTTCGATGGCCAGGTGTTCGTGCGCCCGTCCGGGGACCTTGTGCTGCTGTGCCGCCGCGGCCAGGGGCAGGCGCGCGGTGTCAGCCTGAAGGCCACCACGGCCGAACCGCTGGATCTGCCGGAGGTGTTCGCCCGGCTGCTGCGGGCGGATGTGTCGGACCCGGCCCGGTTCGTCTCGGTCTGGAGCCTCGAGCACGAGTCAGAGGTGCTGCTGACCTATACCTCGACCCGCACGCGCCCTGCCGCCACACCGCCGCCGCGGGAGGATTTCGCCGGGCAGACCACGCTGGTGGACGCGCTCGGCCGGGTGATGGACCAGGTCAATCTCGGTGACGTCGTCCAGCGCCAGACCGCCATCACCCTGCGCCCAGGCGAGGCGGCCGGGTTCACGCCGCTCTACCGCGAGATGTCGCTGGCGGTGCCGGCGCTGCAGGCACGGCTGGCGCAGAGCGGGCAGGCACGGATCGATCCCTTCCTGTTCCGCCATCTCGCCGCACGGCTTGACCAGCGGATGCTCTCGGGGGTGGCCGCCTCGCTGGGGCGCGGCGGTCCGCTCGATCCCTCGTCCGGCGGGCAGGGCGCGCTGCCCATGCTGCAGCTGACCCTGACGGTTGCCGGTATCCTGTCCCAGGCCTTTGCCGGGTTGGCCCAGGCCTGCCGTCGCGTGGGGGCATCGCTTGCCATCGGGGTCGACGCGATGGAGGTGGCGGCGGACCGAGCCCGCTTTGAACAGGCGCGCGCCCGCATCGTCGAGGCCGGTTTCATCTTCGTGCTCAGCGGCGTCTCGCATCTCGCCTTGCTGATCGCGGACCCGGCACCGTGGCAACCCGATCTGCTGAAGCTCGACTGGTCGCCCCGCCTGCCGGACCTGCCGGAGGGCGACGGTGCGGCCATCGACGCGGCGGTGGCGGAGATCGGCGCGGAGCGGATCGTGCTTCACCGTGCGGACAGCGAGGCCGCCCTGCATTGGGGCCTGGCCCGCGGCATCCGCCGCTTCCAGGGCCGCCATGTCGACGTGATGCTGGGGGCAGGGCGCATCGTGTCCTGCAGCGGTGCCGCCGGCTGCAACTTGCGCCAGTGCATCGAACGCGCCGGCAGCATCGCGCCGTCCGGTCGCGCCGGCTGCACCAATCTGAGCATGCTGGATCATGCCGTGCCGTTCAACCCCAACGCCGCATCCCCACCCCAGGCTGCGGCAGAGCCACGGCCGGCGGTCACGCAGGTGACGGCATGACCGCCCTGTCACGCCGCCAGGAGGAAGGCCAGATCAGCCCTGACCAGGCCCGCCGGAACACGGCGCGGATGGTGGCGCTGGTGCAGGAATGCATGAGCTCCGGCATCGCGCGGCAGGCCTGCATCGTGCATCTTTCGCGCCTGCCGCCCTCGATGCAGCGTCCGCATCACCTGCGCATGGCCCGCTCCGCGATCGAGCCGCTGGTGCAGGCCGACCGGGCCCGCCTGTTCGAACTGCCCAACCGCGACCTCGTGGTGATCTGGCGCGACGCGTCGGACAACGCGGTGAGCAAAAGTCGCGAAGGCATCGTCCAGCTGCTCCCGCCAAACGATCCGGCACGCCCGCAGGCCGATCTCGCCGCCGCCCTGGCCAGCGAGCCGATCCCGGAACAGAGCGATCTGTGGGAACATCTGACCCTGCCGCACGATGCCGGCCGCCTGCTGGTGCTGGCCGAGGATCTGCTGTCCCGCAACGAGGTGCCCGCCGCGTTGCGCGCCGCCCCGCCGCTCGACCCGGCCGCCCTGCTCGAGGTCGAAGCTCTGCTGTCCCAGGCCGACGTGGCCCGCTTTGCCCGCCGCAAGCAGATCTGCGTGCGCACGGTGGACGGCAATTTCCGGCTGCGCTGGGAGAAGCGATATCTGTCGATCGAGGAGATCGGCGCGAGCCTTGCGCCGGACAGGTCGGTGACCGCAGATCCCTGGCTGTTCCGGCGCCTGACCCGCTCACTCGACAGCCGCATGCTGGCCCTGCTGGCCTCGCCCGACGAACTGCAGGGCGCCGGCGCCTTCTCGCTGAACCTCAATGTCGGCTCGGTCCTAGCACCGGACTTTCTGCGATTCGATGAAGCGTTGCCGTCGTCGCTGCGCAGCCAGGTCATTCTCAACGTGTCGCCGAGCGACGTGCTGGCCGATCCCTCCGCCTTCATGTTCGCCCGCGACTTCGCCCGGTCGCGCGCCTACCACCTGCTGCTGCGCGATGTGTCGATGGAGCTGCTGCCGATGTTCCCGCTGTCGCGCATCGGTGCAGACTTCATCGAACTGACCTGGACACCCGCCCTCGTGCGCGAGGATCTGAGGCGCATGGTGCAGGATATCGGCCGGGTCGTGCTGTCCGGCGCCGACACGCCCCAGGCCGTCACCTGGGGGCACGTCAACGGCGTCACCCTGTTCCAGGGCCAGTCGATCCTGCCAGCCGACCCACGCTTCCTCCGGGACCGGTTCTGAGCCTTGGCCGGCGCACAGGGCCCTTGGCGGCGTCGCCAGGGCGGCCTAATCGAGCGTCATGAACGCAATCTCGGTCCAGAATCTCGGCAAGAGCTACGGCGACACCCGCGCCGTCGACGGTATCGACTTCGAGGTGCCGGCCGGCCACACATTGGGGCTGCTCGGCGGCAACGGCGCAGGCAAGACCACCACCATCGCCATGCTGCTCGGCCTGCTGGTGCCCAGCCAGGGCCGCATCCGCATCCTGGGCCACGACATGGCGACCGATCGGTTCGCGGCCCTGGCCCGGATGAACTTCTCCTCGCCCTACGTGTCGCTGCCCCACCGGCTCACGGTGCGCGAGAACCTCGTCGTCTACGGCCATCTCTACAATGTCTGCCAGGTGGAACGGCGGATCGCAGCCCTCGCCGCCCAGCTTGACCTCGAAGCCCTGCTCGACCGCCCCGCCGGCGACCTCTCCACCGGCCAGAAGACCCGCGTGGCCCTGGCGAAGTCGCTGATCAACCGGCCTGATGTGCTGCTGCTCGACGAGCCGACCGCAAGCCTGGACCCTGACACCGGCGACCTCGTGCGCGGCTGGCTGGAGCGCTACCAGGCGGACTCCGGCTGCACCATCCTGCTCGCCAGCCACAACATGGCCGAGGTCGAACGCCTGTGCAGCGACGTGCTGATGCTCAAGCGCGGCCGCGTCGTCGATCGCGGCACCCCCGGCGAGCTGCTGACCCGCTACGGGCGCGACGATCTGGAGCAGGTCTTCCTCGACATCGCCCGCGACCGTCAGGCGACAGCCACCGAGGAACCCGCGCTATGACCGCCTCGCTGCGCCGCATCTGGGGCCTGATGTACCGCCACATCGCCCTCTTCCGCCGCTCCTGGCCCAGGCTGGTCGAGCTCGCCTACTGGCCGGTGCTGCAGATGTGCATCTGGGGCTTCACCGCGAGCTTCATGGCAACGCGCGCCGGCAGCCCGGCGGCACTGGCCGGCGGCGCCCTGATCGGCGGCGTGCTGCTGTGGGAGGTCTCGCTGCGCAGCCAGATGGGCATGTCGATCACGTTTCTCGAAGAGATCTGGTCGCGCAACCTGGGCCATGTCTTCGTCAGCCCGCTGCGCCCGGCCGAGCTGGTGGCGGCGCTGATCGGCATGTCGTTCCTGCGCATGATGTGCGGCGTCATCCCCGCCGCCCTGCTGGCCTGGGCGCTGTACGCCTTCAATCTGTTCGCCCTCGGCCCGATCCTGGTGCTGTTCTTCGTCAACCTGATGGTGATGGGCTGGGCGGTCGCGCTCGCCGTGGTCAGCCTCATCCTGCGCCACGGCGCCGGCGCCGAGGCCCTGGCCTGGTCGGTGCTGTTCGGCCTCACCCCGTTCGCCGCCGTGTTCTATCCGGTCTCGGTGCTGCCGGCGTTCCTGCAGCCCATCGCCTTCATCGTGCCCGCCAGCCATGTCTTCGAGGGCATGCGCGCCGCCCTGCTCAACGGCCACATCGCGTGGAACGAGCTGGGCTGGGCGCTGGCGATGAACGTGATCTGGCTGATCGGCGCGTCGCTGATCTTCCGCCAGCAGTTCCAGGTGGCCCGCACCCGGGGCGCCCTGCTGTCCATCGGAGAATGACATGACCCGCTTCTGGCTGATCCGCCACGCCCTGGTGGAAGAGAACGCCCGCGCCCGTCTGTATGGCATCGACGATGTGGAGATCTGCCCGCACGCCCTGCTCACCGAGGCGCCCACCTACGCCGCCCTGGCGCGCGTGCTGCCGCGCCCCGCTTCCTGGGTGGTCACCCCGCTGTCACGCACCGTCCGCACCGCCGCGGCGATCTGGCAGGCCGGCTACCCCGCCGCCACACCCGTCGTGGAACCCGGCCTGATCGAGCAGAATCTCGGCGCCTGGCAAGGTCTGCCCCATGCCGACCTGCCGTCCCGCCTGCAGCAGCCGGCCCACCCGTTCTGGCCGCTCTCCGGCACCGAAATCCCGCCCGGCGGCGAAAGCATGGCGCAGGTGATCCACCGCGTGGCCGCCGCCATGGAGCGCCTGGCCGCATCGCATCCGGATCAGGATGTCATCATCGTCAGCCACGGCGGCGCCATCCGCGCCGCCGTGGCCCATGCCCTGCACATCGCGGCCGGCAACGCCCTGCACCTGCAGGTCTGGAACCTGTCCCTCACCCGCCTCGAACACGTCGAAGGGTCCTGGCGCATCGTGACCGTGAACAGCATGGCCGGCGCGTGAGGCTGCGCGCAGACATGCGGTGGCGTCGCCATCCCGGGATCATGAAAAAGATGATTTCGCGAAAACCAAATCTATAAATAACAGTCTTTCAAACAGCCAGTAGAATCGGCTTGAACGATCGATATTGCGATCAATGCCCGAATTTTGTGTTCCAATATTTCGATCCACCATGCAACGCTGAAATCCTGACCAAAACCACAATATCACGAAATTGTGATAAGTGCGGCTGGTTTCTGATCTCCCCAGCACTGTCCGTTCGTTCCAGGTTTGGCATAGAACAATGCCGAAGAGTGCCATTTAATAATTATTAACGGGCCTGCCGTGGTTCGGATAAACTTTCCTTCACGTCGCGGCGCGCGGCCCTGTCCAGGAGTGATGACGGATGACGACATTCCTCGTTCCGGCCGGCGGCACAAGCTCCGGCCTCGTACTGGGCAGCGGCTCGGATCTCGTCGTGATGTCCGGCGGATCCGCCGTGTCGATCACCGTCCAGGCCGGCGGCCTCGAAATCGTCTCATCCGGCGGCGCCACGCTATCGACCACGCTTGCACCTGGCGGCACGCTGGACCTGCAGGGCCTGCCCTACAGCCCAGGCGGCAGCGCCACGCTTGCGGGCGGGGACGTGCTGACGGTGTTCGAAGGCGGCACATCCGCGGTCGAACAACTCGCCGGGTCCTATGTCGGGGACGTGTTTCTGGTCGCATCGGATGGAAACTACACCGGCGGCACGGCGGTCGAAGTGTTCGCGGTCGTGCCGCAGTCGATTGTTCTCTCCAGCACGCAGCTGTATCTGTCGGCCGGCAGCGCCGCCAGCAGCACCGCCGTCAACGGCAACCTCACCGTGGCCTATGGCGCTGCCATCTCCACCACGGTGCTGTCCGGCGGCAGCCTGGACAATTTCAACATCGCCAGCGCCACCACCGTGCTGGCCGGCGGCATCGTCGAGACCTACAATTACGGTTTCGTGTCCGCAACGGTGAGCAGCGGCGGCGCTCTGGTGGTGGAGGGCAACTACCCCGCGTCCTTCCTGGACATCAAGAGCGGCGGCGCTCTGGTGATCGGCGGCGGCAACGTCCTGTCGGGCTCGCATGTCGAGGCCGGCGGCCTTCTGGTCGAGCTGGGCGGCGCCTCGGCCCCGCCATCCGGCATCACGATCGATCCCGCCGCCACGGTGGTCACGTCGGGCGAGGCGGTGTTCCGGCCCGCCACCGGCATGACGCTGGCCGCCACCCCGCTCAGCGGTCTCATCCTGTCGTCCGGGGCAACGGAATTCGTGTTCGGCCCCGGCGGTGCCGACAGCGGCACCGTCGTCGGCTATGCCGCGTCGCAAACGGTGCTGAACGGGGGCGTCGCCAGCGCCACCCTGGTCTCCGGCGGCGTGCAGTTCGTCTCCTCCGGCGGTGTCACCGTCAACGCCACGGTCCTGAACGGTCAGGTCTATATCGATGGCGGCGCCACCGTCAGTGGGCTGCATGTCGGCTCAGGCGGCCTCGTCTATGTCGCAGGGTCGAACGCCCTGGTGTCCACCACCCTGTCGGCGGGTTGCACGCTCGATCTGGAAAGCCTGCCCTTCGTATCTGGCGGAACCGCGGTCATCGACGCCAATGGCGTGCTGAGCCTCACCGAGGGCAGCGTCACCTCCACGCTCCAGCTGGCAGGGGCCTACGTCAACGACCAGGTGCTGACCGGCGCCGATTTTCAGGGCGGCACCAAGGTCTGGGTGGCCAGCGTTCAGCCCGCGCAGTCCGTCGGCAGCGGCCATATCGGCACGCTGAGCGCCGGCAGCCTCGGCAGCGGCTGGACGGTGAGCAACGGCGGCACCGTCTTTGTCGACGGCACCATGTCGGGTCTCGCGGTCCTCTCCGGCGGGGTCGCGTCAGTCACCTATCCCGGGATTGCGATCAGCACGCTGGTGCAGTCCGGCGGCGAGCTTCTGGTGGGCTTCTACGGCAGCGCCGTCGGCACCGTGGTCAGTGCGGGCGGGGCGGCGCTGTTCTCCAGCTTCGCCTACGGCACCGGTACCGATGTCCAAAGCGGCGGGCTGCTGCTGATCAACGGCGCCACCAGCGTGACGAGCACGCATGTCGAAAGCGGCGGCATCCTGCTGGCCTCGTCGGGCGTGGTCGTCAACGGCCAGAACGGCAACGTCATCGACCCCGGCGCCACGCTGGTGACGACGGGCGAGGTCGTCATCCGCCCGGGCGCGGGCATTGCCGTGTTCAACGCGCCGATCAGCGGCCAGGTGATCTCCGGCACCGCCCAGGAGCTGATCCTCAGCGGCGGCGTCGACAGCGGCGTCCTGCTGAGCTACGGCGGCCAGCAGACCGTGTCGGCCGGCGGCATCGCCAGCGGTGCCACGGTATCCGGCGGCACCCAGATCGTGCTGTCCGGCGGCACGGCGATCAACACCACCCTGGCCTTCGGGCAGGTCGCGTTGAGTTCCGGCGCCGTGGCCAGCGGGCTGCGGTTGACCTCCACCGGCATCGTCTCCGTCGCGGCCGGCGCCAGCCTGATCTCCACCACGCTGGTGCCAGGCGGCACGCTGGATCTGCAGGGCCTCGCCTACCAGTCGGGCGGCACCGCGGTGATCAGCGCCAATGACGTGCTGACCATCACCGAAGGCGGCGTCACCTCCACGCTCCAGCTGGCAGGGGCCTACGTCAACGACCAGGTGCTGACCGGCGCCGATTTTCAGGGCGGCACCAAGGTCTGGGTGGCCAGCGTTCAGCCGGCGCAGTCCGTCGGCAGCGGCCATATCGGCACGCTGAGCGCCGGCAGCCTCGGCAGCGGCTGGACGGTGAGCAACGGCGGCACCGTCTTTGTCGACGGCACCATGTCGGGTCTCGCGGTCCTCTCCGGCGGGGTCGCGTCAGTCACCTATCCCGGGATTGCGATCAGCACGCTGGTGCAGTCCGGCGGCGAACTGCTGGCGCAGAACACCGGCAGCGCCACCGCCACCCAGGTGCAGAGCGGCGGCGAGCTTCTGGTGGGCTTCTACGGCAGCGCCGTCGGCACCGTGGTCAGTGCGGGCGGGGCGGCGCTGTTCTCCAGCTTCGCCTACGGCACCGGTACCGATGTCCAAAGCGGCGGGCTGCTGCTGATCAACGGCGCCACCAGCGTGACGAGCACGCATGTCGAAAGCGGCGGCATCCTGCTGGCCTCGTCGGGCGTGGTCGTCAACGGCCAGAACGGCAACGTCATCGACCCCGGCGCCGTGATCGTCTCCGGCGGCGTGTTCACCTTCCAGCGTGGATCAGGCGCGCAGGACGTGCCGCAGACAAGCGGTCTCCTCGTGTCCTCCGGCGGTGTGCTGCTGGCGCTCTCCGGCGGCATCGCAAGTACGACGACGCTGCTCAGCGGCGCCACCGCCACCGAATTCGCCGGCGGCATGCTGGTCGGCGGCGTGATCGGGTTCGGCGCGGTCGAGACCGTCTCCTCCGGCGGCATTATCAGCGGTGTCACGCTGTCAGGCGGCACCGCCACGGTGTCGGCCGGCGGCCTGGCGGTGGCCACAATTTTGAAAACCGGTCAGCTCACGCTGTCCTCCGGCGCGGTGACCACCGGAACGGTGATGTCATCGTACACGCAGGAGCTGGTCTACAACGGCGCCTCTGCCGTGTCGGGCCTGGTGCAGGCGTACGGCAACCAGCTGGTCTTCGCAGGCGGCACGGCGAGCGGCACCACGGTCCAATATCTCGGCTCGCAGACCATCTACAGCGGCGCCACCGTGGTCTCCACCACCGTGGCCGCCGGCGGCACGCTCGATTTGTTCAATCTGGCCTATGTCAGCGGCGGCAGCGCCGTGCTCGGCGCGAACGACATCCTGGCCGTCACCATGGGGGGCGTCACCTCGAACCTGCATCTGGCCGGCAGCTACACCTCCGACACGTTCAGCGTCACCGCGGATCACAACAGCGGCAGCTTCATCGTGGTGAACGGGCCGATCACACCGCCGCCGCTCAGCTCCGGGCAGGTGCTGCGGATAAGCTCGGGTGTCACGTTCAGCGGTGCTGTGGTGAGCAGCGGCGGAGTGATCAGCGTCACCAGCGGCGGCACCGATCTGTCGGCGACCGTGTCCAACGGCGGGACGTTGTGGGTTCTGTCCGGTGGGGTCGAGAGCGGCTCCCAGGTGCTGAGCGGCGGCCTGGAACGGATCAGCGGCGGCGGTTTGGCCAGCGGCATCGTGGTCAGCAGCGGCGGCGAACTCCGAGGCTCTTCGGGCAGCCTGGTGAGCGGCACGGACGTGAAGAGCGGCGCAGCGATTCTGGTCTACAGCGGCGGCGTCGTGTCGGGCGTGCATGTCGAAAGCGGTGGCCTGCTTGTTGAGACGGACGGACTGCCGGACGGCGCGACGGTGATTGTGGGAAGCACGATCGATCCGGGTGGATCGGTGGTAGCGACGGGGATCGTGACCTCGCAGGTCGGGGCCGGCTGGGGGCTCGCGGGACTTTCGGCGGGAAGCCTTGCCGTCACCGGCGGTGCGGTCGATCGGGTGCTCAACAGCGGCGTGGTTTCCAGCGCATCCGTGACAGGCAGTGGGAGCGACCTGGTAACCTACTTTGGCGCGATAACCAGCAATGCCACCGTCAGCAGTGGCTGCATCACCGAGATTGCCGGCGGCACCTTGCTGAACGGGACAGTCGGTTCCAACGGCACGGCTTACGCGTATTTCGACGGCATGGTCGACAGCCTCGTGGTGAGTTCTGGCGGAGTCGTCTATGTCTCCAGCGGCGGCGTGGTCAGTGGGCTGGTGCTGAACCCCGGCGCCAGTGCTTATGTCGGCAACGGCGGCACGCTGGTGGGCGCCATCGTGAATGGCGGCTTGCTCAGCGGCAGCACCGCCACCTTGATCGACACGCAGTTCATCACCGGTTCGATGACGCTGCACAGCGGCGGCTCCGATACCGGCATGGTCATCTACGCCGGCATCAATTTCAGCCAGACCGGCGGCGTGCTTGCCTCACCCACCATCGAAAACGGCGGCTTCGTCACCGAACAAGGGTCCGGGACCGTGCTGTCCGCCGTCGCATTGGCCGGCGGGACCATCCGCGCCAATGGCGGCACCGTCACCGCGGCGACCGTCATGAGCGGCGCCGCACTGCTGTTCTACGGCGGCGGCGCCATCAGCGGCGGCAGCATCCAAAGCGGTGGCCTGGAGGTGTTCCTGCATGGCGGACCGCAGCATGGCGCCATCACCACGATCAGCGGCCTTGTCGTCGATCCGAACGCCATCATCGTCTCGTCCGGCGTGCTGACCTTCGATCCGACAACGGGGTACACCGTGGCGCCGGCGCAGACCAGCGGCACGATCCTGGTCAGCGGTGCCAATCAGCGCATCCTCAACAGCGGCACCGTTCTGGCCGCCCAAGTGCTGTCCGGTGGCAATCAGAACGTATTTGACGGCGGGTTTGCCAGCGGCACCGCGGTCAGTTCCGGCGGCTTCCTGTCGCTGCTCAGCTCCGGAGCCTCCGACAGCGCCATCGTGTCGTCCGGCGGCGAAATCCTCGTCTCCGCCGGCGGCTTCGCCAGCGCCACCACGCTCAGCGCCGGCGGCCAGATGTTCGTCACCACCAGCGGCTCGGTAGCCGGAACCATCATTTCCAGCGGCGGTGCCTCTTATATCTCCAGCGGCGGCTACGACAGCGGCGCCATCATCCTCGCCGGCGGCAGCCAGACACTCTACTACGGCGCCACAGAGGCGGTGGGCGACGTTCTGTCCGGCGGCTACGAAGCGGTGGACGGCGGCACGGTCTCGGCGGCCATCATCAGCAGCGGCGGCACCATGCTGGTGGACAGCGCCACCACCCTCAATGTGGTCATCAGCAACGGCGGCACCGAAACCGCCTGGTATGGCGCCGATGTCCTCGGCACCACGGTCAACAGCGGCGGCGACCTGCGGATCTCCTTTGGCGGAATCATCTCCGGCATCGCGCTGCAGCAGGGCGGCACCATTGACTTCGCCACCCTGTTCTACAACACCGGCGGCACGGCCAGCGTGTCCGGCACGGTCCTGACGGTGACCGAAGGCGTCACCTCCCAAAGCATCACCCTCTCCGGCAGCTACGCCGGCGACATCTTCACCGTCACGAACGACGGCTCGGGCGACACCCAGGTGGTCCTGGCGGTGGCAGCGACCGCGCTGCTGACCGCCGGATCAGCCACCGTCTCATCCTACACCGCGCCGGTCTCAGGCCTGACCGTGGCAACCGGGCAGACGCTGAACGTCTTCGCCGGCGGCACGGCCATCGGCACCACCCTCACCAGCGGCGCCACGCTCGACGTCGCCACCGGCGCCACGATCAGCGGCCTGGTCTTTCAATCCGGCGGCGTGCTGAACCTCACCGGCGAGGCCTACAGCAGCACCGGCTCGGCCACGCTCAACACCACCACCGACGTGCTCACCGTCACCGGCGGCGGCGCGGCCCAGACCATCGGCCTCGCCGGCAGCTACGCCGGCGTCAGCTTCGCGGTCACCAGCAACGGCACCGGCGGCACGCAGATCACCGAGGCCCCGGCGGCGCTGTTCTTCCCGGCCAACACCGCAAGCTACGGAGCAGGCAACGGCCAGACCATCACGCTCGGCGCCAACGCCAGCCTCAGCTTCTCGGGCAACGGCAACGGTTTCACCCTCGGCACGAACGACATTCTCGCC
>JBBILI010000048.1:0-40602 GCA_037445025.1 Rhodospirillales bacterium
CTTGGGCGGCTTCTCAAACCGGGCCAGCCGGGACTCCAATTCCGCGATCCGCGCGAGTGCTGCTTCCAACTGGCCAACAAGCGGCAGCAGAGACAGGATCAGCGCGTCCTTCTCGGCGACCGTCAGCGTGGTGAGATCGATCTTGGGTGCCACCCCGATGTTGAATCGAGTCGCCCGTGATCGCGTCAACTCCCTTCGTGGTCACCCCGGATGTGGAGGCCCAAACCGCCAGAGGCTACCCACGTGAGCAATTACGGTCGTAGAGCTTCTGATCTTCATGCGTGGTGTGAGCCAGATATTTCTGATCTTCATCATTGAAGTCATTTAGCGATATAAACTTTTTAGACTCATTCATCCGTGTGAACGTGGAAATACCCCAGCGTTCCTTCAGCCAAAGATGGTAATTTTCTAAATTAGTGATTTCGACGTTGTGAATAGCAAGGCGTTCGACAGAATTTTTATACGTTCCGTCACCAATATAGCGGCATATTACATTTTCTGGTACGACACCATTATTTCGCAGGATTGTGCTAGCGAGACGCCGTACAGCCGGCGCATCTCGATAATCATGCAGATTGGTTATTTTGAACTCCTCTCGCCATCCGTGTGTATCATGGGGGATGGGAGACTCGTCCGAAAAAATCCGTGTGAGGACGTAGTTCACTTGAGAAATAATGAGATCAACCGGACGTCTGATCGTCGTGAACACGTCGTCGTCGTAGCGCAAGGCACCCCAGTCGACATAGGTCTGCAAGTGGGTGTGCCCATGAACATAGATCTGGTCCGATACCAGGATCTCAAGACTGATATCCTTGATGGCACCGTGTAACTCTGGGATGTTGGTGATCGTTTGATCAACTATCTTGGTGTTCAGAGATGCATAGCGGCCAAACAGGTGTGTCGACACGTCTGATCCCGCGCATTTCGGAATATGCACGAAAATCAGGCGCCGCTTTTCCGGATAGGCAGCCAGGAAACGTGCCACGAGTTTGTTCTGGAACTCGCCGCTGGAGACTGCGGCGACGAACAGTTCTCGTGGCGTGAAACGCTCGTGCGCCAAAGCTTCATGTAAACTGCCGGGGGCTCTTCCGTGGCAGGCATAAAACACCTGGCGTGCGGTGCAGTGAGAAAAATCAACATCTATAAATAGCCCTGCCCCCTCCAATTCACGACGATAAAATCGGAATTGGTTGAAGGTCTCCCGCATCGTGGTCGGTGCATGGCTGGGCCCAGAATTACTCATATTTATCACTCTCTTTTATTTGCAGAAAATTCAGGCGCCGCGGCATCAAGATTAAAATAGCAACACTATATGTATGTGAGCTTCTTGTTATTTTTGAAGAAATTCTTTCAAAATTCATAACGTCGTATATATTTATTAACGATAGATTTTTTGTTAAAAGTCAGGCTCTTGCTGCCTGCCTGCACATGATGATCACCGCACCCGCGCCACCCGCAAAGCATTCGTCGTCCCCGCCTGTCCGAACGGCACCCCCGCCGTCACCACCACATCGTCTCCGTTGCTCGCAAATCCCTCAGTAACCGAATGCCGCAGCGCGCGCGCCACCGTCTCCGTCATGGAATGCACTTCGGGGGACAAAACCGCGTGAACCCCCCACACCACCGCCAGACGGCGGGCGGTCTGTTCCGAGGGGGTCAGCCCCAGGATTGGTGCCTCCGGGCGCTCCCGCGCGGCCCGCAGCGCGGTGCTGCCGGAGGCGGTGAAGCCGCAGATCACCTTGGCGCCGATCGTGTGCGCCACCGCACGTGCCGCCGCCGCGATCGCGTCGGCCACCGAGCTCTCCGGTGCCGGGCGCGAGGCCTCGATGATCGCGCGCCAGCCCGGGTCACTCTCCACGCGGGCAATGATGCGGTCCATGATGTTCACCGCCTCGTATGGATACTGCCCCGCCGCGGTCTCGGCCGAGAGCATCACCGCATCCGCGCCATCGAACACCGCCGTCGCCACATCCGACGCTTCAGCACGGGTGGGGGCGGGGGCCGAAATCATGCTCTCAAGCATCTGCGTGGCCACCACCACCGGCACGCCGCGCGCCCGCGCCGCCCGCACGATGCGCTTCTGCGCCAGCGGCACCTCCTCCGGCGGCAACTCCACCCCCAGGTCGCCGCGCGCCACCATCACCGCGTCCGACAACGCCAAGATCGCCTCCAATGCATCGAGTGCCTGTGGCTTCTCGATCTTGCTCATGATCCAGGCCCGGCCGGCGGCGATGTCGCGCGCCTCCGCCACATCCTCCGGCCGCTGCACGAACGAGAGACCGATGTAGTCCACCCCGTGCGCGAGCGCAAAGGCCAGGTCCTCCCGGTCCTTCTCGGTCAGCGCCGGAATGGGCAGCACCATGTCCGGCACGTTGACGCCCTTGCGGTCTGACAGAGCGCCGCCGGTGACGATCTCGGTCATCAGGTGATCCGGCCGCACCCGGGTCACCCGCAGGCGCAGCTTGCCGTCATCGAGCAGCAGATTGGTGCCGATGCTGGCGGCTCCGATGATCTCGGGGTGGGGCAGCTGCACCCGCGTGGTGTCGCCAGGCGTGGGGTTGAGGTCGAGCTGGAACGGCCGCCCGTTCTGCAGCTGCACCCGCCCGCCGGAAAATCGGCCCACCCGCAGCTTGGGCCCCTGGACATCGGCCAGAATGCCGATCGGCCGGTCGAACCGCTTCTCGATGTCGCGGATCAGCGCGATGCGGGCGGCGTGGTCGTCATGGCTGCCATGGCTGAAGTTCAGCCGGAACACGTCCGCTCCCGCCTGGAACAGCCGCGTCAGCACCTCCGCGGTGGAACTGGCCGGGCCAATGGTGGCGACGATCTTGGTGCGGCGCCGACGGCGCAGCTTGATCCTGGTTGCCATACGGCGAGATTCCTATGCCACCACTATGGCGCGGATGTCGTTGACGTTTGTCAAGGTCGGGCCGGTACGAATGAGGTCGCCGATGGCGTCGAACAGGCTGTAGCTGTCATGGCCCCCGAGCATGAAACGTGGATCGAGCCCGGCGGCACGGGCGCGGGCGAGCGTGTCCGGCGTGATGATGGCGCCGGCGGCGTCCTCGGTGCCGTCGATCCCGTCCGTGTCGCCCGCCGCGGCCCAGATGCCGCTGGTGCCGCCAAGGGCCACGGCCAGCGACAACAGAAACTCGGTGTTGCGCCCGCCGCGCCCGGTCGGCCCCGCGCCGATGCTCACCGTGGTCTCACCGCCGGAGAGCAGCAGCGCTGGGCCCGCCACGGGCTGGCCCTGGGTTGCGATGGATCGAGCGATCCCGGCCATCATCGTGCCCATCTCGCGGCTTTCGCCCTCCAGCGCGTCACCCAGGATCAGCGGGGTCAGCCCATGGGCGCGGGCGGCTTCAGCCGCGGCCTTGAGCGCCATGGCAGGCGTCGCGATCATGCGGAAGCTGGCATGCGGCAGGCTGCCGGGCTTGGGCGTTTCATCACCCTTCTCCAGCCACGCCGCCATGGCGGGCGAAAGCGCGATGCCGTAGCGCGCCAAAATCTCCCGCGCCTCGGCGCGCGTCGAAGGATCGGCGACGGTGGGGCCAGAGCCGATCACGGCTTGGTCATCGCCGGGCACATCGCTGATCGCCAGCGTCACCAGCGTTGCAGGCGCGCAGGCCGCGGCCAGCCTACCGCCCTTGATGCCGGAGAGGTGCTTGCGGACGATGTTCATCTCGCCGATCACCGCCCCGCTGGCCAGCAGCGCGCGGTTGACCGCCTGCTTGTCCGCCAGCGTCAGCCCCGGCGCCGGCAAGGCCATGAGGGCCGAAGCCCCGCCCGACATCAGCGCGATCACCAGATCGCCCGCCGACAACCCGCGCACCGTCTCCAGCATGCGTCGCGCCGCAGCCTCGCTGTTTGCGTCCGGCACCGGGTGCGACGCCGACAGCACCTCAATCCGCCGTGTCGCCACCTCGTGCCCGTAGCGGGTGACGACCACCCCCGACAGCGCCACATCCGGCCAGGCCGCCTCCAGCGCCGCCGCCATCGCCGCAGCCGACTTGCCGGCGCCGATCACCACGCAGCGTCCCGAAACCGGCTTTGCCGGCAGATGCCGCGCCAGCACCACCGCCGGGTCGGCCGCCGCCACAGCGGCGTCGAACACCGCCCGCAAAGCCGCGCGGGCCCGCTCATCGGTCCATTGCATGACGTTTCATCCCTTCTCCACCAGCACTATGGCGAAATCCACCCGACGACGCCATGTATGCTGCACCCGCGAAGGAGATCTGCCATGAGCCATCCCGATATCGACGCCGCCACCACCACCGAGCTGGAAGCCGCCGCGTTTCGCACCCTGGTCGCCCACCTGCGGGACCGCAGCGACGTCCAGAACATCGACATGATGAATCTTGCCGGCTTCTGCCGCAACTGCCTCAGCCGCTGGTACCGCGAAGCCGCCGAAGCCCGCGGCATCGCACTCGCCGATCCCGATGCCCGCGAGATCATCTACGGCATGCCCTACAAGGAATGGCAGGCCAAAAACCAGAAGCAGGCCACCCCAGAACAACTCTCCGCCTTCGCCGCCTCCTCCGCCGCCGGTTAGAGCAATATGGCTTTAGGTGGACTCACCGTGCCATAAAATTGCTCGTTAAAACAAAGAGCTAGAACGGGGTGGCATCGCCTATCAGATGCCACCCCGCTCTAGTCTCGCCGGCCTCGCATGGGGTGGATAGATGAGGCGGATGTCCGGGAACCGCAGGACACCGCCGTTGTATTCGAGCGGCGCACCGGGATGCAGCAGCATATCCGACAGCCGGGCAACCGGGATATGGGCCTGGACGGGGTTTACGCCCTGCGGCAGTGACGCCCAACCGACCGGGCGGATCGGATTGCCGATATGGTTGACCGCACCGTAGCCGATACCGAAGCCGCCACCGGGCAGCCCGATCTGCCCAAGGATGGCGGCCAGCGCGATGCCCATCCAAATCGGCTGCTCGCCGAAGCGTGTGCGCTGGATCGACCAGCTCATTGTCACCATCGTCCGCGAGCCCGCCATCCGCAGAGCGAGGGCCTCGATGTCCGCGGCCGCAAGCCCCGTGATTGCGTGGGCCCAGGCCCATGTCTTCGCAAGCCCGTCCGATTGGCCCAGAATGTAGGCCCGTAGCGCCGCGAAGCCGACGCAGTGCGTTTCGAGGAACGCCGCGTCGTGCAGCCCATTCGTGATCAGGACATGGGCCAGCGCCAGCATCAGCGCCGTGTCAGTGCCGGGGCGAATGGGCAGCCACTGCGCTTTGAGCTCCGGCGCCATGGTTTCGCGGCCGGGCGATATGTTCACGATGCGCGCGCCGTTGGCAGCGCAGGCGCTGAGAAACCCGGCGACCCGGTGCCGGCCGACGCCATCCGGTGACAGCTGGGCGTTCCGGCTGGCCATGCCGCCGAAGCAGACCAGCGTTTGCGTGTGGCGCGCGATACTGTGCCAGCACGTCTGCGCGGCGGTGAAACGCTTCCAGTCCAGGCCGATGACGTAAGGCAGGATGTGCTCGATGGCGGCGATGCTGTAGGTGCCGCGATGGGACACGTAACCGCCGATGAGATTGAGAAAGCGATGCAGCTGTCCCTGCGGATGGTGAAAGCGCCCGGCGCTGCCCCAGCCATAGGAGCCGGCATAGATCGCCTCGTTGCCATGCGCCGCGCGAACCCGTTGCAGCTCGCGGGCAACGTGGTCCAGTGCGACCTCCCAGGTCACCGGTACCAGCCGATCCTCCCCGCGCCGGCGCTCGACCTCGGCCTGGCCGGGCCCGTGTTCGAGCCAGCCCGCGCGGATGAGAGGGCGGCCGAGGCGATGCGGGCCGTCGAGAAAATCGGCCGTCAGCCCGCCGATCTCAGGAGGGCGTGGGTCGTCCGCGAACGGATGCAGCCGGACGGGACCCTCCTCGCTGTCCTCTGTCCAGTAGCTGCCCCAGTGGAAGGCCATGGTTCGCCGGGGCGCCACGGCCTCATCCACCGGCCAGCGGCGTCACGTCACGGTCCGCCCATGTGATGCGCAGGCCATCCCCGGTCTCGAGCGGGGCGGCTCCGGCGAGCCTGGCGATGAGAGCGGGGCCGCCGGCGAGCTGCAGCACGGCCCGGACCGAGCCACCGAGATACGTCGTCTCCTGCACCACGGCGTCATGCGCGGGCTGCGCGCCGGGAGCTGCGACACCGATGCGATCGGGACGGATCAGCACGCGCACCGCCTCGCCGACGCGCGCACCCGCCGGGGCCGGTGCGACCCGGATCCCGCCGGCGGCGAGAACGAGGCCTGGGCCGTCAGCGCGCGCCTCGGTGTCGAGAATGTTCGACTCTCCGAAGAACCGCGCCACGAACGCGGTCCGCGGCGCTTCGTACAGCTCCCGCGACGGGCCGACCTGCTGGATGCGGCCGCGGTCCATGCCGGCGATGCGGTCAGACATCGCCAGTGCCTGCTCCTGGTCGTGGGTCACCAAGATCACCGTGATGCCGAGCTGCCGCTGCAGCCGTCGCGGCTCGATCTGCAGCTGCTGACGCAGGTTGCGGTCGAGCGCGCTGAGCGGCTCGTCCATCTGCAGGAGGCTGGGCCTGAACACCACGGCGCGCGCGAAGGCCACACGCTGCTGCTGGCCGCCGGACAGCTGCGCAACGTGGCGCTTCGCCAGCCCCTCGAGGCTGACCAGCGTCAGCGCGGCGGCCACGCCATCGGCGATCTCGCGGGCGGACATGCCGCGGCGGCGCAGCGGAAAGGCGATGTTGTCGAACACCGTCATGTGCGGAAACAGCGCGTAACTCTGGAACACCATGCCGAAGCCGCGCCGGTGCGGGGGCACTTCCGTCACCGGACGTTCGTTCACCAGAACGGCGCCATGGTCCGGCGGCACGAAGCCTGCGACGATGTTGAGCAGTGTCGTCTTGCCCGATCCGCTCGGTCCGAGCAGCGTCAGGAACTCGCCGGCCGCGACATCCAGATCGATGGCGTCCGCAGCGGTGACTTCGCCGTAACGTTTCCCGATGCCGGCCAGACGGACGCGCGCGCCGGCTGCGGGGGCGAGGTGCCCGGTCACCCGGTCAGGCGCCTTCGCGCCGCCGCAGGCCTTCCCGGCGCGCAATACCAACGGCCTTGATCGATGGAAGAGTCATCGATCAAGGCCATTGGTATCAGGGAGCCTGCGTGGCGAGCGCATGCACGATCGACCGGCCCCACGCCGGAATGTCGCGCGGCGTGCGCGAGGTCACGAGGTTGCCATCAACCACGACCTCCTCGTCGATGGAGTGCCCGCCGGCGAACGCGATGTCGTCCTTCACGGCAATGACCCCGGTCAGCCGCCGGCCGCCGAGAATGCGCGCCGAGATCAGCACCCATGGGCCGTGGCAGATCGACGCCACCATCCTGTTGCGTTCGAACACCGTTCGCACCAGGGACAGCAGCGCGGGATCGCGCCGGAGCCGGTCCGGCGCCCAGCCGCCCGGCACGACGATCCCGTCGAGACCGGCGGGATCGACATCCCCGGGCAAGGCATCGACCTTCACCTCGACCCCATGCTTGCCCTTGTAGCTGCTGGCGCCGAGGCCGATGACAACGGTCTGCGCCCCTTCCTCGCGCAGGCGGAGGAGCGGATAGAAGAGCGCGAGATCCTCGAAATCCGCCTCGGCCAGAACGGCGACGCGCTTACCGGCGAGTTTCATGAGCTCGCGACCCTCCATGTGCCCGGCACGCCGCGCCAACTGTCCTCGGATGGTTGCGGATCCATACCGGTCGACGCATGATGAAACTGCATCGAGCGACATAAGGGGATTTGATGGGCCAGGTCGTCTTGCCGCCCCTCAACGCGGTCTGCGTCTTCGAAAGCGCGGCCCGGCATCAGAGCTTCACGCGCGCCGGCGACGAGCTCGGCATGAGTCAGGCCGCGGTGAGCTATCAGATCAGGCTGCTTGAAGACCGCCTACAGGTTCAGCTGTTTCAGCGCCAGGCCGGCGTGTGGTGCTGACCGACCGAGGCCAGCGCCTTTCCAACGGCGTCAGCGCTACCTTCCAGACGCTGCGCAAGACGGTGAGCGATCTTGCCGACACCGCCGAGCGACGGCTCTCGGTTTGCGTGCTTGTCACCTTCGCCGCATCGTGGCTGATCCCGCGCCTGCCCACCTTCGAGGCGGCATCGCCGGGTATCGGCGTGCAACTCACGGTCGCACAGAGCCCGATCGACCCGTACGGGACGGAGTTCGACGTGGCGATCACGATCGGCAAGGGCAAACGCCGGGCCGGCCTGTGCTCGCATCGCCTGCTGTCGTCGCGCCTCTCGCCGGTCTGCTGCCCGGGATTTCTGAAGCAGGAGCGGACCGCGAGCCGAGGGACCTGCTGCACGCGCACCTGCTCGGGCAGATCGATCCATGGTGGCGCACCTGGTTCGCCCGTGCCGGTGTCGCCAGCCTCGAAGGGCTCAATCTGACGGAGACGATCGTGGGCTCGCAGTATCTGGAGGCCACGGCGGCCATGTGCGGACGTGGCCTGGCGCTGGTGGCTCCCGCCCTGTTCGCAACCGAATTGCGGTCCGGCGCCCTGGTGCAGCCATTCCCGATCCATGCCGAGGAGCAGCGCCACTATTTTCTGGTCTATCCGGAAGCCAAGCGGAACATCCCGAAGATTCGCGCCTTCCGCACCTGGATGCTCGACGCGATGCGCGACTATCAGACGGAGAACGGCGATCTGCTGCAAATGCCGTAGATGCCGCCGGCCAACCCGTTCGTTGGATCAGTCCGGCTTTGCCATCGCACCGAGACATGAGAGCAGCGCAGCACCGGTGCGACTGCCGGCGATGAACGCCTCGATGCCCATGTTCTCGTCTGGCGCGTGCCGCCGGTGACGGGACAGATCAGCGGGTCCACGCCCTGCCCCAGGCGGATGGCCTGCCGCACAACCCCCGTGAACGGTTGGTTGACCTGGGTCCTTGACGGCGGCACCGCGCCAAGCTCGACGACGACGACGTCCGGCGCGTGGCGCGCCACATGCGAACGGACCGCCGTCTCGCGAATGCCGACATTCTGCGCGCTGATGCCGGGCTGGCGGAGATAGCAGAGCAGATCCTCGACGAACGCCGCGCGGTGCGCCTCGATATGCGCCAAGACGGCGTCGAGTGCTGTGTCCGTCGGCGTCGCGGTCATGCGCGCCGGTCCCGCGCCAGGCGCGCCTGGGCCTGAACCAGGGCGAAGCCCGCCAGCGCCGCCACGATCAGGATGCTCGACATGGCCGCGATGGTCGGATCGCTTTCAAATCGGATGCCTTGCCACATCTGGATCTGGATGGTGCGGGTGGTCGATCCGCCGAGGAACAGCCCGATGATGAGATCGTCGAACGACGCCAGAAAGGCCAGGAACACCGCGGCGAACACCGATGGACGAATGACCGGCAGGGTCACCAGCCAGAAGGTCAGGATCGGACCTGCGCCCAGGCTTTGCGCGGCGCGTTCCAGCGACGTGTCGAAGCGCTCCAGGGCTGCGACCATCGTCACGATGACGTAGGGAACCCCCAGCACGACGTGGGCGAGGGCGATGACGGCGGGATGGCCGAGCATCCCGAGCGGGGCCGCGGTGAAATACATTCCGATCGCGAAGATGATCGTCGGCATGATGAGCGGCGAGAGCAGCACCGCGTAGAGCCATTCCCTGCCGGGGAAACGGTATCGAACGAGCGCGACGGCGGCGGGCATGCCGAGCAGCATCGCCCCCAGCGTGGCGGCGGCGCCGATCCCGCCGCTGGTGACCAAGGCCTCGTGCCAGTCCCGCGAGGCCAGCAGGTTCGCATACCACTGGCCTGACCAGCCCGGTGGCGGAAAGGCGAAATACCGCACACTCGAGAATGACAGCGGCAGCACGACGAACACCGGAAGGGCCAGGAGCGCCAGCACCGTCCACGACAGGGTTGCGATGGCGCGCTGCATCGGTCAGCCGTGGCCGGCAACGGCTGTGCGCGGCCCGGCGACGCGGAAATACAGCGCCAGCAGCAGCGTCGACACCCCCAGCATCAGCACCGACAGCGCCGCGGCCATGCGCCAGTCCAGCGCCTCCTCGATCTGCTGGCCGATCAGCCCCGCCAGCATCAGGTCGTGATCACCCCCCAGGATGATCGGCGTGATGTAGGACCCGGCCGCGGCAATGAACGCCAGCAGGCCGCCAGCCATGACGCCGGGCAGGCTCAGAGGGAGATAGACCGTCACGAACGTCACCAGAGGCGACGCCCCGAGGCTTGCGGCGGCGCGCAGCAACCGCGGATCGATTTCCTTGATGGCACTGTAGATCGGCAGCACGGCCATCGGCAGCAGCACGTGCACCAGCCCGATCTGCACGCCGATCCGGTTGAACAGCAGGTGCAGCGGCTGCGTGATCAGTCCGGTGGCCATCAGCATCAGGTTGATCAGCCCCTCCCGGCCGAGCAACGCGATCCAGGCTTAGGTCCGCACCAGGACGCTGGTGAACAGCGGGAAGACGACGAGCAGCATTCCCAGCGCCAGGACGCGCCCGCGCAGCCGGGCAAGCGTTGCTGCGACGGGATAGGCGAGCAGCACCGTCAGGCCTGTGGCGATGGTCGCGATCTGCAGCGTGGTCGCCATCACCGCCACTGTCTGCATGTCTCGCACCGCGCGCAGGATGGGGCCGATCGTGGGCCCGCCATCCCACACGCTGAGCACCAGAAGACGGCCCACCGGAATGGCATAGACAAGCAGCAAGTACACCGCAACCGGCGCGATCAACACGGCCGGGCCGGCCCGCCGTCGCACCGGCGCCGTCATTCTCCTCGCCTACCCAGCGTCAGACATTCCACTTGCGCCAACGCTCGCTGACCAGTTCGGATAGACGCGCGAGAACCCTGCCTGCGCCTGGGCCGTGGTCGCGAACTGCGCCAGCTTCATCGCGTTGGCCCGGTTCCTGGCACCTTTCGGAACGACCCAGTAATCCGGGTAGAGCAGGGCCTGATCGAACACCATATCGATCGGCGCGCCCTGCTCGCGCATGGCCAGAACGCGCCCGGTGGACGCGTTGGCGACCACCACTTCGCCGCGCGCCAGAAGCTCGCCCGGATCCATGCCGCGCTGTGCCCACTTCCCCACGCTCGGCCGCAGGCGCTCCAACGCCTTGAACGCGCGATCGACGTCGAGCGGATACAGCTTGTCGGCGGCAACCCCGTCGGCCAGCAATGGGATCTCCAGCGGGCGGAAGCCGTAGTCCATGGCGGTGATGGTGCGCGGACCCGGGAACGTCGCCAGATCCCAAGCCTGCGCCCAGTTGCGCGGATGCGCCGCGCCAGGAAAGGCCTTGGTGCTGCAAGCCAGCGCCTGGGCCACGAACAGCGCGCCGATGCCGTATGGCTTCACCACATCCGCAACGATGAGCTCAAGCTCCGCCTTCGGGAAGATGTCATAGTCGATCGGTTCAAGCAGCTTCTGACGCGCCAGCACCAGCATTTCGGCGGCGGAGACCTCGGCGAGGTCCCATTCGACGTTGCCGCTCTCAACCATCGCCTTGATCCGGGCGGCACCCGGATCCCCGGCGACCACCACCCTGACCCCGGTCTGCTTCTCGAACGGATCGAAGAAATGGGCCCTCTGCGCGGCGAGGAAGGCCCCGGGCCAGGTGGCGACCACGACCTGCCCGCCTGCCTGGGCGGCGACGCTGCCGATGATCGCCGGTGCCGAAAGCGCGGTGGCGGCGGTGGCGATCAGGAACTGTCTGCGTTTCGCGTGATATGGCATGTCTCGATCACCTTGGCCGCGTCTTGGAGCTTCGCCAGTATCGCCCGACCGTGTCGCGGCGCTAATCGAATTATCGGCGTGGTCCATCGAACCTTCTTATGCCGTCAAAGGCGTCTGCCGGGACACGATGTCGATCTGCTTCGCGTCTTCGACCTGCGCACCCTCCGGAAACACGCGACGGACATCCTCGGGGGTCCACCAGAAGCGGCGGGCGTCCTTCCAACGGTCGAAATCGGTGTGGCGATGCCAGGACGACACCGATCAGGTTCGGGTCTCGGCACGTTGCGACTGCAACTCCACACGGCCCACGAAGCCCGGTGCCGCTCTGGCACTCACGCCGACCTCGGAGATCATGCGGCGTGCCAGTTCGATCTCGTCCAGCCTGACCAGATGCGGGGCCACGACGGTGACGGGAAGATCGGCGCGCGGGGAGCCGAGAGCGGCATCGTCCGGTGGGTTCACCTCGAAATACCGCCCCTGTTCACCGGTCAGGTCGAAGCATTCGGCGTCCTGGACCAGCGCACCTTTGACGTAGACGCGGTGCAGGTCTTCGTTGGTCCACCAGAACCGGCGCACCTTCAGCCACGCGTCAAAGGACGCCCTGTCCTGCCAGCCGACGATGCTCCAGACCTCGCTCGGATCGGCGCGGTTGTATCCGACGAGACGGCCGACGAAGCCCGGCATGCGGCGGCTGCTCTCACCGACCTCGTGCGCCATCTGGCTGGCGGTCGCCATCTGGCCCGGTGCGACGACCTGGGGTGCGATGATCATGAGCATAGGGATGTCCGATGCGAATGAGGTGCGGGAAGTCGCGCCTGGATCGGGGTGGCATCTGACAGGCGATGCCACCCCGATCTAGCTCTCTGTTTGAGCGAGCAATTTTATGGCGCGGTGAGTCTACCTAAAGCCATATTGCTTTAGAACAGGATGGGCAGCTCCAGATCGGCGCGCTCGGACAGCAGTTCATAACCGTCGTCGGTCACCACGAGCATCTCCTCGCCGAGCATCATTGCGTTGCCTTCCACGGTGAAGATCGGATCGATTGTGAAATATAATTCTTTCGACATGATCGTCTGATCCTGTCCGTTCACGTAAGGACGCTCCGTTGCAGCCAGGCCCAGGCCGTGGCCGTTGATGCCCGATTCCGACATGCCTGTCTCGGACACCTTGGCCGCCGTATTGGACGCATTGAACGCCTTCACCATCGCCTGATAGACATCGGTGATAGGCCGCCCCGGCCTGACCGCCGCCAGGCCGGCCTCGATCGACTCCTGGGCCACCCGATAGGCTGTGCGCGCAAGCTCAGGAGGCTTGCCCACGGCGAAGGTTCGACTGAAGTCCGACCAGTATCCCTTGTAGGTGCAACCGCCATCCATATCGATGACCATGTCATTCTCAAGTCTTCGATACGTCGAGAAGCCGAAGACGATGTGTCCCTCTTTCGGCCAGTGCCCCGCATGGATATTGACAGGTGTGTAGGTCGGCCGCTCCGCCCCGTGCTTCATCGAGGACGCGCACATCATCTGCTCGACCTGCTTCTCGGTCATGCCGAGCGCCACGTCGCGGCGGACGTCCCGATAGGCTGCGCTGGTGATCCGCCCCGCCTCCCGGATGCAGTCGATCTTGAGCGGCGACTTGATCATCCGCACGTCCCACCAGATCGGTGCCGAATCGACCAGGGTGATCGGCGCGAGCCTGCGCTCGAGTTCCTGGAAATCGTCGATCGACAGTCCTGCCCGCATCTGCCAGCCGCGCTCGATGCCGATACGTCCGCGGCGGATTCCCTTCTCGGCGACGATTTCGGCGATCATCGCAACGATGTGGGCGCCATAGCCGTCCTGGATACGGTTGCCGCCGAAGCCGCGCAGGTCTCGGATCCAGGTCACGGAGGTCAGCCCCCAGTTGTCGGTGCCGGGCTGGATCAGCGTGGGCTCGTCCACCAGGGGCAGCAGCACGGCGTGGGGACGCAGCACATTGGGCCATCGCTGGTTGTGGGCACCGCTGAGGTAGCGGAAATTGGGCTCGGACGTCGCGATGATCGCGGCCAGGCCATGGCGCTCCATTTCGATGCGCAGCCGCCAGTAGCGCGCCTCGAATTCTTCCTTTGGGAACTCGGCGAAGGCCGGGACGTCAGTGGCTGCTTTCGTCGCACCTGTCAGAGCCGGGGACATGTCGTCTCCTCCCAATTCATGATGGACCGACCCATCCGGCGCCACGCCCACACTGCTTAGTGGTCAGTGGGCGCAGGTCGCAAATCGAATGGCTTGCCGATCGGATAAGGAATTTCTATGGCCATGGCGTCGACCAGGTCATGTCGTCGCCGATTGACCAACCGGGCTCCAAGCACTGGCAGGGTCATCTTGCCGCGTGTCACGGGCAGCCTCACGGGTCACAACGCATGACCCGGGGGGGCGCCCTGGGCGGCCACTCCTCTGACGTTTCGTTGCGACGCGCTATCGGCTTTGAATTGTGACCCCTCGCGACGTTCCATATCGCATTGATATGGTGAACAAAGTGCCTGGTTTGGTGGGCTCACCTCTGAAAGGCGACCGGGGGTCCTGACAACGCGCCCAAACACAGTCAATCTCATCGCCGCCGACACGTCGCATCCTGACTGGAACGACACCATCATTCCAAGGCTGCCAGAGCGGAGCGGTGATTTTTGTGCTGACCCTTCGATCTTGATGGTTGAATGGTGGGATCGTTCGTTGCGCCTCCTCGCAACCATTGACTGACCTGCTCGGACGGATACCCCTGAACCTCTCCACCGACGCCGCCAATTCGGCAAAGGACGCTCCAAGCCCCGGGCCTTGCTTTCTTGCCCCGCCCCCCGCGATGCCGGCGTGAGAGATTGACCTGGGAGGGGTGGAGCGCTACGCCCGCGCCCCACGGCTTACAGGAACAGATCATGGCCAAAGACGACATCGGCGCCAACGACACGCAGGACAACGCCCAGTGGGGCAACATTGCCGCCGACCGTCTGCGCAGCCTTATCGAGCGCATCGAGCGGCTTGAGGAGGAGCGCAAGGCGTTGGGCAGCGATATCAAGGACATCTACGCCGAGGCCAAGAGTGCGGGGTTTGACGTGAAGGTGATCCGTCAGCTCATCCGCATCCGCAAGCAGGAGCCGGCGGATGTTGAGGAGCAGGAGACCTTGCTGGACGTCTATCGGCGCGCATTGGGCATGTGATCACCCGAGGTGGTGTTGCGCGGCTGGTGGTGACACTGTGCCGCGCAACGGGCCGGGGAGAGTGAGACATGCGGGTTCTGGTGGTCGGCGCGGGCGCCACGGGCGGGTATTTCGGGGGACGGCTGGCCCAGGCGGGTCGGGATGTCACTTTCCTGGTGCGGGCCGGCCGCAAGGCGCAGCTGGAAGAGACGGGTCTGCAGATCGTGAGCCCGCATGGGGATGCGGCGATCACGCCGAAGCTGGTCACGGCGGAGACCATCGGCCATCCGTTTGATCTGGTGTTGCTCACGGTGAAGGCGTTCTCGCTGAATGCGGCGCTGGATGACGTGGCGCCGTCGATCGGGCCGGACACGATGATTCTGCCGGTGCTGAACGGCATGCGTCATGTCGAGACCATTTCCGGGCGGTTTGGCGCGCGGGCGCTGCTTGGCGGCGTGGCGCGCATTGCGGGTCAGCTGGACGCGCAGGGGCGGGTGCTGCATCTCGCGCCGTTCCAGGAGCTGATCTATGGCGAGATGGATGGCGCGGCCTCGGACCGGCTCGCGCGTGTCGATGCGCTGATGCAGGGGGCGGTGTTCGATGCCCGCACATCGTCGCGGATCGTGCATGAGATGTGGCTGAAATGGGTGTTTCTGGCTTCGCTTGGCGGCATCACCTGCCTGGCGCGCGGCACGGTGGGGCAGATCGAGGCGGCGGGCGGGGCTGGCATCGCCGCCGGGTTCGTCGATGAACTGGTCGCCATCGCCACCGCCGTGGGCGAGGCGCCGGGCGAGAAATATGTGGCCTCCACCAAGGCGACGCTCACCGCCAAAGGCTCGTCGCTGACCGCTTCGATGTATCGCGATTTGCAGGCCGGGTTCCGGCTGGAGGATGATGAGATTCTGGGAGATCTGCTGAGGTTGGCGCAGCGTCATCATATCGCGGCACCGCTGCTGACGGCGGCGCGGGTGCAGCTGGCGATCAACCAGGCGCGCGGGGGACGATGAAGCAAGCGGTTCTTTTTTGAAAAAAAGAACCAAAAAACTTTCTCTCGGCTGACGCGCCGCTCCGGAGAGAGGGGCGCTCAAACGATTGAAAGTCTTTTGCTTCTTTTCTTCAGAAAAGAAGTTCTTACTTCCTTGTCTTGATCTCCCAGGCCCCCCATGCCCCACAAACCCCCCATCACCGCGCTACGCCTGCTGCTGCCCTATCTGCGTCCCTACCGGCTGCAGGTGGCCGGCGCCTGGGTGGCCATGGCGCTGGCGGCTGGCCTGCTGCTGGGGCTGGGGCAGGGGGTGCGCCACCTGATCGACCAGGGCTTCTCGGGCAGTGCGTCCGAGCTCAACGGGGCCGCGCTGGTGATGTTCGTGGTGGTGACGCTGCTCGGCCTTTCCACCACGGCGCGCTACACGCTGGTGTCCTGGCTGGGCGAGCGGGTGGCGGCCGATATCCGGCGCGAACTGTTCAACCATGTGATCAGCCTCTCGCCCGCGTTCTTCGAGACCGCCCGCACCGGTGACATCCTGGCGCGCATGACCGCCGATATCGCCGTGCTGCAGTCGCTGGTCGGCTCGGCGGTGTCGCAGTATCTGCGCAGTGCGGTGATGATGCTGGGGGCGCTGGCGCTGCTGCTGATCACCAGCGCCAAGCTGGCCGGCATCGTGCTGCTGGTGGTGCCGATCGTGGTGCTGCCGCTGATCTTTTTCGGCCGGCGGGAGCGCAGGCTGGCCCGCGCGGCGCAGGAGAAGGTGGCCGATCTTGGCGCCGGCGCCGAGGAGGCGCTGGCAGGTCTGCGCACGCTGCAGGCCTTCACCCATGAGGCGATCGCGCGGCAGGAATTCTCCACCGTCGTCGAGGCCTCGGTCACCACCGCGCTGCGCCGCGTGCGCACCCGGGCGGGGCTGATCCTGCTGATCATCGTGCTCGGCTTCGGCGCCATCACCTTCTCGCTGTGGGTGGGCGGGCGTGACGTGATCGCCGGGCGCATCACCGGCGGCGATCTTTCGGCCTTCGTGTTCTACGCCATTCTGCTGGCCTCCTCCGGGGCCACGATGAGCGAGCTGTGGGGCGAGGTGCAGCGCGCCGCGGGGGCCGCGGAACGGGTGGCCGAGCTGCTGGGCGAGGTCTCGGCGATCCGCGCGCCGGACCACCCGGTGACGCTGCCGGCGCCGCGCGGTGCGGTGGCGTTCGAGCACGTCACCTTCCGCTACCCCGCCCGGCCGGACACGGCGGCGCTGCAGGATTTCTCCATCGCCATCCAGCCCGGTGAGACCGTTGCCATCGTTGGCCCGTCCGGCGCCGGCAAGACCACGCTGTTCCAGCTGCTTCTGCGCTTCTACGACCCACAGTCCGGCACCGTGCGCCTCGATGGTGTGGATATCCGCCAGCTCGACCCGCAGGCGCTGCGAAGCCGCATCGGCCTGGTGGCGCAGGACCCGGTGATCTTCTCCATCTCGGCCCGCGAGAACATCCGCTACGGCCGGCCCGACGCCACCGACGCCGAAGTGTTCGCCGCCGCCCGGGCCGCCAATGCCGGGTTTCTCGAGGATCTGCCGCAAGGGCTCGACACGTTCCTCGGTGAGAAAGGCGTGCGTCTGTCCGGCGGTCAGCGCCAGCGCATCGCCATCGCACGCGCCATCCTGCGCGATCCGCCGGTGCTGCTGCTCGACGAGGCGACCTCGGCGCTCGATGCCGAGGCCGAACGCGCCGTGCAGGACGCGCTGGCGAGGCTGGCACAGGGGCGCACCACGCTGGTGGTGGCCCACCGCCTGGCGACCGTGCGCAATGCGGACCGGATCATCGTGCTGGAGGCGGGGCGCATTGTGGCGACCGGGACGCATGGGGAATTGGTGGAAGAAGGCGGGCTTTATGCGCGGCTGGCGGCTTTGCAGTTTACGGAGGCGGTTTCGAGCAATATGGCTTTAGGTGGACTCACCGTGCCATAAAATTGCTCGGTAAAACAAAGAGCTAGAGCGGTGTGGCATCGCCTATCAGATGCCACACCGCTCTCGGCAAGCGGTTCTTTTTTGAAAAAAGGAATCAAAAAACTTTCATTCGTTGTTGCGGGATTTTCAGGAGAGAGCTGCAACGGCGGCTTGGGCGAAACTGTTGTCTACCGCCTGCTCGTAGGGTGTGCCGGGATTGACGAAGCCGGCGGATTGCATGCTTTGCAGCAGCCGGTCATATCCTTCGCGCGGCAGCACTGGCGTGCGGCCCCAGATTCGCAGCGCCTGATAGCGCGCGCAGATCGCCTGCCGCCTTGCGGCCGGGACCTCCGGGAAATACGGCGCCATCGCCTCGGCGAGCTCGGCGGCCTCCGCGGTCGCGACCCATGTCTGCGTGCGGTGGATGGCCCGCACCAGAGCCGTCATCTCGTCATGCCTGGCCGCCAGCACCGACGCGCGGGCATAGAGCGTGGTGTAGGAACACAGACCGCGGTCGGCGGCCGCGTACCATATGTGACACCCCTGCTCGACCAGTTCCTCGACATAAGGCTGGAAGATCTGGATCACGTCCACATCGCCCGCGCGCAGGGCGGCGACATTCTCGGCCATCGAGCGGCCGGCCACGCGGTGGAGGGATGCGGGGTCGAACCCGGCGTCCCTGATGTCCTGCTGCAGGCAGAGCCACGGTGTCGGCACCTCGCTGACGGTGGCCACGCGCAGCGTCATGAGGGCCTGCGGCGTGAACGCCGGCGGCTGGTGGCGCGTGACGAGGAAGAACGGGTCGCGCGTCACCACCTCGGCGAAGCATTTGAAATCGGCGGATGGATTGGCCTGGTAGCCCTGGTTGACACGCATCGGCCCGCCCCAGCCGACATCGACGCTGCCATCGATCAGCCCGTCCAGCGCCCGCGCGGGGGTGGGGGCGCTGACGAAACGGATCTGCACACCCTCGGCTGCGAAGGCATCGCGGCTGAGGGCGGCGTAGAACGGGGCGTAGAAGGCGCCGCGCAAGGTTTCCTGCAGGGTGATCATGACGAATCCTTGTTTCAGGCCGCAGCCTTGGCCGGTGCCGATGGTCGCTTCGAGCACGGCGAACCCCCAAAGCGCAAACGAGACCCCCGCGCGCGCCGCCGAAGCGCATTGGCGGCGCACGCGCCGTGCCTGGTGTGAGATGTGCTAGGTTTATTTTCTTGCGCATCCGGGGTGTTTGCGCTAGGAAAAAAAGCATGAACACCATTGCTTCGCCCTTTATGAACCTCTCCGCTGTGATCCTTGGATTGCGGGTCGCGGTTGCGGGCTGGGGTGGGCGGCGGTTGCTGGATGCGGCGCTGGTGCATCTGGTGCATTTCAGGCTGGGGGAGGTTCTTCGCCGGATTGCGGGGATGGTCGCGCGGTTTGAGGCGGGGCGGGTTCGGCGGGTCCCGGTGCGGGGCGCGGGTGAGCCGGGTTTGGCTGGGGCGGTGCGGCCTCGGCGGGCGGACGGGGTTCGGCTGTGGCCTGGGCGGTTCGCCTGGCTGGTGCGCGATGTCGGCTGGGAGGCGGCGGGGGTTGGGAGTCAGCTTCGGGCTGTGCTGGAGACGCCGGAGATGGTGGCGTTTCTGGCGGCTTGCCCGGAGGCGGCGCGGCTGCTGCGGCCGGTGTGCCGGATGTTGGCGATTGAGACGCAGGTGTTGCGGCCTGGGGTGGCGTGTGATGCGGGGCCGGTGCGGGATGCGCGGGTTCGGGCGCGGGTGCGTGCTCCGGTGGAGACGTTGGATTTGGGGCGTGTGCCGATTCCGCGTGGGGTGATGGGGTGGGTTCGGCGGGATTGTTCTGCGAAAGGGTGATGGGGGGCGGCGTATTTGCACGTCCTAATTGTTGCTATTTCGAATTAAACTGCAGCTTGATTGTTGGTTTTCATGAAAAGCAATCTTTGGGTTGGGAGGCACTTGCGCCGTTCCACGACTTCGGTGGTTGTGATGGGCGGCGCAAGTGCTTGCGCATCCTACGATCATTTGCGTTTTGATCGGAGTAACGGTGTGCAGCGCGATGGTGGGTTGCTGAAGGGCAACCCACCCTACGAGGCAAACCACCCTCCGTGGGGTTTATGCTTTTAGCTGCAGTTCTTGTTCTACCACGCTCACCCAATAGCCGACGCCGTAGGGGATTGCGGCGTCGTTGAAGTCGTAGAGGGGGGTGTGGACGCCGTGGAAGGTGCCGTCTTCGTTGACGCCGTTGCCGAGGAACATGAAGGCGCCGGGTTTTTCGGCCATCATGAAGCTGAAGTCTTCGCCGCCGGTGACGGGTTGGATGTCGTGGTTTACTTCGCGGTCGCCGACGAGGGCGGTGGCGGCGGCGATGGCGACGTTGGTTTGGTCTTTGGCGTTGAGCACGGGCATGGCGATCCAGTCGAAAAACATTTCGACGGTGGCGCCGTGGAAGGTGGCGAGTTGTTGGGCGAGGGCGGTGATGCGGGTTTCGATGATGTCTTTCACCGGTGGGTTGAAGTAGCGGGCGGTGCCGCCGACGACGATTTCGGCGGGGAGGACGTTGCAGGATTCGATGGCGCCGCCGCCGAGGTGGCCGACGCTGATCACGGCGGTGTCGAAGGCGGAGATGTTGCGGCCGACGATGGTCTGCAGGCCGAGGATGAAGTGGGCGGCGGGGATGCTGAGGTCGGTGGAGAGGTGGGGGGCGCTGCCGCCGTGGCCGCCGGTGCCGCGGAAGGTGGCGTGGAAGATGCAGCCGCCGGCCATCATGGGGCCGTGGCAGATGGCGAAGCGGCCGACGGGGGCGCCGGGCCAGTTGTGCAGGCCGTAGATGGCGTCGCAGGGGAAGCGTTCGAACAGGCCGTCCTGGATCATTTTGATGGCGCCGCCGCGGCCTTCTTCGGCGGGTTGGAAGATGAGTTGGACGGTTCCGCTGAAGTCGCGGTGTTCGGCGAGGTGGCGGGCGGCGCCGAGGAGCATGGTGGTATGGCCGTCGTGGCCGCAGGCGTGCATGCGGCCGGGGGTGGTGGAGGCGTGGGGGAGGTTGGTTTGTTCGACGATGGCCAGGGCGTCCATATCGGCGCGCAGGCCGATGGCACGTTGGCCGGGGAGTTTGCCGCGGATGGTTCCGACGATTCCGGTGCCGCCGATTCCGGTGGTGGTTTCGATGCCCCATTCGCGGAGTTTGGCGGCGACGATGGCGGCGGTGCGGTGTTCTTCGTTGCCAAGCTCGGGATGGGCATGAATGTCACGCCGGATAGCCGTCAGTTCCTCAAGATGCGTACTGAATTTCGCCGGTGCTGGCACGGTGTTGTGTCCTGGATGCTTCATGGTTGAAAGTTTTTTTGGTTCTTTTTTTCAAAAAAAGAACCGCTTCACATGGTGAGGAACGTTGGCGGACTGATTTCATCCGCCCCTCTGTGTGCCCAATCGACGTTGGGCACGTTCGCGACCACGCGTTTCTGCGCTTCGTGCAGGTGTTCGGCGGCCTGTTCGTAGTCGATGGTCAGGAGTTTGCCGGCTTCGACCACGGTGTTGCCGTCGACGATGACGGTGTGCACGGCGCGGTCGCCGGCGGCGTAGATGAGGCTGCGCAGCGGGTCGCGGGCGGGGCGCATGCGGGGGTGGGTGATGTCGATGAGGACGATGTCGGCGCGGCAGCCGGCGGCGAGGCGGCCGATGTCGTTGCGGCCGAGGGCCTGGGCGCCGCCGATGGTGGCGGATTCGAAGAGTTCGTTGGTGGTGATGGTGCGCGGGGAGTTGGCCTGGGTTCGGGCGAGGTAGGCGGCGAGGCGGAGTTCATCGAGCATGTTGTGGGGGTAGGTGTCGGTGCCGAGGCCCATGTTGACGCCGGCGTGCCGGTAGCGGCCGAAGTCTTTCATGGTGATGCCGCGGCGGGCGAAGACGGTGGGGCAGTGGGCGACGGTGGTGCCGGTTTCGGCCAATCGTTTGAGGTCGGTTCGGGTGTGCCAGGGGGTGGAGGGGTGATCGTCGAGGAAGATGCCGTGGCCGACGATGCTGCGTTCGGAGAGGAGGCCGAGATGGTCGAGCCAGCCGATGGGGGTGGTGCCGTGGCGTCGGGTGATTTCGTGGAATTCGGTGACGGCCTGGGCGGCGTGGATTTGCCAGGAGACGCCGCGGGCCTTTGCTTCGGCGAAGCTGTCGCGCAGGAGGGTTTCGCTGCAGGTGTCGATCTGGGCGGGGACGACCATGCCGAAGAGGCGGCCGGAGGGGTGTTGTTCGGCGCGTTCGATGAGACGCAGCGCCTCGGTCATGGCTTTTTCGCCGGCGGCTTCGTTCCATTCGTATTCGAGGGTGTGGCCGTTTTTGGTGTACCAGCGGGCGGAGCGGAACATGGGGGCGACGCAGACGCGCAGGCCGGATTCGGCGAGCAGGTCGAGCCAGCCGGGGTGGGCCATGGAGAGGTCGGCGACGGTGGTGACGCCGGAGAGGAGGAGTTCGCTGAGGGCGACGCGGACGCAGTGGGGCACGGCTTCGGCGTCGGCGCGGAAGGCGGGCATGTATTCGTAGAGGGAGGAATTGTAGAAGCCGGGAGAGCCGATCTCGTCGATCAGGCCTTTGTTCATCGGCTCGCTGGAGGGGTGGGAGTGGATGTTGACGAGGCCTGGCATGACCATCATGCCGGCGCCGTCGATGAGGGTGTCGGCGGTGCCGGTGTAGGCGCGGCCGACGAAGGAGATGACCCCATCCGCGAACGCGACATCGGCATCGGGCAGGGAGACGTGGCTTTTTGTGGCCGTGTCCCAGGCGATGACGAAGGCTGCGTTGCGGATGAGGGTTGTGGGCATGGGTGGGTCCTATTTGGTCAGCGAGATGTCGAGCCCTTTGTAGATGCCGACGCCGTAGAGGCCGTGGGCGCGGGCGCCTTGGGTGCGGGCGGAGCTTGCCACCCAGAGCTGTTCGCGCACCAGGGGGATCCAGACATCGTTGTCGGTGAGTTTTTCCTGGACTTCGGCGAGGGCTTTGGCGCGGATTGCGGGGTCGGTGGCGCCGCGGGCTTCGGCGAGCCAGGTGTCGGTGTCGGTGTCTTTCCAGTTCATGCGGTTGGGGGTGGGGGTGTTGGCGGAGATCCAGTAGAGGTTGAGGGCGTCGCTGGCGGAGACGTAGGGGTAGGACATGACGAAGGCGTCGAATTCCTGGGTGGCGAGTTTGCCCCAGGCGATGGTGGCGTCGAACAGGTTGATCTTCATCTCGATGCCGACGCGGCGGAGGTCGGCCTGGACGGCTTCGGCGGTCCGGCTCCAGACGGGGTCTATGATGCCGTAGGTGGTGAAGCTGGCGCGGACGCCGTCTTTGACGCGGGTGCCGTCGGGGCCGGGTTTCCAGCCGTCGTCATCGAGGAGTTTGCGGGCGGCGGCGGGGTCGAAGGCGGGGAAGAGGGCTTTGGATTTCGGGTCGAAATCCTGGACGGCGGGGTTGAGGTAGCTGTCGGCGGGGTCGCCGGCGCCGAAGAAGACGGCGCGGGCGATGGCGGCGCGGTTGACGGCCATGACCATGGCGCGGCGGACGAGCTTGTCGTTCACGACGGGTTTGTCGATCTTGAAGCCGAGGAAGTAGTCCCAGAAGTAGTTGGGCTGCTGGGAGAGGTGGATGGTCGGGTTGGACTTGAGGGAGTTCAGCGCGACGTAGGGGATGTATTGGGTGACGTCGCCCTGGCCGGATTGCAGGGCGGCGAGGAGGGTGTTGCCGTCGGGGATGATCTTCCAGACGATCTTGTCGACCTGGGGGGAGGGGTTCTTGAAGATCGGCGGGCCCCAGTTGTAGCCCTCGTGTTTGGTGAGGACGAGCTCGGAGCGGGGAGTCCAGGAGGACCAGCAGAACGGGCCGGTGCCGTTGAAGCCTTGGACGCCGAAGTTGGGGCCGAGTTTTTCGACGCTGTTCTTGTCGACGATGGAGGCGAAGAAGAGGGCGAGCTGGTAGGGGAGTTCGCCGAAGGGCTGTTCGAGTTCGTATTCGACGGTGAGCGGGTCTTTGGCGCGGATCTCCTTCACCGGGCCGGCGCGCCACCAGACCGGGCTTTTCGGTGTGCCTTTGGCGAGGCGGGTGATGGAGTAGACGACGTCATCGGCCGTCATTTTGCGGCCGTCGCAGAAGGTGACGTTGTCGCGCAGGTGGAAGGTGTAGAGCTTGCCGTCGGCGCTGACGTCCCAGCTGGTGGCGAGGCCGGGTTTGACGGTTTTCATGTCCCAGTCGATCGAGGTCAGCGTGTCGGCCATCATGGTGACGACCTCGCCGGCGCTGCGGGCGGTGGAGCGGACGGGGTCGTAATTGTCGGCATCGTAGTTGCGCAGGGCGACCAGGGTGCTGGGCTGGGCCAGGGCGGCGGTGCACCAGATGGCGCCGATTGTGGCCAGGAGGATGCGCTTCATGTCGGCTCCTTCGAGAGGGGTTACACCCGCAGCCGCGGGTCGAGCGTATCTCGGAGCCAGTCTCCAAGCACGTTGAATGCCAGAACGATGAGAAAGATCGCCACCGACGGCACGACGGCGATGTGGGGGGCGAAAAACAGGAAGCCGCGGCCTTGGGAGGCCATGGCGCCGAGTTCTGCGGTGGGGGGCTGGGCGCCGAGGCCGAGGAAGGAGAGGGCGGAGCCGAGCAGGATCACCTGGCCGAAGCGCAGCGTGGCCCAGACGGCGAGGGCGGAGAGGCAGTTGGGCAGCAGGTGGCGTCCGATGAGGCGGAGATCGGCCATGCCGGTGGCGCGGGCGGCCTCGATATAGTCGCGGCTCATTTCGACCACGGCGGTGCCGCGGACGATGCGGGCGGCGAGCGGGACGGTGGCGACGGAGAGGGCCATGATGACGGCGGGGATTCCGGGGCCGGCGATGGCGGCGATGGCGAGGCCGAACAGGATGGCGGGGAAGGACAGCATCACGTCCATCAGGCGCATCAATACGCCGTCGAGCCCGCGGTAGAACGCCGCGAGCAGGCCGATTGCGGCACCGAGGCCGCCGCCGATCAGCACGGGTATGGCGCCCATCATGAGGGTGAGGCGCAGGCCGTAGATCAGGCGTACCAGCAGGTCGCGGCCCTGGTCGTCGGCGCCGAGCCAGTGTTCGGCGTCGGGCGTGGCCATGGCGCTGCCGAGGTCGTTGTCATACGGGTCGCCGGAGATCAGCCAGGGGGCGCCGAGGGCGGCGATGATGGCGGCGAGGAGGAAGAGAGCGGCGATGATGGCCAAAGGGTCGCGCAGCAGCCGCCTCATGCGCGCACCTTCGGATCGAGGACAACGTAGAGCAGATCGACCACCAGGTTGATGACGATGAACCCGCCGGACAGCACCAGAATGGTGCCCTGCGCCATCGGGACATCGTTGGACAGGATGGCCCCCACGGCCAGGCGGCCGATGCCGGGCCAGCTGAAGATGGTCTCGGTCACGACCGCGCCGCCGAGCAGAAAGCCGATCTGCAGGCCGATGAAGGTGACGATTGGGATCAGCGCGTTGCGCAGCGCGTGGCGGAGGATGACGCGCGGTTCGCCGAGGCCCTTCGCGCGGGCGGTGCGGATGTAGTCGGCAACCAGCGTGTCCAGCACCGAGGTGCGGGTCATGCGCGCCACCGGCCCCACGAACACGCCGCCCAGGGTGATCGCCGGCAGGATCAGCGCGCGGATGCCGCCGAGCGACCAGATCGGCCCGCCGCGCCCGGTGAAGGGGAGCAGGCCCCAGCGGAAGCCCACGAACCAGATCAGGATCAGCCCCAGGAAGAACACCGGGACCGACACGCCGGCGACCGAGACCATCATCACCGTGCGGTCCAGCCAGCTTCCGCGCGCGGTGGCGCCGATGGTGCCCAGCGCCACGCCGAGCGGGATGGACCATACGAGGCTCGCCAGCATCAGCTCGAGCGTGGGGCCGATCGTGTTGCCGAGCTCCTGCGATACCGGGATGTTGTTGATGATGGAGACGCCGAGATCGCCCCGCGCCAGCCGGCCGAGATACAGGCCGAACTGCACGAGCAGCGGCTTGTTGAGGCCGAGCTCCTCGCGGATGGCGGCCACCACGTCCTGCGTCGCGGTCGGGCCGGCGCGGACGATGGCGGGGTCGGTCGGCACCACCTGCATCAGCAGAAACCCCACCGCCAGCACGCCGATCAGCACCGGCACAGCCAGAAGCAGGCGTTGCACGACATGGCGCAGCATCAGGCGCGTTCGAACACGGTCTGGCCGGAGCGGAGCACGAGGTCGGCCTTGGTGGTGAGGATCTGTTCCGGCGCGATCTCGAAGATGTCCTGCGACAGCACGGTGATGTCGGCCAGCATCCCCGGCAGCAGGCGGCCTTTCTCGCGTTCGGCGAACTGCGTGTAGGCGCCGTTATAGGTGTAGCAGTGCACCGCCTCGGCCACGCTGAGGCATTGCGCGGCGCCGAGCACGGTGCCGCGATTGGTCTTGCGGGTCATCATGGTGAAGATGTTGCGGAACGGGTCGGTGGTGCTCACCGGTGCGTCGGAGCTGGCGGCGGGGTGCTGGCCGGCATCGAGCCAGTCGCGCATGGGGTAGGCGGCCTCGGCGCGGGGCAGGCCGAGATTGGTGACATAGAGATCGCCGAACTCGTACATGAAGATCGGCTGCGGCACCGGCTCGATACCGCGCGCGGCCATGCGGGCGATCTGCGACGCGGAGAGGAAGCCGCAATGCTCGATGCGGTGGCGCCGTCCGGCGACGGGCTGGGCCGCGTTGTCGGCTTCTTCCATGCCGCTCAGCACCTGCTCGATGGCGGCGTCGCCGATGGCATGGATGGCGAGTTGCCAGCCCTGCGCATGATATTTGGCGAGCAGGCTGTGCATCGTGGCTTCGGGGAAGCAGAACACGCCGGTGCCGCCCGGCAGGTAAGGCTCGCTCATCGCCGCCGTCAGTCCGCCGGCCGAGCCGTCGGCGAACACCTTCATGGCGCCGAAACGCAGCATGTCGTTGCCCTGCATCGGGCGGATGCCCGCATCCCAGGCGGCGTCGGCGATGCCTTCGGGGTTGCCGGCCAGGCACAGCCAGGCGCGCACCGGCAGCCGCCCGGTGGCCAGCGCCTCGCCATAGGCGTCGATTTCCCGCATGCCGCCGGCCATGCCGACATTGGCGTCCATCACGCTGGTGAAGCCGAGCGAGAGCATGTGCTGGCCGGCGGCCTCGATGGCATCGACCAGCATGACGTCCGAAGGGGCCGGCATGCGGTCGCGTACCAGGCGCATCGCGCGTTCCTGCAGCAGGCCGGTGAGGCGACCCTGGGCGCGTTCGATGACGCCGCCTTCCGGGTCCGGCGTGTTGTGGCCGATCTCGGCCTCGGCCAGGGCCGCGGCGTTGGCAACGCCCATATGGCCGCAGGTGCGCACGATGAACACCTTGTGGTCGGGCGCGGCCGCGGTGAGTTCCTCGGCGGTGGGGTGGCGCGCGATGTCGAGCTCGGCGTGGTCGTAGCCGCGGCCCAGCACCCAGCTGCCTTTTGGCGCGTTCGCGGCGGCCTTGCGGATCCGCTGCAGCAGCTCGTCCAGCGTGCGCACCTGCTCGGCGCGCAGATTGACCTGCGACAGGCCGAGCCCCATCGGCAGCAGATGCTGGTGCGCGTCGTTGAAGGCGGGAATGGCGACGCGCGCGCCGAGTTCGATGCGCTTCGTGCCGGGCCCGGTCAGCGCCATCACCGCATCGCGCCGGCCCACAGCCACGATCCGATCGCCATGGATGGCCAGGGCCTCGGCAAATCCCTCGCGCAGACCGCGAAAGATGCGCCCGGTGATGACGGTGTCCGCGTATCCCATGCTTGGTCTCCTTCAGCCCGGCACCGCGCCCAGGAACGCCCTTGTGCGCGGCTGCTGCGGGTTGCTCAGCAAATCCGATGCCGGACCGGTCTCGATCACCGGAGACAACAGATGTGCCATTTCGCCTGGCCACACCAGGCCGGGAGCCACACGCCGCTTGCGCCGCGTATCGCGCGACAGCTTCGGGTCGGCGGATCTGGTCACGGATCGTGCCCGCACGACCGATGCTCAGGGCGCGTGATCGATGTGTCGAAGCGAGGGAAGACGTGCTTTTTTGAAAAAAGCACCAAAAAACGTTCAAACGCTGACGTGGAGCCTTCCGGAAAGGCGGGGGCCAGCGTTTGAAAGGGGCTGGTGGTGTCGGGCCGCGCAGCGTCAGCCTATCGCCAGCGGACCGTGGGCGATGCGCGGCAGCACGTGGCGGGCGAACAGGTCCGCCTCGGCGGCATGCGGATAGCCCGACAGGATGAACGCCTCGATGCCCAGGCTCTGATAGTCCTGCAGCTTGGCCAGAACCTGATCCGGGTCGCCCACGATGGCGGCGCCGCAGCCCGAGCGGGCGCGGCCGATGCCGGTCCAGAGGTTGGCCTCGGCATAGCCGTCATCCCCGGCCTGCTCGCGCAAGGCCGCCTGGGCGCGCACGCCGGCGGAGTTGCTGTCGAGCGATCTGGCGCGGATGGCGGCCCCCTCGGCGTCGTCGAGCTTGGAGAGCAGGCGGGTGGCGGCCTGGCGGGCCACGGCCTCGCTGTCGCGCACGATGACATGGGCGCGGTAGCCGAATTTCAGCGTGCGGCCGTGGCGCGCGGCCCGCGCCGTCATGTCGGCGATGATGGCCTCGATCACCTCACGCCGGTCGGGCCACATCAGGAACACGTCGCAGCCTATGGCGGCGGCCTCGCGGGCGTCCTCGGACAGGCCGCCGAAATAGAACGGCGGCGCCTTGCCGGACAGCGTGCCGATGCGCGCGGGGGCGAGCTTGAGCTGGTAGAATGTGCCCTGATGATCGATCGCCTGGCCGCCCAGCAGCTGGCGCAGAATGGTCATCGCCTCGACGGTGCGGGCGTAGCGCGGGCCGGAGGCGAGGGTCTCGCCGGGCAGGTCCGACGAGATGATGTTGATGGTCAGCCGGCCGCCCAGCATGCGGTCGATGGTGGCGATCTGGCGGGCGAGCTGGGGCAGCCACGTCTCGCCGATGCGCACCGCCATCAGCAGCCGCATGCGCCGCAGCATCGGCGCGATGGCGGCGGCAAAGGCGGTGGTGTCGATGCCCAGCGCGTAGCCCGACGGCAGCAGGATGTTGTCGAACCCACCGGCCTCGGCCTGCAGCACGATGTCGCGGCAGTGTTCGAAGGAGGAGCGCAGCATCGGGTCCGGTACGCCGAGGAACTCGTAATCATCGTCGCACAGGGCGGAGAACCAGCTGATCTCGCAGGATGTCGCGGTGCTCATGGCAGGTTCTCCCCGCGCGCGGCGGTCAGGACGGCGTACCAGTCGGACCGGGACCAGCGCGGCTTGTAGCTGTCCGGGATTTCGGCGATGCGGGCGACGGTCTGGGTGCCGACCAGCGGGATCGGCCGGGCGGGATGGGCCATGATCCAGCTATAGGCGGCAGCGGCGCGCGAGACGCCGTGGCGGGTGGCGACGACATCGAGTGCCTCGGCCACGGCCAGGGCACGGCCTTCGGTGGGGGCGCCGAGCCGTCCGCCGCCGAGCGGCGACCAGGCCAGCACAGCCATGCCCTTGGCCATCGCCTGGTCCATCACCCCGTCGGTCAGCGGGGCGATGGCAAGCGGGGAGAATTCCGGCTGGGTGCTGGCGATCGGCACCGGCAGAAACGCCTGCAGCGCGTCCACCTCGGCGGGCGCGTGGTTGGACACGCCGATGGCGCCGATCTTGCCGGCGGTGCGGGCTGCGTCCAGCGCGCGGGCCACCTCGTGCGGGTGGGTCAGCAGGTCGCGCCGGTGGATCTGCCACAGCGCCACGTGCTCCACGCCCAGGCGTGAAAGCGAGGCGTCGATCGCGGCGGTGAGGTAGTGCGCGCTGGAGTTGTATGGCGTGCCGATGACAATGCCGCCCTTGGTGGCGATGACGATCCGCGCGCGCAGCCCGGGGGCGGCGTGCAGCACGCGGCCGAACAGCGCCTCGCTGGCGCCGAACGCCTCGCCGTTGTCGGGGCCGTAGATGTCGGCGGTGTCGAACAGGGTGACGCCGGCCGCCAGCGCCGCCTCCACCCGCGCCTGGGCGGCGGCGACATCGGTGCCGCAAAAGCGCCACATGCCCCAGCCGATGGACGACACATCGGGTCCGCCGGCATGGAGCGGACGTGTGGGGGAGGCGGGCGGAAGATCGGTCATGCGGTCACCTGGCGATCGCGGGGTTGGTCTCGCCGGACATTTCGGCGTGTCCCCGCTTGTGCGAACGCGACGTTAGGCCGGATCGGACCATTCCCCAAGAGGGCGCAAAATCAACATCTATGCTGGCACCGGGGAGAGCTGGGTCGCCACCAGGGACGCGAACACGCCGCCCTGGCGCACCAGCGCGTCGAAGCTGCCGCGTTCCACCACGGAGCCTGCCGCGAACACCAGGATTTCATCGGCATCGCGCACCGTGGACAGGCGGTGGGCGATGATGAAGGTGGTGCGGCCCTGCATCAGCGCCTTCAGCGCCTTGCTCACCCGCGCCTCGGTGGCGGCATCGAGCGCGCTGGTGGCCTCGTCGAGGATCAGAATCGGCGGGTCCTTCAGCAGCGCGCGGGCGATGGCGAGGCGCTGACGCTGGCCGCCGGAGAGGCTGGCGCCGCGCTCGCCCACCATCGTGTCGTAGCCTTGCGGCTGGTGGGTGATGAAGTCATGCGCCTCGGCCAGCCGGCAGGCGCGTTCCAGCTCGGCCTGGGTGGCGTCGGGGCGGCCGACCAGCAGGTTCTCGCGGATCGAGCGGTTGAGCAGCATGCTCTCCTGGAACACCACGCCGATGCAGGCGCGCAGACTGTCGAGGGTGATGTCGCGGATGTCGTGCCCGTCAATCAGGATGCGGCCGGTGTCGGGGTCCCACAGCCGCTGCAGCAGCGCCATGGCGGTGCTCTTGCCGGCGCCGGTCTGCCCCACGAGGGCGATGGTGGCGCCGGGGCGGGCCACGAAGTCGATGCCGTCGAGCACCACGGGGGCGCGGGGGTAGCCGAAGCGCACGCCTTCGAAGCGCACCTCGCCGGGGCCATGTGGCAGGCTGATGGCGTGGGGGCGGTCGGCCACCGCACTCGGCGTGTCCATCACCGTGAAATATTCCGCGACGTTCGGTGCATCCATGAACAGCCGCGCGCAGAAGCCCATCGCCTGGTCGAGCCGGCCGATCAGCAGGGTGGCGAGGCTCATGAAGCTGACGATCTCGCCGACACCCGCGCGGCCCTGGCTGTGCAGCCATGCGCCGATGGCCACGATGATGATGACCGAAAGCGTGCTGGCGGCGCGGGTCATCACGTTCACCACCGCCCACCAGGTCAGCACCGGGAACTGGCTGGAGATCACCTGGCGGACGAGGTCGTCGAAGCGGTGCAGCTCGGCGCGCAGGCGCTGGAAGCTCTGCACCACCACCACGTTGGCCAGCGCGTCCTGCGCCTCGCCGGCCAGCCTGCCGTGGAACATCTGGGCGCTGCGCTGGCCGGCCTCGGTGCGCCTGATGACCAGCATGGTCAGGGTGGCGAAGATCAGCACCAGGGCGATCAGCACCAGAGCCAGGCGCCAGTTCAGCAGCAGCGTCAGCGGCAGCAGCACCAGAATGGCGACGAAGGTGGCCATGGCGTCACGAAAGAAGGTGAGCCACACGCCGAACATCGCATCCGTTGCCGCCAGCATCACCTTCAGCAGCCGGCCGGACTGGGTGTCGCCGTGAAACGACGAGGACAGGCCGAGCACATGCCCGAAGAAGCGGTGCATGGCGCGCAGCCGGTTGCGATGCGCAAGCCGGTCGGCATGCAGCGCGACGAGGATGTTGGCGCCGATGCCGGCCACGCCGATGACGGCCCAGACCGCCAGCAGCCGGCCCGCCTGCTGCCAGAAATCGGCCGGGGTCAGGCTGTCCGACCGGGTCAGCAGATCGATCACCCGGCCGAACAGCAGCGGGTCGAGAAACTGCAGCAGCGCCACCGCCAGGTTGGCCGCCCCCAGCAGCAGGCCCAGCCGCCGGTCGGGGCCAAGGGCTGCGAACACACGCAGATAGGTCTTGAGCAGCGTCATCGGCCGGCTGTCCCCAGCCGCCGTGCCCCGGCAGCTCCGTTGATCCTTAACAGGGAATTGTGGCGAAGCTCCGACGTGGCAAGACGAATTCGTCCTGGGCCGCCACGGTGAGGATCTCGCGCGACCCTGCCTCCTGGGTGCGGCGGAGCAGTCCCCAGATCGACGAGCCGGCCCGGCTGGCGGCCTCGGCGACCGAGCCGGTGGCCAGGCGGTGATACAGGAACAGGGCGGCGATGGCATCGCCCGCGCCGTTCACCCGCAGATCGAGCGCCGGCGTGCGCAGCAGATGGAAATCACCCGCTTCGGCGGCCAGCATGTCGAGACTGTCGGCCGGTGTGGCATCGGTGCGCAGGCTGGTCACCAGCACACAGCGCGGCCCCATCGCCTGCAGCTTCGCCACCGCTCGCTTGGTCTCATCGAGCGTGGTCGTCGGCATGCCCGTCAGCAGCTCCAGCTCGAAGCGGTTGGGGGTGGCGATGTCGGCCACCGCCAGCGCCCGGTCGCGCAGGAATTCGGTGATCCCCGGACGGACATAGACGCCGGTGTCGTCATCGCCGATCACCGGGTCGCAGCAATACAACGCCGCCGGATTGGCCGCCTTCACCTGCGCCACTGCGTCGACGATGGCGGTGCCGATGCCGGCATCGCCCATGTAGCCGGACAGCACCGCGTCACACGAAGGCAGCACGCCGCGGGCCGCGATCCCGGCAATCAGGGCCGCCACCTGCTCGCCGGTGAACACGCTGCCGGTCCAGCTGCCATAGCCCGTGTGGTTGGAGAACTGCACGGTGTTGACCGCCCAGACCTCGGCGCCCAGCCGCTGCAAGGGAAACACCGCGCTGGCATTGCCGACATGGCCATACGAGACCCAGGACTGAACCGACAGAATATTCATCAGGCGCAGCGGCCGCCATCGACCGGCAGCAGAATGCCGGTGATGAAGGAGGACGCATCCTCCCCCAGCCACAGGCACGCATTGGCGATGTCACCGGGCGTCGACATCCGCCCCAGCGGCACCGAGGCGATGAATTTGGCGCGGATCTCCGGACTGTCGGCCTGGCCCATGAACTGCTCCAGCAGGCCGGTGGCGCCGATGACGGGGCACACCGCGTTGACGCGGATGTTGTCCGCCGCCAGCTCCGTCGCCATGCACTGGGTGATGGTGTTCACCGCGCCCTTGGTGCCATTGTACCACACGAGGCCCGGCCGCGGGCGCAGACCCGCGGTCGAGGAGATGTTGATGATCGAGCCGCCGCGGCCCTGCTTGCGGAACACCGGCACGCAGGCCCGCGTCATCCAGTAGATCGACTTCACGTTGACGGCATAGACCCGGTCGAACGTCTCGGGATCGACATCCAGGATCGGGCCGTTGCGGTGCGTGGTGCCGGCGTTGTTGACCACGATGTCGAGACCCTCGTAATGATCGATGGCCGCCTGCACCATCGCATCGACATCGCTGTCGATGCTGACATCGCCGGTGACGGCCACGCCGTTGATCTCGGAGGCGACACGCTGCGCCTGTGTCTCGTTGAGATCGGCGACCACGACATGGGCGCCCTCGGCGGCGTAGAGCCGCGCGATCCCCTCACCGAAGCCGCCGCCGCCGCCGGTGACGATGGCGATTTTACCCGCAAGCCGCATGACCATTCCCCGTGTCGCTTTCACCAAGGCTAGGCACCACGGCGCGGGCGCGTCAAATTGCGGGCAACCAACGTATCGAGGCTTTTCATGGCGCGCACCCCGATCCTGTTCCAGCCGATCAGCTACCGCTCGGTGACCGCGCGCAACCGCATCGTCGTCTCGCCGATGTGCCAGTACAGCGCCACCGACGGGCTGGGCGATGACTGGCATGTCCAGCATCTCGGCGCCCGCGCCGTCGGCGGCGCCGGCATCGTGTTCACCGAGGCCACCCATGTCTCCGCGCTCGGCCGCATCACCCCGGGCTGTCTCGGCCTGTGGACGTCAGCCCAGCAGGACTTCATGGCCCGGCTGGTGCGGGTGATCGAGATGGGCGGTGCCGTGCCGGCCATGCAGATCGCCCATGCCGGGCGCAAGGCCAGCGTCTCCGCGCCCTGGCTCGGCTCGGGCCCGGTCGCGCATGCCGATGGCGGCTGGACGCCGTGGGGCCCCAGCGCCATTGCGTTTGGCGAGCCGAACGAGGTGCCGCACGTGATGTCGGTCGCCGACATCGCAACCGTGGTGGAGCAGTTCGCCGCCACCGCGCGGATGGCGCGCGCGGCCGGCGTGAAGATTCTGGAGGTGCACGGCGCGCATGGCTACCTGCTGCACTCCTTCCTCTCGCCGATCTCCAACACCCGCAACGACGGCTACGGCAGCGATCTCGCCGGCCGGTCGCGGGCGCTGTTCGAGGTGATCGAGGCGATCCGCGGCGAATGGCCGGAGGAACTGCCGCTGTTCGTGCGGCTGTCCTGCAGCGACTGGATGCAAGGCGGGCTGACCATCGCGGACTCGGTGGAGCTTGCCAAACGGCTGAAGGCGCTTGGCACGGTCGATCTGATCGACTGTTCGTCCGGCGGCATCGCTGCCAAGGGGCCGGTCATCCCGTCGCTGTATCCGGGCTATCAGGTGAAGTTCAGCGAGGCCATCCGGGCGGAGGCCGGCATCGCCACCGGTGCGGTGGGGCTGATCACGTCCCCCGAGCATGCCGACGAGATCCTGGCCAACGGGCGGGCGGATCTGGTGTTCATCGCCCGCGCCATCCTTGCCGAGCCGACCTGGCCGCTGCAGGCCGCGGCCAGCCTCGGTGCGGCGGTGCCGCTGCCGCCGCAATATCAGCGCACCGTGATCCGTGCGCGCTAGCACTGGCTTCCTGCTGCTTGTGCTGACGACTCCGGCGCTGGCGGCGCCGGCGGATATCGACGTTGATCCCGACGGCGAGATCGGTCTGGTCGACTGGGGGATCTATTCCGCCCGCGATGTCGGCGCCGTGAAATCCGACACCACGGTGGAGGGGCTGTGGCATGAGGTGACGGATGTGCATCTGGTCACCCAGACCGTGACGATCTGTGCCGGTGACGGCACCATGTTCGGCATGCGCTACCGGCTGGGCGAGCAGGTGAAGGAGCCGACCTGGGAGCTGGAGGTGCAGACCGCCCATCCGATGCTGTTCGCGCCGTCCGGACGGTCCGGCAACAGCGGCTTCTACGCGACGGCGCTGACGAGTGGGACCACCGGATACACCGGCTGGACGGTGCGGTATCCGTATGAGCACGTGCCGGGCGATTATACCTTCACGCTGCTGCATGAGGGGCAGGTGCAGCTCAGGAAGACGTTTCATCTGGAGTTTGAGTGTGTGCCGGCGATGTCGTAGGAAGGAAGGACTTCTTTTCTGAAGAAAAGCAGCAAAAGACTTTTTATCGTTTTGGGTGTGCCCCTTTCCGGACCAGCACGTCAGACGAATGAAAGTTTTTTGGTTCTTTTTTTCAAAAAAGAACCGCTTGCTTCCTCCCTGACCTCCTCCACCAACTTCCCCTGCGTCACGCGCTGAGCCACCGGCACCGCGTCCTCGTCAAGCAGGCTCTCGCAGGCCAGCCTCTCGGCCAGCAGCACGTCATGACTGTCGAGCCGGACATGAAAATAGGTCACCGTCGCCGGATTCAGCCGGGTGATCGACGTGCCGTTCTCCAGCGCCCAGACCGGTATCAGCACCGCGGTGCCGTCGATCTCGGCGTGGATGGCGTGCTCGGGCGATAGCAGCAGGGGCCGTGCCGGCGCGCCCGGCCCGAACGTGCCGGGGGCGATGCGCAGGGGGCAATGCGTGCGGTCGGGATGCAGCAGGGTGCGTTGAGTGACCGCGCGGATCCGCGCCGCGCCGCCGCAACGGGCCAGAGTCACCTCGTCACCCTCGCGCAGGGATTCAACCGGGCGTTCGCCGTGGGGCGTGGCGATGCGGGTGCCCTGGGCGAAGCAGGCGATGGTGGTTTCGGCAAAGGCGAGTGCGTATTTCTCGCCGGTGGTCAGGACGGTCGAAGCCGCTTCCAGGCGCAGATAGATATCGTAACGGCCCGATGTTGTGGGGGTGTAGTCGATCTGCTGCACGGAACTGGAGGCTGCTGTCGATGACGCGTCGAGCGTTCCGGTCGTTTCGTCGTAGAGATAGAGATCGACCTTGTCGAGCGTGTCGGTGCCAGCGACGCTGTGGCTGTACCAGGTGACGGTGGCGACGAAGGCGGTGCCGGCGCTGAGGGAGACGGCATAGCCGCTGTAGCCGTCGGTCGCGGCGTTGGCGGACAGACTGCCGAGGTTCCAGCCCGCCCCGGCATAGGCGGTGGGCTGGAGGGTGGCCAACGATGTATAGATGCCGCCACCCTTGCTGACCGTGCCGGACTTTGTTGCCGTGTCCTGCCCGGCATAGAGATTGACCACGGAATTGTAGACGTTCACCACGCCCGCCCCGTCTTGCGCGCTCAGCGGTTCGCTGGCGGAGGGCGCAAAGGCGTTGGTGAAATAATCCGCGGGCTTCACCGCCCCGTTCAGCAGCAGCGCCTTGATGGTGCGGGCATCGACGGCGGCCGCCTCTTCCGCGGCGGTCCAGCCGGCAAGGCCGGCGGTGCCGGCCTGCACCAGGATGGTGGCGGCCCCCGAGACGATCGGCGTGGTGTAGCTGGTCTCGCTCTGCGGCGCCGAGATGTCCGGCTTGTCGGCATAGAGCCCGGCGGCGCCGATGGCGACGGTGGCCGTCGAGCTGGCGACGCTGATGACATTCCAGGCGGTGGACGGCGAGGCCGGCGTGCCGCTGTTGCCGGCGGCGGCGACGAAGACGGTGTTGCTCAGCACCGCCGCATCGGCGTCATAGGTGGCGTTGGCGGATGTGCCGGAGGTGTAGGTGAAGCTCATGTTCACCACCTTCGGCGCGAAGCTGGTCTTGCTGGCGCCGATCAGGCTGGTGAGGAAGTTGTTGGCGAAATAGACATCCACCGCGCTCACACCCGGGGCGACGCCGGTGGGAGCCCCCTGGTAGAGCGTGGACCCGTAGAAGAAGGTCGCGACATAGTTGGCGTGCGCCGACGAGGTGCCGACCAAGCCGTCATTGTAGGTGGTGGTGCTGCTGGTGCCGTCGACGTAGATGAAGGTGGCCGTCGGGTCGTTGGTGCCGCTCGCCTCGAACGCGCTCGACCCGGTGCTGCCGTCGCTGGCCTCCACCTGTGCGACCGTCACACCGGCGCCGGTCAGCGCCGGATAAGACTGTCGCAGCAGCGTGAGGCCGATATCGGCGGCGATGGTGGGATAGTCAGGCGGAGAGCTGGTTCCGGACATGCGGGCCTTCGCGGCAGACGGTTGCGGGCTGCGTCACAGCACGATGGGCGGTGCCGTCATATGCCGGAGGCGGTGGAGTGCGCCAGCGCTATCCCAGCGGGCGCCGGACCGGCAGGGCGGAGATCGACGGGCCGCAACGGTCCCACACCACGGGCGTGGCGGTGCCTTCCTGCACCTGCACGTGGAATTCGCCCATCAGCAGCATCTGCACCATTGTGCCGGCGCCGGGGTCGCCGGCCGGCACGGTGTAGCTGAAGCTGTGGCGGCCATAGTCGCCGCTGGTCGCGGTGCCGGCGGGTGTGGTGATGTGCGGACCGGCGATCATCATCCGCCGTCCATCGGCATGACACCAGGCGCCGTCAATGGCATCGGCCCGGGCGATGCCTGGCAGGGCGATCGCCCCCAGGATGGCCAGATGCGGCAGGAGAGATATGGCACGGCGCATGGCGTGGCTCCCTGGCTGAAAATCCAAGGCTAACGCCGGCCGGAAGCCTGATTCAATCCTGTTGTGCCATCAACGGGTCGAGCAGCGTCTGCGCCCGGGCGATGACGTCGTTGACCGTGAGGTCCTCCATGCGGGCGGTGGGCGAGATCACTGGGCGTGCGTTGCGGCCGGCCGGGCCGTATTCGGCGGATGGCGTGGGGCCGAACAGGCCGATCGTGGTGGTGCCGGCGGCGGCGGCGAGGTGCATGAGGCCGGAATCGTTGCCCACGAACAGGTGGCAACGGGCGAGGCAGGCCGCGGCCTCGGACAGGGTGAGCCGTCCGGTGAGGTCGATCGCGCCGGGCAGCGCGGCGAGCAGCGGGGCGGCCAGGCCGGCTTCGAACGGACCGGGGCCGGCGAACACCGCCACACGCGGCAGGCCTGGTGCCAGTTCGGTGGCAAGGGCTGCGAATCGTTCGGGCGGCCAGACCTTGCCGGTCCAGTTGGCGGTGGGTCCCAGGGCGAGAATCGGGGCGCCCGCCGGCAGCAGGCGTTCGGCCAGCGCGCGATCCTCGGCCGAGGTCCACACCACCGGCAGCGGTGCCGGCGACAGGCGCAGGATGTGGGCGAGCTGCTCGGTCTTGTGGCCCGGCGATCGGCGCATCACCGCCCGCCGCCAGGTCGGCACGATGTAGCCCATGGCGGAAGCGCGGATATCCACCACCAGGTCCCAGCGCCGTTGCACCGCGTGCCACCACAGCGGCAGCCAGTGGCGGCCGAAGCGGCGCTTCTCCATCACGATGGTGGCGTCACGCCGCGGCATATGGGTGAACAGACCCTCGGCCACCGGGCCGCAGGCGATGGTGAAGCGGGCCGAGGGATGGGCACGCAGCAGATGGTCGAGCAGGCCGGTGGAAAGCACGGCATCGCCGATTCGGTTGGAGGTGATGAAGAGGATGCGCATGGCCGTTGCGATAGCACGTCCTTTGCCCCACCGCGCCAGCGGTTGCTTTGCGACACAGCGCCAGCGGTTGCTTTGCCCCACCGCGCCAGCGGTTGCTTTGCCCCACCGCGCCAGCGGTTGCTTTGCGACACAGCGCCAGGGGGTGTAAGGGCGGGACTGTCACAGGAGAGCCATATGTGCGGGATCGCTGGCGTGATGACGACACGGGGCACGGCGCCCTCCTTCGTCATGCTCGACCGGATGCAGCAGGCCATCGCCCATCGCGGGCCGGATGGCAGTTTCCGGCTGATCCGCGGCGATACCGCGCTGCTGCAGGAGCGCCTGGCGATCGTCGATCTCGTCACCGGCGACCAGCCGTTCTTCGCCACCGACGGCGATGCGGATACCGGCATCGCGCTGATCGCCAACGGCGAGATCTACAACAACCCGGCGCTGCGCCAGGCGATGACCGCGACGCCGTTCCGCAGCCGCTCGGACTGCGAGCCGCCGGTGTTTCTCTACGAGGCCGAAGGGGCGGGTTTCGCCGATCGGCTGCGCGGCATGTATGCCATCGCCATCCATGATCCGGGCGAAGGCCGGCTGGTGCTGGCGCGCGACCCGTTCGGCATCAAGCAGATCTATTACGTGGAGACGGACGAGCTGTTCGCCTTCGCCTCCGAGCCGCAGGCGCTGCTGGCGGCGGGCCTGGCCACGCGCGAGCCGGACCGGGCGAAGGTGGCGGAGCTGCTGCAGCTGAAGTTCACCACCGGGGCGGAGACGGTGTTTCCCGGCATTTTCCGCGTGCTGCCGGGCGAGACGCTGGTGGTGCAGCGCGGCCGCATCGCCGCCCGCCATCGCAGCACCGCGCTGCCGGCGGGGCGGCCGGACCGGGCGCGCAGCGTGGCGGAGCTCGATGCGGTGCTGCTCGATTCGGTGACGGCGCATCTGCAGTCCGACGTGCCGTACGGCCTGTTCCTGTCCGGCGGAGTCGATTCGGCGGCCCTGCTTGCCCTGATGACGCGGGCCACCGGCCAGCGCATCCAGGCCTTCACCGTCGGCTGGGCCGGGGCGGCGGGGGTGGACGAGACCGCCGAGGCGCTGCGCCTGGCCAAGGCGCAGGGGGCGGACTGCGCGCGGCTGGAGATGTCGGAGACGGATTTCTGGGATCTGGCGCCGTCCATCGCCGCCGCCATCGATGATCCGACAGCCGATGCCGCGGTGCTGCCAAGCTGGATGCTGGGGCGCGCCGCGCATGCGGCGGGGCTGAAGGTGACGCTGTGCGGCGAAGGCGGCGACGAGCTGTTCGGCGGCTATGCCCGCTACCGCAAGCGCCGCGCGCCCTGGCGCTGGGTGACGCGCAAGCCGCGCTCCGGCGGGGTGTTCGACGGTCGGATTCCGGGTCTGGAGGGCTGGCGCGACGGCATTCTACGCGCCGAGGCGGCGGCGGAGCCGGATCGCTCGGCGCTGCAGCAGGCCCAGGCGATCGACATCGCGGAGTGGCTGCCCAACGATCTGCTGATCAAGCTCGACCGCACCATGATGGCCCATGGCGTGGAGGGGCGCACGCCGTTCCTCGACCCGGTGGTGGCGGGGTTCGCCTTCACCTTGCCGGATGCGCAGAAGGCGGGGCTGCGGTTCGGCAAGCGCCTGCTGCGGGAATGGCTGGCCGGTGCGTTTCCCGAGGCCGGTGCCTGGGCACGCAAGAAGGGCTTCAAGCCACCGGTCGGCGGCTGGATCGCCCAGCGCGGCGCAGCGCTGGCGCGGCTGGTGGCGGCTCAGCCGGGGGTGGCCGCGATGGTGCCGGATGATGTGGTGCTGCAGGTGTTTGCGCAGGCAGGGCAGGAGTCACAGCCCGCCTGGAGCCTGCTGCACTATGCGCTCTGGCACAGTGCCCATGTGCTGCAGATCGACCCGGCCGGCGATATCGGCTGGGTGCTGGCGGAGGCCGGGCGCTAGAGCAATATGGCTTTAGGTGGACTCACCGTGCCATTAAATTGCTCGTCAAAACAAAGAGCTAGGAGCTTGTCCGAGAATGGTCCAGGCCGGCGTACTGGCGGCGGGTCGTTTGGGATCTTGTGTATGAGCGCAATCGCCTCAGGCTGCTGCTCGGTGCAGCTTGAGGAGGTTGTGGACGGTGCAGATCATTGCCCATTCGCCTCTGACCTTGGTGAGCCCCCG
>JBBILI010000049.1:0-32831 GCA_037445025.1 Rhodospirillales bacterium
ATGCTCCGCCACTGGCGAACCGTGTCATCGTCTATCAGCAGAACGGCGGCCACCTGCCGGTACGACATGCCGCGATCCAGCAGGATCAGAGCATTCGCCCGGCGCGCCAGGCGGTGTTGCGCCAGGCCGTCCTGGGTCAACTCTGTCAGTGTTTGACGCTCTTCAGGCGTCAGAAAACCGATCTTGCGCGTCGCAGAGATAGGAATCCAACGCGCCGCGTCGACGCAACCCCGACGCACCGGATCCTCACTGAATCGGGGTATTGGTTCTTTTTTTCAAAAAAGCACCGCTTGCTTGTCCTTCATTCTCATGAGAGCCACATCGATATCCATGATCTGCTCCGCCGTCAGCCGCAGGCCAAGCTTGCTGCGGCGCCAGACGACGTCAGCCGCCGTGGTGACGTATTCCTGCGCGACGAGGTAGCGCAGCTCGGCCTCGGTAAGGTCGGCGCCGTAAAGCGGGCCGAGATCGGTGAGGCTTTTGGCGTCACCGAGCAGCAGCCGTGCCTTGGTGCCGTAGGCGCGGGCGAGTCGCGTGGCGAGCGGCTGCGGCAGCCAGGGGCGTTCGGCGCAGAGCGTAGACACGAGCAGATTGAAGCCCTCGCGCGGGAAATCGCCGCCCGGCAGCGGGGCGCTGGCGGTCCAGCCGGCCGGCAGACCGGAGACGGCGGGCAGATGCGGGCCGAGCTTTTCCAGGGCGGACAGCGCGAGCCGGCGATACGTGGTGATCTTGCCGCCGAACACGCTTAGCGACGGCGGCTGGTTGCCCGGGGCGTCCAGCGTCAGCACATAGTCGCGCGTGGCTTCCTGGGCGGCGCTGGCGCCGTCGTCATACAGCGGGCGCACGCCGGAATAGGTCCAGACCACCTGCGCCGGCGTCACCGGCACGCGGAAATAGGCGCTGGCCCCTTCGCAGAGATAGGCGATCTCGCCTTCGCTCGCGTGCACCGCGGCGGGGTCGCCCTGGTAGTCCTGGTCGGTGGTGCCGATCAGGGTGAAATCGCGCTCATAGGGGATGGCGAAGAAGATGCGGTTGTCGGCGTTCTGGAAGATGTAGCAGCGGTCGTGGTCGTAAAGTCTAGGCACCACGATGTGGCTGCCCTGCACCATGCGGACCTTGGACGGGCTGTTGGAGCGCATCACCTGGCCCAGCACCTTCGCCACCCAGGGGCCGGCGGCGTTGACCACGGCGCGGGCGCGCAGCGCGCTCTGGCCGGCGGCGTCGCGCAGGGTGAGGGTCCAGGCGCCGTCCTCGCGGGTGGCCGAGACGCATTCGGTGCGCGGGCGGATGGTGGCACCACGGTCCTGCGCGTCCCGCGCGTTGAGCACGACGAGGCGGGAATCCTCCACCCAGCAGTCGGAATACTCGAAGCCGCGGGTGAATTCGGGCTTCAGAATGCCGTCGTCGAGCGTGCGCACCTGGGTCGCCGGCAGCAGCTTGCGGCCGCCGATGTGATCGTAGAGAAACAGACCGAGCCGCAGCAGCCAGGCCGGGCGCAGGCCGGGATGATGCGGCAGCACGAAGCGCAGCGGCCAGATGATGTGCGGGGCGATGCCCCACAGCACCTCGCGCTCCTGCAGCGCCTCGCGCACCAGGCGGAACTCGTAATGTTCGAGGTAGCGCAGCCCGCCATGCACGAGCTTGGTGGACGACGCCGAGGTGGCGCCGCCGAGGTCGCCCTGCTCGAAGACGGCGACCTTCCAGCCGCGTCCCGCAGCATCGCGGGCGATGCCGCATCCGTTGATCCCGCCGCCGATCACGGCAAGGTCGTACATCATGTCGCTCATCGCAGCCCTCCGCGCGACTGATAGACGATCAGGGCGGCATCAGCGAGACACGAACCGGCTCGCCAGGCCGGGATTCGAGCAGGCCGCCCTCCGGCACGGCGTGCCAGTCCACCCGGTGCTGGTCGATCGGCTCAGAGACCACCACCAGCCCGTCCTCGTCCTCGCGCCAGTACAGCGTGGGCGGGCGCTGGTCGGAGGCCCAGCGGAACGCCCAGAGCCGGTTGCCGTCGCTCAGCGCCGCGGTGAAGCGCAGCGGGTCGGTGACGCCGCTGGCCTGCATCAGCCCTTGGATGCGGGCGAGCGTCGCGGTCATCGCGCCGGCCGGGTCATCCTCCAGCCCGTTGGCCAGGGCGACCAGCAGCAGCGCCTCGCTGTCGGTGGTGCCCTGGCGGGCGTGGTAGAGATCGTCGGGGATCATGTTCTCCACCCGGCGGCGCACCACCGGCCAGCCGCCGATCTGGCCGTTATGCATGAACATCCATTTGCCGCTGGCGAAAGGATGGCAGTTCGCCCGCGTGGTGGCGGTGCCCGTGGCGGCGCGGACATGGGCGAAAAACAGGCCGGCGCGCACCTGGGCGCACAGCGAGCGCAGATTCTCGTCAGACCACGCCGGACGCACCTCGCGATACAGCCCCGGCTCGGTGCGCTCGCCATACCAGCCGATGCCGAAGCCGTCGCCGTTGGTTTCGGTCTTGGCCTCGGTCGCGTGCAGCGACTGGTGGATGAGCGAATGCGAAGGCGCTGCGACGAGGGCTTCGAGCAGCACGGGGGCGCCACGATAGGCGAGAAATCGACACATGGGCGGGGCCTACCTGGAGACATTGACAGAATTGCGGCAGCCGACGATACCGCCGCCCACTCTACGGAACAGAAACGCATGGCCGTTCACGCCTTCATCTTCCCCGGTCAGGGCAGCCAGTCTGTGGGCATGGGGCGCGACCTCGCCGCCGCCTTCGGCCCCGCGCGGGAGGTGTTCGAGGAGGTCGACGACACGCTGGGGCAGAAGCTGTCGCGGCTGATGTTCGAAGGCCCGCCGGAAGAGCTGACTCAGACCGAGAACACCCAGCCGGCGCTGATGGCGCATTCGCTGGCCACACTGCGGGTGCTGGAGCGCGAGGGCGGCTTTTCCATCGTCGACCGCGCCGTGCTGGTGGCCGGGCATTCGCTGGGCGAATACACCGCGCTGGCCGCCGCCGGCAGCTTCACCCCCGCCGCGGCCGCCAAGCTGCTGCGCCTGCGCGGCCAGGCGATGCAGAAGGCCGTGCCGGTCGGGCTCGGCGCCATGGCCGCTCTGCTTGGCGCCGAAATGGCGCTGGCGCTGGAGATCTGTGCCGAGGCGCGGCAGGGCGAGGTGGTGGACCCCGCCAACGACAACGGCGGCGGCCAGGTGGTGATCTCCGGCCACAAGACCGCGGTGGACCGCGCCATCGACATCGCCAAGGCGCGCGGCGTCAAGCGTGCCATGCTGCTGCCGGTCTCGGCCCCGTTCCATTGCGCGCTGATGGCCCCCGCGGCCGACGCGATGCACCATGCGCTCGACAACGCGCCGCCGGCGCCGCCGCGCATTCCGGTGGTCGCCAATGTCACCGCGGCGAAGGTGACGCATCCTGACCTGATCGTGGACCTGCTGGTCCGGCAGGTGACCGCCACGGTGCGCTGGCGCGAAAGCGTGCTGGCGATGGCTGCGATGGGTGTGGACAGCTTCATCGAGATCGGTGCCGGCAAGGTGCTCTCGGGACTGATCCGCCGCATCCTGCCCGATGCCGCCACCGCCTCGGTCGGCACGCCGGCCGAGATCGAGACGCTGCTGAAAACCCTGGCATAAGGCGCCGCCCATGTTCCGCCTCGACGGCAAGACGGCTTTGGTGACGGGCGCCTCCGGCGGAATCGGCGCCGGCATCGCCCGCGCGCTGCACGCGCAGGGTGCCGTCGTGGTGCTGTCCGGCACACGGCGCGAAGCGCTGGACACGCTGGCCTGCGAACTGGCGGAGCGTGTGCATGTCTGCCCCGCCGATCTGCGAGCGCCGGAGGCGGCGGACACGCTGATCGCAGCCAGCGAGGCCGCGGCCGGTCCGCTGCACATCCTCGTCAACAACGCGGGCCTCACCCGCGACATGCTGGCCCTGCGGATGAAGGACGAGGACTGGCAGACGGTGCTCGATGTGGATCTCACCGCGCCGTTCCGCCTGGCGCGCGCCGCCCTGAAGGGCATGCTGCGCCGGCGTGCCGGGCGGATCATCGGCATCGGCTCCATCGTCGGCGCCACCGGCAACCCGGGCCAGGCCAACTACGCCGCCGCCAAGGCGGGTCTGGTGGGCATGACCAAGGCGTTGGCGCAGGAGGTGGCGTCCCGCGGGATCACCGTGAACATGGTGGCACCCGGCTTCATCGAGACGCCGATGACGGATGTTCTCAACGAGACACAAAAGGTGAAGCTGACCGAGTCCATTCCCCTGGGACGACTCGGCCAGCCCGCCGATATCGCGGCCCCCGTGGTGTTTCTGGCCAGTGACGAGGCCGGCTGGATCACCGGTGCCACGCTGCACGTCAATGGCGGGATGGCCATGCTCTAAGAACAGAGCCGGCTGAATTGGCGTGTGTGACAAAACCGTGCTAACCGCCTCCGGCTTCGTCCGGGCAGGGCGCAAGACGACAAGGTGCGGGTTCGACCCGACAGGCTATCCTAGAACCGGCAGGCAGGAGTTGAGTGGACATGAGCGATATCGCTGAACGGGTGAAGAAGATCGTCGTCGAGCATCTCGGCGTCGAGGAAGCCAAGGTGACTCCCGAGGCGTCGTTCATCGACGATCTGGGCGCGGACAGCCTCGACACGGTCGAGCTGGTCATGGCGTTCGAGGAGGCCTTCAGCGTCGAGATCCCCGAGGACGCCGCCGAGAAGATCGGCACCGTCAAGGACGCGATCGACTACATCGAGAAGCAGAAAGCCGCCTGAAGACGGCTTGAGACAGGCAAGGCGGGGATGACGCAGATGCGGCGAGTGGTCGTGACCGGCATGGGCATCGCATGCCCCCTGGGCGTTGGGGTTTCCCATGTCTGGCAGCGGCTGCTGCGCGGCGAAAGCGGCATCTCCGCCATCCAGTCCTTCGACACGTCGGATCTGGCCGCCAAGATCGCAGGCCAGATTCCGCGCGGCACCAGGGCCGAGGGCGGGCTGGATCTGGCCGAGTGGATTCCGTCCAAAGACCTCAAGAAGATGGACAAGTTCATCCAGTTCGCCCTCGTCGCCGCCGCCGAGGCGGTGGAGAACAGCGGCTGGGTGCCGGAAACCGAGGAAGATCGCTGCGCCACCGGCGTGATGATCGGCTCGGGCATCGGCGGGCTGGAGACGATCTATGACGCCTCCATCCTGATCCATGAGGGCAAGACCAAGCGGATCTCGCCGTTCTTCATCCCCTCCGCGCTGATCAACCTGGCCTCGGGCCACGTCTCGATCAAATACGGCTTCAAGGGCCCCAACCACGCCGTGGTGACGGCCTGCGCCACCGGCGTGCACGCCATCGGCGACGCCGCAAGGCTGATCGCCTGGGGCGATGCCGACGTGATGGTGGCCGGCGGTGCCGAATCGGCGGTCAACAAGCTCGGCATGGCCGGGTTCTGCGCCGCGCGCGCCCTGTCCACCGCGTTCAACGACACGCCGGCCAACGCGTCACGCCCTTGGGACCGCGACCGTGACGGCTTCGTCATGGGCGAAGGTGCGGGTGTCGTCGTGCTCGAGGAATACGAGCACGCGGTCCGGCGCGGTGCGACGATCTATGCCGAAATCGGCGGCTACGGCATGTCCGGCGACGCGCATCACATCACCGCCCCGGCCGAAGGCCATGACGGCGCCTTCCGCGCCATGAAGGCGGCGCTGCGCAACGGCGGCATCAACCCCGAGCAGGTCGACTACATCAACGCCCACGGCACCTCCACGCCGCTCGGCGACGACCTCGAGCTCGAAGCGGTCGAGCGCTTCTTCGGCGACCATGCCGGCAAGCTCGCCATGTCCTCCACCAAATCCGCCACCGGCCATCTGCTGGGAGCCGCCGGCGCCATCGAGGCGGTGTTCTCGATCATGGCGATCCGCGACCAGGTGGTGCCACCCACGCTCAACCTCGACAATCCCTCGCGCGAGAGCGTGATCGACCGGGTGGCCAACACCGCGCAGGAGCGCAAGGTGGACGTCGTGCTGTCCAACAGCTTCGGCTTCGGCGGCACCAACGCCTCGATCCTGTTCCGGAAGGCGGCCTGAGCAGGACGCGCCGCATGCGCAGCCTCCTGAAGCTGGTCGCCACGCTGATCCTGCTCGTGGCCCTCGCCGGCGGCGGGGCGCTGTATGCCATCGGCCGCTACAACGCCCCCGGACCGCTCGCCACCACCCATGCCGTGGTAGTGATGCACGGCGCGCCCGAATCTCTGGCCGAGCAGCTCGCCGCCGACGGTGTGATCGACGGCACCTGGCCGTTCCGCATCGCCGCCGTCGCCACCGTCGGCAAGGGGCCGCTGCACGCCGGCGAATACACCTTCCCCGAGCATGCCAGCCTGTTCGCGGTGCTCACCATTCTGCGCAACGCCAGGCCGGTGCAGCACAAGCTGACCATCCCCGAAGGCCTCACCGCGGTGCAGATCGCCCAGATCCTGGACCGCGCGCCCGCGCTGGACGGCGCCACGCCGCTGCCGGCCGAAGGCGAGGCGCTGCCGCAGACCTATCTCTACGCCTTCGGCACCACCCGACAGGCCATGCTCGACATGGCGCGCGCCGCCATGGACCACACCCTGGCCCGGGTGTGGGAGACGCGCATCAGCGACCTGCCCTTGCCCAATCCGCGCGCGCTGCTGACGCTGGCCAGCATCGTCGAGCGTGAGACGGCGCGGCCGGAGGAGCGGGCGCATATCGCCGCCGTGTTTCTCAACCGGCTGCGCCTGGGCATGCGCCTGCAATCCGACCCGACCGTGGCCTACGCCATGAGCGGCGGCCTGACCACCAGCGACCGCAACCTGACCAAGGCGGCGCTGGAAACGCCCAATCCCTATAACACCTATACCACCGGCGGCCTGCCGCCAGGGCCGATCGACAGCCCCGGGCTTGCTTCGCTGCAGGCGGTCGCCAGGCCCTTGGCCTCTGATGATTTGTATTTTGTGGCGGACGGCAGCGGCGGACATGTGTTCGCGGCGACGCTGGAGGAGCATAATCGAAATGTGGCGAAGTATCGCGCCAAAGGCGGTTAGAAAAGCAAGCGATTCTTTTTTGTAAAAAATGAACCAAAAAACTTTTATCCGTTGGGGGGACGCTCGTCCGGAGAGACGCGCCCAAAAGGATGAAAGTCTTTTGCTTCTTTTCTTCAGAAAAGAAGTCCTTCCTTCACACTGTTGACGTCACCTTCCGCAAGAACGGCGGATGATCCGGATCATACCCCTTCGCCCGGGTCATCGCCTCGATCGCCGCATAGGCCGGCATCAGCATCGCGATCGGATCCGTCACCGCGTGATCGTCCCCGATCCACGGCAGCGACCCGCCGACATCGTGCACCGGCACCTCCGCCGCGCGCAGCGCCAGCACCAGATCCGCCACCGACGGCCCCGCCGCATCCGGCGAGGACAGCGCCAGCACCGGCGTGGCCCGCGAGATCGATGCCCGCGGACCGTGCAGCAGCTCGGCGGCACTGTAGGCGAGCGTGGGCAGGCGCGTCGTCTCGGCCAGCTTCAGGGCAATCTCCCGTGCCGGCCCCAGCCCGAAGCCGCGCGCCGTCACGAACGCCGCCGGCGCCTGCAGCACGTCCGCCGCCAAGCCACTCCAATCCAGGGAAGCGGCCTGCGCCAGCCGCCGGGGCAGCCGGGCCAGCGCGTCGGTCAGCGCCATCTCCCCGGTCCATGCCGCCACCAGCGCCACACAGGCCGCCATCGAGGCGATGACCGACTTGGTCGCCGCCACCGACAGCTCCGGCCCCACGCCGATGCCCAGCACGAACTCGGCCGCCCCCGCCACAGGGCTGTCGGTGACGTTGACGATGGCCAGCGTCCGCGCTCCGGCCGCGCGGGCCGCTTCGGTTGCCGCCACCAGGTCCGAACTGCCGCCGGATTGTGAAATGACCACGAACAGCGCATGGCGCAGCTGCATCCGGCTGTGAAACAGCGTCGTCACCGAGGGCGCGGTGGTCGACACCACAAGGCTCAGCCGCGTCTCGATGAGATAGCGCAGCAGGGTTCCGACATGCCCCGAGCTGCCGCGCCCGCACAGCACCACGAACGGCACCGAGCCGATATCGATGGCACGCGCCACGGTGGCGATCTCGCAGCCCCGCGCCACCAGGTCCGCCACCCCATCCGGGGTTTGGGCGATCTCACGCAGCATGGCGCTGGTCATTGCGAATTCTCCGCGCGAAGTTCGCGCACTTCCGTGACAAAATCATACCGGTCGCCGCGATACGCCGATCGCGTGAACTCCACCGGCGTGCCGTTGGCCAGAAACGACCGCCGTTCGATGCGCAGAATCGCAGCGCCTGCCGGAACCGACAGCAGGGCCGCCTCCCGCACCGTCGCCAGCGAGGCCTGCAGCCGCTGCAGCCCGCGCACGGGCCGCAGGCCCAGCAGTTCCAGCTGTGCATACAGCGACATGCCGACCTCGTCCGGCTGCGGCAGCAGGGCCGCCGGCACAACGGCACGCTCGATCGCCAGCGGCTCGTCATCGGCGGTGCGGACACGCGCGAAGCGATGCACCGTCTGGTCGAGCGTCAGCGACAGCGCCATCGCCTCCTCCGGCGTCGGCAGCCCGCTCGTCCGCTCGATCCAGATCGAGCCCGGCTTGTGGCCGCGGTTGAGCATTTCGGCGGAGAATCCCGCCAGCAGCGCGGTCGGCTGCTCGATGCGAGGGGCGATGAAGGTGCCCGAGCCATGCCGGCGCGACAGCATGCCCTCGCGCAGCAGCGTCTCGAGGCCCTTGCGCACCGTGACCCGCGAGATCCCCGCGGTCTCGCTGAGCTCGCGCTCCGACGGCAGCGCGTCGCCGGTGACGATCGCACCTTCGTTGATCTGGGTGCGGATCAGTTCGGCCAGCTGCAGATACAGCGGCGTCGGGCTGAATTCGTCGAGCATGGCGCGGTCGATGCGCAGCATCAGCGCCCCAGCGCCAGGCGCAGATTGCCAGCGGAACGAACCAGCAAGGCCTCGGCCGCCGCCTTGTTATGGCCCAGCGCCACCAGCGCCGCGAGCTTGATCTCCCCGCCGCTCTGCGCCAGCGCGTCGCGCGCCGCGTCCGGCGTGACGCCTGCGATGCGTGCCACCATCTCCTCGGCGCGGCGCTGCAGCTTCACATTGGCGGTGCGCATGTCGACCATCATGCCGCGATACACCCGGCCGAGCTGCAGCATGATGCCGCTGGAGATCAGGTTCAGCACCACCTTCTGCGCCGTGCCGGCCTTCATGCGCGTCGATCCCGCGATCAGCTCGCCGCCGGTCTCCACCAGGATCGGATGCGCCGCCGCTGCCAGCAGGGGGGATGCGGGATTGTTGGCGATGCCGATGCTCACCGCCCCCCGTTCGCTCGCCCGCGCGGTGGCGGCCACGGTGTAGGGGGTGGTGCCGCTGGCGGCGACACCGATGACGACATCCGCCGGTCCCACGCCGGCCGTGTCGATCAGCGCCGCCCCGGCCACGGCATCGTCCTCGGCGCCTTCCACGCTGGCGACCAGCGCGCGCTCGCCACCGGCGATGCCGAACACCAGCCGGTCGCGCGGCCAGTTGAAGGTCGGCGGCAGCTCGGTGCCGTCCTGCACCGCCACCCGCCCGCTGGTGCCGGCGCCCACGTAGATGAGACGCCCGGTGGTGCCCAGGGCCTCGGCCGCCGCCTGGGTGGCCGCGGTGATCGCCGGAAGCGCCGCGCGCACGGCAGCGACGGCGGCAAGTTGGCCTTCCCACATCGCCGCCATCGCGCTCTCAAGCGGCCAGGCGTCGAGCTCGGCGAATCGCGGGTCGACAGCTTCGGTGCCCATGGCGCGGTCCTCGATGATACCAGTCAAATGCCTTTGACCGTCGAGGCAATACCAATTTCAGTCCGTCGCAGCAATCGGGGGACGTGCAGGAGGGCAGCCGTTCCTTTTTTGAAGAAAAGAACCAAAAGACTTTCATCCGCTGTCGCACCCCCCTCCTGAGAGCACGGCGCCAGCGGATGAAAGTCTTTTGCTTCTTTTCTTCAAAAAAGAAGTCCTTGCTTTCTAGAAAGCCAACCAGGCAAACGCATAAAGCGTATTGTTTCCCGAAGCATTCCGGCCAAACCCGTCATAGTTTTGACTGGCCCCATTGAATTCGGTATAGATCGTATACTGCAAACCAAGCTTGAGATTGGCAAATGGCTGCGCCCAGCTGTCCTGTTTGCCGAACGGCACCCAGTCGGCCTCCAGGATAAAGGAATTGCTGTTCGGCTTGGCATTGGCGCTGCCGGTCACCGGGGCTGCGGCATACAGCACGGGATTGGCGGGCCCCCATTCTCTCTGCCAGCCCAGCGTTGCACCGTAGGTGTTGTCCCACCAGTAGGACGCCTCGGTGCGGATGGTGTTGAGGCTGTAGCCTGAGCCGTAGGCGGTGCCGTTGGCCGCATTGGCCGACGCCGCCGAGCCCTTCAACGACTGCGCCTCATGCACATAGATGCCGTAGACCGAGACGGTCTGCGTGCCATCGCCGAAGAACTGGTAGCCGGCGTCGGCGGCAAGGTCGGTGTACTGGTTGGAGCCGAAGGACGGGTCGGCCATCCGTCCTGTGACCGCCGGATAGGCGCCGGCCTGCATGAACAGCGCGCCGACATGGGCCGACTGGCCGTTCCAGTTCCACTCATAGGCGACGCGCGCATAGGGTGCGACACCTTGTGACCGGCCGACGCCGTAATTGTCGCCGATCCGCCCCAGCGCCCAGGGGCTCACCGTCTGATAGCCGCCAAGCTCGACATAGAGGCTGCGATCCCACCAGGCATAGGCCGACACACCGATGGCATTGGCCACGAAGCCGTTCACCAGGATGGGCTGCGCCACCGGCGTGGGCGCCAGGGCGGAGGCGACATAGGGGAAGCCCCAGGCGAAGGTGGAGTTGAACGGGTCGGTCACCGTGGGGGCGTTGTTGATGGTGGTGCCGATCCGCAGGTCGGTGCCGTTGACATCGAACGTGTCGGTGTACGGGCGCACATCCACCTGGTCGAGATGGAAGGCGTTGTTGATGTCGGAATAGGTGCCCTGGACGAAGCCGCCCGCGGTGTCGCTGACCCGGCCGGCCAGAAACACGCTGATCTGATCAAGGGCGGGGTTGTTGTTGGTGTCGTAATGCTGCGGCTGCGTGCCGGCGGGATAGGGCTTGGAGGTGTTGGTGAACGAGCCCAGCACCATCGCCGAGAGCGGGATCTGCGAGGCCAGGCCATCACCCCCCTGCTGGGTGTAGCCGCCGATCTTGAAGGCGCGGCCGAACGGGGTGAGCTGGGGCCCGAACGCGCCGATATGGCAGGTGGCGCAGGGCTGGCCGGTCTGGGCTGCGAAGCTGGGCACCGCCCTGGCCTCACCTATTCGAAACAATACCGACATCATAACGATTGGCAGCAGCCGGGTGAGGATTCGAAGCATGTTGTTCTCCCGTCGTGCCACGCCGGAAGCGGCGTGGCCGTCCTGATCTCAGTGGTTCCGCTGTTTGATCATTTCAAAGTCGTGAGATAGGCGATCAGGTCGGCGCGCTTGGCGTCGTCCTTCAGCCCGGCATAGGTCATGAAGGTGCCGGGGATGACGCCGCGCGGATTGGCGAGATAGCGGTCGAGCGTGGCCGCATCGAGCGTCAGCGCCGCGGCCTTGTTGGGGGCGGAATAATGGAAGCCCGGCACTTCGCCGGTGGTGCGGCCCACCACGCCGAACAGGCTCGGGCCCACGATGTTCTTGCCGGCGACCGGCGAATGGCAGGCAGAGCATTGCGACTTGAACACCGCGGCACCGGCGGCCGGGTCCGCGGCCCAGGCCGAGGCCGATGTGGCCAGGCCCATCACGATCGCTGCGGCCATTGTGGGAAGACGTTTCGCCATGAGCTTGCTCCGTCGGTTGGGAGCTGCGCCGAAAACATGGCAGCCCCCTGTTGCATCTGTCGCAACACAAGCGCCGTGGCCTCAGTACGGGTCAATGATCCAGATCAAGTATGAGTATAATCCGACGGCCGCGCTGCACCATGCCGGCCTGGTGCTACTGGGCGGCGTGGCAGGTCGCCAGCGCGTTGATCACGCCGAAATTCACACCGGACCGCACCACCCGCGCCACCACGCGGTCGCGACCGGCATGCTTGGCGTCATACATCGCGGCATCAGCCGCCTCGACCATGTCGGCGACATCGTCCGGCACCGCAAGAAACGTCACCACACCGAACGAGACGGAGACGGGGTGTTCGTAACGCCGGGTCAGCGTGCGGCAGGCCAGAAGAATCCGCTCGGCGATGGCGCGCGCGGCCACCGGGCCGATCTCCGGCAGCACCAGCCCGAACTCGTCGCCGCCCAGCCGGCCCAGCGTGTCGCTCGCGCGCAGGTTCTCGCGCATCACGGCGGTGATCTCGCGCAGCAGCGCATCGCCGGCGGCGTGGCCCAGCGTGTTGTTGACCATGCGGAACCCGTCGCAGTCGCAGTACAGCACCGAGAGCGGCGCCTGGCCGCGCCGGGCCCGCGCCGCCTCGGCACGGAGCTGGTGGAAGAAATAGGTCCGGTTGCCGACCTCGGTCAGACAATCCGTCGTGGCGATGCGGTGGACGTCGCGCATCGAGCGGTACAGCTCCACCGAGGTGGCCACGCTCTCGGCCAGTTCGCCCAGCAGCGCGCGCGACGGCGCGGCCAGCCCGTCCGGGCAGGAATGCAGAAGCCGCATCGTGCCGATCTGCACACCCTCGGAGTCGCACACCGGCTCGTCATGCGCCATCGGCGGCGTCAGGCGGATCAGCGCGTCCTCGGTCACGCCATGCGCGCCAAGGCGATGCGCCTCGCTGCCCATCCGCAGGCTGATCATGGCGCCATCCGCCCCGGTGACGGCACAGGCCAAGCGGGCGAAGCGGTCGAAGGTGGCGCCGTACTGCGCATCCAGCAGATCGACATCGCGCAGCGCGGTCATGCGCGCATTCTCGTTGGCGGCTAACAGCTGCGCGTTGTCGGTGACCGTCATGCTGCTACGTTGCATCTGCTTCGATCCTCTTGCGCGACCGACGCCGCCAGAGCGGCTGCGGTCTCTCCCCCGGTGTCCCGGGCCTGGTGAGCAGAGGAGCAAGGCCCAGGCCAGCCGATGCCAGACTCCGAATTTATTCGTTTTCAATAGGTTGATATGAAAAGGCTTGCGGCTTTCGCAGCCTGCACGTCCGCCTGTGTTGCAAATTGGGAGACTGCCCATGGTGAAATTCCCGGAACGGGATGCCGGGATCACCGCACCAAATCTTTACGCCGCGTTCGGGCGAACCCGTTACACTGCCCCCTCAGGCTTTCCGCGCATGCGCGCCCTTGCGTCAGGCATCCCACTATGACCGGTTCAGCGTTGCCTCCTCAGCCCAGCCAGTCCCGCGGCAGTCTCATGCACCGCCTGCCGCGCTCGGTGCTCTCGCAGCTCGGCCTGGTCGCGCTGGTGATCATCATGCTCTGGACCAGCATCTTCCTGCATCTGTCGCAGGAGCGCAGCCAGGCCGAGCGCGCGGCGTGGGAGGATGGCGGCAATCTCGCCAGCGGCTTCGGCGAAAGCATCGACCGCACCATCGAGGCGGTGGACCAGGTGCTGCTGATGGTGCGCGCCCTCTACCGCGCCGACCCGCAGCATTTCGACATCACCACCCTCGCCCCGGGCGACCAGGTGCTCAGCGATTTCACGCTGCAGATCTCGCTGACCGACAAGCACGGCATCATGCTGGGCAGCAATGCCGGTCCCAGCGCGGGTGTCGACCTGTCGGACCGCGAGCATATCCGCGTCCAGATGAACAGCACGGCCGACAAGCTGTTCATCAGCAAGCCGGTGCTCGGCCGCATCACCGGCAAGTGGTCGCTGCAGTTCACCCGCAAGATCTTCGACGGCACCGGCGCGTTCGCAGGCGTGCTGGTGGTGTCGCTGAACCCCGAGTATCTCGCGAAGTTCTATGACAGCATCGCCATCGGCCGCGGCTCGGTGCTGCTGGCGGGCGATGACGGCGTGATCCGCGTGCGCGCGCCCTCCGGCGGCGATGCGATGGGCAAGACACTCGACAATTCGATCCGCAAGCGCCTGAGCAGCATGGGCCGGCGCGGCCAGTACCGCGCCGTCAGCGCCATCGACGGGGTGGACCGGATGTACAGCGCCCGCCAGATCGCGCGCTATCCCATGACCGTCGTCGTTGGCCTCGCCACAGCCGATGTGTTCGGCGCCTATGAGAGCGACCGGCAGGAATACCTGATCGTCGGGGGCTGCCTGACCCTGCTGATCGCGCTGATCGGCGCCCTGTTGATCCGCCTTGGTCAGGGGCTGCTGCGCTCGCAGCGCTCGCTTGACGCAGCGCTCGCCAATATCGGCCAGGGCATCATGATGGTCGATGCCGACGGGCGCGTGGCAGTGATGAACCGCAGGGCGGCCGCACTTCTCGAACTGCCGCCAAGCCTCGCGCACAGCAACGTCCAGTTCGGCGATATCCTGGCCTGGCAGCTCGCCGAGACCGAATTCGGCGCGGACAACGACCCGGTGGCCGACCTCGCCCGCAGCGGCGGGCTTGGACCGGGCGTCTATGAACGCACGCGGCGCAACGGCGTGACCCTCGAGATCCGCACGCAGATGCTGGAGGATGGCGGTGCCGTGCGCACCTACACCGACGTCACCGAGCGGCGTCGCAACGAGCTGTCGCTGGCCGCGGCCCGCGATGCCGCGGAGGCGGCCAGCCGTGTCCAGTCGGACTTCCTGGCGGTGATGAGCCACGAGATCCGCACGCCGATGAACGCCATCAGCGGCATGGCCGGCCTGCTGATCGACAGCGAGCTGTCACCCAACCAGCGCCGCTTCGCCACCACGCTGCGCGAGGCGGCCGACAGCCTGATGCAGATCATCAACGACATCCTGGACTTCTCGAAGCTCGAGGCGCACCGGATGGAGTTCGAGAGCATTCCCTTCGACCTGTCCCAGGTAATGGGCAGCGTGGTGGATCTGATGCAGGTGAAGGCGCTGGAGAAGCATCTCTGGCTGCGCACCCACATCGCGCCGGGCACGAAGCTGCGCCTGCTGGGCGATCCCGGCCGGCTGCGTCAGGTTCTGCTCAACCTGGTGAGCAACGCGCTGAAATTCACCGCCGTCGGCGGCGTCACCCTCTCGGTGAGCTGCGCGGATGAAGCGGCCGTGGACGATGAGCCGGCCACCGCGCTGATCAGCATCGCCGTGCGCGACACCGGCATCGGCATTCCGCTTGAGGCGCAGAAGCATCTGTTCGAGCAGTTCTTCCAGGTCGACGGCTCCAGCGCCCGTGGCTATGGCGGCACCGGGCTGGGGCTTGCGATCTGCCGGCGGCTGATCGAACGCATGGACGGGCGGATTGATGTTGCGAGCGAGCCGGGGGCCGGTGCGGTGTTCACCGTCACGGTGCGCTTTGCGCGCGACACCAGCGATGTGCTCGATCCGGATCTGGCGGCGCTGCCGGCGCATGCGCCGCTCGGCGGCCGGCCGCTGCGCCGGCTGCGCATTCTGCTCGCCGAGGACAACGCCACCAACCGGCTCGTCGCCGTGACACGGCTGGAGATGATCGGCCACCGCGTCGATTCAGTCGCCGGCGGCGCCGAGGCGGTGGCGATTGTGCAGACCGTGCCTTACGATCTCGTGCTGATGGATGTGATGATGCCGGAGGTGGACGGGCTGACCGCCACCCGCCTGATCCGCGCTTTGCCGCCGCCAGCCTGCGACATTCCGATCGTGGCGATGACCGCCAATGTGTTCCGCCATCACCAGGATGCCTGCCGGGCCGCGGGGATGGATGACATGCTTGGCAAGCCGTTCACCCCCGAACAGCTGTCCCGCGTCATCGACCGTGTCATCGCCGGCACACTGCGCAGGCCCAACCAGGACCAGTCCGACACGCCGTCTGACGTGCAGGCCTATGCCAGCATGGTAGCGGACATGGGGGCGGACACGGCCGCGGCCGTGCTGCAGGCCTTCGAGGAGGAGGCGCGCGAGCGGCTCAGCGCCATGCGGCGGCTGCACGCGGCCGGAAACTGGTCTGAGCTCGAAGGCGAGGCGCGGCTGCTGCACGACGCCGGCGGCAGCCTGGGCCTCATTCGCCTGGCCGCGCTAGCCGGACAGATCGCCCGCGACCCCGACGGCGATGCCGCGGTCAACGCGCTCCATCGGCTGCCCGGGGCATTGGATGAAACAATGGCCGCATTAAAGGCAGAAGCTCTCTTTTGAAAAAAACTTTCCCATCGGCTGACACCCTCCCCCTGAAAGAGGTCCGCTCAAACGATAAAAAGTCTTTTGCTTCTTTTCTTCAGAAAAGAAGGCCTTTCTTCCTTCACCACCCTGACGGCAAAGCCATTCCCGCCGTTGCCATCACTCTACGCGCCATCACCGGATCATCCGTGCAGATGCCATCCACCCCAAAGCCGAGCAGTTCGGCAAAGCGCGCGGGATCGTTGACCGTCCAGGGCAGCACAAGCAGCCCGGCCCGCTGTGCCGCGCGCACGATATCCTTGGTCAGGCTCGCCTGGGCCGGCGCCCAGCCGGGCGTAAGGCTGCCATCGGCGTGCGCACACACGCGATCCAGCGTCGCCAGATCCGCCGTCTCGCTGAGCCAGACCAGCTTCATCGCGGGCGCGACGCGGCGCAGATGCGCCAGGCTGCGCCAGTCGAACGAGCGAAACACCACCCGGTCGCGTGCGCCGCTGGCATCGACCAGCGCCAGCACGATATCGGCCATCGCCTCGGGGGCCACCGTGTCCTGCGGCCGTGCGGGATGGGTTTTGAGCTCGACCTCGAGGCGTGCCGGACAGCCCCGGGTCGCCCTGAGAATCTCTGCGAAATATGGAATACGCAGCCCGTCGCGCCCGGCCTGGATCGGAAACCGCGCCGCGAGATCGCTGCCGGGCCGGACCCGGCCGACATCATAGGTTGCGACCTCCGCGGACGTCAGCGACAGGACCAGCGGCTCCTGCCCCTGCAGGAACGCTCCGTCGGCGCCTCGCACCAGATCGCCGCCGAGGCTGAAATCATGCGTCACCACCGCGACACCGTCCGCGGTCACCGCGATGTCGAGCTCGATGCCATCCACGCCCACGGCGAGCGTGGCCAGGATGCCTTCCAGCGTGTTCTCCGGAAACAGTGCGCGCGCACCGCGATGTCCCTGCAGCTCGAACGGCGCAACCGGCATTTGAAGATCCCTCGCAACGGCATCTTCCCTGCCACAGCTTGGCGGCGAAGTCAGGCCACGGCATGATGGATGGCATGGAAAACCGTATTCTCGGCGTGCTCGGCGGCATGGGTCCGCTGGCCAGCGCGCATTTCATGGTCCGCCTCACGCTGCTCACCCCGGCCGCAACCGACCAGGAGCATATCCAGGCGGTGCTCTGGTCCAACCCGCGCGTGCCGGACCGCACGCTGGCGCGCGCCGGCGGCCCGGACCCGCTGCCGGTGCTGGTGGCCGGGCTGAACGGTCTGGCCGCCGCGGGCTGCGGTGCTGTCGCCATTCCCTGCAACACCGCGCATGGCTGGTTCCAACAGATGCAGGCTGCGACCTCTCTGCCGATCCTGCACATCGTCGAGGCCGCCGCGGCCGATCTGCGCCGTGTCGCCCCGCGCGGCGTGGTTGGGGTGATGGGCACCGCCGGCACACTGGCGATGCGGCTGTATCAAGACCGGCTCGAGGCGCTCGGCTGGGAGGTGATCACGCCGGACGCGCAGGAGATGGCCACAAAAGTCACCCCCGCGATCGCCGCCGTGAAGGCCAACCGGGTGAACGAGGCCTACGCTCCGCTGGCGGAAACGGTGGCAAACCTTGCCGCGCGCGGGGCGCGGGCGGTGGTGCTGGGCTGCACCGAGATTCCGCTCGGCATCCAGGCCGGGCCCTGGCAGGAGCTGCCGGTGCCGCTGGTGGACACGATCGACGCCCTGGCGCGGGCCGCGATCGGGTGGGCTCGGCCGGATTGCGGCTGAATTTGCGAATGTCGAGAAAATTCTGGTCCGATTCGCCGAGCGGACACAGGAATTTGTTGAGATAATCCGTCCAATTCTGTAGACTTGCTTATAGCCCGAGACCAAGACGCAATCCGGCAATTTGTCTCAATACTCGTTAACGTCGTGACCAGCCGGGATTGGGTCACGGCGGAACCGGGATCGGGTGAGGTTTGGAAAGGCGACCTGTATGCGTTTCACGGAAATCGGCCAGCAGCTGCGGGCCTATCGTCTTGAGTCAGGGCTGCGCGCCGAGGAGATCGCGGCCCGTCTCGGCGTGTCGCGCGCGGCGCTGTACCGCTACGAGAAGGGCGAGGTCATCAAGCTCGACACGATCAAGCGCCTGGCCGAACTGCTCAAGATCTCGCCGCTCTCGCTGCTGGGCATCGGCGTCGAATACTACAACCGCCCGATCGGCTATCTCGAACGCATGCGCCAGCTTGAGGAGACCGCGGACCAGATCCTGCTGATGCACGGCCCGGTCTGCTACCTCACCACCTCGGAAAACTACGATTCCGCGCTCGGTGAGGCCTATGAAGAGGCGTCTGACGCCGCCGGTGGCGACCGCACGGCGCTGCGCGCCACCACCGAGCAGGTGCTGGGCATCATGAGCGCCCGCAAGCGCATGTACGGCATGCGCCGCCCCGGCATCATCTGCATGATCGCCATGTCGCGGCTGCAGAACTTCCTCGAAGGCGGTATCGCCTCCGGCATCGCGCTGTCCGAGCGCACGCGCCAGTTGTGCCGCAAAGTGGCCATCGCCGAGGTGGAGAACATCGCCAATCTGATGGAAGCCGAGCCGATGGGCTTGCAGTTCGGCCTGCTGCCGATGACCGAACCGACCGGCGGCTTCAAGATTTTGCGTGCGCGAGACCGCGCCTCGCTGGCCGTCAACCCGTTCCGCACCGATTCCCACCCTGCCTCGCCCTCCGGCGTGGCCATGATCACCGGCGCGGACGAGGCCATCGCAGCACACCAGCGCGTGGCCGAGGCGCAGTGGCGTGAAGCCCTGAAAGGGGCGCCGGCGGCGGCCAAGGTCCGCCAGCTCATCGCGGCGCATCCGCTCGGCTAAGCACAGCCCGCGGCTTGATCTCGGGCCGCAGCACGCCGATGCTGCCGGCATGACCGAGAAACTCTTCCTCGACGACGCCACCGCACGCGACATGCAGGCCGTCGTCATCGCCGCCGACCCCACGGGCATTCTGCTTGACCGTACCGTGTTCTACGCCCGCTCCGGCGGCCAGCCCGGCGACCGCGGCGTGCTGCGCTGGGACGGCGGCGAAACCGCTATCACTGAGGCGACCAAGGGCGAGGGCGAGGCAGTGCTGCATGTGCCGGCGCCGGATGCCGCCCTGCCGCCGGTCGGCGCCACCGTCACCGGCATCATCGATTTCGATCTGCGCCACCGGCTGATGCGCATGCACACCACGCTGCATCTGCTCTGCGCCGCGCTGCCAGGCATCGCCGTCACCGGCGGTCAGATCGGGCCGGACAAGTCCCGCCTGGATCTGGACATGGCGGAGCCACCGACCAAGGAAGCGATCCAGGAGAAGCTCGACGCGCTGATCGCGGGAGCCCATCCCATCAGCCATGAATGGGTCGACGAAAGCGTGCTCGACACCAACCCCACACTCGTGCGCACCCTCTCGGTCAAGCCGCCGCGCGGCACCGGCCGGCTGCGGCTGGTGCGCATCGGCACGGCAGAGACTCTCGTGGACCTGCAGCCCTGCGGCGGCACCCATGTCGCCTCCACCGCGGAGATCGGCGCCGTGCGTGTCACGAAGATTGAAAACAAAGGCCGGCAGAACCGGCGCATCTCGGTGGAACTCGCCTCATGAAACCCCTCGTCTCGACGGAATGGCTCGCCGACAACCTCGGCGAGGTGCTGGTGTTCGACTGCACCTACTACGTCCCCACCGAAAAACGCGACGCCAAGGCCGAATTCGCCGCCGGCCACATCCCCAGCGCCGGCGTGTTCGACCTCGAGGTGATCGCCGACACCGACACCGACCTGCCGCATATGGTGCCCACGCCCGGCCGCTTCGCCCGGCTGGTGGGCGAGCTCGGCATCTCCAACAGCGCCCGCGTGGTGTTCTATGACCAGAAGGGCATCAACTCCGCCGCGCGCGGCTGGTGGATGATGGAGCTGTTCGGCCATGACCGCTCGGCCGTGCTTGATGGCGGGCTGCCGAAATGGGTGGCCGAGGGCCGCAGCCTCGAAGCCGGCCTGCCGCCGCGCGCCAAGCCCACCATCTTCCGCCCGGATTTCCGCGCCCAGCGCCTGCGCGGCATCGGCGACATGCTGGCCAATGTCGGCACCCGCACCGAGATCGTGCTCGATGCCCGCCCCGCCGCCCGCTTCAACGGCACCGCCATCGAACCGCGGCCCGGCATGCGCAGCGGCCACATCCCCGGTGCCGTGAGCCTGCCGATCACCGAGGTGCTGACCGCGGATCAGACCATGCTGCCGGTACCCGAGCTGCGCGCCAGGCTGGCCGCCCTGGGCATCGACGGCAGCAAACCCGTCGTCACCAGCTGCGGCAGCGGCGTCACCGCCACCGTGCTCACCCTGGCCATGACCCGCGCGGGCCTGCCCGCCGGTGCCGTCTATGACGGCTCCTGGTCCGAATGGGGCAGCCGCTCCGACACCCCTGTGGAAACCTGACATGCCCGACGACATCAAGCCGAAGCCGAAACACGCCTTCGAGACCCGCCTGTCCCATGCCGGCCGCGCCGGCACGCATGTGCACGGCTTCGTCAACCCGCCGATCCATCGCGGCTCCACCGTGCTCTATGAGAACATGGCCGGCCGCAAGGCCGCAGCCGGGCACCGGCTTGAGCAGAAGATGGTGTACGGCACCATGGGCGGGCCGACCCACTACCCGCTTGAGGACATGATCGCCGAGATCGAAGGCGGCACGCGCTGCCAGATCGTCTCCACCGGGCTTGCCGCCGTCACCGTGCCGCTGCTCGCCTATCTCAAGGCCGGCGATCACTGCCTGATGCCCGACAGCGTCTACGGCCCGGCCCGCGGCTTCGCCACCGGCATGATGGCGGGCTTCGGCATCACCACCACCTTCTATGGTTCGTGCATCGACGGCGCCGGCCTCAAGGCGCTGCTGCAGCCCAACACGAAGGTCGTCTATCTCGAAAGTCCCGGCAGCCACACCTTCGAGGTGCAGGACGTGCCGGCGCTCTCGGCCGTCGCCCACGCCCACGGCGCCAAGGTGCTGATGGACAACACCTGGGGCATTCACCACTTCCAGCCGTTTCGCCACGGCGTCGATGTGTCGATCCAGGCGCTGACCAAATACGCCGGCGGCCATTCCGACGTGCTGCTGGGCAGCATCACCGTCAATTCCGACGCGGACTGGGAGACCGTCCGTGTCACCAGCATGGCGCTCGGCCAGTACGCCAGCCCCGATGATTGCTGGCTCGCCTTGCGCGGCCTGCGCACCATGGCGGTGCGCATGGAGCGCCAGGCGGCCTCTGCCGTGCAGGTCGCCAGGTGGCTGGCCACCCAGCCCGAGGTGAAGCAGGTGCTGCACCCCGCCCTGCCCGGCGCCCCGGGCCACGAGATCTGGAAGCGTGACTTCACCGGCGCCTGCAGCCTGTTCGGCATCGTCGTGCAGCCCGGCTTCAGCCAGGAACGTGTTCATGCCATGGCCAACGCGCTCGAGCTGTTCGGCATCGGCGCCAGCTGGGGCGGCTTCGAGAGCCTGGTGCTGCCCACCAGCGGCGGCATCACCCGCACCGCCGGCACCGGCGATTTCGGCGGCGAGCTGGTGCGCCTGCATATCGGCCTCGAAGCGCCGGACGACCTGATGGCCGATCTCCGCCAGGGGCTCGACGTGATGCACCGCAACACCCTCAGCGAGACGCTGTCGGAATGACCGCTCCCATCCAGGCCATGCTCGACGCGATCAGCTTCGACGCCAACGGCCTCGTCGCCGCCATCGCCCAGCAGCACGACACCGGCGAAGTGCTGATGATGGCCTGGATGAACCGAGACGCGGTCGCGGAAACCCTCGCCACCGGCCGCGTCTGCTACTGGAGCCGCTCGCGCGGGCGGCTCTGGCGCAAGGGCGAAAGCTCTGGCCAGACCCAGACGCTGATCGATCTGCGGGTGGACTGCGATGGCGATACGCTGCTCGTGCTCGTCGATCAGCTCGGGGTCGCCTGCCATACCGGGCGGCACAACTGCTTTTTCCGCGCGTTGCGGGATGAGGTGCTGACGGAGATCGCGGCGCCGGAGGTTGATCCGGAGGTGCTTTATTCCAAGGGTTAAGGAAGCGGTTCTTTTTTGAAAAAAAGAACCAAAAAGCTTTTGTCGGGCTGTCGCGGTTCTATCCGGAGAGGTGCGCACCCAACGAATAAAAGTCTTTTGCTTCTTTTCTTCAGAAAAGAAGCGCTTCCTTAAGGAACCTTCAATGCAAATCCCCCTGACAATCCTCACCGGCTTCCTCGGCGCCGGCAAGACCACCCTGCTCAACAAACTCCTCAAACGCCCCGAACTCGCCAACACCGCCGTGCTGGTCAACGAGTTCGGCGAGATCGGCCTCGACCATCAGCTGATGGAGACGGTGGACGGCGACACCATCCTGCTCGCCGCCGGCTGCCTGTGCTGCACCGTGCGCGGCGACCTCTGCCGCGCCCTGGAAAAACTCGCCCCGCGTGTGCGCGAAGGCGCCATCGCCCGCGTCATCATCGAAACCACCGGTCTCGCCGACCCCGCACCGATCCTGGCCACGCTGATCGGCGATCCCCTCGCCGCCACGCTGTTCCGGCTGGACGGGATCGCAACCGTCGTCGACGCCGTCCATGCCATGGGGCAGTTCGATGCGCATGACGAGGCGCTGCGCCAGGTGGTGGTGGCGGACCGGCTGGTGCTGACCAAATCCGACCTCGCCGACACCACCGCCCTGCGCGCCCGCCTCGCCGCCCTCAACCCCGGCGCCCCCGTCATCACCGCCGATCACGGCGCCGTCGAACCATCGGCGATCCTCGACGCAGGGCTGTTCGACGCGGCGGGAAAACCTGCCGATGTCGCGCGCTGGATCAACGCGGCCGCCTATGACGACCATCACCACCATCACCATGACGTGAACCGCCACGACGCGCATATCCAGGCCTTCTGCCTCACCTTCGAAACGCCGCTGCACTGGATCGGCTTCGGCGCCTGGCTCGAAATGATGATCGCCACCCACGGCACCCGCCTGCTGCGCGTGAAGGGCATCCTCGATCTGGACGGGCAGGCCCGCCCGGTGGCCATCCACGGCGTGCAGCACCTGTTCCACCCGCCGGAACTGCTGCCGGCCTGGCCCGAAGGCGAACCCCGCCGCTCCCGCGTGGTGTTCATCACCCGCGACCTCGATCGCACAACGCTGTTACAAGGACTTAACGCGTTCGAAGTAGCCGCCGCCGCAAATTCGCCATGACCCGGGATCACCTTGCGCCAGTAACCATTGGTTAACCCAACGGAAGCAGTTTGGTGACACCAGAGCTGCCTAAGGTGGGAGCGAACGAAACGGAGAGACCGCAATGTGCACCTGCTGCGACTCCTGGCATGGCAATCCCGGGAATGGCCAACCCCCCGGCCATGACCATCGCTCGCTCAGCTTCGAGACCCTGTTGACCGACCCCATGACCCGCATGGTCATGGAAAGTGACGGCGTCTCCGTGGCCGAACTCATCAAGGTGCTGGAACAGGCACGCGACGCCATCGCCGTGCGCGAAACCCGGATTGGGTTCGCAACCGAGATGTGACACCATCCCCGCAGACAAAGCTCCCTGGGATGGTCGTACAACATGGACATGAGCACCGAAACGCTGGAAGGCGGCATCACGAAATTCAATCTGTCTGGCCACCTCGACCGGATCGGCACCCAGCAGATCGAGCCTCGGTTTCGGATCGCGCTTGAAACCGAGCGGCGTGTGATCATCGATCTGGCCCACGTCCCGATGATCGCGCCGGAGGGCATCGCGATGCTGCTCGAAGCCGCCAAGAAGGTGCGTGCCAAAGGCGGCCATATCGCCCTGCTGATGCCGGTGCATGACGTCGTCGCCGTCCTCAAGGCCGCGCACACCGAGCAGACCCTGCCGATGTTCCGCGACATCCACGAGGCCCTCACCACCGTCGCCGCCTGATCGTGCCGGACTACTGGCAGGCCTTCGCGACGTCCGCGCCGAGGCCCGCGCCATGGCAGGATCATTTCGACGCGCCGATGCCGGATGGGCGCACGCTGCGCCTGCCGTTGCGCGATCTCGGCGACACCGCCGTTGCCGGCCTCATCGCCAACCAGGCTTCGTTCGCGGTGCTCGACCAGATCGCCGCCTGGATGGCCGACATCGCAGCGCCGTTCCGGCCGGAGATCGTGGTGGGCCTGCCCACGCTCGGTCACAGCGTGGGTGCCGCCGTCGCCCGCGCCCTCAGCCACCCGAACTGGGTGGCGCCGTCCACCACGCGCAAGCGCTGGTACGACGATGCGCTCTCAGTACCGCTTGCCTCGATCACCTCACCCGCCACCGGGGCAAACCGCGCACGCCGCATGTGGCTGGATCCGCGCCTGCTGTCCCGCCTGGAAGGCCGGCGCGTCGCGCTGGTCGATGACGTGATCAGCACCGGGAGTTCCGCCCAGGCCGGTGTGGCGCTGCTGCGTGCCGGAGGCATCGAACCGGTCTGCCTGCTGGTCGCCATGATCCAGGGACAGCGCTGGCGCGACGGATGGGACAGCACAGTTCCCGTGCAAGGCGCGTTCACCACACCGCTGTTCCAGCGCATGGAAGGCGGCTGGACAGCAAGGGGATGAAAGTTCTTTGGTTCTTTCTTGAAGGAAAGAACTTCTTTTTTGAAAAAAAGAAGCAAAAAACTTTTATTCGTTTGGGCTTCGCGGCACTCTGCAGGCATGACGGTGCTGGAACTCGATACCACAAGTTTGGCAGGCCCAGACCGCTTCGCGGTCTGGGCTGACACGATCGGCCGGGCCTTTGGCCCGTTTGGGATCTGCCGCAGCGATCCGGAACGCTTCCATGGGCGGGTGCGCGTGGAACGCCGCCAGGACATCCGCTTCGTCGAACTCGGGTATGACGGCCAGGCCTTCCGCCGCAGCCGCCAGGACGTGGCAAAGCTGGACGACGCCTATTGCAGCCTGCTCCGCCCCCAGCGCGGCCGCCTGAAACTCAACCAGGGCGGCCAGGAACACGTGCTGGAACCCGGACACTGCTACCTCGTCAACAACGCCGTGCCCTACGAAACCACGCCCCAGGGCGACTACCAGACGCTGGGCCTCGCCTTCCCGCCGGAAGCGCTGACCGCCCGCGTGCCCGCCCCGCTGCCGTTCTACGCCTTGGCCGACGACCCCGCCTCGCCCCGGTTCCGCCTGCTCGACAGCTTCCTCACCCAATACACCAACGGCAGCACCGCCTGGACCGAGCACGAGTTCACGTCTCTGACCAACCAGCTGCTCGACCTCATTGTGCTGACCATGGTGACAGGTTCCCAGCAGACTTCCGCCAGCGAATCCGCCGCCCGCGCCGCTCATCGCGGCCGCGCCCTGCAACATATCCGCAGCCATCTCGGCGAACGTGATCTCACACCCGCCCGCGTGGCCGAGGCGTGCGGCGTGTCCGTCTCCTATCTGCATGAGATCTTCCGCGGCTCGGGCGCGTCGGTGGAGGAGACCATCTTCGCCGAACGGCTCGACCGCGCGCGCGACTGGCTGCGCACCCATCCGGACCAGCCCATCGCCGGCATCACCTGGCGGCTTGGCTTCGCCGACCCCGCCCATTTCAGCCGCGCCTTCCGCCGGCGGTTCGGCTGCGCGCCCAGCGAGTGGCGCCGCGGCTGATCCCGCGCTCGGTCAAGCGATCGCCCACGCTGGGTCAAGGCGGCCCGCGGCCGATGTGCTAGACTCGGGATGTCGGAAACGGGGGAATGGCGTGACGCACGGCCCAACGCCGCGTTCGCTGATGCTGAACTGCGCCGGCTTCGAGATCCATGCCGTGCAATGGGGCGACGACACTGCGCCGCCGCTGCTGATGTGGCACGGCCTGGCCCGTACCTGCCGCGATTTCGACACGATCGCGGCCAGCCTCGCCACCACCTATCGCGTGATCTGCCCGGACCAGATCGGCCGCGGCTTCTCCCAATGGAGTGCTGATCCCGGCACCGACTACAGCTTCGCCTGCTACGAAGCCATCGCCGCGGCCCTGGCCGATGCGCTGCACCTGGACCATTTCCTCTGGCTCGGCACCTCGATGGGCGGCGCACTCGGTCTGCACGTGGCGGCCGGCTCGTTACGAGATCGCATCACGGCGATGGTGGTCAACGATATCGGCCCAGAACTGCCGCGCCCGGCGGTGGAGCGCATCCGCGCCTATGCCGGCCAGCCCCCGGTGTTCGCCACCATGGGCGCCTACGAGGATTTCGTGCGCACCGCCTATCGCCCGTTTGGCGAACACTCCGACGCGCAGTGGCGTCACCTCGCGGAGACCACCGCGCGGCGGCTGTCCGATGGCCGGATCACCACGCATTACGACCCGGCCGTGGTCCGCCAACTCGACCATGACGACTACACGTTGTGGGCCTGCTACGACACGCTCGACCTGCCGATGCTGGTGCTGCGCGGCAGCGACAGCGACCTGCTGACCCAGGACATCGCCTCGCGCATGACCACGCGCGGCCCCCGCCCGGCGATCGTCGAGATCCCGGGCTGCGGCCACGCGCCGGGCCTCAACACAAGGGCCCAGATCGACCTCGTCACCGCCTTCCTGACCCAGAACAACAAACCGACCCCGGAGGCTCGCCCATGAAGTCGCCCACGAAATCCCTGGCCCTCATCCTCGCCGCGACCTTGCTGTCGAGCGCGGCCTACGCCGCCGATCCCGTCAAGGTGGCGCTGATCGCCGACACCACCGGCCCGCTCGAGGCCTATGCCAAGCAGACCGTCACAGGCTTCAATCTGGGCCTGGAATACCTCACCCACGGCACCATGACGGTGGCCGGACGGAAACTCGAGATCATCGTCAAGGACAGCCAGACCAAGCCCGATGTCGGCCGCGCCGCGCTGGCTGAGGCGTTCGGCGACCAGGATGTCGACATCGCGGTCGGCGGCACCTCCTCGGCGGTGGCGATTGCGATGCTGCCGGTAGCAGAGGAATACAAGAAGGTGCTGATCGTGGAGCCCGCCGTGGCCGACGAGATCACCGGTGCGAAGTGGAATCGCTACATCTTCCGCACCGGCCGCAACTCCTCGCAGGACGCGATCTCGAATGCGGTGGCCGTCGGCAAGCCCGGCACCGTCATCGCCACCCTGGCGCAGGACTACGCCTTCGGCCGCGACGGCGTGGCCGCTTTCAAGACGGCGCTGGCCGGCACGGGTGCGAAGATCGTGCATGAGGAATACGCCCCGCCGACGACGACCGACTTCACCGCCCCCGCCCAGCGCATCTTCGACGCGCTGGACAAGGAGCAGGGCCACAAGGTGCTGTTCGTCATCTGGGCCGGCGGCAACCCGCTGGCAGCCCTGAAGCCGCTGGCGCCCGAGCGCCACAACATCGACATCGCCACCGGCGGCAACATCCTGCCCGCCATGGCCGCCTACAAGGCGTTCCCCGGCATGGAGGGGGCCACGTATTACTACTACGCCATCCCCCACAACGCCGAGAATGACTGGCTGGTGACCGAGCACACCAAGCGCTTCGGCACGCCGCCCGACTTCTTCACCGCCGGCGGTTTCTCCGCCGCCGCCTCGCTAGTGGCGACCTTGACCAAGACCAACGGTTCCACCGACACCGAAACGCTGATCAAGGCCATGGAGGGTCTGTCCTTCGACACGCCGAAGGGCAAGATGATGTTCCGCAAGGAGGATCACCAGGCCCTGCAGTCCATGTTCGGCTTCAAGATCAAGGTCGATCCCACCCTCGCCTGGGCGGTGCCGGAGCTGACCCGCGAGATCGGCATCGCCGACATGAACGTTCCCATCCTGAACAAGCGCTGATCATGCTGGAGACGCGCGGCCTCACGGTGCGGTTCGGCGGCCATGTCGCCGTCAATGCCGTGAGCTGCGCGTTTCAGCCGGGCACGCTGACCGCCATTGTCGGCCCCAACGGGGCCGGCAAGACGACCTATTTCAACCTCATCTCCGGCCAGCTCCGTGCCACCGACGGTGCGGTGATGTTCAACGGCCTGGACATCACCGGCCTGAGGGCGGACCGCCGCACCCGGCTGGGCATTGGCCGGGCGTTTCAGCTGACCAATCTGTTTCCCAACCTCACCGTGTTGGAAAACGTCCGCCTTGCCGTGCAGGCGAGAGCATCCACCGGCGTGGACCTGTTCAGCATGGCCAAACGCCACCGCGATCTGATCGACGAGTCGCACGCCCTGCTCAGCCGCGTGGCCCTCGCGCCCCGCGCCCGCAGTCACGCCGCCGATCTCTCCCACGGCGACCAGCGCAAGCTGGAGGTGGCGCTGATGCTGGCCTTGAAGCCCCAGGTGTTCATGTTCGACGAACCCACCGCCGGCATGAGCGTGGACGAGGTGCCGGTGCTGCTCGACCTCATCGAGGACATCAAGCGCGACGGCGACAAGACCATTTTGCTCGTGGAGCATAAGATGGACGTGGTGCGACGCCTCGCTGACCGCATCATCGTGCTGCACAACGGCACGCTGGTGGCCGATGGCGATCCGGCGACGGTCGTGTCCCTGCCGATCGTGCAGGAGGCCTATCTCGGCATCCGCCCGAAGGAGCCGGCGCATGGATGAGCTGCTGACGCTGTCCGGCGTCGTCACCCATATCGGCGCGTATCACATTCTGCACGGGGTGGACCTCACCGTCCGCCGCGGCCGGGTGACCATGCTGCTGGGCCGCAACGGCGCGGGCAAGACCACCACGCTGCGCAGCATCATGGGGCTGTGGCAGCCCCGCGCCGGCGCCATCCGCTTCGACAATGCGGAGATCACGGGGCGCGAAACGCCCGATATCGCCAGGCTCGGCATAGCCTATGTGCCGGAGACGATGGGGATCTTCTCCCAGCTCACCGTGGCGGAGAACATGAAGCTCGCCGCCACCGGCGCCCGCTTCAACGAAGCGCGGCTGGATGACGTGTTCCGTTTCTTTCCCATTCTGAAAACCAAATGGCACGACCGCGCCGGCCTGTTGTCCGGTGGCCAGAAGCAGATGCTGGCGGTGGCCCGCGCCATCGTCGAGGACCGCCGGCTGATGATCATCGACGAACCCACCAAGGGCCTCGCCCCTTCGGTGATCGACCAGCTGATCGCCTGCCTGCTGGAGCTGAAGGCGCGTGACACCACCATCCTGCTGGTGGAACAGAATTTCCACATGGCGCAGTCGGTGGGTGACGATGTGGCGGTGATGGACAACGGCAGGGTCGTGCACACCGGCACGATGGCCGAACTCGCTGATGACACCGACCTGCAGACAAGCCTGCTCGGCCTCAGCCTGGCAGCCCACCAATGAACCTGCGCGACCCCGCACTGCAGGCCCGCCTCGTTTTGCCGCTGTTCATGCTGGCCGCCCTGCCGTTCATGAACTTTTCCACGTGGCTCACCCTCACCGTGGCCGGCTTCGCCATGGGCATGATGCTGTTCCTGATGGCCTCCGGACTCACGCTGGTGTTCGGCCTGATGGACGTGATCACCTTCGCCCACGGCGCCTTCATCAGCCTCGGCGCCTATGTCGCGACCGATGTGGTGGCGGCCCTGCCCAACCTCGCCGCCAATGCCCGCTGGATCGCGGCGCTGGCCGTGCTCGGCGCTGCCCTGCTCGCCGCCATCGTGCTCACCGGTGTCGCCGGCTGGATCTTCGAGATCGTCATCATCCGCCGCGTCTACGGCTCGCATCTGCGCCAGATCCTGATCACGGTGGGCGGGCTGATCGTCGCCCAGGAGCTGCTGGTGGCGGTGTGGGGGGCCAACCCGATTCCGGTTGCCAAGCCGCTGGCGATGCAGGGCAGCGTGGTGATCTTCGGCGCCGCCATCGAGATTTTTCGCCTCGTCGCCGTGGCCCTTGGGTTGGCGGTGTTCCTTGGCCTCGAATTCATCCTCTCGCGCACCCGGCTTGGCCTGATGGTGCGCGCCGGTGTCGAGAACATCGAGATGGTCGAGGCGCTGGGCTTTCGCGTCAAACGCCTGTTCGTCGCCGTGTTCGTCACCGGCTGCGCGTTGGCCGGCGTGGGAGGCGTGATGTGGGGGATCTACCAAGGGCTGGTCACCACAGCGATCGGGCCGGAGATGATGATCCTGGTGTTCATCATCCTCATCATGGGCGGCATGGGCTCGGTGGGCGGTGCCTTTGTGGCCGCGGTGCTGGTGGGGCTGATGACCAACTATTCCGGCTTCCTCGCCCCGCGCCTCGCGCTGGGCTCCAACATCCTCATGATGGTCGCCGTGCTGCTGTGGCGCCCGCGCGGCCTGTTTCCGCTGGTGCGCGGCTGATGCTGGACACGATCCTCTCGGGCGACCGGCCGCGCAGCCGCATACTGGCGGTGCTGCTGATCGTGGCCTTCGTGGCGTTGGCCTTCGCGCCGTTCCTGTTTCCCGGCACCAAGGCGCTGGGTGTCGCCGCGCGCATCTGCATCTTCACCGTGCTGGCGGCGAGCTATGATATCGTGCTCGGCTACACCGGCATCGTCTCCTTCGCCCACGCAATGTTCTTCGGTATCGGCGCCTATGGCGTGGCCATCGCGCTGTCCTCGCTGCCGGTCGGCTGGTTCGCTGTTCTTGTCGGCATCGCGGCCAGCTTGATCGTCTCCGGCGTGCTGGCCGTCGGCATCGGCTTCCTCAGCCTGCGCCTGCGCGCGCTGTTCTTCTCGATGGTGACCTTGGCCGTCGCCAGCTTCGCCCTCATCGTCGCCACCCAATGGCGCGACCTCACCGGCGGCGAGGATGGGCTGACCTTTTCCGCCCCTGCCCTGCTCTCGCCCGCCTTCCGCCTGCTCGCCCAGCCGTTGCTGGGTGTTCGGATCGACGGGAGGGTGATCACCTACTACCTCGTGTTTGCCGCGGCGACGTTTCTGTTTCTGCTGATGCTGCGCATCGTCAACTCTCCCTTCGGCCGCGTGCTGCAGGCTATTCGCGAGAATGAGTTCCGCGCCCAGGCGCTCGGCTTCAACATCGTCCTGCACCGCACCCTGGCCGGGGTGATCGGCGCCGTGATGGCCACCCTGGCCGGCGCGATGCTGGCCCTGGTGCTGCGCTACAACGGGCCGGCGGCCTCGATGTCGTTCGAGATCATGGTCGATTCCATCCTGCTGATGACCGTCATCGGCGGCATGGGCACGCTGTATGGCCCGATGCTCGGCGCCATCGTCATCGTGCTGGCGCAGTACTATCTGCAGCCCGGCATGGCGGCGTTGTCGGGCACCTTGTCGGGTGTGCCGTTCGCCGATCGGCTGTTCAACCCCGACCGCTGGCTGCTCTGGCTCGGCGTGTTGTTCGTGTTGATCGTCTATTTCTTTCCATCAGGTATTGTTGGCCGCCTGAGATCCAAACCCAACGAATAAAAGTTTTTTTGCTTCTTTTGTTTTAACAAAAGAAGTTCTTTCATTGAAAAGAAAGAACCAAAGAAACTTTTATCCGATAGAAATCTGGGTAAAGTCTTGGTACCAGGATTGGGCCTGGACAAAGCCCTTCACCTTTGGGCTCAGCGCCCTCGGGTTCAGGTCGTGCACCATGAACACCCACGGCGCGTCATCCACGATCCTGGCGTGCGCCTGGGTAATGAAGGCGTCACGTGCCGTGGGCTCGAACGTCTCGAACGCCTGCGCCAGCAACCGATCCACCTCCGGATTGGCATACAGGCTCCAGTTCGAGCCCGCAGGCGGAAACGCCTGGCCATCGAAATTCAGATACAGCTGCGTCGGATCCGAAATCGGCAGACCGTGATTGATCACATCACGATGCCGCCCCGGCGCATCCGGCCGCTGGCGCATCGAAGTCAGCACCGTCCCCCAGTCCGAAACCTCATACTCCACCACCACACCGAACTCGGCGAAGTTCTGCTGCACGAACTCCGCCATCGGCAGCGGCACCATGTTGCCTGAGCCGGAGGTCGGCACCTGCACCTTCACCGAAAGCTTTCGCTCCGGCCCATACCCAGCCGCCTTCAGCAAGGCACGCGCCTTGTCCGGATCATATTTGTAATGTTCGACGGGATTGCCGAAATACGCCGACGTGTCCGGCCACGGACCGCGCGCGGGAATGGCGGTGCCGGCCAGCAGCCCCACCATCGCCTCACGGTCCAGCGCGTAGTTCAACGCCTGGCGCACCCGCTTGTCCGCCAGCGCCGAATCCGGCGCGTTGCTGGCGTGCCAGGCCCAGATATGCGGATAGGGCTTGGTCACGATCTGAAACCCCGCCGCCTTCAGCGCGGCCAGCGTGTCCGGCGCCGGATACTCCACGAAATCCAGCTGCCCCGCCTGCAGCGCCGCCACCCGGGTCAGCGCATCAGGCACCGGCGACAGGATCATCCGGGCCAGCTTCGGCACCCGACCACGGTCCCAATACTCCTCGTTGCGTGCCAGCTCGATCGAGGTGCGCGGCGTCACCTTGGTCACCTTGAACGGCCCGGTGCCGGAAGGCTTCAGCTTGAAATCCTACCAGTTGCCCACCGCCGCATATTGCCTGGGGCTGACAATGAACACGCGTGACAGAAGATAATACCAACTCTCACTGATCAGAACCGATGCGCCCAATCGCGCATGCCGATAGACATGATGCGCCAGGGCTGATCGGTGAGTTTGTTCCAAGCCTCGCAGCAATGATCGAGGATGGCGTCGTAGGTATCGAAGACTCGATTGGACAGCCAGTTGTCGCGCATGAACTGCCAGACGTTTTCGACCGGATTGAGTTCCGGGCACTTGGGCGGCAGCGGCAGGA
>JBBILI010000050.1:0-31269 GCA_037445025.1 Rhodospirillales bacterium
CGCGCCGTATCGGCCACGAACAATGTCTGCGAGCGTGCGCTGCGGCCCAGCGTGATCTTCCGCAAGGTGACCAACGGCTTTCGCTCCGAATGGGGTGCGCAAACCTACGCCGCCTTCCGCTCCGTGGTCAGCACCGCAAAGGCCAATGGCCGCTCCGTCCTCGGTGATATTCGTCACGTGCTGGCAGCCACGTCACCACGCGACGCGCGGGCAGAGGTGGGGTGAGCAATTACGGTTTGGACCTCAGAAGCTGACACCCGCGAACGTTTCAGCGCGTTCATCGTGGCGCCAATGAGCACGAATGCGTTGCCGTTCAGCTTACATATATCAAGAGTGATATGCGGGTATTTGGGTTGGTCGTCGGTTTTGTCTGAGGCGTCCATATGGTTCTCCTAATGGTGAAAATAATTAATTATTTAAATAATTAATTCGGGGTTCAACAGGGGATTTATCCCCTTTGCGAGACTGTTGTATTGGGCAAGAGAAACTCGAAGAGTTTCCTCGTAGGCACAATCAGCACGCCTCGCTATAACAATATAGTATCCGAATATGCTAGAAAGCAATGATTTATAGACTATTTTATCTAAATATATATCGACGTTATTTAATACCTAAAAAGGCTCATAATTATTCTCCGTCGTCCGAGATAGCAAGTTTGTGTTTTGCTATTTTTGTCCGACGTCTGGCTACATCGGGCGCTATGTTCGTGCTATGACACTTATTGCTTTTAGGGTGCCATCTGCAAAACTCGATACCGTGGCACACCATCGTTATCACCAGCATCGTAATCAAAAGCACCGTTGGCATTCCGTGGAAAAGCGGGCAATGGATCTGCAGGAGGCTGGGTATCTCGGTAAGCTCGCCATTCAGCCCTGATTACCGATTTCCTTCCGAGTGCCAGCATATTCGCGATATCGTCGGAATATCTTTCTGCATCCTCAATTCGTTCGTCGAAATCCTTGGAGATTACTGAAATCCTTGCCTTAAAGGCTTCGTGAGCTAATTCCTTGCCAAGCCTATGATTTTCTGTATGCCACAAAGTCCTCAGAGTCCGTTTCGCCTTAGATTTCCTTGCCTTCTTGCGATTTTCAGCCCTGCGAATAGCATCCTGATTGAGGGCTTTCACATGCCGACAGAGTTCAAAGATTGTATCGTGGTCAGAATTGGCTCGACTGAATCCAAACGGCTCTCTGATGACCCGCATGGGCTTAGAATTCTTTTTCTCCAGTCGAGCAATGAGTTTCGAATAAAATCTTTCAGCTTTGAGTACTAATTTTTGCTCAGTAGAGATAGCTTTGATTGTTTTCGAAAAAAAGTAAGCAAGCACATCCGCGTTGCCACTACCTGAAGCAACAGTGTCTCGGGTGTTCTGATACGACCAATATTTTTGAATGGTGGATGTAGACATACCTGAGATTTCCGCGACATTTTTCTGTGTTATAGACTGATGTGTGTCTTTCAACATCTTCACAGCATCGGCTATCGACTTCAAAGATTTGGCTTGGCGTTGCTCGGCGGATATCTTGCCCGCCTGAGCCTGTCTCTGCCTGACGGTCAAACCTTCCGTAAGTTTCGCATCACGGCCTCGGGTGCCGTCCTGACGGCTTGGCTTGTAGCAATTCGTCATCCAACCGCTGATGCTCTTGGCGATGCCCTTCACTTCCTTGGACGGTAATGGGCTGGGGAATCTTGCATTACGAGCTTCAAGTTCGGCATAAATGTCGTGGAAGTCCTTTATCGCGACAGGCTTGGCGTCACGGCACCACTCGCTGACGCCATAAAACAATTCGTCATTCCGCCCGTTAATCAGATGGTGCTTGTTGGATTTGCGACGCGCAGGCTTCACCGTCGCGATATCGGACCCGTACCAAGGGTCCAGCGCGTCGATAATTTCACGAAGCTCCACGGTTCGCAGGGTGCCTGATATGGTGAGCCACATCAGGGCATCGCGGTTGTTGACCGTCCAGGAATTCCACAGTTCGTGATTTTCGGCCTGTGGCTGACGATAGAGCCGTTGACCAGTGAGGCAGGCCTGAAGACCCCAAGGTGATTTCAGGAGCGCGCGATGGGGCAATAGATTGGCGGTGTCTCGTCCGTTTTTGTCCACACCGTCTGACAAGGCACATGCCCCAAGCTTGCCCGCGATATTCGCGAGCGTTTTAGGCTTCTGGTGACCGTTGTCCGTCATCAGCACTGGAGAGGTCAGGAACCAGAACGCATGACACCGCCCGCTGTAGGCATCCATCACCACGTGAGGACGTGGGAAGCCATGTGGAAGCTCTGCCAATTTTTCGAAAATGTTCGAATGATCCACATCGATGGCGAGGACATTGCGGAACTGCTCGCTGTCCAAAGCCATCCATGGACTGGTCACCGCACGGTCTAGAAACGTCGGGTCGGACCATTTTGACCGACAGATTGACCGAATATTTGGCGATGCCAGTGGCATGCGTGGGAGGAGATGCAGGAATGTCGATGTGAATTTATCGAGGGTTTCCGTGGCGTTGTGGCATTCTACTAGTGCCCTGCTGAGCAGTTTGGGCTGGTTGAGATGCCAGAAACCTGCGGTGGATGTGTCTGTGGGGCCATGCACACAATTGTGGCTTGGTAGTTCGGGAAGGTTTTTTAAGACGGCGTTCAAGTGGCCGTAATAAAAACCTTGAAATATGCATTAAGGCAATATAACATGGTTTCTGTTTCCAGCGTATTGTTTGTTAAGGACAACAGAGAGTTGAGGCTCTGCTTATCGCAATACGTTCTATATTGTTCTGTTCTACCGTGCAAAACACAAGAAAAATCAAAGGCGCTGACAGATTTAATTTTGTTAGCGCCTTTTTTATTCGATATACAGGTAGTCTAAGGCAATTGGTGGTTTGAAGTGTTTGACGATTAGTTCAGCTTCTTCCACCGATAATCCACGACCGTACACACCTGTGACCCCACTGCTTTTGTCGCTGTTTTTGTGGCCCAGGAAGCGGGAAATCGTGATGTCTTGAATTCCGCATCCACTCAAGGTTTGGCGCATGTTGTGACGAAAGCTATGCAGGACAGCATCTGGGTCTGAGATACCAATCGTATCGAAGAAGTTATTACAAAGCTTCGACCAGTCCTTGGATGCATCGGCCCCACTGAACAACGCCATACCAGCTTCACTGCGTTGGTTTGCCCAACTTACAAATCCCGTCCTGCGCAATGCAGGCACGATTGGCACCCATCGACGTGAAGCTGGGGTTTTCGTGCCTGTCTTGGAAAAATCAAGCCATTGGATACCCCCATATTCCACGATTTTGGCGTGTGGAAGCTCTTCCGCTCGGGCTCCAGTTAAAAAAGCGGACAAGACGTAATAGTAACGGGCATCACGAACAAACAGGGTGCCAGGCGTCGTGCGTCTGGACGACGACTTACAGCCAGTGAACCACGGAGAACCGAAGATTTTCGTGAGTTCCTCAGTGGTAAATGCTCGCCTACCCTCCCTGCTATCGCCTTCCACCAGCCTTTCACTGGCGTTCATCTGTCGCGCCTTGACCTTCGTGGACGGGTCCACGGCAATCAGGCCCTTTCCCTCCGCCCATGCAAAAAACCGCTTTGCCTCATTGAGCAGTTTCACGATGCTCTTGCGACTGAGCTTTCCACCGCGACCACTGACCCTGTCGCGGAGATGATCTGCAAATCGCGCGATGTCCGCAGTGGTCACGGCATTGATGGCCTTATTGCCGACCACCTCCTCTAATTCGCGCAAAGTTTGGTGGTAGGACGCCAGGGTCGACTCGCTAACCCCCACATGGTCAGCGAAAAAGTCATCCTTGTAAGACACCCACGGCTCCGCAGAGCCAAAGGGTTGTGGTTCTGGCACGGGCGGTGGCGCGGTGGTTGTTGTGGCACCAAGCGAAACCGCTGAGCTGGCGGACTTCATGCCTTCGATGATACCTTCAAGGCGAGCTACTCGCGCTGTGTGGGTCATCTGCCTGACAGATGCATGACCTTCCAGAGCCTGTTGGTGGTCGTCTTGATTTTCGTCAACCAGATATTGGAGACGAACGAACAGGAAATTCACGTCGACTGGCTTCAGGCGTTTTAAATCCGCCAATGCCTGTGCCCTGTCGCATCCCACGAAGTCGGACATCTGAAGGTCTTCGAGTCGCTTGCCCAGTAGCTCCGCCATCTTGCCCCGCATTTCGCGCCAGAATGCAGGGAGGACCGCAACCTGTCGAATGGCAAGATGTTGGGCTTCAGGCTTATCGGTGGTTTTCAGGGACCGTACAAGGAACGTGCCGAGGAGAGATTTGAGGTCTGACGGCACTCTGATTCTGAGATACCACACCCGCCTTCTGCGGGTCATATACGGTGTAGACACGGCGTCCCCTTGTGTCACAGGCGTGAGACACACAGCGGGAACCCATGTTTTTATCTAATGAAATCAGTAGGTTATAGGAATGGCGTCCCGTAGGGGATTCGAACCCCTGTTAGCGCCGTGAGAGGGCGCCGTCCTAGGCCTCTAGACGAACGGGACAATGATGGTCGAGCCCGACCAACCAATGCAGCGCGCGGGTTCTAGGGCACGCTGGGTGGAACATCAAGCCGTTTTACCGGTCGCCCTGCGTGCCGCCTCCCGGCGGCCGGTGCGGCAGGCGTCCGAGCAGAACCGAACATCCTCCCAACATTTCTCCCATTTCTTGCGCCACGCAAAGGGTCGACCGCAGGCCGCGCAGGGTTTGGTCGGCAGATCCCCCTTGCGGCGCATACCTGCCATCAGCGTGCCAGGCCGGTGCGGGACACGACCGCGCCGTTGCGCAGGTCCAGCACCACCAGACGGTCTGGTCCGCCGCCTTGCAGCAACACAACCACCCGGTCACCCGCCGCCGAGACCTGGGCGATGTGCGTGCCGGCCGGCTCGTCCAGAGGGGCAGGGGTCGCCAGCGGGGCTGGGGACATACGGCGCACCACCGTCACGCCCAGAATGACCACGCCGGCCACGATCATGACCCCCATCACCACGACCAGGATCTTCAACGCTCGCATCACATGCCTCCGGCGCGGTCCAGCCACTGCCAGTCAGGGCACGGACCCGCTATCAAGGCGTGATGTCATCCCAAATCCCGGCCGAGACAAGGCTGCACCGCATCGTTGCGCCCTCCGACGCAGAAGGCCAGCGCATCGATCGATATCTTGCCGAGACGATCGACGGGCTGTCTCGCTCACGGATGAAGCAGTGCATCGAGGAGGGGCGGCTGCAGCGCGATGGGGTGACGGTCAGCCAGCCAGCCGAGACGGTGCGGGCGGGTGCGGTGTATGTGCTTACCCTGCCACCTCTCGTCGCCGCGCTGCCGCGTGCGCAGGACATCCCGTTTCCGATCCTGTTCGAGGATGACGACCTGATCGTGCTCGACAAGCCGCCAGGGCTTGTCGTGCATCCTGCCCCCGGTAACGAGGACGGCACGCTTGTCAACGCACTGCTGGCACATTGCGGCGAAAGCCTGCCTGGTATCGGAGGCGAACGTCGACCGGGCATCGTGCATCGGTTGGACAAGGACACTTCGGGCGTCATGGTCGTTGCCAAGACCGAGCTGGCGCTGGCGGCGCTGTCGGCGGCGTTCGCGGCGCGCGATCTCGACCGGGCGTATCTGGCGCTGTGCTGGGGGGTGCCGAACCCGGTGCATGGCGATATCGAGGGCGATATCGGGCGCGATCCGCGCGAGCGCAAGCGGATGGCGATCGTCACGCGCGGAGGGCGCGCGGCACTGACGCATTACCGCACCCTCGCCGCCCATGGCACGGCCGCCAGCCTGCTGGAATGCCGGCTGGCCACGGGGCGCACCCATCAAATTCGCGTGCACCTGGCAAGCCAGGGCCATCCGATCGTGGGGGATCCGGTGTATCTGCGCCGGATTCCGGGGGCGGCGAAGGCGCTGGAAACTGCGGCGCGCCGTCTGTTGCTCGATTTTCCACGGCAGGCGCTGCACGCGGCGCGACTGGGCTTCAAACACCCGCGCACCGGCACCATGTTGTCGTTCACAACGCCACCGCCTGCCGATATGCAGTCCTTGCTGGATCGTCTCGAACTCTCCGGGAGTTAATCCAGACTCCATGAGTCTGGATTATTGACGAAATCGCGGCGTTTGATTACAAGTGACTCTACGCCATGAGACCGATGCACCATGGTGTCGTCGCCGCGCCGGTTCTGCCGCATCAGGGGGGCCGATGCGGGATCAGCGGCGCAACTGCATCCCCTCCCGGCACCGAGCCGGATCTCGCCTTCCCACAGCCGCGCCAACCGGGCGGAGGGGTGGAGGCAGACGAAAGGAGCCTTCCGTGGTCTCTGCCGTCATCAACGTTGCCCCTGAAGGCAACCTCACGCGCTATCTGCAGGAAATCCGCAAGTTTCCGATGCTGAGCTTCGAAGAGGAAATGGCCCTCTCGAAACGCTGGCGCGACCATGAGGACATGGACGCCGCCCACAAGCTCGTCACCTCGCATCTGCGTCTCGTCGCCAAGATCGCCATGGGCTACCGCGGCTATGGGCTGCCGGTGGGCGAGCTGATCAGCGAAGGCAATGTCGGCATGATGCAGGCGGTGCGCCGGTTCGATCCGGAGCGCGGCTTTCGCCTCGCGACCTATGCGATGTGGTGGATCCGCGCCGCGATCCAGGAATACATCCTGCACTCCTGGTCGCTGGTGAAGATGGGCACCACCGCCGCGCAGAAGAAGCTGTTCTTCAACCTGCGCCGCCTCAAGGGGCAGATGCAGGCGATCGATGACGGGGATCTGCAGCCCGAGCAGGTCGCCAAGATCGCCCATGCGCTCGATGTGCCCGAGCAGGACGTGGTCAACATGAACCGTCGCCTGTCGGCACCGGATCACAGCCTCAACGCGCCGGTGCGCGCCGACAGCGAGGGCGAGTGGCAGGATTGGCTGGTCGATGAGACCGACAGCCAGGAGACCACCATCTCCGATCGCGAGGAGATGACCGGGCGCAAGGCGCTGCTCAACGGGGCGCTGGCCTCGTTGAACGAGCGGGAGCGGCATATCCTCATCGAGCGGCGGCTGAAGGACAATCCGACCACGCTGGAAGAGCTGTCGCAGCAATACGGCATCTCGCGCGAGCGGGTACGGCAGATCGAGGTGCGGGCGTTCGAGAAGCTGCAGAAGGGGATGCACACCCAGGTGGCCGAGCAGCGGCGGGCGCATCAGGCTTCGGTCTAAAAGAAAGGCGTTGTTTTTTGAAAAAAAGAACCAAAAAACTTTCAGTCGGCTGGCGCCCCCCTCCGGAGAGAGGTCCGCTCAAACGATAGAAAGTCTTTTGCTTCTTTTCTTCAGAAAAGAAGGCCTTTCTTCCTTCCTCTATGCTGTTCGGGCAATCGGGCGTGCCCGAACAGCTTCGCCCGCAGCGGCCCTGGATCGTAGTGCGTCTTGTAGACTCCCCGCGCCTGCAGCTCCGGCACAAGCAGGTCCACGACATCGGTGATGCATTCCGGCATCACGGTGCGCGAGAGGTTGAACCCATCGACATCCGCCTCGGCGATCCAGGCCTGCAGCGCGTCGGCCACCGTGGCGGGGCTGCCCACGATCGGCGCCTGGCGGCTGCCGAGAATGAATGAGTCAATCAGCTTGCGCTTGGTCCAGGTCTGGGAGGCGCGGCTGGTTATGGATTCGACGTTGGACTGGTTGGCGTTGCTGGTCTGGTGCTGGATCGGTTCGTCCAGTTCGAATTTCGCGAAATCCATGCCGGTGGACGCGGAGAAATGCGCCAGCGCGCCTTCGACGCTGGCGTGGCTCCAGTACTCCGCCAGCCTGTCCGCGGCTTCGGCATCGGTGCGGCCGAGCACCAGCGTGGCGCCGACGAAGATGCGCAGCGGATGCTGCGCCTGCGCCCGGAGATCTGCCACCAGTTCGGCCACCTGCCGCTTGCTGGTGCCGTTGACGAAGATGCATTCGGCGTGGCTGGCGGCGAACTGGCGGCCGCGGGTGGAAGCGCCGGCCTGATAGAGCACGGGCGTGCGCTGGGGGGTGGGGGCGCAGAGATGCATCGCCTCCATGCCGTAGCGGCCGACGCCTTGGACCTTGCGGATCTTCGCTGGGTCGCTGAACACACCAGCAGCGCGGTCCATCACCACGGCGTCGTCATCCCAGCTGGCTTCCCAGAGGCGATAGACGGTGTCGAGATAGTCGTCCGCCCAGTCGTAGCGTTCGTCGTGCGGCACGTTGCCTGGCAGGCCCATGGCGCGGGCGGCGCTGTCGAGATAGCCGGTGACGATGTTCCAGCCGATCCGGCCCACGGTGAGCTGGTCGAGCGAGGACATGCGGCGCGCGAACAGGTAGGGCGGCTCGTAGGTGGTGGTGCAGGTGACGCCGAAGCCGAGATGCTCGGTGACGGCGGCCATGGCGGGGATCAGCGCCATCGGGTCGATCAGCGGGATCTGCACGGCGTTGCTTATGGCGGCGTCGGCGTTGCCGCCATAGACGTCGTAGGCGCCGAGCACGTCGGCGAGGAAGATGCCGTCGAACAGGCCGCGTTCGAGGGTGCGGGCCAGGTCGGTCCAGTAGCGGAGCTCGCCATAGCGGTGGGACTGGTCGCGCGGATGGGTCCACATCCCGTGCTGGATGTGGCCGACGCAGGCCATGTCGAAGGCGTTGAGGCGGATTTCGCGCGGCATGTCAGCGCTCCGAACGGGGGTCGAAGGCGTGTTGCAGGCCGTCGCCGAGGAAGTTCACCGCGATGACGGTGACGAAGATCAGCAGGCCGGGCCAGACCGCCAGCATCGGGGCGGTGGTGACCAGCTCCTGCGCGTTGTTGAGCATGTTGCCCCAGCTGGGCGTGGGCGGCACGACACCGAAGCCGAGGAAGCTGAGAACGGATTCAAACAGGATGACGCGGCCCACCGTCAGCGTGAAAGACACGATGATGGGCGTGGCGATGTTGGGCAGGATATGCGCGCGCATCATGTAGCCGGCCGAGGCGCCGGCGGCGCGGGCGGCGCGGACATAGTCGCGCTCACGGATCTGCAACGTGGCGGCGCGGACGAGGCGGGCGATGGCGGTCCAGTCGACGATGGCGATGATGATGACGATTCGCCAGAAGCCGGCGGCACCGGAATGGGCGAAGTCGCTGGAGAAGCCGAGTTTGGTGAGATCCACGGCGCCGAGCACGATCAGCAGCGGCAGCAGGGGGAGTGCGATCATGCCGTCGGTGAAGCGCATCAGGATGCCGTCGAGCCTTCCGCCGAAATAGCCGGCCGTGATGCCGATGATAATGCCGATGACGCCGCCGACGAGGGTGGCGAGCAGGCCCACGAGCAGGGAGATCTGGCCGCCGACCATGAGGCGGAGCAGCACGTCGCGCCCCGCTTCATCCATGCCGAGATAATGGCCTGGGGAGGGCGGGTCGAAGCGGGCGAACAGGTCGGTGGTGTCGGGGTCGATGCCGAGGATCTGCTGCAGCGGGAAGGCGGCGAGGACGAAGATAACGAGGGCCGCGAGGATGACCAGGCTGGCCATGCCCGAGCGGTGTTTGCGGAAGCGGCGCCAGCGCAGGGTCCAGACGCCGATGGCGGCGTCAGGGCGCATCACGGCGCTCACAGCGTGATCCTCGGGTCGAGCCAGCCATAGGCGATGTCGGCCACCAGGTTGCTCAGCAGGGTGACCAGGGTGGCGAACAGCAGGCCGGAGAGGGCGAGATTGAAGTCGTTGGCGAGGATGGAGTCGTAGATCATCTTGCCCATGCCAGGCTGGGCGAACATGGTCTCGGTCAGCAGCGCGCCGCTGAACAGCGTGCCGAAGCTCAGCGCCATGACGGTGACGACGGGGATGAGGGCGTTGCGCAGGGCGTGGATGAGCACGACGCGGGATTCGTCGTTGCCTTTGGCGCGCGCGGTGCGGATGTGGTCCATGCGCAGGGTCTCGATCATGCTGGCGCGGACGAAGCGGGTGAAGCCGCCGGTGTTGGCCAGGGCGAGCGTGGTGACTGGCATAACGAGGTGGCGGACATAGTCGGTGAAGCTGCCGTCACCCACGTTGGCGATGCCGCTGGCGGGCAGCCAGTGCAGGCGGACGGCGAAGATGAGGATCATCATCAAAGCGAGCCAGAACACCGGCACGGAGATGCCGGCGAAGGCGGCGAGGCTGACCAGACCGTCGACCCAGCCGCCGGGTTTGAGGGCGGCCCAGATGCCGAGGACAAGGGAGAGGATGACGGCGATCGTGAAGCTGATCAGCATCAGTTTGCAGGTGGTCCACAGCGCCGGGGCCAGGACTTCCAGCACCGGGCGGGAATGGGTGCGGGAGAAGCCGAGATCGCCTTGCAGAGCGGACCAGAGCCAGTGGAGGTAGCGCAGATAGATCGGCTGATCGAGGCCGTAGATCTCGCGCAGGCGGGCGACCACGGCGGGCGTGGCGCCGGGGTTGGACTGGATCATGAGGTCGAGCGGGTCGCCCGGCATCAGGCCGATGAGGCTGTAGATGACGAAGCTCATGACCAGCAGCACGGCCAGGGCCTGGAGGCAGCGGCGGAGGATGAAGTTGCGCATCACACCTCCTTGAAATGGCAGGCGGCTTCGTGGCCGGCGGTGAACTCTTCCAGGGCCGGGATTTCGGACCCGCAGATCGCCTGCGCCTTGGGGCAGCGTGTGTGAAAGACGCAGCCGGGCGGCGGGTTCAGCGGGCTGGGCATTTCGCCCTTGATGGTCCCTGCCCCGCGTTTGCGGGCGTGGCCGATGCGGGGCACGGCGTCGAGCAGCGCCTTCGTGTAGGGGTGGGCGGGGCGGGTGAACAGGGCTTCGCGGGGGGCCACTTCGACGAGGCGGCCGAGATAGAGCACGGCGACACGGTCCACCAGGTGGTTCACCACGGCGAGGTCGTGGCTGATGAACAGATAGGACAGGCGGCTGGTCTCCTGGATCTCCTTCATCAGGTTGAGGATCTGGCTCTGGATCGACACGTCCAGCGCCGAGAGCGGTTCGTCTGCGACGATCAGGCTGGGCTCGGAGGACAGGGCGCGGGCGATGGCGATGCGCTGGCGCTGGCCGCCGGAGAATTCATGGGGGTAGCGGTTCAGCGCGTCGCGCGGCAGGCCGACCTGTTCAACCAGCTCGGCGGCTCGGGCGCGCCTGGTGGCCGGTGTGCCGATGCGTTGGATCAGCAGGGGTTCGGCGATGATGTCGGAGACGGGCATGCGCGGGTCGAGCGCGCCGAACGGGTCCTGGAAGATAATTTGAATGCTGCGGCGGGCAGCGGGCCAGGTGGTTTGGGTGAGTCTGGTGCCCTGGAAGCGCAGCGTGCCGGAGGTGGGGGTTTGCAGGCCGGCCACGGTGTAGCCGAGCGTGCTTTTGCCGCTGCCGCTTTCGCCGACCAAAGCGAGGGTTTCGCCGGCTTCGATTGAGAATGTGACGTCCTGCACGGCGCGGACGGTGCGGCCGCCCTTGACGGGGAAATGGACGTTGAGGTGGTCGATGCCGAGGAGTTCGGTCATAGCCGGATGCAGGCCGCGAAATGGCCGGGCGCGTGTTCCCGTGTGGGCGGCTCGGCGATGCGGCATTCCGGTTCGGCCAGCGGGCAGCGATCGGCGAAGCGGCAGCCTTTGATGTGGTCGAGGTCCGGCACGCCGCCGGCAATGACCGGCAGGCGGTCCACGCGGCGGTCAGGGTCCGGCAGGGTGGCGATCAGGCCACGGGTGTAGGGGTGCAGCGGGTTGGCGAACAGATCGGCCGAGCTGGCCCGCTCCACCACGCGGCCGGCATACATGACGATGATCTCGTGGGCGATCTCGCTGATCACCGCGAGGTTGTGGCTGATGAACTGAATCGCCATGCCGATGCGGTCCTGCAGGTCCTGCATCAGGTCGAGGATCTGCGCCTGGATCGTCACGTCCAGTGCGGTGGTGGGTTCGTCGGCCACCAGCAGGGCGGGTTCGCAGGCGAGCGCCATGGCGATCATGGCGCGCTGGCGCATGCCGCCGGACATCTGGTGGGGGTAGTTGGACGCGCGCTCGCGCGGCGAGGGAATGCCGACGGCGTCGAGCAGTCGTACTGCCTCGGCCTCGCCGGTGGCCCAGCTGGCGCCTTTGTGCAGCACCAGCACCTCGGCGATCTGGCGGCCGACCGGCATGACCGGGTTCAGCGCGGTCATCGGCTCCTGGAACACCATGGCGATGTCGCGGCCGCGCAAGGCGCGCCAGTCGGCGGCGGACTGGCCCAGCAGCTCGCGGCCCTGGAAGCGGACGGAGCCGGTGACGAGGCCTGGCGTGGGGACCAGGCCCATGACGGACAGGGCGGTCATGGATTTGCCGCAGCCGCTTTCGCCGACCACGCCCAAGGTGCGGCCGGCGGCGACGTCGTAGTCGATGCCGGCGACGACCTGGCGGCCGCGGAAGGAGACGCGGACGTCTTGGATGGAGAGGAGGGGCATTAAGAAAGGGCTTCTTTTTTGAAAAAAAGAAGCAAAAAACTTTTATCCGTTAGGTGCGTACTGCAGCTCACAGCGCACCCCAAACGGACAAAAGTTTTTTGGTTCTTTTTTTCAAAAAAGAACATCCTTACTTTATCGTCCAATACTCACTCCAATTCGTCGCATACTCATTGTGCCCAGTGGGTTCATAGCCATGCAACCACTTCGGCAGCGCATGGCCTTCAACGCGGAAGAACAACGGCAGCACCGGCAGCTCCTCGGCATAGACGCGCTGCATGGCGGCCCAGGCCGCCTGGCGCCTGGCGCGGTCCAGCTCGGTTTCCACGACGGTGATGCCGTCGTCGATGATCGTGTTGTGCCAGTCCATATAGTTGGTGCCGGACCAGTTCTTGGCCGCGGTGGGCACCTGGTCGCTGCCGAGGATCTGGCGCGGGCTGCTCTCCGGCGTGAACAGCCAGGTGTAGAGCACGGCGCCGGTGAAGCTGCGCTCTTTCAGCGTTTTGCCGAACAGGGTGCGCGGCGGTTCGTTGTGGATGACGGTCTCGATGCAGGCCGCCTTCCACTGGCTCTGGATCACCTGCTGCATCAGCTCGCGCAGCCGCACGCCGGAGGTGACGGCGAAGGTGAAGGAGAGTTTGGCGCCGGCAGCGTTGCGGCAGATGCCGTCCGCCCCGGGCGTCCAGCCGGCCTCGGCCAGCAGCTTGCGGGCCTGGCCGGGGTCGTAGGGATAGTGCGGCACGTCCTTGGCATAGGTGCTCTCAAGCGGGCTGACCCAGCTGTCGGCCAGGGGCAGCTTTCCGTCGAACAGCTTGTCGGTCATGGTCTTGCGGTCGATCGCCAGCAGCAACGCGCGACGGACGCGGACATCGGCCAGGATAGGGTTGTCGAGCTGCAGGTCGATATGGTCGTAGGCCAAAGTCGGTTTGAAGATGTAGGTGAACCGGTCGGGCTCCTGCGTCTGCAGTTCCAGAACCTGGTCGAAGGTGACGCCCATGCCTTCGCCGGGTGTCATGTCGACATCGCCGGACTGCAGGTTGGCCATGAGGGCGGCGGTGTTGTCGATGGTTTTGAAGATGATCCGTTTGATCTGCGGCTCGTGGCCCTTCCAGAACGGGTTGGGGGTCAGGATCACGGTGGAACCGTTGCTGACCTCGCTGAGCAGATAAGGGCCCATCCACAGGCCGGGCGTGGTGGGGGCGCGGTTGTAGGTGCTTTTGGTGATGTAGTCGCCCGGCGTGGTGGCCGACGCGTAGATCGGGCCTTCGAGATGCTCGGGCAGCACGGCGCCGATGCGGTCGAACTGGGTGCTGATCTCGTCGAGATGCATGACGGCCGTGTGCGGATCGATCACGTCCACCCGGTCCACCCGGCCCCAGGTGCGGGAGTTGGCGAAGCCGGAATTGGGGTCGCGGCCGACCTTGGCGGTGAAGGCGAGGTCGGAGGCGGTGACGGGGGCGCCGTCGCCCCAGAACAGGTCAGGGCGCAGTTTGACGGTGACGGCCATGCCCTTGGTGTGGCCCGGCGCGCCGCCGGGGCGATCCTCGATGGTGACCAGGCCGTTCTCCAGGCTCGGCACCTCGGTGCAGAGCATGCAGACCAGCTTCCAGTCCTTGTCGAAGCTGGTGATCGAGCGCAGGGCGAAGCTCTCGATGTAGGATTTCACCGCTTCGGGATTGACCTCGGGGTGGAATTCCGAGGGGTAGGAGGCGAGGCCGATCACCAGCTGGTCGCGCGCCCAGGCGGGCGACGCGGCCAGCAGGAGGCCCAGCAGAAGGGCGGCGCGGCGCATCACTCGGCGGACCAGTCCTCCGCCCACAGCGCGCTGGAATCGCCATGGCCGGTGGGCGTGAAGCCCTTCAGCCATTTCGGCACCACATAGGGCTCGGCGCGGAAGAACAGCGGCAGCACGCGCACCTGCTCGGCGTAGATCTTCTGCATCTCGGCCCAGATCGGCTTCTGCTTGGCGGGGTCGAGCTCGGTTTCGGCGCGGGCGATGTCGGCGTCCATGGTCTTGTCGGCCATGGCGATGTAGTTGGCGCCGCCGTAGTTGTTGGCGGCTGTCGGAGTCTGGTCGCTGAACAGGGTCTTGCGCGGGCTTTCGTTGACGGCGCTGGACCATGCGTACATCACCATGCCGGTGTAGGTGCGCTTCTTGGTGGTTTCGCCGAACAGCGAGCGGGCCGGCTCGTTCTTGATGACGATGTCGACACAGGCCTGCTTCCAGTTGCTCTGCAGCACCTGTTCCTGCAGCTCGCGCAGCTTGTTGCCGGCGGTGGTGTCGATCTCGAAGGAGAGTTTTTCGCCCTTGTCGTTGCGGCAGATGCCGTCAGGGCCGGGCTTCCAGCCAGCTTCGGCCAGCAGTGCGCGCGCCTTGGCGGGCTGGTAGGTGTATTTGGCGACATCCTTGGAATGATTGCCGTCCAGCGGGTTCACCCAGGTATCGGCCACCGGCTGCATGCCGTCGAACAGCTTTTTGACCATGGTTTCGCGGTCGATGGCGTAGAGCAGCGCCTGGCGCACGCGCAAATCCTGCAGGAACGGGTTCTCGATCTTGAGGTCGATGTGCTCGTAGGTGAGGCTGGGCTTGAAGATGTAGGTGAACTTGTCCGGCGCCTGCTTGCGCAGCGCGATCACCTGGTCGATCGACAGCGCCGGCGCGTCGCCGGGGGCGAGATCGACGTCGCCCGAGAGCAGGTTGGCGTTGAGCGAGGCTGTATTCTCGATCGTCTTGATGACGATGCGCTTGAAATACGGCTTGTGGCCCGGCCAGTACGGGTTGGGGGTCAGCACGATCTGCGAGCTGCCGTCATCGGCGGCGATCATGAACGGGCCGTTGTACAGGCCAGGCGTCAGCGGCGCGCGGTTGTACAGCGTGGCCTTGAGGTAATCGCCGGGCTGCTTGCCTTCGGCGGCCTGGCTTTCGACATGCGCCGGCAGCAGCTGGTCCCATTGGTTGTAGTTCACAATGACCGGCGCGACGTGCAGGACCGCGGTGCGATCGTCCACCACGTCGATGCTTTTGGCGCGGTCCCAGGGGTTGTTGTTGCTGAAGCCGGATTTCGGGTCGGTGCCGAGCTTCCAGGTGAACAGCAGGTCCTTGGTGGTGACGGGCGTGCCGTCGTTCCATTTGAGGTCGGGCTTGAGGGTGAACTTGACCGCGAGGCCCTTGGTGCCGTCGGGCAGGGTTTCGTAGGTGGCGCCGCCGTTGTCGATGGTGGGGAGCTCGGTGCAGAGCATGCAGGTGAGCTTCCAGTCCTTGTCATAGGCGGTCAGCGGGCGGGAGACGAATTCGAGCACGTAGCCCTTGATGACCGTGGGATCGATGTTGGGGTTGAGGCTGGGCGGGAACTGCGCCACGCCGATCACCAGATCGTCCTTGGCCAGGGCCTGAGTGGACAGCACGGGGCCGGCCAGCAGGGCTGCGAGGCCGACGGACGTGGCGAGGGCGTGAAGCTTCATCTGGAAAAGTCCTGTCATGCGGCGGTGGCGGGCATCAAACGGTCTGTTGGACGGCGCTGTCAACGCGCGGAGGACGGCCTGCCAGATCAGGCCAAGGCCGCCGGCGCGGCGCGTGGCCGGGACGGCGCGGACCGGCTGGGGCTTGGGTTGGGCCTCGCCCACCAGCGCGTCGATGGCGGCGCGGACGCGGCCGCGGGCGCGGTGCAGCAGCACGCGCTGATTCTCGGAGGAGACGCTGAGCAGGGCGCAGGCCTCCTCGGCGCTGCGATTCTCGACGTCACGCAGGATGATCACGGCCTTCTGTCCGGCGGGCAGGCGCTCGATCGCCTCCTGGACGTGTTCCCACAGCTGGCGGCCGGAGATCAGGCGTTCGGGGTCCAGCACGTCCCACAGCGCCGGCATCTCCTGCCAGTGGCCGTCCGCCTGGAAGTTCGACGTGTCGACCGCGCGCTCCACGCCGTCGAGACCCGGCAGGCCCACGGTGCGGCCTTCGACGGTGATGCGGGTGCGGGCGCGGTTCATGACGATGGTGAAGATCCAGCCGGCCAGCGAGGAACGGCCCTCGAAGCGTTCGACACTGCGGAAGACGGCGAGCCAGGCGTCCTGCACCACCTCCTCTGCCTGGGCGCGGCTGCCGATGATGCCCTGGGCCACGCCGACCAGCGAGCCGTGGTAGCGACGGATCAGCCGGCGATACGCCCGCTCGTCGCCGGCCCGCAGCAGCGCCAGGAACTCCGGGGTGTCGAACTGTGCGTCATCGCCCGCCATGCCACCCTCGCGTTATGTTTCGCATGATGAATCCCATGTCACGATAGCCCGGCATCGGAGTCATGGGTAGGATCGACGTATGGAGAACACCGTGCCGGTCTGCCGGGACATGACCGAATTGGCCACCGACTACCTGGAGGATGCGCTGCCGCTCGGCCGGCGGCTGGGGGTGCGCATCCATCTGGCGTATTGCAGCTTCTGCCGGCGCTACTACCGGCAGGTACGCGAGACCATCGCGCTGCTGCGGCGGCTGCCGACGCCGCCGCCGTCGCAGGCGGTGGAGGAGAGCGTGATCTCGCGCAGCCATGACGCGCCGCCTGCGGCCGGCGCCGTGCCGATCAGGCCGGAACCGGAGTGAAGCAGGGCACCGGCGGGCCGCCCTGGGTTTCGACCCAGGCGAGGCGGACCGGCTGGCCGATGCGCAGGGCATCGAAATCGCAGCCGACGATGTTGGTGATCATCGTGGGGCCTTCCGCCAGGGTGACATAGGCGAGCGCGTAAGGTTCCGGCGCGCGGCGCATGACGGTGTAGCTGTAGATGACACCGTCGCCCGAGGCTTCCTCCCACACCGTGTCGCCCAGGCAGAACGGGCAGATGGCGCGGGGATACCAGTGCGTCTGGCCGCAGGCGGTGCAGCGGCGGAGGCAGAACCGGCCTTCGCGGGCGGCTTGCCAGAACGCCTCGGTCTCCGGGCTCGGTGTGGGGGCGGGGATTGCGCGTTCGGCCATCACAGGCGCTCCAGAATGAGGGTGGCCGAGCCGTGGCGGGTGCCGAGCAGGCCGCCGGTGCCATGGGCCAGGGCGAGGTCGCAGTTCGGCACCTGGACGGCGGGATGCGCCTCGCCGCGCAGCTGGCGCACCGCCTCGATCACCTTGGTGATGCCGCCGCGGTTGGCCGGGTGGTTGTTGCACAGCCCGCCGCCATCGGTGTTGAACGGCAGCCTGCCCACGCCCGAGATCAGGTTGCCGTCGGCGACGAAGCGACCGCCCTGCCCTTTCGCGCAGAAGCCGATGTCTTCCAGCTGCATCAGGACCGTGATGGTGAAGCTGTCATAGATCGAGGCGTATTTGATGTCGGATGGTGTCACCCCCGCCTCGGCGAAGGCGATCGGGCCGGAGATGCGGCCGCCCGAGTAGGTGAGGTCCACGCTGCCGGCCATGGTGTGCTTCACCGATTCGCCGGCGCCGCGCACCGCGACGAGCGGGCGGGCGAGGCTGCGGGCGATTTCGGGGGAGACCACGACGAGGGCGCCGCCGCCGTCGGAGATGACGCAGCAATCCAGCCGATGCAGCGGGTCGGCCACCATCGGCGAGGCCACCACCTGCTCCACCGTCACCACATCGCGCAGCATGGCGTGGGGGTTGTGCTGGGCGTGGTGGCTGGCGGCCACCTTGATCCAGGCGAGCTGTTCGGAGGTGGTGCCGTATTCATGCATGTGGCGCATGGCGCACAGCGCGTAGGCGTTGGCGACGGTGACGCCGTAGGGGAATTCGAACTGCACGTCCGGCTGGTTGGGGTTGCCGGCGCGCGGGGCGGTGCCGGTGGCAGCACCTTCGCTGCGGGGGCGGCCGGCCAGGGTGATCAGCGCCACGCTGCATTTGCCGGCGGCGATCGCCTGGGCGGCGTGGGAGACCAGCATCAGATACGAACTGCCGCCGATATCGGTGGCGTCGACATGGCGGACGCGGAGATTCATGTAGTCCGCCATCGACAGCGGGCCCATGCCCGGTGCGTCGCCGGCGCAGAAATAGCCGTCGACATCGTCCTTGGTGAGGCCGGCATCGGCCAGCGCGCCGCGGGCGCATTCGGCGTGAAGCTGGGCCACGCTCTTGTCCGGCGCCTTGCGCGTCGGGTGCTCATAGGCGCCGGCAATGAAGGCGCGGTGTCGGATGCTCATGCTTCCCCCTCGTTTTCGGGCAGCCTATCGGGGCGTGGCATGCGGCGCCAGCCAGCCCATGCTGGCCTCCGGCTCGCTGTCGGTGGTGGGCAGATAGGGCTTGATGTCGAGCAGCTTCGTGCCGGACACGCAGTCGAGATAGCGGACCTTGAGGCAGCCCGGGGTCTCGAAGCCCTCGAACGCCACCACCGACAGGCCGATCGGGTTGGGGCGCCAGGGGGCGCGGCTGGCGAACACGCCGCGCGGCGGGGCGTTGGCGCCGCGTTCGAACGGCGGTGTGAACACGAGATCGACACGGGTCTGCAGATCCAGCCAGTACAGCAGGATGAGGTGGGAGAACCCTTCCAGGCTCTGCAGCCCGTCCTGAAACGCCGGCTCCACGAAGGCCCGGCACAGCGGCGCCGGGCGGAGCTGGCGACCGTTGCGGGGACAGTCTGAAACGTCGGCGAACGGTGTTTCGATGGTGCCGATCGGCTGAAGCTGGAATACCAAAGCGTTACAATCCCTTGCCCATATTGCCTCGCCCGGTGTCGAACCGCTACGGTTCCGCCAGAGCGTAAGGACCGTTCATGCAGCCGGAGAAGGCGAACCTGCCACAGACGGACGCGGTGACCGACGGCGCTGCGTCCGGCGCGCAGGACGTGGCCGATTCCCACGGTTCGCGCTGGTCGTGGCCGATGCCGTCGCTGAGCCGGTCGTTGCAACTGACGGCGCTGGTGCTGCTGATCATCGTGTCTCTGTTCATCGCCGGGCGCACGCGGGAGATGCGTGCCGACATCATACAGGACACCAGCCGCCAGGTCTCGCGGCTCGACATGGTGTTCGCCGAGCAGACCGGACGGGCGGTGGAGACCATCGACTTTCTGATGCGCAGCATTGCCGAGCAGGCGAGCGAGCCGGGGCCGCTGCCGACCGCCGAGGCGATCAGCCGCCGCATCGCGGGCGTGCACCAGGTGCTGGCCATCGACCTCGCCGATGCCACAGGACGCATCGTCGCCTCCTCGCAGGCGCAGCCGGGCGAGATGCTGCCGGAGGTTGTGCGCTCGCTGATCGCGCATGCGGGGCCTGGCGCGGATTTCGGCCTGCAGATCAGCGAGCCGATGCGCGAGCCGGATGGGCGATGGACGGCGTTCATGGTGCGGCGCGCACCGAACGGCGGGTATGTGGTGGGTTCGATCAACCTCGCCTATTTCGAGGAGTTCTATAAGGCTGTCGATCTGTCGGAGAACGGCGCCATCCTGCTGCACCGGCGTGACGGCACGGTGCTGGCCCGCTATCCCGCCGATCCGCGGACGGTGGGCACCAGCTATGCCGCATTGCCGCCGTTTCGCGACATTCTGTCGCACGAGATCGCCGGCACGGTGGAGATGAAGAGCCCGGTCGACGGGTCCATGCGCATCCTGGCGATCCGGGCGCTGCGGGCGTTTCCGCTCGCGGTCAATGTGTCGGTGGACGAGGACCTCATTCTGGCGACGTGGCGGCGGCAGGCGCTGGGGCTGGTGGTTTCGGTGCTGGCGGCGACGTTGCTGATCGCAACACTGCTGTTCACGATTGCGCGACGCACGCGCGAGGTGGAGCGCCTGCTGGGCACGGCGCGTTCGGCCCAGCGCGCCGCCGAGCAGGCGAACCGCAACCTGCTGGTGCAGATGGAGGAGCGCGAGCGGGCGGAGGCCGCCTTGCGCCAGGCGCAGCGTGTGGAGGCGGTGGGCCAGCTGACCGGAGGCGTGGCGCATGATTTCAACAATCTGCTCACCGTCATTCTTGGCAACATCGAGCTGCTGCAGAACAATCCGGCCGCGGCCCCGTTCGCCGCCCGGCTGGCCACCATCCGATCAGCGGCCGACCGCGGTGCCACGCTGACCGGGCAGATGCTGGCCTTCGCCCGCCGTCAGCCGCTGATGCCGCGCGCGGTCGACATCAACGCGCTGATCACCGGCATGAGTCCGCTGCTGCACAGCGCCGTCGGCAGCCAGGTGACGCTGGTGCTGGCACTCGAGCCTTCGGTGGGCATGGCGCGGGTGGACCCGACGCAGCTGGAGCTGGTGATCCTCAACCTGGCCATCAACGCCCGCGACGCGATGCCGGAGGGCGGCACGCTGCGCCTTACCACGCAGCTGCGGACCCTGGCGGAGGACCCGCAGGCGGATGCGCCGCCGGCGGGCGAGTATGTCTGCCTCAGCGTGCGGGACAGCGGCATCGGCATGACCGAGGACGTGCTGGCCCGGGTGTTCGAGCCGTTCTTCACCACCAAGGGGCCGGCCGGCGGCTCCGGGCTTGGCCTCAGCCAGGTGTATGGCGTGGCCCGCCAGTCCGGTGGCAAGGTCACCATCGACAGCGTGCCCGGCGAGGGCACCGACGTTTCGGTTTATCTGCCCCGCACCGAGGCCCCTGCCCTGCCGCCGCCGGTGCCGACACCGGCGCCGCCGGCCCGGGCGGACGGGCGGGCGCGGCTGCTGGTGGTGGATGACGATGTCGACGTGCTGGCCACGACGGCGCTGCTGCTGCGTCGCAGGGGCTACGACGTGACGGAGGCCAGCAACGCGCGGGATGCGCTGTCATACCTGGTGGACGATCCGGAGATCGATCTGCTGCTGACCGACATGGTGATGCCTGACGTCAACGGACCGGAGCTGGCGCGCCGGGCGCGCACGCTGCGGCCGACGCTGCCAATCGTGTTTTTCTCCGGCTATGCGGACCCGGAATCGTTGGCCGGGTCGCTGGGCGCCATCCGTCTGCTGCGCAAGCCGTTCCGGCCTGCGGAGCTTTCGGCGATGATCGAGGCGGCGCTGGAGGAGGGGATGCCGGTGGTGGGAGGGTGAGGCAAGCGCTTCTTTTCTGAAAAAAAGAAGCAAAAGACTTTTTTATCGGCTGACACCCCCTCCGGAGAGAGATCCGCTGAAAGAATAAAAGTTTTCTGGTTCTTTTTTCAAAAAATAACCGCTTGCTTTTATTGTCTCAGCAGCCCGCACTGATTGGCAAAAACGCCTCCGCCGCCGGCACCATACCCACCTGACTGTAATAATCCCAGGGATACTTGCTCTCAGCCGGCGTCTTCACCCGCCACAAGCTGACATCATACATCACCCGCCCATCCTGGCGCATGGACGCGGGGCGGCCGAAGAAGGTGACCGGCAGGGCGCGCATGGCCTTGTTGACCGCGATCGGATCATCGGTGCCCGCCTGGGCCATGGCTTTGAGGAAGTGGGTTGTGCTGGCGTAGATCGCGGCCTGGTTCTGGGTGGGGGCGGCCTTGCGTTCGGCCACTAAACGTTTGGCGAAGGCGCGGGCGGCGTCGTTCTGGTCCCAGTAGAAGCTGGCGGGGAAGCTGAGGCCCTGGGCGACCTGCAGGCCGATGGCGTGGATGTCGCTGATATAGACGAGGAAGGCGGCGAGGGTGACGCCGTCGCGGCGCAGGCCGAACTCGGCGGCCTGCTTGATGAGGTTCACCTGGTCACCGCCGACGCTGGCCAGGCCGATGACCGAGGCGCCGGAGCCTTGCGCCTGGACAATCTGGGACGAGAAGTCGGCATTGCCGATGGGGAATTTGGTGTCGCCCAGCACGGTGCCGCCGGCTGCGGTGATGACCTTGGCGGCTTCGGTTTCGAGCGCCTGGCCGAAGCTGAAATCGACGGTGATGAAGAACCATTTCTGGCCGGCGCCGGTGAGAACGCGGCCGACGCCGGTGGTCATGGCGTGGGTGTCGCAGGCCCAGTGGCTGCTGACGGGGGCGCAGAATTTCGAGGTGAACTCGCTGATGGCGGCGGCGGTGATCATGACCGTGCGGGATTTCGCGCGGGCGATCTGCTGGACGGCAAGGGCGACGGGGGTGACGGGGAGGTCGGTGATGGCGTCCACACCGCTGTCGTACCATTGGCGGGCGATGCCGGCGGCGACGTCGGGCTTGTTGAGCGTGTCGGCGTGGAGGATCTCGATGGGGCGGCCGAGGAGTGTGGGGCCGAAATCCTGGGCGGCCATGCGGGCGGCGGCGATGGAACCGGCGCCGCCGCTGTCGGCGTAGGGGCCGGTTTCGTCGGTGAGGACGCCGATGCGGACGGGGTTGGCGGCGCGGACGGGGACGGAAGCGAGGGTGGCGGCGCCGGCGAGCAGGGCGCGGCGGGAGACGGGGTGCGAAGCCATTGGCGTTTCCTCGGTCTTTCGGCTGTGGAGCGTCGTTCAGCTTCCGGCGCTTCTCAAGCGTTTTCTGGGGGCGCCGCTAACGGCTTGTTTACCGTTCTGCCGGCATTGTCGGGGGAAGATGACCCATCCGCAGGACGATCTCGCGAAATTGCTGTTCGCGCGCGCCGATCCGGACGCGGAGCGAAATGCCGCATTGGCCATGGCAGGGTCGGTGCAGCGGACGTTGCGGATTGCGACCTCGCTGGCCGAGTCCGGGCGGCGGATTGACATTGCCGGATTGGAGAACTGGATGGGCCGGCTGACCGCTCGGGTGTTGGATCTGGAACCAGAGGATGGGCGTGCGGTGCGGCCGGTGTTGATCGGGCTGCTTGGTGATTTGGATCGGCTGGAACATGCCGTGCGTGCACGTCTCACGGAGACGGACGTGTCGTGAGTCTTTCCCTGTTCTCCCTCGCACTGGAAAATCCGTGCAGATTCATTCGATGTTGCTGGCCGGGTTGGCGCTCGGCTTTGTGCTTGCCCTGATCTGGGGCATTCAGTTTGGCGTGACCCGGTTGCGCGGCACGGCGGCGCTGCAGTTGTGGCTGCGCGCACCTGCGGGGACGGCGCGGCTGCGGGTGGTGCAGTCGTTGAGCGTGGATGCGAAGCGGCGGGTGCTGCTGATCGCGTGTGACCGGCAGGAGGTTTGGGTGCTGACCGGCGGGCCGAATGATGTTCTGCTCGGTCCGGTTTCGGCGGGGCTGGAGACCGGGGCGTGAGGCGCGCCGTGCTTCTGCTTGTGCTGCTGATGCTGCCGGGGGTGGCGTTGGCGCAGTCGCTGAATGTCGATCTGGGCGCGCCGGGGAATGCGAGTGCGACGTCGCACATCATTCAGCTCACGGCGCTGCTGACGGTGCTGTCGTTGGCGCCGAGCCTGCTGGTGATGGGAACAGCGTTCACGCGCATCGTGATTGTGCTGTCGCTGCTGCGCAGTGCGATCGGCGCGCAGGGGACACCGCCGAACACGGTGCTGATCGGGCTGGCGTTGTTTCTGACGTTCTTTGTGATGCAGCCGGTGTTTGACCAGGCGTGGACGACGGGGCTGCTGCCGCTGAGCCAGGGACGGATTGACGAGATGGAGGGGCTGCGGCTGGCGAGCGAGCCGTTTCGGACGTTCATGGTGTCGCATGTGCGCAGCGACGATCTGAAGTTGTTCGCCGATCTGGGGCATGTGGCGCTGCCGGATGTGCCGGAGCATGCGGAATGGCGGATTCTGGTGCCGGGGTTTCTGGTCAGCGAGCTGCGGCGCGCGTTTGAGATGGGGTTTCTGCTGTATCTGCCGTTTCTGGTGATCGACATGGTGGTGGCGTGCGTGCTGATGAGCCTGGGCATGATGATGTTGCCGCCGGGGACGGTTTCGTTGCCGTTCAAGCTGATCTTTTTTGTGCTGGTGGATGGGTGGCGGCTGGTTTCGGGGAGTTTGGTGCAGAGTTTTTTGGATGCACACACCAAGTAAGCAAGATGTTCTTTTTTGAAAAAAGAACCAAAAAACTTCCCATCGCTTGAGCGGACCTCTCTCCGGAGGGGAGCGCCAGCCGATGAAAAGTCTTTTGCTTCTTTTCTTCAGAAAAGAAGTTTTTCCTTCCTCAAGACGTCAAATTCTCCCGCAACGTCTTGCCGGTATATTCCGTTCGAAACAGCTTGCGTCGTTGCAGCTCTGGCACAACACCGCGGCAGAACTGCTCGAACATCCCGGGGAAGATGGTGGGGGTGAGCACGAAGCCGTCGCACACGCCGGATTCGAACATGGCCTGCATGCGGTCGGCGATGTCGGCTGGGGTGCCGACCATTTCGCGTCCCTCGCGACGTTTGGCCACGGCTTCCTTGAAGGTGACGCCTTCGGCTTTCATGACCTGCTCAACCACGTCCTGCGAGCCCTGGATACCCTGGTTGCCTTGCAGGCGGGCGAGCGTTTGGGCGGAATCGACCTTGGTGACGTCGGCGCCGAGGTTGCTGGAGGCGGAGGCGAGGATCAGTTCGTCATCGATAAGGCTGTTGAGGTAGTCGGCGCGTTCGCGGGCGATGGAGCTTGTTTCGCCGAGGACGACGCTGATGGCGGGGAGGATGACGCAAGATTCGGGGGCGCGGCCCTGGGCCTGCACGCGGGCTTTCATGTCGGTGTAGAAATCGCGCATTTCGGCTTCGCCGCGCTGGATGGTGAAGACGGCTTCGGCCCAGCGGGCGGCGAATTCGCGGCCGCGGTCGGAGCTGCCGGCCTGGAGGATGACGGGGCGGCCTTGCGGGCTGCGGGGGATGGAGAGCGGGCCGCGGGTCTTGACCCAGCGGCCGCTGTAATTGGCGTAGTGCACTTTGGAGGGGTCGGACATGATGCCCGCAGCCTTGTCGCGCACCATGGCGTCGGGGTCCCAGCTGTTCCAGAGGGCGAAGCAGGCTTCGAGGACCTCGTCCGCACGGTCGTAGCGTTCGCCGCGGGGGGGAAGTTCGTCCATGCCGGCGTTCTGGGCTTCGAGGTCGGTGGCGGAGGTGACGACGTTCCAGGCGACGCGGCCGCCGCTCATGGCGTCTAGCGAGCCGAGCCAGCGGGCCAGATGATAGGGAGTGTGAAAGGTGGTGGAAAGCGTGGCGCCGAGGCCGAGATGGCTGGTGACGGCGGCCATCACGGGGAGGACGACGGTGGGGTCGAGATAGCTGATCTGGCCGCCGCGGCGGACATAGGCGTCGTAGCTGCCTTGGTGCACGTCATAGAGGCCGAAGAGATCGGCGAAGAAGCAGCCGTCGAACCTGGCGGCTTCCAGGACGCGGGCGATGTGCTGGTAGCGGGAGGGGTCGAGAATGTCGTCCAGCGTCGCTTCGGGGTGGCGCCAGCCGCCGACGTGAAGGGCGGTAGGGCCGGTTTTCAGGTAGGCGACGAGGTGCATCTTGCGGGTCATGGCGCGGGATTGTTCCTGTGCGATGCGGGCATCGTCGGCCGGTGGGCGGGGTTCGGCAAGTCTGGTGGCATTGTTATTGCGAGGCCGTTGCCTGACGGGACCGGTCTGCAGTGGAGAGATGACGTGGCGAAGGCGAAGATGCATCTGGGGATCGACCTGTCCTACAGCCATATGGGCGGGCGGTGGCGGATGCCGGGGTCGTGGGAGCAGGCGACTTTTCCCGACGTGGGCACTTATGAGACGCTCGCGCGGATTGCCGAGCGGGGGATGCTGGACTTCATCTTTTCGGGAGATGGGACCGGTGTGCCGGTGACGTGGCGCGGGGAGCGTGACGCGGCGGTGGAGTGGGGGATAAACTGGCCACGGCAGGATCTGAACCCGATTTTTGTAGCGATGTCGCGGGTGACGAAGCATATCGGGTATGGGCTGACGTATTCTTCGACGTTTATGCATCCGTATTATTTGGCACGACTGATGAATTCATTGGATCATGTGACGAATGGGCGGATCGCGATGAATTTGGTGGCGTCGACACGGCAGTCGGACGCGGAGAACTTTGGGTTTGACGGGTTGATGGACCATTCCAGCCGGTATGACCGGATGCAGGAGTTTGTTGACGTCTGCAACATGTTGTGGGCGAGCGTGGAAGCGGATGCGATGGTGTGGGATCGGGCAACGGGGCGCGTGGGCGTGCCGTCGAAGATCCATGACGTGGATCACAACGGGCGGTTCTTCAAGGTGAAGGGGCCGTTGAACACGCCGCCTTCGCCGCAGGGCAAGCCGGTGATTGTGCAGGCGGGGGGGAGCCCGCGAGGGATCCGGGCGGCGGCGAAGGTGGTGGATCATGCGTTTGCGGCGGATATGGCGCTGGGGCTGCAGGTGAAGCAGCGGGCGGCGTTCGATGTGGCGCTGGCGGAGATCGGGCGGGATCCGGCAACGGTTGGGATTCTGTGGCAGACGCCGATCACGATTGGGGATACCGCGGCGGAGGCGAAGGCGCGGAAGGAGAAGTTGCTGACGCTGGTGCCGTTGGAGGCGATCGGGGCGTATCTGTCGCATAATTGCGGGTATGATTTCTCGCGACTGCCTTCGAAGTTCTCGTTGAAGGCGCTGAACGAGGAGATTGCGGCGACGCAGGCGTCGCCCGTCGGATTTGTGCATGAGCTTATTCATGCGTTCGGTGAAAGTGCAGAGATGACTCCGGAGGAGTTCTTTGAGCATGGTCGCCGGAATGCCACGGGCTATGAGACGACCATTGCCGGGGATGCGGTGCAACTGGCGGATATTCTGGAAGAGAAGTTCGAGGCGACTGGGAGCCGGGGCGGGTTCATGCTTGGGCATACGGTGGAGATGCCGGCGGATTTGAACGGGATTGCCGATCTGCTGGTGCCGGAGTTGCAGCGGCGGGGACGGTTTCGGACAGAATATCGGGGACGGACGTTAAGAGAAAATTTAGCAGAGTCGTGACATCTTACAGCGTGTCGTAGGTAACGCCGAGGTCTCGCAGCCATCTGCGGTAGGCGACTCCCATTTTGTCGGTGCGGTGATGCATTTCCTCCCGCAGGTCAGTCGGGATGCGTTCTGGGCGTTGGGTTTCGACGATGTCGCGGTCCTTGGTGAAGATTGTGTCCTGGCGGGGGAGCATGTCGGCTTCGGTGAGGTGGGGGGCGAAGTTGATGGCGAAGACGACGCGGGCGATGCAGGTGACGTCGTCGATGGGTTGGGCGGTGAAGAAGGTGGTGAAACGGTCGTTGGGGGCGCCGAGATGGGCGTTTTCGGGGTCGGCGATTTCGAGGCGCTTGGAGAAGTAGGCCACCAGCGGGCGGAAGGTGCTGTAGGTGTAGCCGGCGCGGACAGGGATGCGGCGGAAGTCTCCGACGGGTTGGAAGACGATGATTTCGCTGGATGTCAGGCCTTGGTCGGTTTGGGTGACGTCGTAGTCCGCGATGACGTCGGGGCTGCCGGGAACGCCGTTGAAGCCGGCGTGGACGAAGGGGAAATGCGTGATGTCGATGAAGTTCTCGACGGCGCGGAAGCCGTTTGCCTGGAATTTGTAGGGGCCGGCGAGGAAGGTGCGGAAGCCTGGGGTGTTGCGTTCGGGGAAGGCGGGCGGAAGGTGAGCGGGGGTGCCGAGGGAAGCCCAGATCAGGCCGTCCTGCTCGATGGCTTTGACCGGAAAGCTGCGGGCTTTGGGCGGAATGGGTCGGCCGGGGGCGGCAGGGATCAATACGCAGGCGCCTGTGCCGTTGTAGCGCCAGCCATGGTAGGGGCAGACGACGGTGTTTTCGGTGATCCAGCCTTTGGAGAGGCGGGCGCCGCGGTAGATGCAGAGGTCTTCCCAGACGTGGGCCTGGCCTTCGGCGTCTCGCCAGGCGACGAGGTCTCGGCCGAGGAGGCGGGTGGGGAGAAGCGTTCCTGGCGTGAGTTCGCGGGCGTAGGCGATCACGTGCCACTCATCAAGCAGGATTGGGTCGGTGCACACGGTGTCGAGCATGTCAGGCGGCTTCGGCCAGGGTCGGGACGGCGGTGGTTGCGTCGTATTCGTAGACCCAGTTGGCCTGGATGCCGGATTTGTGGGGGTTGATAAGGCTGCGGAGGCGGTAGGTGACGTCGCGTTTAAGGAGTTCCCAGCGGCTGGCGAGGTGGTAGGTGCGGCCGCGTTCGCGGGATTCGAGTTGCACGCGGGCGGTGCGGGGGCGGCGGAGGGATTCGTATTGGGCGAGGGCCTGCGGAATGTCAGTTTGGGCGGCGAGGGAAGAGGCGAGGACGTAGCTGTCTTCGATGGCCATGGCGGCCCCTTGGGAGAGGAAGGGGAGCATGGGGTGGGCGGCGTCGCCGAGGAGGGCGGCGTGGCCGATGGACCAGGCGGGCATCGGGTCGCGGTCGAACAGGCCCCATTTGAAGACGGTTTCGGCCTGGCTGAAGAGTTTCATGAGGTTAGGGTGCCAGCCGGCGAAGCCTTCGAGGAGGGCTTCTGGCGTGCTGCGGATGTTCCAGGACTCTTCGACCCAGGTTGGGTTTTCGGCGACGGCGACGATGTTCACGGCGCGGCCGCCCTGGACGTAGTAGGTGACGACGTGGCCGTGCGGGCCCATCCAGAATGAGGTGTCGGGGCTGACGTAGTCGAGCGGTTGGGTTTCGAAGGGGATGGTGGCGCGCCAGCACATGTTGCCGGTGTAGCTGGGGGGCTGGTCGCCGAAGAGGTCTCGGCGGATGACGGAGTGGATGCCGTCGGCGCCGACGATGAGGTCGGCTTCGAAGCTGGTGCCGTCGGCGAAGTGGGCGGTGGCGGTTCGGCTGTGCTGGGTGAGGCCGGTGCAGGGGGTGCCAAGGGTCGCGGCGTTGTCTGGCAGGTCGTGGGCCAGGATGGCGTGGACGTCGGCGCGATGGACGTGGAGGAAAGGGGCGTTGTAGAGGCGCTCGCATTCGCCGGCCAAAGGCGTGCGGAACATTTCGCGGCCGGTGCGCCAGTTGCGGCCGACCAGGGCCTGGGGGGTGAAGCTGACCGCCCTCAGCTGGTCGAACAGGCCAAGGGCGCGGATGACCTTGACGGCGTTGGGGGTCATTTGGATGCCTGCGCCGATTTCGCCGAAGCTCGCGGTGCGTTCGAAGATATGGGTTTCCATGCCATGGCGGCGCAGGCCCGCGGCGAGGGCCAAACCGCCAATGCCGCCGCCGATGATGCCGATGCGAAGCTTGCGGGCCATGGGTGCCCCTTTCTCACATTCGTGATTATTCCAATTGAATTGGCGGGGGATGGCAATGACAATCCCGGCGGGATTGTTGGGGAACGTGTCATGCCGATCAGTGATGCCGAGATGCTGGGGGCCTGGACGGAGGTGTTGCGGCTTTCCAAGTTGAAGCCGGGGGAGATTGTGACCGTTTTGACGTCGGCTGAGACGCATCCGCAGACCTTGGCGACGGCGACGATGGCGGCGGTGGGGATGGGGGCGATTGTCAATCGGCTGGATCTGCCGCCGGTGAACGCGGCGCGGTCGTTGAGCCGGGACAAGTTGGCGTTTGTAGGGGTGACGGCGCTGACGGGGAACCGGGCGGCGTTGGCGGCGCTGAAGGCGAGCGATCTGGTGCTTGATCTGATGACGTTGCTGTTCTCGCCGGAGCAGTTGGAGATTTTGGAGAGCGGGACGCGGATTTTGCTGGCGGTGGAGCCGCCGGAGGTGCTGGCGCGGATGGTGCCGACGGAGGCGGATCGGGCGCGGGTGCTGGCGGCGGGGAAGGTGCTTTCGGCGGCGAAGGAGATGCGAGTGACGTCTCGGGCGGGGACGGATCTGCGGTGTGCTTTGGGCGAATATCCGCTGCTGCAGGAATACGGATTTGTGGATGCGCCGGGGCGGTGGGATCACTGGCCGAGCGGGTTTCTGGCGACCTGGCCGAATGAAGGATCGGCCGAGGGAATGGTGGTGCTGGACCGGGGGGATATTCTGCTGCCGCAGAAATGTTATCTGGGGTCGCCGATCACGTTGACGGTTTCCGGGGGGTATGTGCGGCGGATCGAGGGTGGGCTCGATGCCGAGTTGTTGCAGGATTACATCGAGAGCTTTGATGATCCGGAGGCTTTGGCGCTTTCGCATATCGGGTGGGGGCTGCAGCCTCGGGCGCGGTGGTCGACGTTGGGGCTGTACGATCGGGAGGCGACGATCGGGATGGATGGGCGGGCGTTCGAGGGGAATTTTCTGTTCTCACTGGGGCCGAATACCGAGGCTGGGGGGACGCGGGATACGGCGTGCCATATCGATATTCCGATGCGGAAGTGTAGCGTGAGCCTGGATGGGGTGGCGGTGGTGGTTGAGGGGAAGGTTGTGCAGGATAGGCTGGTGGTGGGGGTTGGGGAGTAGGGGGAACTCATGAGTGGCAGTTCGCCTTTCAGACATCAGAGCACGTTCGGATCTGTTAGATTTTTTAACTTTTTTATCGCTTGGTTGGAATGAGTAGTTAGGACGTTGCTCCCCGGAGCAATGAAATTCGCATATGACAGATTAAACTGAATTATATGCTTTCTCTCGATAGTCAATTTTGAAATCTGGAGATCTTTGTTCGTAAATTATTCTATTTCAATTTAAGTAATATGCTCGTATTTGATTTTTATCGGAACTATCTCCTGGCCATGATCAACATCCGATGGGGTCCGACGATGGCGCAGAAGCGAACCGGTGGGTCTGGCCGGCAGAACCAGCCGTTGATTGATTTTGCCAACGAAAACAATATCGAGATAAAATTCACGAGAAAGGGGCATCTCCAGTTTAGGGGACTGGACGGGAAGATCGTGGTCGCTGCAGGTACGCCTAGTGGTTCGCCAGACAGCATTAAGCGTATTCTTGGACAGATAAAACCGATACTTCTTCTCATAAATAATTGAGACGATTGATTGTTATGCCAGCGGCTGTGATCGAAAAAAATAATCTATCACAGCCGATTGTATAATTTATCGATCCACTACCATGGGCGCAGTTCAAGATTTACCAATAATATATTATAGTTACTTCTATTTTCAAAAAAGTCGATTATTCAGCATGGTGTAGCGCAAAGCGAACTGCGCTCTAATACCAACGGTCATGAAGAATGACCGTTGGTATGGTCTTGGTTTGGCGCGCCGCCGCCGGCCAACCCGGCGCGCGATACCAACGGCCTTGATCGATGGAAGAGTCATCGATCAAGGCCGTT
>JBBILI010000051.1:0-31154 GCA_037445025.1 Rhodospirillales bacterium
CCGCCCCCGGGAACCGGCACCTCCCGCAACGCCGCCCCCACATCCAGCCGCCACGCATGCGCCTCCCCCATCCGCCGCCCCCGCTCGGCCTGCGACAACCGGCGGCACGTCCCCGGATAAATCGGCCCATCCGGCCCATGCGGCGCAGAGCCCGCAGCGGCGATATCCGCCCGGCTGCAAAAACACCGATACGCCAACCCCCGCGCCGCCAACCCCGCAATCACCGCATCATACTCCGCCCGATGCTCCGACTGCCGACGCACCGCCCCATCCCACGTCACCCCCAGCCATTCCAGATCCCGCAAAATCCCATCGGCATATTCCGCCCGGCACCGCTGCCCATCGATATCCTCCAGCCGCAGCAGAAACCGCCCCCCCGCCGCCCGCGCCCGGGAAAACGCGAACAACGCCGCATGGGCACTGCCAAGATGCAGCCATCCGGTCGGGCTCGGCGCAAAGCGGGTCACAATCTCCATCGCAACAGCGTATAGCGAACCCAAAGGCCAGGAGACACGACATGGACGACGCAATGCGCTGGGGCCCCGCCGAAGCGCCCGCCCAACAGCTGGTGGTGCTGCTGCACGGCCTCGGCGCCGACGGGGCGGACCTCATCGACCTCGCCCCCGTCTGGGCCCGCGCCCTCCCCCACGCCGCCTTCGTCGCCCCCCACGCGCCCACACCCTTCGTCGCCGGCGGATTCGGGCGCCAATGGTTCGACCTCTACGCCGCCGACGACGCCACCCGCGAAGCCGGCGCCGACCAGTCCACCCTGTGGCTCGACAGCTTCCTCAGCGCCGAACTCACCCGACTCTGCCTGTCCGACTACGCCCTGATGGGCTTCAGCCAGGGGGCGATGATGGCGCTGCACGCCGGCCTGCGCCGCAAGATCGCCCCCAAGGCGATCCTCGCCTTCTCCGGCCGGCTGATCGCCCCGCACCGCCTGGCCGAGGTCACCTCCCGCCCGCCGATCCTGCTCGTCCACGGCGAGGCGGACGAGATCGTCCCCGCCGCCGAGTCGCGCGCCGCCGAAGCCGCACTGCGCGCCGAAGGCTTCGACATCACCACCCAGTTCTCCCCGCGCCTCGGCCACAGCATCGACGAAGCCGGCCTCACCGCCGGCGCGCTGGCGCTGCAGAAGGCCTTCAGCGCTTCATGACCGTGACATGAAACCATGCCGGGGCAGCAAGACGCGCCATCAATCCACGCCCCCACCGCTTGCGAAGCCCTCTTCGCAGTGCGATATACGGGGAGAGTTGACGGCGGTGATCCCAGATTTGCGGTCTGCTGACAAAACGGACCCCAATCCCTGGTGCCGCCCGCAAGGGAGCGGCTTTTGCCAGACGGCGGACAGCACTTTCCGGCCTTGGTCCTGAATGCGGATTTCCGTCCGCTCTCTTACTTCCCGTTGTCTGTCTGGTCCTGGCAGGACGCCGTCAAGGCCGTGTTTCTCGACCGTGTCTCCGTGCTGAACGAATACGATCACGAGGTTCGCTCGCCCAGCATGTCCATGCGCCTGCCCAGCGTCATCGCGCTGAAGGACTACATCCCCACCGCCCGCAAACCCGCCTTCACCCGCTTCAACGTCTTCCTGCGCGATGCGTTCGAGTGCCAGTACTGCGGCGAGCGCGAGCCCGCCCCCAACCTCACCTTCGACCACGTCATCCCCCGCTGCCGCGGCGGCCGCACCACCTGGGAAAACGTCGTCACCGCCTGCGGCCCCTGCAACCTCGCCAAAGGCAGCCACCTGCCCCGCGAATGCAAGATGTTCCCCCGCAAGCCCGCGCGGCAGCCCAGCACCTGGGAACTGCAGGACAACGGCCGCGCCTTCCCCCCCAACTACCTCCACGAAAGCTGGAGAGACTATCTTTACTGGGACTCCGAGCTGGAAAGCTGAGCCTGCGCCTGAACGCGCCAGGAACGGCCATCTGACGCGCGCTGCCTGCGTTGCTCACGGCCAACCAGCCCGCTCCGCTCCCGTGCTCGTCATCGCACGCCAGCTGACCATTCCAGACACGTTCAGACACAGGCTCAGCCACGCGCACGTTGCAGTGCCCTTCAAGCGCCCCTATCAGAGGCACCCATCTTCGCCAGAGGCTGATGCATGTCGCGTCCTGATCCACGATTCGTTCTGACACTTTCATGCGTGGACAAAATCGGCATCGTCCACGCCGTCAGCGGCTTCCTCGTCTCCCACGTCGTCACCATCATCGACAGCGCCCAGTTCCTCGAACGCGAAACCGGCCGCTTCTTCATGCGCGTCTCCTTCGCCCCGGTCGGCGCCGTCGTCGAACTGGCGCAGCTGCGCGCCGGCTTCGCCATCATCGCCGGCACCTACGATATGGCCTGGCGCCTCGACGACCTCGCCATCCGCCCCCGCGTCCTCCTGCTGGTCTCCAAATTCGGCCACTGCCTCAACGACCTGCTCTACCGCCACCGCATCGGCGCCCTGGCCATGGACATCCCCGCCATCGTCTCCAACCACACCGACTTTCAAACGCTCGCCGAACAGAACAACATCCCCTTCGTCCACCTCCCCGTCACCAAGGACACAAAGGCCACCCAGGAACAGACCCTGCTCGACCTCATCGACCGCGAAGGCGTCGACCTCGTCGTCCTCGCCCGCTACATGCAGGTCCTGTCCGACGACCTCTGCCGCAGCCTCGAAGGCCGCGCCATCAACATCCACCACTCCTTCCTGCCCTCGTTCAAAGGGGCCCGCCCCTACCACCAGGCCCACGCCCGCGGCGTCAAACTCGTCGGCGCCACCGCCCACTACGTCACCGCCGTGCTCGACGAAGGCCCGATCATCGAACAGGAAGTCGGCCGCGTCGACCACGCCATGACCCCCGACGACCTCGTCGCCATGGGCCGCGACATCGAAAGCACCGTCCTGGCCCGCGCCGTGCGCCTGCACCTGGAACGCCGCGTGCTGCTCAACGGCAATCGAACCGTCGTGTTCCGCTGACCCCACCGCCTGTCCTGACGACCTTCGCCACTTCGGCTCAAACAGCGGCGAAGGTCTCGATTTCTGAACGCACCCAGGTAAAGATTGCAAACATCGAACCCCCAACGAAACGTGCGGCATAATCCGTAAAATAGCGTCAAGCGCTCACGAATCGCGATCAGCTCATCGCCTCCGAGATTCGATACAAAATCATTTGTAGAATTCAGATCAAACGACGGACCCAAGAAGACAGAAGCGTCTAGAATGCGGACGTACACTCAATAGTGAGTATTGAAGCATTCGGAATGATTTCGCAGTTCGTTGCTTGACTCCTCCTATTGCGCTGCGCAACCGTTCACGGGCGCGTGGGGACGTATCTGGGGGGCGCCTCTCGGTCTCGCCGCATCCTTCACGTGGGGTCATCCGCGGCCGGCGCCGCGGAACCGTAACGCGCGTCACCCCACGGAAACAATCGACGGGGGCGGCGCATGCGGACATTGACCTGGATCAGCACGAGCGGCAGCCTGATCGATGGCTCCGGCGGCACACTGGCGGCGTCGAGCAGCACCAGCAATCTCCTGTCCGACGTCGCGGTCACCGGCGGACTGGCACTCAGCAACGGCTTTCTCGCGCTGGTCGACGCCACCCGCGTCACCGGCCCGATCAGCCTCACCAATGCCACCCTGGAACTCGACAGCCAGGGCGTGCTCGCCAGCAACGCCCAGCTCAGCGGCGGCACGCTGACCTTCGCCGGCAATCCCGCCGCATCGGCCGACCCGCTGTTCGCCACCGGCGTCGATGCCAACGGCACGCTGCTGCCGGGCGGGTCGGCCGATCCGCACTGGAGCGTCTCCGCCACAACCCCGGCGCTGGTGCTGTCCAAACTCTGTTCCGGCTGGCAGCCCGATACCGCCGCCAGCGGCTGGATCGGAGTGCAGGACAGCCCCGCCGAGCCGCCGGCGCCCTACAGCTTCACCCAGACCTTCACCCTCACCCCGGCCCAGGCCGCAGCCCCCCTCTACGGGCGGGTCTCGATCGATGACCAGGGAACGCTGAGCCTCAATGGCAAAACGCTGGTCAACGTCGGCAACGCCGCCGGCGTGCTGTTCCGGCTCGACGCCGCCGATGGCCTCGAGTCCGGCAGCAACACGCTGACCGTCACCATGACGTCGTCCGACCAGAATTACGACGGCGTGCGCGTGTCGCTGCTGGCGCCGGACGTGATCGCCGCCGGCACCACGATCAGCGGCAACGGCATGATCGGCGACAATCCCATCGGCCGCGGCACCGCCGTCATCGACAACCAGGGCACCGTCACGGCCGATGGCGCGGGCCAGGGCCTGACCATCGATCCGAGCAGCTTCGTCAACGACGGTCTGGTCAGTGCCGGCAACGGCCGCAGCCTCTCGATCGATCCCAGTGCCGGCCAGACCTGGCTCAACAACGCCGACGGCACGATCGGCGCCACCGCCGCCACGCTGGATCTCGGCGGCGGCTTCACCAATCTCGGCCGCATCGCCACCTCCGGCGGCGCGCTGACGCTCGACCTGGCCGCCGGAATTGAAACCGGATCGATCTCGACCGACAACACCGCCGTCACCTTGCAAGGCGCGATCACGACCGCCGCGCTCGCTGGCCTCGCCCGCACCGGCGGCACCCTGACCCTGACGGGCACGATCGACAACACCGGCGCCACCATCGACGCGACCCAGGGCACATTCGCCAATCTGTTTCTCAGCGGCGGCACCGTCATCGGCGGTACCGTCATCGACGGCCCGGGCGGATCGATCGGCATCGCCGGCAGCGCCACCCTGTCGGGCGTCACCGTGCCGGGCGGTCTGGCGCTGTCCGCCAACAGCACGCTGGATCTGGCCGGCAGCACGGTGGAGACCGCCGCCGGCGCAGCACCCGGCACGATTGCAGCCGGCACCGGCACGCTGTCGGTCAGCGGCGTCACCGGGCTTGCCGAGGACGTCACGCTGTCCGGCGGCCTGCTGGCCTTCGCCCCAACGGGGTTGAGCCGCACGGGCTCGCTCTTCGCCGCCGGCGTCGATGCCGGCGGCACCAAACGGCCGGAGGGATCGGCCGATCCGCACTGGACCGTGTCCACCACCGGCAATCCGGCGGCGGTGCTCAACGGCAGCGCCCATTGGGGCTGGAACGGCCAGGGCTCCGCCTGGATCGGCTGATCCCTCCGGCCTCGTCAATGACGGCCTCATCGCGGTCGGGCCCGCAACCACGCTGGGCATCGACAACGCCCAGTCGCTGTCCTGGGTGAACGCGGCGGATGGCACCATCCGATCCACCGGCGGCACCCTGTCGCTCGGCGGCACGTTCGAGAACCAAGGCACCATCGCCACCGGCTCCCTGTCCGGCCTCACCATCAGCGCCGGCACCATCGACGGCGGCACCCTGCTGAATGGCCCCCACGGCCTGGCGGCGGACGACACCGGCACCAACGCGCTGGTGGGCGTCGCGATCACCGGCGGCCTCACGCGCGATGGCGGTATCTTGTCCGATCTCGGCGGCACCATCGCGGGCGATGTGTCGCAGACCGGCGGCTGTCTGGTGCTGGCCAACGGGGTCGCCCTGTCCGGCGCCATCCGCGCCACCAACGCCACGGTCGAGCTGCGCGGTGGCCGATATGGCACAGAACGTCACGCTGGCGGCGGCCACCCTGGAGTTGACCGACACGCCGTCCGGCACCGGCACCATCGACGTCGGCGCCACCGTGGACGGCTCCGGCATGGTCGGCGATGCCGGCTTCGCCGTGACCCGGCAGGGCAACGCGCCGGCCTACGTCCCCCAGACACTCGACAATCTCGGCGTCATCGCCGCCGACGTGGCGGGCCAGACGCTGACCATCGCGCCGACCTGGTTCACAAACGACGGCACCATCACCGCCTCGGCCGGCGCTGGGCTCACCATCACAGGCTCCAGCTATCGCAACGATAGCCAGACCTATACCGAAACCTGGACCAACGACACCACCGGCACGATCAGCGGCGCCGGCGCGTTCATCACGCTGGCCGGCAGCTTCACCAACGCCGGCACCATCAAAATGGCGGGCGGTCAGCTGACCCTGGGTCAACCCGGCGGCATGCTGGTGGCGCAGTCCGGCGTGCATCTCGGCGTCACCGGCACCAGCGACCTGCAGGTTTCGGTGGAGCTGCGCGGCGCCACGCTGTCCGGCTTCGCCTCGCCCACCGGCACCATCACCATCGATGCCGGCGTGCGCGTCGACGGCGCCGGCATTGTGTCGGACAACCACGGCGTCTACCCCTAATACCACCAAAGCGGCGTCACCTTCGCCAACCGGGGCAGCGTCATCGCCGACCAGTCCGGCAACACGCTGTCGCTGACCGGCGGCGCCTTCGTCAACGACGGCACGCTGGGGGCAGCCAACGGCGCGGAGCTGTACACCGCCAACCAGGTCACCGGCGACGCCACCGGCCTGATCACCGTGGCCGGCCGCGCCCTGGTCGAACTCTGGGGCGGCGTCGACGCCAGCCAGACCATCGACTTCCTCGACGCCACCAGCACCGCAGCCCTCAACACCGCCGCCGGCGCCCTCGGCACCATCGAAGGCTTCGGCGCGGGTGACGTGCTGGGCCTCGGCGGCGTCGCCAGCGCCACCCAGGTGATCTGGACCCCGGGCACCCTCACCGTCGAGGATGCCGGCGGCAACGTGCCGTATGCCATGGCCATGATCGGCGACGACACCAGCCAGCGCTTCAGCATCGGCGCCCTCTCCGGCATCCCCGGCGGCATGGCGATCACCGTGCAGACCCCGCCGGTCACCGACAGCTTCACCAACGCCGTCAGCACGGACTGGGAGACTGCCGGCAACTGGAGCAGCGGCACGGTGCTCGACGACAAGACCGGCCTGCCGCTGAGCAATGACGGCACCGGAACGCTGGACGGTGTCACCGTCGAAGGCACGCTCGACCCTGTGGCGGGATATGACGGCGCGCTCCATCTGGCGGGCGGCAGCACCATCACCGGCCCCGGCGGCATCGGCCCCGGGCGCGCCATCGTGGATGGCAACAACAACTTCCTCTACATCGACGGCAGCCAGACGCTCGACAACGCCACCATCGATCTCGGCAACCCCACCGTCAGCGAATGGGCCTATCTCGAAAGCAACGACAGCCAGGGTGCGGCCACCCTGACCCTCGGACCAAACCCGCTGGTCCGACACACCGGCTACAACGGGCAGATCTCGGATGTCTCCAACAGCGGCGGCAGCAGAATCGTCAATCTCGGCACCATCGATGCCGGGGCGATCGGATATGCCGGCGCACGGTTCCAGCTGTACGGCACGGATTTCGACAACCAGGGCGTGCTGACCGTCAGCAACAGCGGCTCGCTCTATGCCGATCCCGCCAGCTTCACCAACGAAGGCACCATCACCATCGCCACCGGCGGCTCGGCCGAGATCGTCCCCGAGCTGGTCAGCACAGGCAGCATCGACGTCGCCTACGGCACGCTGCGGCTCGACAGCGGCTTCACCGGCACCATCGACATCGGCCTGCTCGGCCGCGTCGAGCTGAACGACAATGCCACGCTCAGCGACATCGCGGCGCTGGAAGCCACCAGCCTCGGCACCGTCGCCATCGTCAACCCCTACGACACCACCGGCGCCACGCTCGACGTCAGCCAGGCCACCGTCGAATTCTACAACACCCTGCACAACAACGGCAGCGTCCTGGTCAACGGCGCCACGCTGCAGCTCGACAACGGCATGGACGGCGCCGGCACGCTCAGCGTGGGCGCCACCGGCGTGGTGGTGGCCGCCGGCGGCACCATGCTGATCGACGGCGTCTACACCGCCGCCGCCGGCACCGTCACCGAAAAGGTGCCGATCCTGCTGCAGTCCGACGGCACCGGCACCGACGGGCTGGGCCTCGTCACCCTCGGCACGCAGGATGTGCCGGTCACCTACGACGTGAACAACTACGCCACCGCCGAACTCGCCCAGACCGGCGGCGCCGGCACGCTGGCCCCCACCGGCATCACCGGCGTGTTCACGCTCGACCTCGGCGCGACGCAGCAATACGGCACGGCGCTTACGGCGGATCTGGAGGCGCTCAACGCCGCCCAGGGCCCGGCGGCGGACACGCTGAGCGGCCAGTTCGTGGCAAACGGCGACGGCGCCTTCAGCAATGCCGGGCTGGGCGGGTTCACCGCGCTGGCCTTCGGCCAGGCCGACACCGCCCCCGCCATCACCCTCAGCACCGGCACCTTCCACGAGACGGTGGTGCTGACCCCGACCGGCGCCAACCCCTCGGGCTTCTCGCAGACCCTGGCGCCGCAGACCATCGAGGTCGTCGGCACCATCGACGCCGCTCCCCCCGCCGCCACCCGCCCCGCTGCCCAGCGCCACCGCGTGGGGCGACGTCCACATCACCACCTTCGACGGGCTCTATTACGACTTCCAGGCCGAGGGCGAGTTCGTGCTCGCCCAGTCCACCCAGCCGAACGATTCGTTCCAGGTGCAGGCCCGCCTGCAGCCCTGGACGCAGGGCTCCACCGTCAGCGTCATCACCATGCTGGCCGCCCAGCTCGGCACCGATCGCGTCACCTTCAGGCTGGATCGCGGCAGCCCCGTCTGGGTGAACGGCACGCCGGTCACCTTCGCCCAGAACGGCGCCGCGGTCGCGCTCAGCGGCGGCAGCTCGCTGATGGACTATCTCGCGGGCCAGACCACCGGCACCTTCACCGCCTATCTCACCAGCGCCACCGGCACCGACACGGTGATCGACTGGGCGGTGACCGCGCCCGACGCCGGCTATTTCGGCGCCGCCACGTTCGGGGCCACCCCGCCCTCAGGCTTTGTCATCGTGCCGGCCGGGCAGATCTCGGCCACCTTCACCGTCACCCTGCCCGCCGGCGCCCTCGGCGCGCTGCCCACCGGCAACCTGCAGGTGACGATCAGCTCCACCAACCGCGACCCGGTGTTCGGCCACACCGCGCAGACCGAGATCGACAACAGCCAGCCCGTGCAGGGCAACCCGGCGGTGCCGCAGCTTGGCCTGCTGGCCGGCTCCGGCCAGTTCACCGGCGCGAACAACGTCTACACCCTCAACCTCGGCACGCTGGCGGCCGGCGAAGGGTCGCTGCAGTCCCGCCTGCAGCTCAGCAACGTGGCGCTGTCGCCGTCGGACCTGCTGGGCGCCACCTTCGCCGTCACCGGCAGCGGCTTCACCAATTTCGGCACCCAGCAACTCACGCCGCTCTCCGCCCAGTCGAGCTTCCAGAGCCTGGTCATCGAGACCGATGCCAGCCAGATCGGCCCGCAGAGCGAGACCATCACCATCAACCCGATCGACGAGAACGTCACCGGCTACACCGGCGCGCTGGCGCCGATCACCCTCAAGGTGACCGACACGTTGGTGGCCACCGCCGCCACCGCTGCCGGTGCTACCGGTCGCCACCGCCTGGGGCGATGTGCATCTCACCACCTTCGACGGGCTCTATTACAACTTCCAGGCCGCCGGCGAGTTCATGCTCGCCCACTCCACCACATCAGGTGACACGTTCCAGGTGCAGGGCCGCCTGCAGCCCTGGTCGGCCGGCTCCTCGGTAAGCGTGCTCACCCAGGTCGCCGCCGCCATCGGCAGCGACGACGTCACCTTCTCGCTCGGCGGCGCCATCACCCTCAACGGAACCGCCACCGCCATCGCCGCCGGCGGCACGCTGACCCTCTCCGGCGGCAGCATCACCGACCTCTCCGGCAGCACCTACCGGGTCAGCTGGGCGACCGGCGAGAGCATGACCGTCTCGCTCAACGGCTCCTACATCAACACCTCCATCGCGCTGGCCGCAGCCGATGCCGGCGCCGTCCAGGGTCTGCTCGGCCCGGACAACGGCAATCCGTCCACCGAACTGCAGCTGCCGGGCGGCACCGTGCTGGCACAGCCGATCACCTCGTCCGCGCTGTACGGCGCCGATGCCGATGCCTGGCGCGTCACCCAGGCCACCTCGCTGCTGCACCACGCCCAGGGCGAGACCACCGCCGCCTTCACCGACAACGCCTTCCCCGGCGACGTGCTGACCCTGGCCAGCCTGCCCCCGGGCGTGGTGGCGGCGGCCGAGCAGGTCGCGCGCAACGCCGGCATCACCGACCCCAACCTGATCCAGGCCGCGGTGATCGACCTGCTGGTGACCGGCGATCCCAGCGCCGTGCTGGCCAGCGCCAACGTGCAGCAGACGGGGCTCAACCTCACCGGCATCGCGGCGGTGAACGCCACCGAGCAGGAGTCGACGACCGCCACCATCACCGTGCCCTACACCATCTACCTCACCGCCGCCGAGGCGCAGGACAGCCCCATCGCCTGGCAGGTGACCGCGCCCGGCACCGGCACTCTCGGCACGGCGGACGTCGTCGGCGGCACCGGCGCCGGCATCGCCCGCATCGCCGCCGGCCAGACCAGCACCCAGATCGACGTCACCCTGCTCGCCGGCGCGCTGGGCTCGCTGGCCAACGCCGATCTGCAGGTCACAATCACCCCGCAGGACGGCGAACCCGTGGTCGGCGCCACCGCCCAGACCGAGATCGTCAATCCCACGCCCACCGCCGGCCGCGCCCCGGTGCCGCTGATCGAGCAGCTCGCCGGCGACGGCACGCTCACCAAGACCAACGGCGCCCATGTGCTCATCCTAGGCACCGCCGAGCAGAACGGCGCGGCCCTGTATGCCAACCTCGCCGTCGCCAACGCCGCCACCGCCCCCGCCCCCGCCCCCGCCGATGATCTGTCCGGCCTGTTCACCATCTCCAACTTCACGGGATGTCTGAACACCAGCTTCGACCCGTTCAGCAGCCTCGCCGCCCAGACCACCGACAGCGCGCCGGTGGTCAGGCTCGGCACCGGCACCATCGGCGTCTACACCGAAACCGTGGTCCTGGCGCCGCAGGACACCAACGCGTCCGGCTACTCGCTGGCCATGAACGCCGTGACGCTGACCGTCACCGGCTCCATCGTGCCGATGCCGCTGCCGCCGCCGCCCTCGGTGCCCACCGGCACCGCCTGGGGCGACGTCCACATCACCACCTTCGACGGGCTCTTCTACAACTTCCAGGCGGCGGGTGAGTTCACCCTGGCCAGATCCACTCTGGCCCATGACAGCCTCGACGTTCAAATTCGCACCGAGCAGTGGTCGCCCGGCGCCAGCGTCAGCGTCATCGACATGGTCGCAGCCGGCGTCGGCACCGACCGGGTGACCTTCGGGCTCGGCCGCACCGACACGGTCTGGATCAACGGCACCGCCGAGACCTTCGCCGCCGGCGGCACCGATGCGTCGGACCTGACTTTGGGCGTGAGCACCGCGGCCGCCGGCCTCGTGTCCGGCACGGTCACGCTGGCCGAGGCGTCGGACGGCACCGGCACATCCGGGGCGGCGCCGGTCTCGATCGGCACCGGCACCATCGATGTCAGCGGCAAGGTGTACCGCGAGGCCGCCCCCACCATCACCCAGCCTGGCGCGTTCATCACCCATGTCGGCCAGACCACCGGCCTCACCATCGGCGTGGCCAACACAGCGGCGGCGGACGGCTATTCCGAAGCCCTGCTGGCCAACGCGGTCAGCGCCAGCACCGGGCTCGTCGCCGCCGGCACCACCGGCGAGGTTCTGGCCGGAGGGTCGTCCGACCTCACCGTCGGCGTCGCCACCGGCACCGCCGGCACCGTCTCCGGACATGTCACGCCCGACCTCGCCAGCGACGGCCGCGGCATCGACGGGCTGGGCACCGTCGATCTCGGCCAGCAGGTCGTCACCGTCACCGGCACGGTGCAGAACTATGCGACCGCCACGCTCGAACAGGTCTCCGGCGCCGGCACCCTGACCGGGTCCGGCACCACCTGGACGCTGAACTTCGACACCCTCACACAACGCGCCGGCACGCTGGTCGCCGATCTCGGCGTGCGCAACAGCGCCACCGGCCCCGCCGACCAGCTCTCCGGCTTCTTCACCGCCTCCCCCATCCCCCCGCCGTTCACCGAACAGCTCTCCGCCTTCTCCGGCCTCAACGCCGGCCAGAACATCACCTTCACCGCCAGCCCGGCCGGAACCTTCGAGCAGACCCTCACGCTGGCCGCCACCGGCAGCAACGCCAGCGGCTACAGCGGCCACCCTGGGCGCCGAGATCCTCACCATCGTCGGCACCGTGCTGCCCGGCAACGTGCTGACCACCGGCGTCGACAGCATCCTCGGCACCGGCAACGACACCATCACGGCGACCACCAACACGCTCTCGACCGACGACACCATCGATGGCGGCCCCGGCGCCAACACGCTGGACCTGCTGGGCGGCGGCAGCTTCGACCTCGCGCTGCCGGCCACGCTGAAGAACCTGCAGACCGTGACAGCGCAGGAAGGCGAAGGCGCGACGGCCCAGACCGTCACCCTGCGCGCCGGCCTCGACCTCACCGTCAACGTGACGCCGGACTCCGATGCAGGCGACACGGCCCCAGGCAGCACCATCCTGGGGGCCGCCAACCACGACCTGATCGTGGCCGGCACCGGCACCGACAACGTCACGCTGGGCGTGGGCGAGACGCTGGACGCCACTGGCGGCACAGATTTGGTGACCGTCACCGCAGCCACCATCGGCGACATCATCATCGGCAGCGCCGGCCACAACGCTGTCCGCCGGAGGAACCGATCACGTCTCCTCCGGCGGCACGATCGAGGCCGGCGGCCAGGAGGTCGTGCTGACCTGCGGGACTTCGCCTACAGCAGTGCCACCATCCTGTCGGTCTCGGCCGGCACGGGGGTTGCGGCGGTCAGCCTGTCGCAGGGCGGCAGCGTGGCGCAGCTCACGTTGCTGGGGAGCTACACCAGTGCCGGCCGGCATCTGGGGCAGGATAGCGGGGCGGGGACGTCGCTGACGTTTACATAAGGGAAGAAAGGAAGAACTTCTTTTCTGAAGAAAAGAAGCAAAAGACTTTTATTGGTTTGAGCGGACCTCTCTCCAGAGGAGAGCGCCAGCCGAATAAAGTTTTTTGGTTCTTTTTTTCAAAAAAGAACCTCTTCAGACATGCGAGAACGCATAAATGATCCCCGCCTGCGGCGCCCCCCCCCCCTCAGCCCGAATACAGGGCAGGATCGCGCGAACTGGCGCTGACAAACCATTGCGTCGGATCCGTGTTGTAGCGCTCCAGTAAAACCCCATAAAACCGAGTCATATTTTATCCGGAAACCGCAAATATTGTTGCCTGCGCACGAGGATCGATGGGATCCGCAGCAAGTCAACGCCCCCGCGCGAGCAGCACCAGACATTCCATCATCATATGCGCGCACAGATGCGCCGCCATGCCATTCACATCGTGCGGCGGACTGACCGTGTTGAAATCGGCGGCCACGATCTCCAACCCCTCCAGGCTGCGCATCAGCGCGATCCCCTCTCGCGCGGACAGCCCGCCCCAGGTCGGCGTGCACACCCCAGGCGCGACCGAGGGGTCGAACACATCCATGTCCCAGCAGAGATACACCGGCCGCCCGGCCGCCTGGTCACGGAACTCGGCCATGGTCTGGGCAATGCCTCGGGCCAGCAGGTCCTCGGCGGTGACCACGCGAAACCCCAGCCCCTCGGTATGCTCGATCACGCCGCTACAGTAGGTGAACCCCCGCACCCCGACATGCCAGGAGCGGCCAGCGTCCACCGCCCCTTCCAGGGCGGCGTTGGTGAACTGGGTGGCGGCGTTGTAGCGGTTGTCCTCGGTGAAGGCGTAGGCGTCGGTGTGGCTGTCGATGTGCAACGCCACAAGGCCCGGGTGATGCCGTCCGGCGGCACGCATCAGCGGCAGCGACACCGAGCCGTCGCCGCCGATGCCGATGGGAATGGCCCCCGAGGCAAGCACAGCATCGGCCGCAGCCTCGATGCGCGGCATGGCGTCATCGATGCGGCCAGGCGTCAGCACGACATTGCCGCAATCGACCACGCCCATCTCGGAGAGAATGTCGCGGTCAGCCAGGCTCGGATGGTAGCGACGGATCAGGCGGGACTGGCGGCGCACCTCGGTGGGCCCCTGCCGGGCACCGATATGGAAAGGATGCGTGCCGCAGTCGAACGGCACACCCAGAATGGCGGCCCGGCAGCCCGGACCAGGCAGGCCGGGCGGCACGCCCATGAACGTCTCGGGCGGCTCGAACATCACGACGCGAGCGAGCGGCGCAGCAAGGTGAGGTTGCGCAGCAGTTCGGTCTGCGCCTCGCGTGACATGTCGCCGAGCAGCGAGACCACCCATTCCTCATGCCGTCGCGCCATGTGCCGGAACTGGGCGCGCCCGTCCTCGGTCAGGCGCACCACCACGGTCCGCTTGTCCTGGGCATGATCCTCGCGCACCACCAGCCCGCTGGCGGCAAGCTTGTCCACCAGCCCGGTGATGGCCCCGTTGGAGACCATCAGGTGCCGGCTCACCTCGGACATGGTGAGCCCATCAGGAAAGCGGTCAAGTTGCGCCAGCACGTCGAACCGCGCCAGCGAGGTGCCGAACTCCTGGCGCATGCGGCTTTTCAGCAGGTTCTCGATCTGCGTGGTGCAGGACAGCAGACGCAGCCAGATGCGGATCTCCGTGCGCTCGGCGGCCGGGGCCTCGGCCCCGTCGCGCGCCGCAAGCGCCTTTACGGCAGCAGATGCCACGTGCCCCCCTTCACCGTCAGCAGCACGCGGCCGCGTTCGTCAAAGCCGGAATGATCAACCGGGGTCATGTTGTAGACGCCCTGGGGCCCCACGACCTCATGGGTCTGCTCCAGCGCGTCGCGCAGCGCCGAGCGGAACGCCTCGGTGCCGGGCCTGCCGGATTTCAGCGCCGTCGGCACGGCGTTGGCGAGCAGCAGGCCGCCGTCAAACACATTGGCGCCGAACGTGGCCGGCGGCACGCCGTAAAGCTTCGTGTAGGCGGCGATATAGTCGGCAGCGACCTTCTTGGAGGGCACGCTGTCCGGGATCTCGTCCATCACCAGCATCAGGCTGGCAGCAAGGATGGCCCCTTCAACCTTGCGCCCGCCAAGGCGGAGGAAGTCGGGCGTCGCGGCGCCATGGGTCTGGTAAATCTTGCCGCGATAGCCCTGGTCGACCAGCGTGGTGTGCGGCAGCACGGTGGGCCCGCCCGCGGAGGCCACCAGGATGGCATCAGGGTTGGCCGCCACCAGCTTCAGCGACTGTGCCACCACCGAGGTGTCGGTGCGCTGGAAGAACTCGGTGTCCAGCGTCTTGATGCCGGCCTGGTCGGTAAGGCTGCGGAACGTCTTCACCCAACCCTGGCCATACGGGTCGTTGGCGGCGATCACGCCCACGGTCTTGACGTCGGTCTTGACCATGTGCGCGATCAGCGCCCTGGCGATCAGGTCGTCATTCTGCGTGGTCTTGAAGAACCATCTGCGCTGCGCGTCCATCGGCAGCACCACGGCGGTGGTGCCCACCGGCGCCAGCACAGGCGTCTGCGATTCGGCGGCGAACGGAATGATGCTGACGGCGTTGGGCGAGCCGGACGGCCCGATGATGGCATCGACATGATCCTCCGAGATCAGCTGTTTGAACAGCTGCACGGTCTGGGTCGGGTCGGATGCATCGTCACGGGCGATGTATTCGACATTGAGCCCCCCCATGGTCTTGGGCAGCAGGGCCACGGTGTTCATCTGCGAAATGCCGACCAGCGAGCCCGGCCCGGTCGCCGAGGCGACGACACCGATCTTGATCTGCGCCTGGGCAAGGCCCGGCAGCACCAGCCAGCCCAGCAGGGCCAGCGACAGCCTGAGCAAGGGTTTCATGCGGAATCCTTCCGGAAATGGTTGGGAACGCTGTTACGCAAACAGATGGATGCTGCCAAAGGCGGCGTCGCAGTTGACCAGATCGACCCGCTTGAGGCGGATCTTCAACCCGTCCTTCTGCTGCACCAGATGATGGGTCACCCAGGCGGCATACAGCGTCTGCTCGTCAAGACGGGTCTCCACATAGTGCATCGACGTCCACAGCCGGTATTCCCCGGCGACGTCGTCACGGTGGTCAACCCGAGGGGTCTGCAGCAGATGGTGACAGCGGCTTTTCGGCTTCTGGCTGAAGGTGCGGTTGCCCTTGAGCCGCTCGGCGCGGATGCGCAGCAGCAGCTTGTCCTCATACATGATCGATGTCGTCAGGATCGGATCGGTCTGCCCCCATTCCACCGGCAGCCAGTAATACCCGTCCTCCGCGAACAGCTCCACCCAGTCATCGAAACGCTGGGCATCGAGCATCCGCGCCTCGTCCACAACGAAGCCGATGAGCTCCTGGTCGGTGGGCCGGCTCATGCCGGATCCATCGACATCGTCATGAAATGCGCCCACGCCCGGAACTGGTTGCGCATCTGGATCTCGCTGGTGCCGTTGACCTCGGCGGTCTGGCCAAGGCTTTCTGAAGGGTCGTAAAGCCGCTGCATGTTCACCCACTCGTTGCCGGCGGCGTGCAGCCCTTCCTGGGCACGCTGATACACTTCCAGATCGTCATGACCCACGATGGAGCCGGCCGAGTTGATCAGCCGGTTATACATCACCGTGCGTTCCAGCAGCCGGTCCGGCGCACCGACCAGTCGAAACGTGTAGGACTCCACCAGCGTCCTGTTGGCCGCGATCGGCCGGAACAGCCGCAGCAGCTGGATCGGCCCCTTCATCATGATGTTGGGGAAATAGATCGTGTTGTGGCGATTTTCGCCGAGGATGGACTTCGCCCGGCTCTCGCCGTAGGCCGCCACCATCTGGTCGAAATAGCCGGGAATGGCGGAATAGTCGGAATGGATCGAATGGTGCACACCGGTATGCCCGTGCCCGTTCGGCCAGACGCGGATGCCCATGCTCTCGAACGCCTCGTACGGGCTCATGAACGGCACGTAGATCTCAACCGCCATCGGCTTGGGCGTGCCTTCCGGTATCGTCCGCCACATCCTCGCGGTCACACCGGCCGAGGATTCATGCGCCACCATCGGGTGGCACGTATCGGTCTGGTTCTCGACCAGCATCTTCCAGTTGCAGTCGTGCATATACCGCAGCACGCCACCGGCGATCTCGAGCCGGCCGACCGGCGAGCGGTCCACCATGTTGTCGATGCTGGACAGGCTTTCGCCAAAGAAGCTCTCGAAATCCGGTCCCTGGTCGCTGATGCGGGCAAACACGAAGCCGCGATAGGTCCGCACATGGCGCACCGGGGTCAGCCCGCGCGCCGCCTCGGTGTCCCTGAACCCCGTCTCGGCGTAGCCTTTGCTGAGCGGCACGGAGTGCGGGCTGCCATCGGTCTTGAAGCACCAGGCATGGTAGGGGCAGCGGAACATGCGCCCGGTATTGCCGGATGTTTCGGTGGTGATGCGAACACCCTTGTGCGGGCAGCGGTTGAACAGCACATGCACGCTGTCATCGCTGTGGCGCACCATCATCACCGGCCGGGTGCCGATGGTGGTGCCGATATAGTCGCCATGATTGGGAATCTGACTGTCATGGCCGACATAGACCCAGGTGTTGGCAAAGAGATGCTCCATCTCCAGCGCGAACACCTCCTCGCTGACATAGACATCGCGATGCACCTCGCCGCCGCGGACCAGCGCCTGGATGGAGGCGGCGTTCGGGTATTTCCCCATGCGCCTCAGCCCACATCCAGCGTGGCGATGGTGCGCAGCGCGCCGTCGAGCGCGCGGCCCTGTTCGTCGGCCTGGGCCGCCAGCACCAGCCGGCGCATCCAGTCGGCGCCGTCGGCGCGGACCTCCAGCAGCGGAACCGCCGCCATCACGCGGTCGAATTTGCCGAGGCCGCGGGCGTGGGTGTCGGAATACCCCTTCACCAGCCGGCGCGCCGCCAGCATTTCGCCCGCCAGACGCGGATGGACCGGCGCCAGCCGCATCGCTTCGGCAAGCCAGGCGTCGCGATGCGCCATCTCCTCGGCATGGCGCAGCATCGCCCGCCGATGGCGCCGCAGGCCGGCCACAGCATAGAGCACACCGAACCAGAAGACGGTGTGGGTGCGCACCCGACGCGGCCGGTTCACCACACGGTCGATCAGCCGAAACACACCGGGGCGGCCCATAACGGCACGGCCGAGGCGAACGGGCAGCAGCCCCACCACCTCCTCGCCGCGGGGATGCATGAACTCGGTGGTGGCAAGCAGCTGCCGGTCGGTGACGGCCATCTCGTCCTGCACGCGGGCAAACCGGCTGGCGGTGGTCTTGAGGTCCGCCACGCGAATCACATCGTCATAGGCCATGGCAACAGCGATATATTTCGCAGCCGCCTCGCCCAGCCCATGGGCGACGAAAGCCACGACAAGGTCGAGATATTCCGCCGCATAGGCAGGATCCTGGTAGGCCACGAGGCGTTGCACCCCGGCGAACAGCATCGGGTGCAGCACGTCAGGGAAGCCGCTGCGGATCCGGGCGAGCAGCGCATCGAGTGCCGGGTGCCCGGCCTGATCCGGCAGGGAGTCAAACCGCTTCTCAATGCCTTTTCGCAAGGGACGCGGCGAGACCGGACCGCGCGCCGCCTCGAAGCCGAGCGAAAACGCGCGCAGGCTCGGCTCCACGCCCTTGCCGCCGGCGCGGATGGCGGCCTCGAAGGCGTCGCGGTCAAACGGCAGCCTGCCGGATCCGGCCAGGGCGCCGAACATCGCAGCCGAAATCACGCTGCCGACCCGCTCGGCTAGTGACTGCATGTCGAACGCAATGACCCGCCTGGCAGCCGTGCCGGCGGCAAGACGCACCAGATCGGGGTCGCCTTCGCCATCGCCCGGGGCGGATTTCTCAGAGACCGCCAGCGAACGATGGGTCGAGGCGATCAGCACCGTCCGCTCCGGCGTCACCAGCCCGCGCAGCATGGAGCGCCCGGCCTCCATCAGCTCGGCCGCCAGCACGATATCGACATCCCCCGGCATCGGCATCAGCGACAGCGTGGGCTGCCGACCGTCGGTCTTCAGCATCTCGATATAGTAGATCGTGGCCCCGGTGCGCTGCGCCACGCCCGGCACGGAAGTGGACTGCACGTGCCAGCCCTGCGCCTCGCCGAGCGCCACGATCCAGTCCGCCAGCACACCGCCGCCCTGCCCGCCCATGGCCAGAATGGCCAGGCTGATCGGCCTGGCGGTGGACAGCGCCGGCCGCAGCGGCGCCACGTCGTTCACGCGAACACCACGCGCGCGACCGCCCGGCGGCGTTGCAAGGCCGCAATCACCCGGGTTCGCAGCGCGGCCAGGGTCCGGTCGATCCAGCTGGGGTTGTGGATCACATCGGCGCGGTAGAACGACGGGCACAGCACCGCGGCCTCGGCCACCTCGCCACAGTTGCCGCAGCCGACACAGGATTCGTCGATCACCGCCACCGGATCGTCCCGCAGTGGGTCGTCGGTGTGCTTCACCGACAGCGACGGACAGCCGGACAGCCGGATGCAGGCGTGATCCCCGGTGCACACGTCAGAATCGACACCGAAACGCTCCACCACCTGCCGCTTGCCGGCCTTGCGGGCTGCGGCAAGCAGCGGCCGGATGCGACGCTGCTTGTTCAGCATGCACTCGGAGGACGCCACGATCACCTTGGGGCCGCCCTCGGGGGTGGTGAAGGCCTCACGCAGAATGTCGCGCATCTGCGCCACGTTGTAGGTGCGGTTGACATGGCGCACCCATTTCACGCCGATGCCCCTGATGGCGGTGACCAGCGAATTGTTGGTGGCCCGGCCGGCATTGAACGCGCGTGACGACAGAATATCCTGTCCGCCGGTCGCAGCGGAATAGAAATTGTCGACCACCAGAATAACGCCGTCCTGCTTGTTGTAGACCGCATTGCCGATGCCCGAGGTCAGCCCGTTGTGCCAGAATCCGCCATCGCCCATCACCGAAAGCGGCCGCTGCCCGCGCCCGCCGGAGGTGACGTTGAAGGCCGAGGAGGAGGCCGGCCCAAGCCCATACCCCATGGTGGTGGCGCCCAGCTCGAACGGCGGCAATATCGAGAACAGATGGCAGCCGATATCGGCCGAGACCAGCCGCGGCCCCAGCTCCTGCTCCACCAGTTTCATCGCCGCAAAGATCGGCCGTTCCGGGCAGCCCGTGCAGAACCCGGCCGGCCGCGGCGGCACCACCTTCGCCAAGGCCGCCACGGCAGGTTCGGCCAAGGTGGGCCCAGGATCGGGCACCGGCGGCGCATTCCCCAGCAGCCGGCGGTCATGCGTCGTGATGAAGGTGGACAGACCGCGCACCAGCACCTCGGCGGTATATTCGCCGGCCATCGGCAGCACGTCCTTGCCGGACAGCCTGGTCTGAATGTCACGCCGGCGCAGCAGCGTGGCGATGGCCTGTTCCAGGAACTCCGGCTGGCCTTCCTCGATCACCAGCACCGCATGCTTGCCCGCGGCAAATGCGATCACCTCGTCATCGACCAGCGGGTAGGTGACGTTGAGCACATACATCGCCACCAGGCTCTCGCCATAGACGTCCGCCAGGCCAAGCTGCTGCAGCGCGCGCAAGGTGACATTGTACATGCCGCCCTGCAGGATCAGCCCGATCTCCGCGTCCTGGGGCCCGAACCGCTCGTTAAGCTGCCGATCACGGATGAACGCCACGGCCGCCGGCCAGCGGCGCTCGATCTTGTCCTTCTCATGAATGAACGAGGCCGGCGGCAGCACAATCCGCCCGGTGTCGCGCTTCGGCGCGTTGAGCGCGTCGTGCAGCGTGAAGGCCGGCTTGACGTTGTCCTTCGTCCTGAAGCTGCCATGCACATGGCAGGCGCGAATGCGCACCTCCAGCATCACCGGCGTGCTCGAAGCCTCCGAGAGCTCAAACCCGGCCTCCACGGCCGCGACGATGGACGGCAGATTCGGCCGCGGATCCATCAGCCAGATCTGCGACTTCATCGCGAACGCATGGCTGCGCTCCTGCATGATGGAGGAGCCCTCGCCGTAATCCTCACCGATGACGATCAGCGCGCCCCCCAGCACGCCGCTCGACGAAAGATTCGACAGCGCATCGGAGGCGACATTGGTGCCGGCGGTGGATTTCCAGGTGACCGCCCCGCGCAGGGGATACATCACCGAAGCCGCCAGCGTCGCCGCGGCCGCAGCCTCCGAGGCCGAGCTTTCGAAATGCACACCGAGCTCGTCGAGCAGCCCCTGCGCATCCGCCAGCACGTCCATCAGATGCGAGATCGGCGCGCCCTGATAGCCACCGACATACGAAACACCGGACTGCAGCAGCGCCTTGGTGATGGCGAGAATCCCCTCGCCATGAAGTTCATCGCCGGCGCCAAGCCGCAGATCCTGCACTTCCCTGCTGAAGGAACGTTCGGCCATGCCTCGACCTCCTCGCCTGCTGCGATGCAAGAAGCTTCAGACGTGAAGGGCTTTGCGTCAAGCGACTTATCGCAGCGCGCTGCTTGACAGGGCTGGGAACGCATGGTGCTTTACCTATGAAACATCTTTCCGGGTGAGGGTGCGCGTGTGAACGCCTTTGTCGCAGCCTTCCTGGCCCAGGACGGAGTGTCGAACGGGGCGATCTACTGCCTGATGGCCCTGGCCCTGGTGCTGGTGTTCGCCGTCACCCGGATCATCTTCGTCCCGCAAGGCGATTTTCTTTCCTATGCCGCGCTGAGCTTCGTGTCGCTGCGGGCAGGCCATGTGCCCGGCACGGCGGGGCTGCTGCTGTTTCTGGCGGCACTGGCGGTGGCGATCGAGCTGGGACGGGCGGCACGCGGCGAACGCGGCGGGATCGGGCGACGCGTGCTGCGCATCGCAGCCGCCCCGCTGGTGCTATCAGGCATCGCCATGCTGCGGCCCCACATGAACCTGCCGGTGCTGGGCGATGTGGTGCTGACGGTGGCGCTGGTCGCGGCGATGGGCCCCCTGCTCTACCGCATCGTCTACCGTCCGCTGGCGCGCGCCAACACGCTGGTGCTGCTGATCGTGGCGATGGCGCTGCATCTGGTGATGCTCGGCATGGGCCTGTATTTCTTTGGCCCAGAAGGCGTGCGCGCCGATCCGCTGATCGATGCGTCGTTCCTGGTGGGCGGGGTGCCGATCGCCGCCCAGTCGCTGGTCATCCTGGGCAGCTGTGCCGCCTTGGTGGTGGCGCTTTACGCGGTGGCCGAGCGCAGCCTCGCCGGCAAGGCGCTGCGGGCGGCGGCGATCAATCCGGTGGGGGCCCGGCTGATGGGCATCTCCGCCGAGTTGGCCGGCGAAAGCGCGTTTCTGGTGGCCGGCCTGATCGGCGGCGTCTCCGGCATCCTGATCGCCTCGGTCACCACACTTTATTACGACAGCGGCTTCCTGCTCGGCCTGAAAGGCTTCGTCGCCGCCATCCTCGGCGGCCTCGCCAGCTTTCCGCTGGCAGGCGTGGGCGCGTTCGGACTGGGGCTGCTGGAAAGCTACGCCTCGTTCTATGCCAGCGCGTTCAAGGAGACGATCGTCTTTTCCCTCATCATCCCCATCCTGCTGTGGCGCTCGCTCGCCACGAAGCGGCGCTGAATGAAGCCGCAACGCATCGCCACAGGCCTGGCGGTGGCGGCGATCGCCGCGGCTCCGCTGCTGCTGGGCGATTTTCCCCTCGCGCTCCTCACCTATGTCGGCCTGTCCGCCATCGTCGCCCTGGGCCTGGTGCTGCTGACCGGCAAGGCCGGCCTGTCCTCCTTCGGGCAGGCGGCCTTTGTCGGTATCGGCGCCTATGTCTCGGCGATCGTCTCGACCCAGGCCGGGATCTCGCCATGGCTCACCTTGCCGTTGTCGCTCGCGGCGTCGGGCGTCTGCGCCTTGCTGGGCGCCCTGGTGATGGTCCGGCTGTCCGGCCATTATCTGTCACTGGCCACCATCGCCTTCGGCGCGGCGATGTTCTTCCTGTTCGGCGGGCTCGACATCACCGGCGGCCAGAGCGGCCTGTCCGGCATCCCCGCACTCACGGCCTTCGGCGTGTCCTTCACCCAGGCCGTGCCAGGCTACGTCTTCGTCTGGACGGCACTTCTGGCGCTGCTGTGGATGCTGGACAATCTGCTCGACAGCCGGTCCGGCCGCGCCATCAGGGCGCTGAAGGAACACGAGGCCATGGCCGAGGCCATGGGCATCGACACCTCAGCCGCCAAAACCTGGGTCTTCGTCATCGCCTGCGTCATGGCGGGCTTCGTCGGCTGGTTCTATGCGCATTTCCAGCGCTTCGTGAATCCGTCGCCGTTCTCGCTGAACCAGGGCATCGACGACGTGTTCATGGCGGTCCTCGGCGGCGCCGAGCTGCTGTGGGGTGCCGTGGCCGGCGCCTTGATCGTCACGCTCGCCAGGCCGCTGCTTTAGGCGAAGCTGCCGCTGCTGCTGGGCATGCAGGGCAATTTCGAGGAGGTGGTGTTCGGCGTCCTCGTCATTCTGATCTTTCAGTTCGCAGCCGACGGACTTTTGCCGCGACTCCGCGCGGCGCTGGGATGGAGCGGGATCACCCGGCGCGCCATCCTGCCCACCGACCTACCGCGGCGCGGCCTTCTGGCGGTCGCCGGCCTGCCCGCGCTGCGGGTCGCAGGCGCGCGGCGGGCGTTCGGCGGCGTGGTGGCCAACGACGATGTCGGCATCACCGTCAACGCCGGTCAGATCGTGGCGCTGATCGGGCCGAACGGCGCGGGCAAGAGCACGTTCTTCGACCTCGTCACCGGCGTCACCCGCGCCGATGCCGGAACGTTCGAGCTGTATGGCCGCAGCATCGCAGGGCGCGGCGCGCGGGCGATCGCGCAGATGGGCGTTGCTCGCAGCTTCCAGCACGTGCGGCTGGTCGGCGACATGTCGGCCATCGAGAACGTGGCGCTGGGCGCCCATCCCCGCGGCCGTCACGGTGTCATCGCAGGCCTGCTGCGGGCCAATGCCGCCGAGGAGCGCGCCCTGCTCGCCTGTGCCATGCGCCAGCTGGAACGCGTGGGCCTCGCCGAACACGCGTGGCAGCCGGCCGCCAGCCTCGCCCTGGGGCAGCAGCGCCTGCTGGAGATCGCCCGCGCGCTTGCGGCCGATCCGCTGCTGCTGCTGCTCGACGAGCCGGCGGCCGGGCTGCGCCACCAGGAGAAACAGGCGCTGGCAACGCTGATCGCCGGCCTGCGCAACGACGGTCTGGCGGTGCTGCTGGTGGAGCATGACATGGATTTCGTCATGGGCCTGGCCGACCGCGTGGTGGTGCTGGAATTCGGCCGCGTCATCGCCGCCGGCACGCCGGCCGCCGTGCAGGCGGATGAACGCGTGCAGGAAGCCTATCTGGGCGCGCCGGCATGACGCTGCTGTCCGCCCGCGATGTCACGGTGTCCTACGGCAAGATCGCCGCCGTCCGGCAGGTGTCCCTCAACATCGCGGCCGGCCAGGTCGTCACCATCGTCGGGCCGAACGGGGCCGGCAAGACCACGCTGCTGTCAGCCCTGATGGGGCAGCTGCCGCTGCAGGGCGACGTCGCCTATTTCGGCATCCCGCTGCGCAACCCGCCGGTGGAGAGGCTGGTGCGCGCCGGCGTGGGGCTGATCCCGGAATCCCGCGAACTCTTCGGGTCGATGTCAGTGTCCGACAATCTGCGCCTCGGCAGCTTCGACCGCATGCGCGCCGGCGCACGCGACGGCGCTGTGGTGCTCGCCGAGGTGTTCGCCCTGTTCCCCCGCCTCGCCGAACGCCGGGCGCAGAACGCGCAGACCCTGTCCGGCGGCGAGCGGCAGATGCTCGCCATGGGCCGCGCCCTGATGGCGCGGCCGAAGCTGCTGCTGCTCGACGAACCGAGCCTGGGCCTCGCACCGCTGGTCATGCGCGACATCTTCCGCACCATCGAGCGCCTGCGCGAACGGGGCGTGGCAATTCTGCTGGTGGAGCAGAACGCCCGCGCCGCCTTGCGCATCGCTGATTACGCCTACGTGATGGAGGCCGGCCGGTTCGTCCTGGAGGGCCCTGCCGCGGACCTTGCCCGCAACACCAGGGTGATCGAAGCCTATCTCGGCGTGGCCGCCGCCGACACTGCACAACGGGAGTAGAACGCATGCGCATCGTCTGCATCGGCGGCGGCCCGGCCGGGCTGTATTTCGCCCTCCTGATGAAAAAGCTCAACGCCGCCCATCACGTCACCGTGGTGGAACGCAACAAGCCGTACGACACGTTCGGCTGGGGCGTGGTGTTCAGCGACGCCACAATGCAGAACATGCGGGTATGGGACCCCGAGACCGCCGCGCAGATCGAGGCGGCGTTCAACCACTGGGACGACATCGAGGTGCTGATCAAAGGCCGCCGGATGCGCACCACCGGCCACGGCTTCGTCGGCATCGGCCGCAAGATGATGCTCAACATCCTGCAGGCCCGCTGCGAGGCGGTCGGCGTGGAGCTGGTGTTCGAACAGGAGGTCGATTCGGACGCGGATTTTCCGGATGCCGACCTGATCATCGCCTGCGACGGGGTAAACTCGCGCATCCGCACCAAATACACCGAGGTGTTCCAGCCCGATCTGGTGGTACGGCCCAACCGCTATATCTGGCTGGGCGTCGACAAGTCCTACGACGCCTTCACCTTCGATTTCCGCCGCACCGCGCACGGCTGGTTCCAGGCGCATATCTATAAATTCAACGAGACGACGTCGACCTTCATCGTCGAGACCACCGAACAGACATTTCTCGACCACGGGCTCGACCAGGCCGACCAGGCCAGCTCGATCGCCTTCTGCCAGGAGGTGTTCGCCGAGGTGCTCGACGGCGCGCGCCTGATGACCAATGCCCGCCATCTCCGCGGCTCCGCCTGGCTGAACTTCAACCGCCTGGTGTGCGGCGCATGGAGCCATTTCAACGGCCGCAGCCACGTGGTGCTGATGGGCGATGCCGCGCACACCGCGCATTTCGCCATCGGCTCCGGCACCAAGCTGGCGCTCGAGGATGCGATCGAACTGGCCAAGCAGTTCGGCCGCATCGGCGACACGAAAGCCGACATTGCGAAGGTGCTGGAGGAATACGAAGCAATCCGCGCCATCGACGTGATCCGAATCCAGAACGCGGCGCGCAACGCGATGGAATGGTTCGAGGTCGCAGGCAGCCGCTACGCCGAAACCCTGGAGCCGGAGCAGTTCATGTATTCGCTGCTGACGCGCTCGCAGCGCATCAGCCACGAGAACCTCCGCAAGCGCGACAAGGCCTGGCTGGAAGGCTACGAGCGATGGTTCGCGGCGAAGTCCGGCGTGGCCCGGCGCAACGACGGACGCACCACACCGCCGATGTTCACGCCGTTCACCCTGCGCGGCGTGACCTTCCCGAACCGCGTCGTGGTGTCGCCGATGGCGGTGTATTCGGCGCAGGACGGTCTGCCGAACGATTTTCACCTGGTGCATCTCGGCGCCCGCGCCCTGGGCGGCGCCGGTCTGGTGTTCTCGGAAATGACCTGCGTCGCCCCCGATGCGCGCATCACCCCGGGCTGCCTCGGCCTGTGGAACGAAGCCCAGATGCACGGCTTCCGCCGCCTCGTGGATTTCATCCACAGCACCCAGGCGCGCGCGGGGCTGCAGCTCGGCCACGCCGGCCGGAAAGGCTCGACGCGGGTGGGCTGGGAGGGGATGGACGAGCCGCTGGCCTCTGGGAACTGGGAGCTGATCTCGGCGTCGCCGGTGCCTTACAAGCGAGATGGCGCGTTGCCGCGGGCAATGACCCGCGCGGACATGGATCGGGTGACGGCGGAATTCGTGGCAGCCGCCCGGCTTGGCGCCGCGGCAGGCTTCGATGTGCTGGAGCTGCACTGCGCCCACGGCTATCTGCTGTCGAGCTTCCTCTCGCCGCTGACCAATCTGCGCGACGACACATACGGCGGCTCGCATGAGAACCGCGCCCGCTATCCGCTGGAGGTGTTCCGCGCGGTGCGCGCGGTGTGGCCGGACGAAAAGCCGATCTTCGTGCGGCTGTCCTGTCACGACTGGACGGAAGGCGGCAACACCGCCGAGGATGCGGCGCTCTATGCCGCGATGTTCACCGCGGCCGGGGCGGATCTGATCGACTGCTCCTCGGGCCAGGTCTGGAACGACGACCATCCGGTCTACGGCCGCATGTATCAGACGCCGTTCGCCGATCGGATCCGCAACGAGGTGCGCGTCCCCGCCATGGCCGTCGGCGCCATTTCCGAGGCCGATCAGGTGAATTCCATCATCGCCGCGGGGCGGGCCGATCTGTGCGCGATCGCGCGGCCGCATCTGGCGGATGCGGCCTGGACGCTGCACGAGGCGGCGAAGCTGAACGTGGAATTCGTGGCCTGGCCGAAGCAGTATCTGTCGGCACGGCGGCAGTATGAGACGGGTCTGGCGCGGGCGGCGCTGCCGGTGTGAGCCGTCACGTCCTGGTCACCGGGGCGGGCAGCGGCATCGGCGCTGCGATCGCGCTGGCGTTCGCGGCGCGAGGCGATGTCGTGACCTTGGCAGGCCGCCGGGCGTCGCCCTTGGCCGAGGTCGCGGCGCGGTGTCCTGGCAGCCACGTGCTGGACGGGTTCGATGTCAGCGATCCCGCCTGCGTGGCCGCGGGATTCGCACGCCTGTCCGGACCGATCAACATCCTGGTGAACAATGCCGGCGAGGCGGTCAGCTTGCCGTTCGGGGCGATCACGCCGGCGGCCTGGAACGCGGCGCTCGCGGTCAACCTCACCGGCACATTCCTGGTCACGCAGGCCGCCCTGCCCGGCATGCGCGCGTCCGGCTGGGGGCGGGTGATCAACATCGCCTCGACGGCGGGGTTGGTGGGCTATCCCTATGTGGCGGCCTATGTCGCGGCCAAGCATGGGGTGATCGGGCTGACCCGGGCGCTGGCGCTGGAACTGGCACGCACCGGCATCACCGTGAACGCCGTGTGTCCCGGGTATACCGACACGCCGCTGGTGGAGGCGGCGCTGGCCACCATCGTGGCCAAGACCGGGCGCAGCGCCGATACGGCGCGGGCGAGTCTGACGCGCGCCAATCCGCAGGGGCGGCTGGTGCGGCCGGAGGAGGTGGCGCAGACGGCGCTCTGGCTGGCGGAGGCAGGCTCGGCCGCGATCACGGGGCAGGCGGTTGCGGTGGCGGGTGGGGAGGTAATGGTAGGGTAGCAAGGATGTTCTTTTTTGAAAAAAAGAACCAAAAAACTTTCAAACGCTTGGCATCCCTGTCTTAAAAAGCACCGCCCAATGATAAAAAGTCTTTTGCTTCTTTTCTTCAGAAAAGAAGTGCTTCCTTTATTGTACACCTAAAAAAAGGGGAAACGCCATGACCGAACCAGGTCTGACCATTCTGCAGCCACCAGGCTGGAAGCGCCCCAAAGGCTATTCCAACGGCATGGCCGGCACCGGGCGCATCGTGCTCACCGGCGGCCAGATCGGCTGGGATGTCGACGAAACGCTGGCGGACGGCATGGTGGCGCAGACCCGCCAGGCGCTGCTCAACATCCTCGCCGTGCTGGCCGAAGCCGGCGCCGGGCCACAGCACATCGCGCGGCTCACCTGGTACGTCACCGACATGCCAGCGTTCCGCGACAGCGGCGCCGGCCTCGGCACCATCTGGCGCGAGGTCATGGGACGGCATTTCCCGGCCATCGCCGTGGTCGGCGTGGCCAGCCTCGTCGAGCCACGTGCGCTCGTCGAAATCGAGGCCACGGCAATTCTGCCGGTTGGCCTCTGAAATCGTCCTGGAGACGCTTTACCAGTCAAACAACTCGCGCGACACTTCGCCATCAGCCACGGAGCCTGTCATGTCCGGAGCCCTTCTCACCGAGCTTGCCTCTGCCCTCGCCTCCGGTGCGGTGCAGGTGGTGGATCTTTCGCAGAAACTCTCCCCCGAGACGGTGGTGATCGGCCTGCCGCCGATCTTCGCGCAGTCCGCCCCGTTCAGCATCGCGGTCGTGTCGGAATACAACGACAAGGGTCCGGCCTGGTACTGGAACAACATCAACCTCGGCGAACACACCGGCACACATTTCGACGCGCCGATCCACTGGATCACCGGCCGCGACCTGCCGGACAACGCGACCGACACCATCCTGCCGCAGCGCCTGGTCGCACCGGCCTGCGTGATCGACATCACCGCCGAAGCCGATGCCGACCCCACGGTGCTGCTCACCACGGACCACGTGCTGGCCTGGGAGGCCGCGAACGGAAAAATCCCGGCAGGGGCCTGGGTGCTGCTGCGCTCCGGCTGGTCGCGCCGCTCCAGTGCGGATTTCCTCAACGTGGGCGAGACCGGCCCGCAAAGTCCCGGACCGGACGTGGCCTGCGTGAAGTTCCTGGTGGAGGAACGCGACGTGATCGGCTTCGGCACGGAATGCGTGGGCACCGATGCCGGGCGCGCCCACAGCTTCGAGCCGGCGTTTCCCTGCCACACCATGATGCACGGCGCCGGCAAGTTCGGCCTCGCCAGCCTCACCAACCTCGACAAGCTGCCGCCCACCGGCGCCATCCTGATCACACCGCCGCTGAAGATCGAACATGGCTCGGGCAGCCCCTGCCGGGTGCTGGCGCTGGTCGGCTGATGGCAGGGTTTCGCGAGCGGCTGGCGTGCGACACATCCGTCGGCGAATACCGCGACGGCGGCATCCGCTACATGATGATCCGGCCGGACGCGCTGATGGGCATCCTGCACGAGCTGCCAGCGGACATGCGGCCCACCGTCCTCGAGGCGTTCGCGCGGTCCATCACAAACCAGGGCGGCAAATCGGCCGCAGCCTATCGCGCGGCCGGCGCCGCCAGCTCGGCCGCCTTGGTGACGACGATCCAGGAGACGGCACCCCAGCTGGGCTGGGGGCGCTGGGTGCTCTCCCTGGGCGCCGACGGGCTGGACCTCACCGTTGCCAACTCGCCGTTCGTCGCCGGCTACGGTGCATCCGACACGCCGATCTGCCACCCGATCATCGGCATGCTGACCGCAGTCGGGCGCATGACGCTGGGCTGCGATGTCACCGTGCGCGAGACCGCCTGTGCGTCGATGCAGGATCACGACCATTGTCGTTTTGAAGTCAGGCGGGTCGATTGACCCGCGAAGGAGACCACCATGTCCCTCTCCCGCCGCGCCGTGCTGGCCGCGTCCGCCGCCTCGCTCCTGCCGCTGCCGGCCCGGGCCGCCGCCCGCGATGACGTCACCATCGGCTGGCCCAACGATGTCGGCACCTGGGACCCCAACCAGCGCTACACGCCGGACGCGCAGTCGATCTTCAAGGCGGTGTTCGACAGTCCGCTGACCCAGGACCAGTCACTCAAGCTGGTCCCCAACGCCATCGCCAAATGGCAGCTCGCGCCGGACGCGCTGTCCATGCCGATCGAGCTGCGCGACGATATCCTCTGGCATGACGGCGCGAAGCTGACGACGGAGGACTTCAAGTTCACCTTCTTCGACCGCATCAAGACCACGCCGGGCCTCGACATCGCCAACACCTGGAGGAAGATCTCGGATGTCGAGATCCTCTCGCCCACCAAGGCGGTGATGCACTTCGCCACCCCCGCCCCCACCGCACCGCAATGGCTGTCCTTCCTCGGCAGCTACATCGTGCCCAAGCACTATGTGGAACAGGTCGGCGCCGCCGCCTTCGCGCAGAAGCCACTCGGCAGCGGCCCCTACAAGGTGGTCGACTACGAGCTGAACTCCCGCATCGTGCTGGAACGCAACGATTCCTACTGGGGGCCCAAGCCTGTAAATAAGCACGTCACCATCCAGGTGATCAAGGATGCCTCGGCGCGGGTGGCGGCGATCCAGTCCGGCCAGGTCGATGTCACCATCAACCTGCCGATCCGTGACACTGTCCGGCTGCAGGGCGAAGCCGCGATGACGGCCAGCCTGATGCCGATCACACGGGTGATCCTGCTGCAAATTCGCAACGATCTGGCGTTTGCCGACGAGAACGTCCGCCTCGCGGCGCATCACGCCATCGACAAGGCGGCGCTGTCCCGCGCGTTCTTCAACGGCGCCGCGGTGCCGCTGTCGGTGCCGGCGCCCCCGGGAACCCCGGGGTTCGTCGAAGGTTTCAACTTTCCTTACGATGTCGATCAGGCCAGGAAGCTGCTGGCGGCTTCCGGGTTCTCGGTGGACAAGCCCGTCAAGATCGGGCTTGCCACGACCAACGGGCAGTTCCCGGCCGATTATGATCTGGCCCGCGCGATTGCGCAGATGTGGAAGAAGGTCGGTATCGACGCCGATCTGCAGGTGATCGAATACGCCAAGTATTTCGAGCTGAACCGCGGCGGCAAGCTGCCCGAGGCCACCGTCTACAGCTGGGACAACGCCACCGCCGATCCCGAGATCTAC
>JBBILI010000052.1:0-30537 GCA_037445025.1 Rhodospirillales bacterium
GGCGGAAGTGGAACGGCCCGATCCGATCTCCCCCAGCCGCCGATGCACCAACACCACCAAAGCCACCGCCAGCCACCCCCGCCCACCCCAAGCCGCCACCGCCGCACGCAACGCGTGGATCACGGCAGACAGACTCACGAACGGGGATGAAGGGACAACGGAATTCATGTTTTGTTCCTAACACACCGCAGACCAAAAAGGAACAAAAATCGCACCGAACCGAACTCCGAGCGCCACCCCAGCCGCCACAGGAGCACGCCACAGCACGTCGACCGAAAGCCACCCTGATCTAACCGGCGCCGCCGGACCGTACGCTCCGATACACCAGCATCGTCACGCCATCGCGCAGGAACGCCCCCTCCTCCACCATCCCGATCCCGCCCAACACCTGGCGCGACGAGATATTGTCCGCCCGCGCCACCGCCACCACCCGCGCCAGCCCGGCCCGCTCATGGCCGAACCGCAGCGCGGCGCCGGCCGCCTCGCTGGCATAGCCATGCCCCTGCGCCTCCGGGCGCACGGCAAACCGCAGACCCACCCCCCGGCCATCCGCGCGGTCCTGCAGACCGGTCATGCCGATAAACGCGCCCGTCAGGGCATCGCGAATGCTCCAGATGCCATAACCCAGCCGCGCCCAGTCGCTGATCTCGCCCGCCAGCTCCTCCGCCGCCTGCACCGGCGAGCGCACCCCGCCCAGCATCACCGCGAACGCCCGCGGATCCCCTTTCAGCGCCACCACATCCGGCAGATCAGACCAGCCGACCGGTGACAGCACCAGCCTTCCGGTCTGAATCTGCCAGGCCGACGCCACCTCAGCGCTGGAGCGGGCGATACTTGATGCGGTGGGGCTCGGTCGCCGCGGCGCCAAGGCGTCGTCGTTTATCGGCCTCGTAGTCCTGGAAGTTGCCCTCGAACCATTCCACGTGGCTGTCGCCCTCGAAGGCGAGAATATGCGTCGCCAGCCGGTCCAGGATCCAGCGGTCATGGCTGATGATCACCGCGCAGCCGGCGAACTCGGCCAACGCCTCCTCCAGCGCCCGCAGCGTATCCACATCGAGATCGTTGGTCGGCTCGTCGAGCAGAATGACGTTGCTTTCGCTCTTCAGCATCTTGGCCAGATGCACGCGGTTGCGCTCGCCGCCCGACAGAATGCCCACGCGCTTCTGCTGGTCGCTGCCCTTGAAGTTGAACGCGCCCACATAGGCCCGGCTGGCCACCGTCCGCTTGCCGAGATGGATCACGTCGGTGCCGCCCGAGATCTCCTCCCACACCGTCTTGCTGGCATCGAGGCTGTCACGGCTCTGATCGACATAGCCAAGCTTCACCGTCTCGCCGATGGTGAGCTTGCCGCCATCCGGCGTCTCCTGGCCCACGATCATGCGAAACAGGGTGGATTTGCCGGCGCCGTTCGGCCCGATGACGCCGACGATGCCGCCTGGCGGCAGCTTGAAGTTCAGATCGTCGATCAGCAGCCGGTTGCCGAAGCTCTTGCGCAGCGCCTCCGCGGTGATGACGGTGCCACCGAGGCGCGGGCCGGGCGGGATGACGATCTCGGCCACGCCCATCTGCTGCTCGTTGGATTTCTGCAGCATCTCCTCGTATTTCTGGATGCGCGCCTTTGATTTGGTCTGCCGCGCCTTGGCGCTTGACTGGATCCATTCCGACTCGGCCGCAAGCGCGCGCATGCGCGAGGTTTCCTCTTTTTCCTCCTGCTGCAGCCGCTTGCGCTTCTGGTCGAGCCAGGACGAGTAGTTGCCCTCGAACGGATAGCCGCGGCCGCGCTCCAACTCGAGAATCCAGTTGGTGACGTTCTCGAGGAAGTAACGGTCATGGGTGACGACGATGACGGTGCCGGCGAAGTCGCGCAGCGTCTTCTCCAGCCACGCCACCGACTCGGCGTCGAGATGGTTGGTCGGCTCGTCGAGCAGCAGCAGATCCGGCTTCTCCAGCAGCAGCCGGCACAGCGCCACCCGCCGGCGCTCGCCGCCCGAAAGCCTGTCGATCCGGCTGTCCGGCGGCGGGCAGCGCAGCGCATCGAGCGCAATCTCCACCCGCCGGTCCAGCTCCCAGCCATCCTGGCTGTCGATGGTCTCCTGCAGCTCGGCCTGCTCGGCGAGCAGATCGTTCATCTCATCGTCACTCATCGGCTCGGCGAACAGGTTCGAAATCTCGTTGAACCGGTTCAGCGCCGCCTTCAGCGGGCCGAACGCCAACTCCACATTCTCGGCCACCGTCAGGCTCTCATCGAGATGCGGCTCCTGCTCCAGGTAGCCCACGCGCACGCCCTCCGCCGCCCAGGCCTCGCCGCCGAACTCCTTCTCGCGCCCGGCCATAATCTTGAGCAAGGTGGACTTGCCGGCCCCGTTCACGCCCAGCAGCCCGATCTTCACCCCAGGCAGAAACGACAGCGTGATGCCCTTGAACACCTCGCGGCCACCCGGAAACGCCTTGGTGACGTCCTTCATCACATAGACGTACTGGTAGCTCGCCATGATCCCATTCCCCGAGTGCGGCGAACCTTCTAGGCGCTGGACCGAAGCGGTGCAATCGGGGCCGGCTTATCCGGGCCTCACTGCCCCAGGCAGGGCCCCACCAGCGCGTCGGCAAGCCGCTGCGTCTGGGCACTCGGCGCCGCATTGGTGCCGCTGGTCAGGCCTGCCGCACTGGCGATCGCCGCGTTGATCAGGGCGATCCACGGCTCCGTCGGCATCGCCACCGGCAGCGCCGTGCGCGTGCCGGAGTTGTTGATCGGCATGAACCGCTGGGCCCGCACCGGCGCGCCGTCAGCCGGATCATCCACCACCTCGCACACCCGATACACCTGCCCGCTGATATCCACCTCGGCAAACGCGCGGCGAATGCCGGTGCTGCCCATATGCGGCGCGATGGTGAAGCGCAGGAACCCGTTGCGCCCGGTCGTGTCAGACGGGGTCACCGTCACCCGGTCCGGCCCGGTCGGCTGCGGCGTCACGGTGATGCCGGCCGGCGCGGTCAACATGATACGGTCACCCAGCGCATTGACCGTCTCGACGAACGGGTAGCGCGGCGCGTCCCCGAACCCGGCCCGCGCCAGGCTCGTCGCCGCCCGCTGTCCCAGCAGATCGGGGCGCAGCCAGATCACGGCAGCGGCGCCGAGGATCAGGACGAGCAGGAACACGAAAAAGGATCGAAACGACATACCGGATGGCCCCATCTGCGTTCCATCGGTTTAGCATGGTTTGGCAGCCTGTCTGCCGTGCCGCACCTGCGAACATGTCCGCATCGGCACAAAATTCACCCCGGAGACGCGAAGCATTCGCCCGGCATGTCCGCCCGGCATGGCCGCCCTCCGCGATCGGGCTTGTCCGCGCGCCGGCAGATGCGAAGCTTGCGCACGCAACCGGAGCCATCGCGATGCCCCTGCCCGACCTGCGCCCGACCGTCGCGGCCCCAGACGACGACCCGTATCTCTGGCTCGAGGACATCGACGGCGCGGCCGCCCTTGCCTGGGTGGCCCAGCGCAACAGCGAGACACGGGCGCGCTTCGAAGGCCCCGCCGTGGCCGCCGACCAGGACGCGCTCGCCGCGATCCTCGACCGGCCCGACAACATCCCCTACGTCACCCGGCGCCACGGGCTGCTTTACAATTTCTGGAAGGACGCCACCCACGTGCGCGGCCTGCTACGGCGCACCACGCTCGCATCCTTCCGCACCGACCAGCCGGACTGGGAGAGCGTGCTCGACATCGACGCCCTCGCCGAGGCCGAAGCCGAGGACTGGGTGTTCCAGGGCAGCACCGTCGAGCCCACCGCAGGCGCCCGCTCCCTGCTGCGCCTGTCACGCGGCGGCAGCGACGCCGCCGAGCTGCGCGAGTTCGACCTGGTAGAGAAGCGCTTCGTCCCCGGCGGCTTCGTCCTGCCCGCCGCCAAAGGCAGCGCCGCGTGGCTGGACCAGGACACGCTGCTGGTCTCCAGCGCGCTCGGCGAAGGCATGGCCACCAGCGCCGGCTACGCCCGCACCGTGCGCCTGTGGCCCCGCGGCACCGCGTGGCAGACGGCACGGATCATCTTCGAGACGACGCCCGCGCACATGGCGGTCTGGGCCGGCGTCGATGACGACGACACGCGCCGGCGGCTGATCTTCATGGAGCGCACGGACTTCATCAACGCCGAGGTGTTCACCGCCGACACGATCGACGCACCGCGCGTGCGCATCGATCTGCCGAGCGACGCCTGGTACCACTGGAACGGCGACCACCTCGCCGTCCGCCGCCGCAGCGACTGGACGGTGAACGGCATCACCCACCCGGCCGGCACCGTGCTCGGCATCAGCCAGCCGGCCTTCGAGGCCGGCAGCCGCGATTTCATCACCCTGTTCACCCCCGGCCCAAGGCGTGTCTGCCAGGACTTCTTCTGGGCGGCCGGCACGCTGGTGCTGTCAGTGCTGGACGATCTGCAGCCACGCCAGCTCCTGCTCACCCCCGGCCCGCAGGGCTGGACCGAACGCGACCTGCCCGGCCTGCCCGCCCAAGGCGTCGCCTCGGTCTGGCGCCTCGATGAACGCCAGGCCGCCTCCGACGGCAGTCTGCTCGCCAGCGTCCAGAACCCGCTGACCCCGGCCAGCCTGCTGCTGACCGACCTCTCCGGCCCCGCGCCGATGCTGCTCAAACGCGCGCCCGTCGCGTTCAACGCCAGCGGCCTCGCCGTCACCCGCCACGAGGCCGTCGCCGCCGACGGCGTGCGCGTGCCGTATTTCCAGATCGGCCCCCAGGCAGAGACCGGCAACGCCCCCGTGCACATGTACGGCTATGGCGGCTTCAACATCGCCGAGCTGCCGAGCTACCGCGCCGGCATCGGCAAGCTGTGGCTGGAACGCGGCGGCACCAGCGTCATCACCTGCCTGCGCGGCGGCGGCGAGTTCGGCCCCGCCTGGCACGAGGCCGGACGGCGCGAAGGCAAGTTCGTCGCCCATGAGGATTTCGCCGCCATCGCCGCCGATCTGGCGGCCCGCGGCGTCACCCAACCCCACCGCATCGCCGCCGAAGGCGGCTCCAACGGCGGCATCCTCATCACCAACATGCTCACCCGCCACCCCGACCGGTTCGGCGGCCTGTTCTGCACCATTCCGCTGGTGGACATGCGCCGCTACACCAGGCTGCTGGCCGGCGCCAGCTGGATCGCCGAATACGGCGACCCCGATGTCCCGGAGGACTGGGCGTTCCTGCAGCGCATCAGCGCCTACCACACCGCCGCCCCCAACCCGTCAGCCCCGCCCATCCTGCTCGCCACCACACGACGCGACGACCGCGTGCACCCCGGCCACGCCCGCAAGATGGCCGCCAAGCTGCAGGCGCTGGGCCACCGCGCCTGGCTGCTGGAGCTCGACGCCGGCGGCCACAGCTACGGCAAGACCAACCGCGACCGCGCCTATTTCACCGCCCTCGGCGACGCCTTCCTGCGCGACGCCATCGGCTGGCGCACCGCTCAGGAGACCGCGTCCTTGTGACCACCCCAGACCGGCCCGCAGCCGACAACCGGCTGCGGGGAATGGCGCTGATCCTCGGCGCGATGGGCTTCTTCTCCACCTCGGACGCGATGGCCAAGCTGCTCGGCGGCCCCATGCTCGGCAGCGCCCTGCCGCCGGTCGAGATCGCCTGGCTGCGCTACGTCGTCTTCGTCACCATGACCGCGATCCTGGCCCGCCGCGCCGGCGCCCCTTTGCTGGCGCGCAACCCCCGCCAGCAGATCCTGCGCGGCGTGATGCTGGTCACCTCCGCCGTCGCCTTCATGATGTCGCTGCGCTTCATGCCGCTGGCCGACGCCGCCGCCATCGGCTTCGTCTCGCCGGTGTTCATCACCCTGCTGTCGGTGCCCTTCCTCGGCGAGTTCGTCAGCCGCCGCCGCTGGATGGCCGTGGTGATGGGCCTGATCGGCGTGCTCATCGTCGTGCGCCCGGGGGCCGCCGCCTTCCAGCCCGCCGCCCTGTTCAGCCTCACCTCGTCGGCCGCCTGGGCGGTGGCCATCATCCTCACCCGCAAGATGGCGGGCGCCAACGCCGCCACCACCCTGCTGTGGTCCGCCGCCACCGGCCTTGCCCTGCTCACACTCCTGCTGCCCTTCGACTTCGTCGTCCCGACCCCAGCCCAGCTCGGCCTCACCCTGATCCTCGGCATCGTCGCCACCACCGGCCAGATCCTGATGATCCAGGCCTACCGCTTCGCCCCAGCCTCGCTGCTGGCGCCGTTCAGCTACACCCAGCTGCTCTGGGCCGTGTTCTACGGGTTCCTTCTGTTCGGATCCCTCCCCGACCTCCTCACGATTGTCGGCGCCGCCGTCATCGCCTTCAGCGGAGCGATCACGGCCCGGCCCGAAGCAGGTCGTTAGCAATACGGATTTAGTAGACAATAACAGGTAAGCGAGGCCTTCCTTCCCCGAGAAAAGAAGGCCTTACTTGAACTCTTCTTCAAATATTTCGATATCAGTGGCCCTCGGGGCCGCCGAACATCGCCCCGGCATATATCAGTCCGAGCCCATACCCACCGCCATGCGCGATCGAGATCTTCACCGTCTGGTCATAGATTTCGCTGCGGGCCCAGTCGCGCTGCAGTTCCAGCAGATACTGCAGCGACGTCATCGGCTGCGCGCCGGCCTGCACCATGCGTTCGATCGCCCGCTGATGCGCCTCATCCGAAACGTCGCCGCAGGCATCGGCGATCACATACACCTCGAAGCCCTGGTCCAGCGCCGAGCAGGCCGGCCCCACGATGCAGACCGACGTCCACAGTCCCGCCAGCACGATGCGCGCCTTGCCGATGCTGTTGATGCGTTCGGCGATCCTGGCATCCTCCCAGGTGTTCATGGTGGTCCGGTCGGTCATATCCGCATCCGGGAAGGTGGCGCTGATCTCCTCGAAGATCGGGCCCGAGAAGGTCTTCTCGGCAACCGTGGTGAGGATGGTGGAGACGTCGAATTCGTGCGCCGCCTTGGCCACCAGGGCCGCGTTGTTGCGCAACAGCACGGCATCGATCGACCTGGTCGCGAACGCCATCTGCGACTGGTGATCGATCATGATGAGAATGTGGTCGGACGGTGAGAGGAGAGTCTTACCGGGAACGGGCTTTGCACTCGGCATGGTCGGAACCCTTTGGTCGGTTGGCAACGGGCCAACGCTATCCCACCCGCCGCGGGCCGGATTGCGCGAGTCTGCTGTTGCTTGGTGGGTCTTGCGCAAACGGCGCGCGTTGTCGGCGTCGAGGCCGATCGACCGTGCATCAGAATGTCAGACCCGTCCAAGCCGCGCCGTCGTCGATGCGCCGGCCATGCGCGCCGGTGGTCGCTGCCCTTGCCGCGATCGGCACCTGACGGGCGGTCAGCGAGATGTTCTCCGCGTCCGTCCGGATTGCCAGAGCCGCGTCGTCCCCCGACGATGGCCAGCCGAGACCGAGCGATTTGATCGTCGCGATCTGATCGGCGGCCAGAACCGCCTTCGCATCGGAATGGGACTGCGCCGCGGCAAGCCAGCCGCGTTCGGTATCAAGATCCCGCAACGCATCCGACAATCCGGACTGCGTCAGCCGCACCTGCAACTGATAGGATCGCCACAGCCGATCCGCCTGGACCGTCAGCGCATCCGCCCGCGTCCTGTCGTGCTGCAGGCTGTTGAGGCTGTTCTCCACATCGTGCAGCGCCTGCAGCACAACGCGGCGGTAGGACTCGAAGGCCTCCACCTGCTGCGCCTCGGCCAGCCGGACATTGGCCGCGACCCGGCCGGCATCGAAGATCGGCACCGTCACCTGCGGCCCGGCCGCGAACTGGTGCGCACCCCAGACATCGAGTCCGTGGCCGCCGGAAAACTGCAGGGCCTGGAAGGCGAAGCTGCCGCTGAGGGTCACCTGCGGAAAGAAATCGGCACGCGCCACGCCGATATTCGCCGTGGCCTGGCGCAGAGTGGCCACCGCCTCACGGATATCGGGGCGCGCGTGCGCCACGCCCGACGGCAGGCTCAGCGGGATCGGCCGGCGCAGCGACGGGATCGGTCGCGGCTGCGCCAACGCGCCGTCCAAAGCGCCGGGCGGCAGGCCGAGAAGCTGGGCGATGGCGTTGCGATAGGATTGCTCGGTGGTGCGCAGCGGCGCGAGGTCCGCCTCCGCCAGCGCCACCGCCGCCTCGGCGTTGGACAGATCGATATCCGTGGAGAACCCGCGGGTCACCCGCGAGCGGGTCAGCCGCACCGTCTGGCGATCGAGATCGAGCATCCGCCCGGCCATCTGCAGATCGGCCTGCACGCTGCGCAGCAGAATGTAGTTGCGGCCGATCTCGGTGGCCATCGTGCCCAGGGCCACGATCCGCGCCTCCCGGCTGGCCAGCAGCGCCGCATCCGCGGCCTCGACGCCGCGGGCGATCTTGCCCCAGAAATCCGGCTCCCAGCTTGCATCGAACCCGTATTGAAACAGATCGAAATCCCGCGCCGCCGGATGGCTGATCCCGGCGGTGGCACCCGCCGCGCCCCTGGGAGCGACGCTCGGACGGCCCCCGGTGAGCGACAGCACGCCCTCGGCACTGGGCCTCTCACGATTGTAGCTGGCCGAGCCTTCAAGACTGGGCAGCAACGGCACATTCTGCTGGGCGAGGTTGGCCCGGCTTTCGGCGATCCGCGCCAGCGCCACCCGGACATCGGGGCTTTCGTCCCGGGCGCGATCGATCAGCGATGCAAGCGCGGGATCGTCGAAGGCCTCCCACCAGCTTGTGGCGCCCAGCACCGCCGCGGTGCCCGGCCATGCGCGGCTCCAGGCCGCTGGCACCGGCGGTGCGGGCGGCTTGAAGTCCGGCCCCTGAACGCAGCCCGCCAGCACCATCACCACACCCAGACCCAGCGCAGCCCGCCGCATCATCGCCTCGTCAGTGACCGAGTTGCACACGGCCCTTGGGGATCGACCGCAGCAGGAACGCCACCGGCCAGATCAACAGGGCGCCAGTCCCCAGCAACAGAAACACGTCGAGATAACTCAGAAACGACGCCTGGATCTGCAAGCTCTGCGCGACCTGGCCGAGCGTGCGCCCGCCGAGATCGGTGGCCGCGGTGATGTGCTCGGCCAATCGTGCATGATGAAACTGGGTGCGGCGCTCCACCATCGTGGTGGCAACCGACACACCCACGCTGCCGCCCATGTTGCGCATCAGGTTGATGATCGCCGATGCCGCGTTGTTGGAGCCGGCGGGCAGGCCGATATAGCTCGCCGCAGAGACCGGAATGAACAGAAACGGCAGGGCCACCGCCCGGCACAGACGTCCAATCGACAGCGTCATCAAATCGGCATCAGGCGGCAACCGCGCGAGGTTGAGCATGGCAAGCCCCGTCACCACCAGCGTCATCGCAATCAGCCATTTCGGCTGCACAAGCCGCCCGGTGACGGCTCCGGCCACCGGCATCAGAACAACCGTGGCAAGCCCGCCTCCGGCCAGCGTCAACCCCGCCGTGGTGGCATCGTAGCCCAGCAGCGCCTGGGTGACCTGCGGCAGCAGCTGCGTGGTGCTGTAGAGCGTGAAGCCGATGACGAACATCACCACGCAGGCGCCGGCAAAGCTGCGATAGCGCAGCAGCCGCACATTCATCAGCGGGTGCGGCTGCCAGATCTCCCACAGCACCAGATAGGCGATGCTGACCGCGCTCACGGCCGACAGCGCCAGAACGAGGTGCGAGGCAAACCCGTCATCCTGCTGGAACCGGTCCATCACCACCTGCAACGTGCCGAAGCCCAGCACGACCAGTGCAAAGCCGATATAATCCACCTGAAAGCCCGACGACAGCAGCGCCTTGCGCTCCCGCACCAGAAGCTCCGGCTCGTGCAGGAACAGGCCTGACAGGGTCAGCGAGATCAGGCCCACGGGCAGGTTGATCAGGAACACCCATCGCCAGGAATAGCTGTCGGTCAGCCATCCCCCCAGGATCGGGCCGATCGCCGGTGCCAGCACCACCGTCAGCCCATGGAGCGCGAAGACCTGCGGCCGCTTCTCCGGCGGGAAGCTGTCGGCCAGGATGGATTGCGCCGACGGCGCCAGCCCGCCGCCGCCGATCCCCTGGAAGATCCGCATCGCGATCATGAACGACAGGCTCGATGCCGCGGCACACAGCACCGAGCTGAGCGTGAACAGCGCCACGCACAGCATGTAGAACCGCTTGCGGCCGACCACGTTGGCGAGCCACCCGCTGATCGGCAGGATGATGGCGTTGGAGACGAGGTAGCTGGTCAGGATCCAGGTGCTCTCATCCTGACTGGCGCCGAACGATCCCGCCATGTGACGCAGGGCGACATTGGCGATGGTGGTGTCAAGCACCTCCATGAAGGTGGCGATGGACACGATGACCGCGATCAGCCAGGGATTGCGCGCGCCTGCGGCCGAACGCGGCAGGGCGGCTGAAGGATCGCTCATGGGGTGGCTGCCCCCGCGGCGACGTCGACCACCGGGACCACCGACAGCCCCGGCACCTCAAGGCGCTCGGTTGCCTGGCCCGGCTCGAAGACGATCTTCACCGGCAGGCGCTGCACCAGCTTGACATAGTTGCCCGTGGCGTTCTCCGCCGGCAGCGTGCTGAACACCGAGCCGGTGCCGGCCTGGATGCTGTCGACATGCGCGTTGAAACTCTGGTCTGGCACAGCATCGACGCTGACCTCGACCGGTTGGCCCGGGCGGATGCGGGCAAGCTGGGATTCCTTGGAATCGCCGTCACCCAGATCCTGGGCGACACCAGGCTGAGCAGCGAGGCGCCGACCTTGATGACATCGCCGCGCGCGACGCTGCGCCTGGTCACCCGGCCGTCGAACGGGACGCGGATGTCGGTGTCATCCAGGGTCAGCTGCGCCTGGGCGATCTACGCCTCGGCGGCGGCGACCGCGGCCTCCCCGCTTTGCACCTGCGCCCGCAGAACCTCCATCTGGGCACCGGCTGCATCGAACGCGCTTTTGCCGGACTGCATGCGCGCGCCGGTCGCCCGCGCCTGGTTGCGGGCGGTGTCGATCTGCTGACGGGTGACGGCGTGCGGGTCGACGCTGGCGTAACGCTCCAGATCCTCGCGCGCCTGTTGCGCATCGGATCGGGCGGCCTCCAACTGCGCGGCGAACTGGGCGATGGTGGCGGTCTGCACGTCCAGCTGTGCCTTCGCTTGGGTCAGCTGGGCCACGGCGGTGGCTTTCTGGGCCTGCGCCTGCGCCAGTTTCACCTCGCCATCGCGCCGGTCCAGCTGCAGGAGATGATCGCCCTTGTGGACGAACTGGTTGTCCGCCACCGCCAGCGACACCACCAGCCCGTCGACCTGTGCCGCGATCTGGGCGACATCGGTGTCGATGAAGGCGTCATCTGTACTTTCGAAATGTCTGTTCTGATAGCTGTAATAGGCAAAACCGGATCCGGCGATCAATATGATCAAAAAGAATATGATCTGAACCTTTCGCGGCATGGTTCTACCTGCATGCGTCGTTCATTTGCACAACTGCCGGCCGGCGGCCTCCGGTCAGCCGTCAGCGCCCTAGCCCCATCCGGTCTCACGCCGCAGACAATGAAGCGGGAACCGGCTGCGAAATCTTTCGCGAGCTTGCCGGTCCTTTCGCGGCGCTGCGCCAAACGTGCATCGCCGGATTCGCAGCAACATGGGCCCACGATCGTTCCGGCGATCCGGGCCGTGCTGGTGCAGACATTCGCGCCGCTCGCGGCCGTGCACCATGACGTGCGCCGTGCGTTCGAGGGCGCTGGCGTGCTCGCCTGGCGAGGCTCGCCAGGTCGATGAACAGTCGGCCGGCGCCAGCGCGCCGACCGCCGCCGCCGGAGCATTCGCCGGCACCATCAATCAGCTGGCGGAGCCATGTAATACCAACGGCCTTGATCGATGACTCTTCCATCGCTCAAGGCCGTTGGTATCGCGCGCCGGGAAGGCCTGCGGCGGCGCGCCAAACCAAGACTCAAACCAACGGTCATTCTTTATGACCGTTGGTATAAATCCGCGCGTGACGGCCCATCCGACGACGACGACGTGTTGCGTCTGTGCGCAGAGCATCAGGCCAACCTGGTGGCGCTGGATACCAGGCCGCGGCCAGAAGACGATGACCCGCGTTGGCCAGGGTGGTGCGCCGGTTCTGCGATGGCTCCGGGCCGCCAGTGGCGAGACGTTGGACAGAGGCTTCTGAAATCAACCTAACTTGTTGATTTGTTTGGCGTCTTGTAGGGGATTATTTTGTGAACCATATATGCAAATTGCTGATTTTATTGAACATTTTTTCGGTAAAATTATCCCCAAAAACGCCAGTGAGCCCCCGACGTGTACCACCAGCGTCTCCCAAACCGCAAGGAAATGGTTGAAATGCGGTCACTGCGGTGTGCTGAATTTGACGCCTCCGTTGCCCTTGGTCCGAAGCTCCTGCAACGCCCTGTGGGTGATGCTTCTGCCAACGCCCAACGTGGCCGATATCTGGCTGACCGATTGCCCTTGGTTGGCCATTTCCAAGGCCACCTTCTTCTGGTGCTGGCTGAGCCGTGGACGCCTGCCCAACCGCACACCACGCTCACGAGCCGATGCCAGTCCTTCACGGGTCCGTTCTCTGAGGACCGCACGTTCCCAGCCAGCAACAGATGCCAAGACCCCGACGACGAGGTTGCCCGCTGGGGTGTTGGTTGCTGTCCCCATGTCGAGAAGCTTCACCGCGACACCTTTGGCTTGCAGGTCACGGATATCCCGTCGAGCTGGTGCTGTCCAAACCCCTGAGCGAGTTCACCCCAGCGGATTATCGGGTCACACAGATGAGGTTCGGCAAGGGAACGGATGGGCAGAGGCACGACAAGACAACCGTGACCTATAACCACAACGTGACCATGAAGGGCATCCCATTGGAAGCCTACGATTACGTGGTGAACGGCAAGCCCGCGTTGGAATGGGTGATAGAACGCCAAGCCGTCACGACCCGTAAGGAAAGCGGTATCGTCAACGACGCCAACGATTGGGCCAACGAGACAATGGGCAACCCAGCCTATCCGCTGGAACTCTTTCAACGGGTCATCACGGTCAGTCTGGAAACCATGAAAATCGTCAACGGGTTGCCTGCGTTGGATATTTGACACGGACGGCGGACCACAAAGGCAAGCAGAAAGATGAGCAGAAAGGTAAGCGTCCGTTTATGGCCGCCTTCCTTCGGGCAAGGGAGATCGTGTAGCGATCTGGTCCTGGGACGCTTCGATAGTGTCCATGAAGGGGCTTGATGGACACTGTAATTGAGATCGGGTCCGTCGCTGGCCGAAGGAGACGGCGGTCCTACAGCGAGGAGCTGAAGCGGCGGTTGGTGGCGGCGTGCGCTGAACCAGGCGCTTCGGTGTCACTCGTGGCCGGCAACACGGAGCCGGACATGCTGACGGCAATGACAGAGCGCGACTGGTCGATCGTGCTGGACGTGTTCGATGCGGCGCAGTCGAGCCGGGGAGAACCGGGGCACGATGATCGTAAATTCCTGACAGCGCGTCACGACCTCACGGTGCACAGCATCACGTGGCGGGCACTTCCCAGCGAATACGGCAACTGGAACAGCGTATGGCAGCGGTTCTGGCGGCTGAGCCGGTCCGGGGTCTTTGAGGCATTCTTTCAGTTGCCGGCAGAAGGCAGCCGGACTGCCCACCTGGTCCAATGCTTCGACAGCACGACAGCGCGTGCGCATGTCTCTGCCGCCGGGGCAAAAGCGGGCAGCATCGCCACGCAGTCGGCCGCTCGCGCGGAGGTTTCTCGACCAAGATCCACCTCACAGCCGATCTCGACGGCAACCCTCTCGACTTCCACCTGACCGGCGGCGAGGCGAGCGACAGCATCCGTTCGAGACCTCACGCGACATCGGCCCCGACATCCGTCTGCGCCTTGCAATGACGGACAAGGGATATGACAGCGAAGCCAACCGGGCGGCGGCACTTGCGCGCGGCATCACACCGGTGATCCCGCGCCGCGAAAACGCCACGCAGAGAGGCCGTTTTTTCCCGCAACGTCTCTATAAACTGCGGGTGCGCATTGAACAGACAATCGGAAAGCTCAAGCGATTCAAACGCGTCGCCACGCGCTGCGAAAAGACAGACGTCAGCTACTCAGCCATCATCAGTTTTGCGTGCGGGCTATTGTTGGTTAAACCCCTCCATACTGCCTAATGCGTCCGGCCATCAAGCCGGTTCGGATAAACAGAAATCCAATTATTCAGAGTTTTACCTTTATGTCCCCGACGTTGGCGCGCGCATCAGGCAGCATTTTGACGATGTTGCAGCGTGACCGTTGCAAATTGACTCTTCGTTGAATTTGCGGTTCAATTGCGCTCGGCGATGATACCTGATCGTTGTCATGATTTTTGGGGGTTGCTTCGGTGCCGACAAACATCTTGATCCATCACATTACGGGGTCCAAGGCAAACCGCACCGAACAGTTCCCGATGGATCGATACGAGGAACTGACTATCGGGCGGCTGCCGTCATCCACCATCGTCTATGACGAGGTGAAAGATGATTTCGTCAGCCGCGAGCATGCCGTCATCACCTGGACGAAATCCGATCCCCCGGTGTTTCGCATCAAGGATCTGGGCAGCTCAAACAAAACCTTTGTCGATGGCGAGGCCGTCATCGATGAGAAGGATCTGTTGCCGACCGATGTGGTGGAGATCGGCCGTGGCGCCTCGTTCACCTTCGATCTCAGCCCGCGTCCGGCCGGTTTGGGCACGCGCACCAAGCAGTTCGGCACGATGAACGCCGCGACCCGTTTGCACGAAGCAACCGCCGAAGCGCCTGAGCCGGCACCAGAAGACCCTGGCAAACGCAAGGTGAGTGCGGCCACGATGGAGCGCAACATCAGCGCGCTCGGCACCGCTCTGACGGACAAGCACAGCGAGGATCTGGCGGCGGAGCGGCAATCCGCCCGGAAACGGCTGATGATGGTCGTCGCCGGCCTGCTGGCGGTGGTGGTGGTGGGTGGTGTCGCGCTTTACGAGTCGAACGAGCGCCAGAAGGAGGCGTTGCAACGCCAACAGCAGGAGGCCAAGGCCGAGAGCGACCGCAAGGCGAAGCAGCTTGCCGACGCGATGGCCGCCGAGAAGGCACGCATGGAGCGAGAACAGCTGGCCGCGAAGATCGAGAGCGACCGCAAGGCCAAGGAACTCGCCGACGCGATGGCGGCCGACAAGGCGCTCAGGGAACGCGAGCAACTCGCCGCCAAAGCCGAAGCCGACCGCAAGAACAAGGAATTGGCCGACACGCTGGCCGCAGAAAAGGCCCGGCTGATCGCTGAGACGCCGCTGACCGCAGAGCAGATCAACGCCAGATATGGTGCTTCGGTGGTGCGTATCAGTTCGAACTGGCGCCTGTACGACCGGGAGACCGGACGACCGGTGTTCATCAAGATCCGTACTGTCAACAATGTGCGGTATCCCTGCTACGTGAAGCTGGGGCCTCATCTCTACGTCCCCTGGCTCACGACCGATGATGAGAACCAGTCCAACGTTCCGGTGAGCCAGGTTGGTTATGGCAGTGGCTTCGTGGTGAGCAAGGATGGCTATCTGCTGACCAACAAGCATGTGGCGGCGGGATGGCTGGTGGCGAACGAGGAGGTCTATTCAGCGCAGGGCGATGGCGGAGCCCTGATGTTTGCCGAGCAGGAGCCGGCGAGCGGCGGGAAGCCTTTCGCTGTTGATTCGAATCCCGACGTGGTGAGCGCGATGCTGACCTGGACCCCCGCGGAAGGCGGATATCTGTTTCGGGCAAATGCCGCCGTGCTGGTGTCCGGCAAGCGGGCGTTCCAAGGTCGGAACGACAGCCTGACCGTGCAGTTCCCCGGCAGCACCACGTTGATCGAGGCACGGCTTGTGGAATCCAACCCGGCAGCTGACGCGGCCGAGGTCAAGATCGACGTGCAGCAGCAGCTTGGCACCGTGCAGCTGGCGCGGGAAGGGACGGTTGCCAAAGGCGCCAAGATGGTTGTGATCGGCTACCCCTCGTTCTCGATCAAGCATCGTGCCCTGGCGATTGTACAGGAAGGCAATCTGACGACCCAGAAGAGCACGGATGTGCCGGAACCCACGGTGACGGAAGGCGTTGTGACCAATATGGGAGCCGGTCGCCGCTACACCGGTGATGTCACGACTGACAATACCGGAGGCGACATCTACCAGCTCAGCGTTCCCTCCGGTCATGGCAACAGCGGCGGCCCGGTGTTTGACACCCAGGGCAATGTTGTGGGGCTGTTCACTTACGGCACGGATCGCGAGACCGTGACCTATGCGATACCCATCAAATACGGTGCCAGCTTAATGACGGTGCAGCGCTAGCAGATTCGCCGATGTCCGACGCAGCCACGATGGTCACGCGGCTGCACATCGACGGTGCAATGTTGACCCATGTCGGCCTCGTGCGCACCGCAAACGAGGACGTGGTGGCCTACGTCTACCCCAATCGGACCGATCCCTTGGCCGCGCTGGACCTGTTCGCCCTCGTGGCTGATGGCATGGGCGGCCATGCTGCCGGCGAAGTGGCGAGCCGGATGGCCGCCGACATCATGATGGCCCGCATCGGCCCGACCACCACGTTTACGCCAGCGTTGCTGATGGAAGCGATCGATGAGGCCAACCGTGCTATCCTGGCGGAGAGCCGAATCGACGCCGCCCGCAGTGGCATGGGCACCACTTGCACGGCCGTCGCAGTGCGAGACGGCGCTCTCTACCTCGCCCATGTCGGCGACAGCCGTGCCTATCTCGTGCGCAACGGCATCGCCACCCAGATCAGCCTCGATCACTCGCTGGTCGCCGAGATGGTCCGCCGTGGCACGCTGACCGAGGCCGAGGCCGAAACCAGCCCGCATCGCCACGTGATCACCCAGTCGCTGGGGCGGCACGACACCGTGGCGCCCGACATCTTCGTCGATGGGCTGGCGTTGCAAGCGGGTGATACGATCGTGCTGTGTTCGGACGGCCTGACCGATCTTGTGTCACGCACCGCGATCGCCGAAGCCGTCCGCGCGACCCCGCCCGATGCGGCCGCCTCTGGGCTGATCGAGCTGGCCCTGGCCGCCGGTGGCCACGACAATGTGTCGGTGGGTGTGTTCCAATTGGCCGCCGAGGCGCCGCGTGCAGCGCATCTCTCGCGCACCACCGCCAGCATCCGTGTCGTCATCGATCCCGGAGAGACGGCATGATCCAGGACCAGATCGGGCCGTACCGTGTGATCGGCACGCTGGGCGATGGCGGCAGTGCCATGGTCTGGCGCGCCGCTGACAATCTCGGCCGCGAGGTTGCCGTCAAGCAGTTGCATCCGGAGCTGAGCCGGGATGCCAGCTGGCGCCAGCGTTTCAAGGACGACGCCATGCTGATGGCGACGCTGAAGCACCCCAACATCGTCGAGGTGTTGGCGTTTCATGACGAGGATGTGCCGTATTTCGCCATGGAGCTGGTCTCCGGCGAGACGCTGAAACAGGTGCTGGCGCGGCGCACCTCACTGCCGCTGACCGAGGCGCTGGCGCTCGCCATCCAGGCCTGCGCCGCGTTCAGCGCCGTGCATGCCGCGGGCGTCACGCATCGCGACATCAAACCGGACAATCTGATGGTCTCGCGCGACGGCGTGGTGAAGGTGCTGGACTTCAGCATTGCCCGCAACAACGGCGCCAAGCGCCGCACCGGCGGCGGGCTGGCTGTCGGCACACTCGGCTACATGTCGCCGGAACAGTTGCGCGGCCAGCCCGGTGATCGCCGATCCGACATCTACGCCCTGGGCTGCACCCTCTATGAAATGCTCGCGGGGGTTCCGCCCTTCGATTTCGAGGTCGAGCTCGATGTCGCCAACGCGCATATCCAGCTGGCCCCGCCAGCGCTGACCGGGCGCGTGGCGAATTTACCGGTGGCCATGAACGCGGTGGTGCTGAGGTCGCTGGAGAAACGCCCCGACGATCGGTTCCAGACGATGGCTGCGTTTTCCGAGGCACTGACCACCGGACGGATCCGGGTCGACACCCGCCGCAAGACCACGGTGATCGACACCAGCCAGCACGTGGCCGCACCGGTGCCGGCCGGGCCGGCACGCTCGTCGGGCTCGGTGATCTATGGGCTGGGCGGCGCGGCCGTGGTGGCGGCGGCAGTGGCCGGCTTTCTCGTGCTCAGCCGTACCACGCCGCCCACGAAACCGCGGGATCAGGATCTGGCCTCGGTGAAGCCGCAGGTCACCGCACCGATGCCCGCGGCACCGAGCCCGATCGCACCAGCACTCCAACTTGCGCCTGAAGCTGGAGCGGCACCTCCCGAAAGCGTCGCTCCGGCTGACGTGCCAGCCTCACCTGTGGTGCCGGGCACCGTGACGGTGGCACCGTCGAGCCCCGTGCCAGCGCCATCTGGTTCCGTCGAGCCACCGCCTTCCCCATCCATTTCCCCGCCGTCACCAGCGCCGGTCACTGTCTCGCTGCCGTCGCCGATCATCATACCCACGCCCGAGCCGGCGAGGATCGTGGCACCGCTCCCGTCGGTACCGACCCCACCGGATGCAGCGCCGTCCGTCAATGCCGCGCCCAGCGCAGCGCCACCGGTGGAAACGCTTCCACCCCCCACGGCAACACCGGCACCGGAGCCGCTCCCGACACCACCGCCCATGGTCTCGCGTGTGCCCGAGCCGAGTGGTCCACCGCTCGCACAGGTGCCACTGGCCTTGCCGCCTCCGGTCGCGCCGGAACCGCTTGTGGCAGTGCCGGTCCCGGAACCAACCCCATCGGCCCCATCTGCGCCGGTTGCGTCCCTGCCATCGCCTCCGCTTGTCATCCCAGCGCCGATGAGGCCACAGCCGCCGGACGCACCAGTTCCCCCCCCGGTGGTTGCGAGCCTGCCGCCGCCCGCAAATCCGGCACCGGTCTCAAAGCCGCCGATATCGTCCGGTCCACTACCCGCCCCGCGTCCAGCCGCCCCAATTGGGTCGCGTGCGCCGGCGCCCAATTCGCAGATTCCGCAACGGTCAGCCCCCGCCACGGCCCGCACTGATCAGCGCGACAAGAAGGCCCAGGCAAATGCGATGCAGGGGCTGTATTGATGTCATGGTGCAACGGACGGATACCATGTCGGCACGTCGGACGATCGCGGCACGCACGTCAGCCATTCAACCGATAACGCGATAACCAGGAGCCTACGGAATGATCCGCGCTTTCAAACTCGTCGCCGCCCTGTTGTGTCTCATCAGCCTGGCGGCCTGCGCAGCGCCGCCGAGCGACACGCCGCTGCCGTTCTCCCAGGCCATCGCCCAACTGACCAACGATCTGATGGCGCAATATCGGCTGCAGCACATCTTCACCAGCATTTCCCAGGTCGGGTCGGCACGGGATTCCAGCCTGATGGTGATCGATCCGTTTGTGGACGCCGGGAGCGGCAACGTGACCCAGACCAGTCTCAACATCAACGCCATCGCCACCCCGATCATCCAGGGGCCGCCCAATAATCTGCGGGTGGAGACCCTGAATTCCAAGAGCTTTGCCGCCGCCGGTGCCGTTCTGGCCGGCTCGATCAGCTATGACGCGTTTCCCGGTGTCGGTGGTGGCAAGCTGTACAGGATCAACGGCTCCATCGTCAATCCGACCAACGGCAGTGTGCTGGCGCATTCCTATGTGTGGCTGACGCCGGGCAAACTGCCGAGCGCGCCGGTCTCGGCGTATCGGCAAAGCCCGATGTTCCTCAAGGATGCGGGCCTGGCCAAGCTGATCGACGCCACGCGGGCACCGGCCGGCAGTGCCGGCGCAAAGTCGTATGTCGGCACGCTGCAGGCATCGGCGATCACGGCGGACGCCTCGGAGGCGCTGGATCGCGGCGACTATGCCACCGCCGTCACCCTCTACCGGAAGAGCCTCGCTACTCCCGAGGGCGTGAGCATGAAGAACTACGCCTTCCTGTATCAGGCGCTCTATTTCTCCGGACATCGCGACGAGGCGAGTTCCGTGTTCTATGACCTTTTCTCGCTGAGCGTGGCGAACAACCAGCCGGGAGGAAATTTCCTGTTTCTGGTGGATTCCACGGAGTTCACCACTGCGAGTGACCTGCGCAACCAGTATGAGCTGTGGCTGCGCCAGATCGCCAAATTCATTGCCGGCAACGACCGCTGCATGACTGTGGTCGGCAACACCAGCCACACCGGGCAGGAGGATTACAACATGTCCCTGTCCAAGCGCCGGGCTGACAGGATTGTCGATACCCTCAAGAGCTACAATGCAAGTGCAGGCCGCAAGCTTGACTCCCTGGGCCGAGGCTGGCTCGACAACCGGATCGGCAAGCCCGTCGATGACGATGAAACCCTGATTGATCGCCGTGTCGAGTTCCGGATGCGGCCGTGCTGACAGATTGCGGCCTTGAACCAAAACCCACAAAACAGGAACAATACCAACTGGCGCTGGCTCTGACTCATTGAGCTTCCCGACGCGGGGGCATGATGTGATTCACCGTGACGAACAGCAGGATGTTCGCCATGGCCGCACCCTTTCCGCTTCGATGTGACGTCACGGCAGCCGATCTTCGCCGCCTCGCCCGGCAATCGCGTGATCCCAACCAGATGCGGCGTTTGCGGGCACGGGCCATCATCTATGATGGCGGTTCGCGCTCGGGTGCTGCCCGTGTTGGGGGTGTTGGCCTGCATTTGGTGGAGATCGCAAGGATCGTAGCACCGCAGGCTCACACCGTCCTGATTGTTGACCAGGCGGGATGGCATATGTCGCACCACCTCGTGGTGCCACCCAACATCACCATCCCGCCGCTTCCTGCCGCATGCCCGGAACTCCACCTTGTCGAGAACATCTGGCAATTCATATACGGCAACTGGCTGTCAAACCGCGTATTCCTGTCTTGTGATGCCATCGTTGAGCATTGCCGTGAGGCATGGAACAAGCTCACAGACCAGCCGTGGCGTATCATGTCCATCGGTATACGCGATTGGACGTATTGGTTCTGATGCACGCAAGTTGGTATGAACCCGCGCGTGGAGGGGCAGTCATCCGTCTGATGAAAACAGCCAATTTGGCGTCCCGTGCACCACCGAGGTGTGCCACTGACCAATTTTTAGAGTGAAATTACCCATTGAAATCAATGGCTTACAAAACTGGCGTCCCGTAGGGGAGAGTTCGCCAAAACACCCACTACATATTGATTTAATTAGGCTTTAAACACTAAATCTGGGACCCGCGATGCGTGTGTCACAAGCGTGTATCACATGCAGATTCAGACCGGCAAGCACACATACGCTCACCACTCGGACTACGATGGCCCAGATTACTTGTGACCTTTCGACGCTCTGACCTTGGCCACCGACGCGTACAGGGCCGACGTTGATATCTGAAGGTCACGCGCTACCCTGCGGTAACTCAGCCCATCCTCCTCCAGCATCTTCATCGCAAGCTGAAGCCTTGAGCCGACCAACACTGGTTTCCGCCCTGTCCTTTCCCCTGCCTGCTTCTTGGCGTTAATGCCCGCCTTGATGCGCTCCACCGTAATCGCACGCTCAAACGTTGCCACCGCTCCCAGAACCGTCAACAAAAGCATTCCCACAGGTGTGGTGGTGTCGATGGTTTCCGTCAGGCTTCGAAAACCCACGCCCTTGGCTTTAAGTCCATCAATCGTTTCCAGCAGGTGGCGAGTGGAACGGCCCAGACGGTCCAACTTCCAGACCACAAGCGTGTCACCAGATTGGACAGCCTTCAGGGCCTTCTTGAGCCCTGGACGGTCATCACGGGCTCCCGACATCTGGTCAGAGAATATAATTGTTGCTCCAGCTTGCCGTAGTGCCTGTTCCTGAAGCAGAAGATTTTGGTCTTCCGTGCTGGTTCGTGCATATCCGATAATGCAATTTGATTGTATTTTGTGGTCTAAAGTGATGCCCAAACGATACCTCCAATGAAAAACATGTTTTCTGAAGTATAATGTCATTTAGTTTCAATATTCTAGATTTATCTTACTAGGAGGTCCTAGAAAAACAATGTCGGATGGGGTTCGACAGGTCTTGTATAAAAACACTCTTTCATCTTCGCTTTTCACCGGTGTGGCCGTGGGAATATCAAACACAACACAAAAGTGTCGTCTGCGGATAGCTAACCGAAGTCTTTCGCCTTCTAAATAATGGCTTACAAAAAGATGTCATGAGATCAATATAATGATATGCAATTCAAGGGATTTTCAACCAGTTTTCTTGATAAAAAAAACTTGCGACCCAAAATCGACGATATGTTTTGGTTGAGCCTGCCCGTAAAGAGCCAATATTATTAGCGACAGGCTTTGTAGCGATTAATCCCAACATTGCTTGTCCGAGATAATAAGGAGTGCCATTCACGCCCTCTGGCAACATCGCCTTCACCATTTTTGAAAAAGCCATCTTTATATATTTTGATTCATTTCTTATTTGCTCCATTATCGAATGGCCATACCAAAACACTAGAACGCATCTAGTAATATTATAGTTTTTAACCGTAGTTCGTATAGAATGGCGTTTCCGTGATTTCATTTGCCTATGTATCTGACTATCAATATTTGCTATAGAAAGACGAGACAGCCGAGAGGCATCACTGCTAATGCTCCCTGCCATTTTGCATCCTAATTTTTTGAATTTAGTCTCAATAGCTACAACTAGTTTTTTTTCATGATTGACAAGCATAAAGTCGATAGATTTTGGCCTGCCGACTTTTCCTAGTTGTAAAGGAAATTCTGTTTGAACATCGTAACCCTGCCCTCTAGCAATATCTTCAATGGGCTTTGCGAGAGATGCTTCATTCAAGTTATTTGTAGCTCTGCGCATTTGTTCGTATGTCAACCAGCCCGCCGTTCCACTCGTGATTTGATGAATAAGGCCATTCCCACTGTTTATCGACTTAGCCATTCAAATATTATCCCCGACTATTTCATTTTTAAATTGGGAGAGAAGCTCGCCATTCTTGGTCTCGCACTCCCAGATGACCAACACCCTCCAGCCAGCATCTATCAGCTTGGCGTGGTTGCGACCATCTCGCGCCACATTCCCAGCTAGCTTTGGCTTCCAGAACTCCAGCCTGCTCTTGGGCATGCGGGCCTGTGGACATCCAGGATGCTGATGGAAAAAGCACCCATTTACGAATACGGCCACCTTCCTGGATGGAAACACGAGGTCTGGCCGTCCAGGAAGTCGCGTGTCGTGAAGCCGATACCGCAAGCCACTGGCGTACAAGAACTTCCTAACCCGCATCTCTGGTTTCGTGTTTTTGCCACGGATGAGTGCCATCTGGGCACTGCGGGCGGGGTCAGTTGAGGTCGAGTTCAAGGTCTCGCTCTTTTCTAGCGTTGGCCTTGAGGGCTTCCGCCACAAAATTCCACAGCGCTAAGTGTTACAGCATCGGGTTCGTTTAACCAGTCATAGAGATTACAGAGGAGACGAAGCTCCTCGGTTTCCCTCCGAGTTTGCTCTGCTCGCGCCTTCATCATTTTCTGGCGTGCGTCCTGAGTTGCTTCATCCACAACAGCACGCGACACGATGCGGATATTAGCGTGTGTCTCAGCCATGGGACTGGATTGCCTTCAGGCAAAGCCCAACAGCATCAGAGAATTCCGTTGTCGGGCATGCCAAGGGGCGGACCTCAATGAAAGAAGGCACATTTGTCGCATACTGTGAGCCTGACATCACGGCCAACCAACCCGCCAGACCCTGAGCTTTCAGGCCTACTTCAGCGTTTTCCACGTCCTCTTTAGACGGGTCCCGCGCACGGCCAAGGGTCGAGAACCTGCCGTCTTCACAGAGTATGATCCACCTGCGATCACTTGACCCATCGGCTTGCCGTCCAGGGGGGGGCGATGAGCTAGAGAGCGCCATACAGAACTTTCTGATTGAATTTATATTCTTGGTGCCGTGGATAAAGTATCACTCTACCGAACAAAACGGTACACTGCCATGTTTTTGGCAAAACACTCATTACATCAGCCATAACGTTGGAAAGCCGATCAATCGAATTATGTGCCGTTATGGTGATATCTTCGGGAACATCCTCACTTCGTATCAGGAATGGCGTCCCTTTGCTGACAGCATTGAGATATGTCGCTAAAGCCATTGTGCCAGTTGGTAGGTCTTGAACTTGAAAATCAAAATCAATCGGAAAAGCTCTGTCAAATTTGGCAGGCTTTTGAGTATCGCGTTCTTTTCCAGGGTCGTTTGAACCAAACCCCGAGTTGTTCCAAGACAACGCGTTAGGGACTTCCTTTTTCATATACTTGATTAGAATTGCCTCAACGTCCAACACCGCGAAAACCATGATACGCACGGCTTTGAAGCGCATATCGGCAGGGTCCAGGTTCTTCCGCCCTTGAACTGTCCACGCGTGTCGTTTTAGACGGTCACGAAAACCATGATCGGAATCGGTTTTGCCTGCGTAAACTGGAATAAGATCGTCACCGTAGAAGAGCATGTATGCTCCCTTGGTTTTATCTGGCAGTGCCTGCACATGCTCGGGGGTCAGGGGAGTGGCTTCGATACTGTCGAAAAACTTCGGCAACTCCTGCCTGAGCACGGCTTCGATATCGATTTCAAATTCATCGTAGCCAGAGATTGCGCGAACCGCTTCGTCCGATTCAATGATCGGCACCGAACCGTCGACGACTTTCGCCCGCTTGGTGACCTTGGCCATTGAGACCCGACTCCATTGCTTCCACGATAGGAGGCGGAACCGTGATCATGGTGTCAATCAGGCAGCAAGTTTCCTACGGGTAGATTTGGTGATCGCAGACTTGTGGATAACTTCCATCATCCAGCGACCTGCCGCTTCGCCCAGCTGAGCAGGCACGGCATTTCCAAGGCACCGCATTGACTCAGTCCACGAACGGCAAAATCCGTAATCATCGGGCAAACCCACCAGACGTGCTGACTCCCGCAACGTGAAATAGCGGACAGACCCGTCATCTAGGACCGCCATGTTCTCACCACCAGGCACGCCATGGTCTCCAGCCTTCAAAGCTTTGGCGGGCATATCCAGCGGGCTACCAGTATGACCAGCATAGACCTTTGCACCAGCCTGATAGCCGTGGTGATTCCGACCATTGGGCTCACCAAGGTCCGCAATGGCATCACGGACCGTAACCCAAGGCAGGCCAGTCGGTGGAAGCATTTGCGACCGTAGGCGGGACACTGCGAGCCTGTGCTTTTTTGGGATTGCGTCATCCTTGGGCATCTTCATCCCGTGACGCTTCCAGTAGCTCCCTGTGACCCATTGGTCCCACAAAAGGCTATCAAGTTCATGGGTTGGCGTTGGGTGCCCGATGTCGGCACCGATATCAGCGCGAACACCAGCAACGAGCACGCGGTGCCGAATCTGAGGCGCTCCGAAGTCGGCAGCGTTCACGACGGTCACAGATGTGCGGTAAGTTTCTGCGAGCTTAACAGCCTGTTGAAGCTGGCGGGCGCGAGCCTCGGCAGTGCCCATATGCTCCTCGGCCCCGACATGCTTCAGGCTTCGTTCAATCCATTGGAGATATGGGCGGAAACGAGGACCTGAGAGGTTACGGACATTCTCGAAGAGAAACCCAGCAGGACGGGTTTCACGCACCGCGCGAATTGCCTCACTCCACATATCACGGGGATCGTCAGATCCTTTCTTCAGTCCGCCAATGCCAAAAGGCTGACAGGGAGGCCCACCAGAGACCAATGCGAGTTGGTCACGCAGACCCAGCCACGACAACTCACGGACGTCAGCACGGGACACATGCCACTCGCGGACGTGCTCAATCTTGCGTTCCACGTTATGCATGACAGTCGCGATGGCATCGCCGTTCCATTCCACGAAGCCCCGTGAACGGAAACCAGCGCGGGATAAACCGAGCCCCAGTCCGCCACATCCGCCAAAAAGTTCGATAGAGTCTGGGCTACGCTGCATTGCGTCCTCCTGGGAGTTCCAGAGGTAGCAGAGGTCCGCCATTTGCTTCCTCGATGGTTCGTTCCAGAGAACGGCGGAGAAGCCACGAGTATCCCACGTCCATACGTCGAGCGATGCGCTGGAGTTCGTCGCGCTGTTGCAGGGTCATGTTCACGGTGATGCGCGCGGTGTAGCGATCGTCGGCACCCATAACCATCTCCCGAGCGCTGCAATTTGCAGCAGAGTGCTGCAGAGCGACTTGATGGCAATATGTCTTGCGTAGTGGCCGAAGTGCAACGCTGAGATGTCCAGTGTGGATTGCGTGGATAACTGGGATAAGCGGATTAGGTTAACAAAGTGATAAAAAAGTCACATTTTTCTGTGTCGTGGTGTCGGGACGCCGACCCAGCGCCTAAATGGGAAATCCGCCCGTTCCTTTTGTAGGTCTCCACGCAGTCGCGTCCCAGACGCCGAACGAACCAAACCCCAAGACGTTCACGCCAGCACCGCCGAAACTCCACGGATTCCAGACAATGCCGTGTCTGGCTCGGGCACAGTTTTGGGTCTGCCTCGACGGCCCTGAGGATAACGGTCCAACATCTCAAGACAATGAGTGATATCACGAGACGCCGAACGGCATAGCTTTGCGTCGTTGTCAGACAACCCGCGCGTCAAATCATCTGACGCAGACTGAAGCTTTTCGAAGATACAAAACCGAATACCAATAATATTCCACTTGCGGGTTTTCTCCAGCACACCGTCGAAAATCGTATCACCAACCGCAAGCCAACGCTCATAAAGCTGGTGATAATATAGAGCCGTACGGTCAGCTACACTCTCAGACCGAGACGCCAATATGGCTTCAATTCTCCCAGATAATCTCAAATATTCTCGCAATTCCATGTCCTTCATTTAGCGCTCCATAGTGAAAATAAAGTTATTATCAATAATATTATTGTATAATGCATATATCAATGTCCATAATATTCGTAGAATACTTTTAGGACCGAATTATGAACTTTGGCAATCGTATAAATCAATTAGCAGGACGTGCCGTGCGGGATACCGCGTACTACGTGCTTTTTCTCGGCACGGTGTTCTCTCTCTACATGATGGACCGAGGCGACGTGATGGCGAGGCAGATGATGCCGTATCTGCCACAATGGCCAGAACTGAAGCCTGAAGCTGTGCAACTCATGCTTTCTGGATGGCTGGCACAACAGATTGCCGTCAGTGCCGTGACGGTGCTGGTCATGGATTTCATCGTTCGACTCTGCTGGAGCCTCCTGAAATGGGCAGGCCCAAACTCGTGGACCTTCATCAGGCACATCTCCCGCAACCACTTTGCAAAGACCGTCGAGGCTTCCAACGCCATGGAGGTCACCCATGACAGATAATGACAGAGCCACATTGACGGATTCACGTCTGGCTCGCATCACTGGTGAAGTCTCGGGCGTCCGTCCATTCATCAATGGCCTGCGAGGTATCCTGTTGCCCGTCAATGCGTGGCGACAGGCACGCTCTGCCGTCTCGGCTGTGGTGTCCGCCAACAAGACGGATCTGCCCACCATTCCCGCCAGCATCTCGGCTGAATCGGCACGTTTTGCATGGTTGCAACGCCAGCAAGGCCTGACGGACACCGACATTACGGCAATGCGCGCCACCGCCAAGAAGGCCTTCATCCTTTGGTTTCTCGCGACAGTGGCGATGTTCCTGTTCGCGATTTTGGCTCCCCGTCTTCACTTCGCTGAAGGCGCTCAGAAGCTCCTGCCGTGGTTTCTCGTGTGTCCGATGCTGGCGAAGACCATCCAGTGGAGCTTCTGGCATCACCAGCTGACGCAACGCGCGCTGGTTCCATTTCTCACTTGGCTAAAGAATCCCAGCCTCTGGATGGCTCCAGCGGATGATGTCGGTCCAAAGACCCCCAATGCTGGCATGATGATGTTGCTGGTGATGGGCTTGGTGCCATTATTCTCAAGCATCGCATTGGCACAGACAGGCGTGGCAACGGGTGCTGGTGCCTCTGGCGCTGGCAATATCCTGTCCAGCATGATGGCCCCCTTGTCCTCTGGAGATTTGAGCCTGCAATGGATGCAACATCTATTTCCATCGCTGTGGTCCGACGTCACCGGTGTGACCTACGCGCAGGATGCGATTGCTCAACTTATTAACAATATCAATGTTTTGTTGGCTGGCCTCGCAAGTGCCATGGTGTTGTGGCACACGATGATTGGCATCATAAATACCGCCCATGAGGGCAAAGTCCTCGGTCAGCGTTGGCATCAGATTTGGGCACCCATTCGTGTGGTGATGGGCGTCACCGCCGTTGTCCCCGTCAAGGGCTTCTGCATCGCTCAGTTGCTGGTCATTCAGATATTCCTCGCGGGCTTCGGCTTGGCAAACGCTGAATGGAATCTTTACGTCAATCTCTCGACGGGCCTGAGCGGTTCTACCGCGATTACGGTACCACCCGACTCCATGGCGCAGATGCCGACCTTGGTGGCACTGCTGTCCAGCGAGACCTGCGTGCAGGCAGCACAATATGCAAACTCAACGAGAAACCCAGGGGACGCGAACTCAACACCCGCGACGCTGGACGCCTTGAATGGTCGTACCTATTTCAGGAGTGGTCGTAAGAAATACCTGCTTCCCGACCCGAATGGCACACAAGTGACGTCGGGCTCTACGTCGAAATCCTATGTCTGGGACTACGGAACTGTCTGTGGGCGCATTTCTTGGCCCATCCATGTCGCGAGTGCATCCACACCTGCACCGCAGTCGAACCAGAAGCCATTGCTGACCATCCCCACCTCCTCAACTCTGACAGCCGACCAAGCGCAGGAGAAGTTCGATACTAACCGCGCGACGGCTTTTGGGGCGTTCGTGAGTTCCGTCCGCAACAGCAAAGTGGGCCAAAGTTCCGCGCAACTGTTTACTCCTGGACAGCCTGCTTCTGTTGGCCAAGCTGACCTCGTGGCGTTGGTGCAACCAACCCTTACAGCCTTTACGGGCTTCAAAAGTGCCGTGTTGGGATACTCTGGACAATTATCGACGGATCTAAATCAAGCCAGTCGTCAGGCGTTTCAGGCACGGGCGATATCGCTGGGATGGGCTTCAGCGGGCGCTATTCAACCTCTTATCGTCCGAGCCAATGCAACTGTTATTCAACGCGTCAGTGAAGTTCCGCAGATTGATGCCCCAAATCTTGAGGGCGCGAACCTGAATCCCGATACGCAAAAAGTGCTGTCAACGGCGTTGAGAGCCATCGGTGATGCAATCACCAATCAGAGTGCCAATGCACCAGGCACATCCATCGACTACGACATCGACATGACGAAGAGCGCCAGCGCGAACCCCGCACGGGCCTTTGGAATGTTCATGGACCACGCAAGCAAATGGTTCACCCGTGCGACACTGAATTTCTTCAGGCTTGATACAGCTGACCCAATTGGAAGCATTCAGGACCTTGGTCAGGGTCTGATTGCAGGCGTGACGCTGGTGTGGATTACGCCATGGGGTGCGATGAATGCGCTGTCGGGTGCCCTCACGGGGGCAACAGATGGCATTGCCAATATCCCAGTTATCGGCTGGTTTGCTGGCACGGTTGGCAAGGCAGCAGCGGGAGCACTGAGCAAGGTGCTGGCTGGCTTCGTCGGCATGTGGACCACAACCGCCACTTGGTTGCTGGCCATCGGGGCGGGCTTCGCGATTGTTATTCCGTTAATGCAATATATTATGTGGCTGTTCGCAATCATCGGCATCATCACCTATGTGGTGGAAGCCGTGGTGGGGGCATCATTCTGGGCGTTCGCGCATGTGCGCATGGATGGCGCGGAGCTTATCGACGGACCACAGAAACACGGTTATGCGCTTTGCTTCAACGCGCTGTTCCGTCCCGCGTTGTTGGTGCTGGGCCTGATTATGGGCAACGTGGCCTTTTCCGTGATGGCTGCCTTCGTGAACGCCACCTTTGTGATCACAGCCGATACCACGATTTCATTCGTGGACCCTGTAAGCTGGATAGTTCTGCTGGGCACCCTGCTGTACATCCATTTTCAGTTGGCGATACGAAGCTACGCCCTGATCACTCTGTTGCCCGACCGTATTGCTCGTTGGAGCGGTGCCAGTGGTGAAGGCCTTGGTGAGGAAAGCCACGCCAACAGTGCCCATACGAACATTATCGCTGGTGTCAACAATATGGGTAACCGCCTGCCAACAGGCAAAAAGGGCGGAGCCAATCCTGAGTTGGTGAGTGCCATCCGCGAGGCTATGGGCACTCAAGGTGGCGGAGGCGGTGGAAATGGAGCCAAGCCCGCTACCTCGCAGACTACGAACAAACCAGATGGAGGAATATGATGAGTGAAGTGGGAGAGGAGGAACGAATGCAATTTTTTAGGAGAATTAGATGGTTGAATTGAGAAAGACTTGGGATATCTATCCAGATTTTCTACCACCACGCGTAATTGCTCACCCCACCTCTGCCCGCGCGTCGCGTTGTGACGTGGCTGCCAGCACGTGACGAATATCACCGAGGACGGAGCGGCCATTGGCCTTTGCGGTGCTGGCCACGGAGCGGAAGGCGGCGTAGGTTTGCGCACCCCATTCGGAGCGAAAGCCGTTGGTCACCTTGCGGAAGATCACGCTGGGCCGCAGCGCACGCTCGCAGACATTGTTCGTGGCCGATACGGCGCG
>JBBILI010000053.1:0-30241 GCA_037445025.1 Rhodospirillales bacterium
GCCGCTCGCCCGGCGCCGACCTCGGCGAGGTCGATGGCGGGGAGTTTCAGCAGATAGCCGCCGCCGACGAGCAGGCGGGCGCCGGCAAGCACGCCGGCGCCGATTTCGAGCGCGGCCGAGCGGCTGACCTGGCCGTCCTCGATCAGGCCGGCCTTGGCGGTGGTGCCGCCCATGTCGAAGGTGATGATGGAGCGGGCGCCGAGGCGGGTGGCGAGCACGGCGGCGCCGACGACGCCGGCGGCGGGGCCGGATTCGACGATGCGGGCGGGAGTTTCGGCGGCCGATTGGGCTGAGGCGAGGCCGCCGTTGGACTGCATGAGGCGGAGCTGGGCGGGAATGCCCATGGAATCGAGCCGCGCCTGCAGCGAGCGCAGATAGGCGCGCACCACCGGCTGCAGCGTTGCGTTGATGACGGTGGTGCTGGTGCGCGGGTATTCGCCGATCTCGGGCAGGATCTCGTGGCTGAGGCTGAAGGCGAGGTCGGGCACCATGGCCTTCAGCGCGCCGGCGACGACCTTTTCGTGGGTGGGGTTGGCGTAGCTGTGCAGCAGGCAGACGGCCACACTCTGCACGCCGGATTCGCGGATCTGGCGAATGGCGGTGGCCACCGAAATCGGGTCGATGGGGACGGCGATGGAGCCGTCGGGGCGGGTTTTTTCATCGACCTCCAGGCGGAGATGGCGCGGGACGAGCGGGACCGGCTTGGTCCAGCCGATGTCGTAGAGGCGGGGCATGCGCAGGTCGCGGATTTCCAGCACGTCGCGAAAGCCGCGTGTGGTGATCAGCGCGGTGGGGGCGCCCTTGCCTTCGAGGATGGTGTTGGAGCCGATGGTGGTGGCGTGCAGCACCTCGCTGGCGATGGCGGCGGGTCCGGCGGCCTGGAGCAGGGCGTGCAGGCCGTCGATGATGCCGACGGAGTAGTCGGCGGGGGTGGAGGCGGTTTTGCAGGTGCGCACCGAGCCGTCCTCGCCGATGGCGACGAGGTCGGTGAAGGTGCCGCCGATGTCGATGCCGATGCGCAGCGTCATGCCGGCTGCTCCGTGACGAGCAGGTGCAGGGGCTGCCAGGCGGGGCTGGTGGCGGCGCCGCGCTGGGCTGCGAGGCGCGCGCGCAGCAGGGCGGTGGTTTCGGGGTCGATATGCGGCGGGTCGCCGATGACGACGACGCCGTAGTCGCGCGCGGCGGCGGCGATGGTGAGCTTGCCGGATTGCAGATCGGCGGCGACGGCTTCGAGCGGGCGGGTCAGCGGGTCGCCCCAGCCGCCGGCGCCGGGGAGCTCGTGGCGGAACACCTGGCCGCGCTTGAAATTCATGGTGAGCTTGGCGGGGAGGTGCTGCTCCGCTTCGGTGCCGGGGTTGAGCACGTTGCGGCTGGGGGTGCCGGGGCCGCCGCCTTGCAATCCATAGGGGCGGTGGGTGGCGCGGTCGGCGCGGACCTGGAGGATGCCTTCATCGGCCAGCATGCGCCAGGTACGGCGCAGGCTGAGGCCGCCGCGGAAGCGGCCGGGGCCGCCGGTGTCGGGAAGCATTTCGTAGTCCAGCACTTCCAGCGGGTTGTCGGCCTCGATGCCCTCGATGGAGAAGCTGGCCATGTTGGCGAACATGTTGGTGTTGCCGTCGAGCCCGTCGGCGAAGGGGCGGCCGCCCCAGGCGCCGGAGAGGAAGTCGACGTAGATATAGGGTTTTCTGTCTTTGTCGGTGCCGCCGATGGTGATGCCGGTGTTGCCACCGTCAGAGGCGGCGAAGACGCGGTCGGGGTAGAGGGCGGCCAGGGCGCCGAAAGCGCAGTCGGCGGCGCGGAACCCGGTGAGGCCGCGGGCGGCGCAGGCGGCGGGGGGGAGCGCGTTGGTGACGGTGCCGGGGGGGGCGATGACCTCGATAGCGCGGAACACGCCGTCATTGTTCGGCATGTTGACGCTGAGCACGCATTTGGCGGCGCAGTAGCTGGCGCCGGCGGTGTAGCTCCAGGTGTTGTTGATCGCACCTTTGACCTGGGGGCTCGAACCCGTCCAGTCGAACACCATTCGGGTGCCGGATTTGCGGACGGTGCAGACGAGTTTGATGGGCTTGCCGGCGTCGATCTGATCGTCGTCGATCCAGTCGGTGAAGCTGGCTTCACCGTCGGGCAGTTCGGACAGGCAGTGGCGGGTCAGGCGCTCGGAATGGTCCATGGTCTCGTCGAGCAGCACGCGCAGCAGCGCCTCGCCGTGGCGGGCGCGCAGGTCGGCGAGGCCCCGCAAGGCGATTTCGCAGGCGGCGAGCTGGGCGCGGAGATCGCCCATGACGCGGCCGGGGAGGCGGACATTGGTTTCGATCAGCTTCAGCAGGGTGGCGTTGGGCTGGCCGGCCTGGAACAGCTTCAGCGGCGGGATGCGCAGGCCTTCGGCGAAGATCTCGGTGCTGTCGGACGCGTTGGAGCCCGGGACGCGGCCGCCGACATCGGTGTGGTGGCAGACGGTGGCGGCCCAGGCGAGCGGGCGGGGTTTGTCGCCTTCGGCGAAGAGGGGGCGGAAGATGAAGATGTCCGGCAGGTGCATGCCGCCGGCGTAGGGGTCGTTCATCACCAGGATGTCGCCCTCGGCGATGTCGTCGCCGAAGGTGGAGAGGCAGGATTTCAGGGCCGACGGGATGGAGGCGAGATGGCCGGGCAGCGACAGGCCCTGGGCGGCGAGGCGGCCCTGGCCGTCGCAGATGGCGGTGCTGTAGTCCATGATGTTCTTCAGCACACCGGAATAGGCGGTGCGGTAGATGGTCAGCGCCATCTCGTCGGCCAGGGCGACGATGGCGTTGCGGAACAGTTCGGCGGTGATCGGGTCGGGGCGTGGGGTCTGCATGGCTGATAGCTTAACGTTGCGTGTGCCGTCTGGCGATGCGTGATGCAGCGTTTTGTTGCGGGCATTCGGGAGCGGGCGAGATGATCACGGTCTATGGCATGACGATGTCGGGGAATTGCTGGAAGGCGTCGCAGATTCTGCGGCTGACCGGACAGGCGTTCGACTGGGTGGAGACGGATACCGGCCGGGGCGATACGGCGACGGAGGCGTTCCTGGCGCTGAACCCGCAGGGCGAGGTGCCGGTGGTGGTTCTGCCGGACGGGGTGGTTCTGACGCAGTCCAATGCGATTCTGGCGCATTTCGCGGAGGGGACGGCGTGGCTGCCGCAGCCGGGGCTGGCGCGGACGCGGGTGCTGCAATGGCTGTTCTGGGAGCAGTATTCGCATGAGCCCTACATCGCCGTGGCGCGCAACCTGATCACGTATCGCGGGCAGAAGCAGGCGCAGGCGGAGCGGCTGGCGGTGTGCGCGCAGCGCGGCCACAAGGCGCTTGGGGTGATGGAGCGGCGGTTGGCGGCGGCGGATTTTCTGACCGATGCGGGACCCACGATCGCTGATCTGGCATTGTTCGCCTATACCCATGTGGCCGATGAGGGGGAGTTCGACCTGTCGGCCTATCCCGGGGTTTCGGCCTGGCTGGCGCGGGTGGCCGGGCTTGCGGGCATGACGACGCTGCCGCGTGCCTCAGCCTGACCGCTGGTGCGTCTTCAGGAAGCTTGCCACCCGGTTGATGGTGCGGGCCTTCAGCTCCGGCGGTTCGCGCCAGGGGAAGACGGTGATCTCGGCGTTGGGGCAGAGCGAGGCGACCTCGACGGAGGTGACATGCGGGTGCGCCGGGGTTTCGTCGGGCAGGACCAGGATCGGGGTCTGGCAAATGCGGGCGAAGTCGCGCGTGACGCTGTAGACGAATTCGGGGCGGGCGCGGTAGAGCGCGTGGAGGTAGCGCTCGACCTGGTCCATGGTGAGGTCGGGGCGCTGCGGCAGCAGGGCCGGCGCCCAGGTGTTGCGGCCGGCGTTGTACATAAAGTCGGGATGGTCGGGGTGGTGGCCGACGGTCTGAACCAGCACACCGGCCAGCACGCGCTCCGGCGCGCGTTGCATCAGCTTCAGCGCGAAGCAGCCGCCGATGCAGTAGCCCATGAACAGGAAATTCTCGATGCCGAGATGGTCCATCAGGCCGAGCTGGTCATCGGCGAAGGCGTCCCACGGGTCGGCGTCGGGGATCGGGCCGGTGGACTGGCCGCCGATGGCGTTGCGCTGGTCCATGGTGATGCAGCGGAACCGGTCCTGGAAGATCTCCATGGCGTTGAACACCGCCGTGGGCCAGTTGGCGATGCGCGAATTGAGGCCGCCGCCGGGGACGAGCAGCAGCGGGGTGCCCTGCCCTGCTTCCTCGTAGCGGATGCGGACATCGCCGCTTTCGTAGAACGGCATGCCGGTGTCTCCGTCAGTGGGTGCGACGGGCGGCGAGGTATCGCACGCCCTGGGCTTCGGTGTGTTCCTCGTGTTCGGTGCCGGCGGGGACGTCGCACTGGCTGCCGGGGCGGAGCAGCTCGCGTTCGGCGCCGTGGACGAGGGTGAATGCGCCGTCGAGGATGAACAGGCGGATGTCGAACGGATGGGTGTGCGGCGGGCGGTGCTGGTGGGGGATGATCTCGGCCTCGCCGAGCGTGTAGCCGTCGGCGGTGGCGGTGGCTTCGAAGGTGGCTCTGTCCATGATCGGCTCCTCGGTCACTGCAGCCATTTGGCGGTGATTCTGGCCATGTCACCGGTCTCGGCGGCGGTGTGCAGCCAGAGATTGACATATTGCTGCAGGGCGACATCACGCGGGAGGAGGTAGCCGAGCTCGCCGAAATCGAACGGTTTGTCGGGGGTGATGGCGCAGAGCTCGGGGTGGAGCTTCTGCTGCAGGCGGGTTTCGACGTTGTCGGTGATCATGACGTCGGCGTGGCCGGCGATGAGCTCGCCGGGGATGCCGGTGTTGGAGGGGAAGACGACGATGTCGGCGGATTTGAGATTGGCGCGGTCGAATTTATCGTTGGTGCCGCCGGGGTTGGTGATGACCTTGACGCCGGGTTTGTCGATGTCGGCGAGGGTGGCGAATCTGGCTTTCACGTCGCAGCGGGCGAGGGCGGATTTGCCGACGCGCATGGTGGGGGTGGAGAAGAAGGCGGTCTTGGCGCGAGCGAGGGTGATGGAGATGCCGCCCATGCCGATGTCGAACTTGTCGGCTGTGATGTCGGGCAGGAGGTCGGCCCATTTGGTTGGGATGATGTCGAGTTTGACGCCCATGGCGGCGGCGAGGGAGTTGGCCATGTCGATGTCGATGCCTTGGACGTTGCCTGAGGAGTCTTTGAGGGCGAAGGGGGCGTAGTCGCCGGGGACGCCGATGCGGAGGGTTCCGCGGGTGAGGATGGTGTCGAGTTTGGATTGGGCTTGGGCTGCGGTGGTGAAGAGGGCGAAGGCGAGAAGCGAGAGGCGGAGGATGGCGGACATCGGATAGATCTCCCGTGGCTTACGGCATGAAGGTGCGGGCGAAGACGTCCCGCATCTGACCTGACGCGGCATCAAACCGCCAGAGCTTGGGCGACCAGCTGAAAGACTTCGGCAGGAGGATGGGCATTCCGATCCCATGTCGGATCCCAGTAGGTGGCGTGTTCGGCGGCCGGCATTTCTGGTCCGCCGGCCAGTCATGGAGGCTTTATCACTCTTGGGCGATGCGGGACGTCGGGGCGGCCCCGCATCGCCCAAGAGCGATACGGGCTACCATGCGAAGGGGTGAAGCGGTCGGATGATCGATGGTGGACGCCACGACCACGACATTCGGGCTTTGTCGATTGTGGCGGCCGCTGCTGGGGCCGATGTATGTCCGGCTTGCCCGCGAGGGCGAGGATGGAATTTCGGGCGGCCAGGGTTACGGGATTCTCCTTATTTGCCTTTGTCTGCGCTTTATGTTCTTGTTTCGTTCATGTCGTCTTCTCCTCCCCTCACCGCTGCTGACCGTTTTGCGCTGGCCCTGGATGGGCTGTGTGCGGCGGTGGCGGCGCGGATTGCCGGGCGGGCGATGGAGGCGGCGATGATCCTGCTGGTGTGGCAGCGGGTGCGGCGGATACGGATTCAGGTGCTGGGGCTGCTGGTGCGGTTTCGGGCAGGGCTGCTGGTGGTGCGCGCCACGCCGCGGGCTGTGACCGGCGGGTGGTCACGCGCGGACGCGGGCGCGCGGCGGGGGCTGCCGCGCGGGCTCGCGTGGCTGTTGCAGCTGGTGCCGTTCCAGGCCGCGTGCTTTGCCGGGCAGATCCGCGAGGTGCTGGCCGAGCCGGAGATGGTCGGCCTGCTGGCGGCGGCACCGCAGGCGCGCCGGGTGCTGGCGCCGCTGTGCCGGATGCTGGGGATCGCGGATGTGGTGGGGACGGCAAGCCGGCGGCGGCGGGATGGTGCGGCTGATGACGTGACGGCGTCGGAGCCTGTGGACGCGGCGGCGGATGGCCGGACCGGCGCGACACCGTGTGAGAGTGTGGCGCGGGCGGCACAAGGTTCGCGGGATCTTGGGCCGGGGTGGGATGTTCTGGTTTGGGATGGGTGACCTGGGTCTGGCGGGCGGGCATCGCACGGGGTGATGGGTGGCGCTTCGCTGACCCATGCTGCGGGTGCTTGTCGGCAGCATGCGGCTTGACGCGTGGGCGCTGCGGCGGCGTTATCGCTGTCACGTCTGAGGAAACGCCGTCATGACCCTGCCCGCCACCATGGAGATCATCGCCCACAGCGCGGGCGGGCCCGAGACGATGCATGTGGCCGAGGCGCCGGTGCCTGTGCCGGCGGCCGATGAGGTGCTGATCCGCACCATGGCCGTGGGCGTCAATCGGCCGGATGTGGCGCAGCGCGCCGGCTCCTATCCGCCGCCGCCGGGGGCGAGCCCGATTCTGGGGCTGGAGGCGGCGGGCGAGGTGGTGGCGGTGGGCGCCGAGGTGACGGATTACCGGATCGGCGATCGCGTGTGCGCGCTGACCAATGGCGGGGCCTATGCGCAATATGTCACGGCGCCGCAGGCGCAGACGCTGCCGTGGCCGGACGAGTATGACGCGCTTTCGGCCGCTTCCGTGCCGGAGACGTTCTTCACGGTGTGGGCCAATCTGTTCATGATCGGGCGGCTCGCCGTGGGGGAGAGCGTGCTGGTGCATGGCGGGACCTCGGGCATCGGGGTGACCGCGATCCAGCTGGCGCGGGAGTTCGGCGCCACGGCGTATGCGACGGCGGGGTCGGACGAGAAGGTGGCGGCCTGTGTGCGGCTGGGGGCGACGGCTGCGATCAATTATCGCAGCGCCGATTTTCTCGTGGAGATTCGCCGGCTGACGGAGAATCGCGGGGTGGATGTGGTGCTCGACATGGTAGGGGCGCCGTATACCGCGCGCAACATCCGCGCCCTCGCGCTCGATGGGCGGCTGGTGCAGATCGCCTTCCTGGAGGGCTCGAAGCTGGAGGGGTTCGATCTGCTGCCGATCATGATGCGGCGGCTGACGCTGACCGGCTCGACGATGCGGCCGCGCACGACGGCGCAGAAGGGGGCGATCGCGGCCGAGCTGCGGGCGAAGGTGTGGCCGGTGCTGGCGCAGGGGCGGTGCCGGCCGGTGATCCATGCGGTGTTCCCGTTCGCGCAGGCGGCCGACGCGCATCGGCTGATGGAGAGCTCGGCGCATATCGGCAAGATCATGCTGAGCGTCGGCTGAGGTGGCGCAGGCCGGGGCCTTGGGGCGCGCCGAGCGGATTCCGCGTTCGGGCCTGATCCAGCTCGGTGCGTCGGCGGTGCTGCTGTCCTCGGCATGGCCGGTGACGAAGCAGGCGATCGGGCTGGGGGCGAGCCCGCTGTGGTTCGCGGTCGGGCGGGCCGGGCTGTCCTGCGTGGTGGCGTTTGCCGGGCTGGCGCTACTGGGGCGGCTGCGGGTTCCGACGCGTCAGGATCTGCCGACGGTGCTGGCGGTGGGGATACTGCAGCTCGGCGTGTTCTTCGCGCTGGCCCATGCGGCGGCGGCCTGGATACCGGCGGGGCGGACGGCGGTGCTCGGCAATGTCACCACCATCTGGATCGTGCCGCTGTCGGTGCTGTTCCTGCGCGAGCGGATCGCGCCGCGGCGCTGGGCGGCGGCGGGGCTGGGGGTGCTGGGGGTGGGGGTGCTGATGAGTCCGTGGTCGATCGACTGGACACGGGCGGATGTGCTGATCGGGCATCTGTTCCTGCTTGGCGCGGGCCTGTCCTGGTCGGTGGCGATTCTGGTGGTGCGGCGGCATCCGTCGCGCGCCTCGATGCTGTCGCTGCTGCCGTGGTGCTTTGCCGTCGCGACGGTGACGCTGGTGCCGGTGGCCAGCGTGCTGCAGCCGGATGCGGGGCATTGGGGGGCGGAGGCGTTCGCAGCGGTGGGGTTCATCGGGCTGGTCGCGGGGCCGGTGGGGACGTGGTGCCTGATGGAGGTGGCGGCGACGCTGCCTTCGGTGGTGGCGAGCGTGGGGTTTCTGCTGGGGCCGGCGAGCGGGCTGCTGCTGTCGGCGTGGTGGCTGGGGGAGAAATTGACGCCGGATCTGCTGGCGGGATCGGCGCTGATCCTGGGCGGGGTGCTGGTGGCGGCCTGGCCGGTGGCGGAGACGCGGGGCGCATGATCCTCAACGGGACGGAGCTCGGCGGCGGCCGGCCGGTGGCACTGCTGCACGGGCTGTTCGGGGCGGCGGCGAATTTCGGCACGGTGCAGAAGCGGCTGGCGGAGCGGCATCGGGTGATCGCGCTGGATCTGCGCAACCATGGGTCGAGCCCGCATGCGCCGCATATGAGCTATCCCGCCATGGCGGAGGATGTGCTGGAGACGCTGCGGGCGCGCAACGCGCTGCCCTGCGCCGTGGTCGGGCATTCCATGGGCGGCAAGGTGGCGATGGCGGCCGCACTCGAGGCGCCGGGCGCGATCTCGCGGCTGCTGGTGGCCGATATCGCGCCGGTGCGCTATCCGCCGGCCTATCGCGGCTATGCCGCGGCGACGGCGGGTGTGGCGCTGCACCCGGCCCTCACCCGCATCGAGGCCGACCGGGCGCTGGCGGCCAGCATCGAGGCGCCTGCGATCCGGGCGTTTCTGCTACAGAACCTGCGCTTCGGGCCGCAGCCGAGCTGGCGGATCAATCTGCCGGTGATCGCGGGGTGTCTGCCGCTGATCGAGGATTGGCCGGATCTGGACGAGAACGCGTATAACGGGCCGGCGCTGTTCGTGGGCGGCGCGCGGTCGGACTATATTCTGCCTGAGCATCGGCCGCTGATCCGCATGCTGTTCCCCGCGGCGATCTTTGCCACGCTGAAGAACGCGGGACATTGGCTGCATGCGGACAATCCGGACGGGTTCGTCTCGCTGGTGGACGCCTTCGTGGGGTGAGGCCGTCTGGATTTCTGGCGTTTACGGCTGATGTGTGATATCATTTCCACACTATCAGGCAGACGCTCGTCCTGGTTGATCACATGCCACGTATCGCTGCGATCGCGGCGCGACCGGGTCTTTCCGCCGAAGCTGTGGTGGCCGATGCCCTGGAGAATGGCCATTCGCGCGACTGGCAGGAACGGTTTCCGGATCGCGTCGAGGCGGGTCTGGCGGCGGTTGAGCGAGGTGATTTCGCGTCGGCGGACGATATCGACCGCGTGCTGAACCGGTTCAGACCGGATTGACCGAAATCGTCTGGACGGTGCCGGCGCTGCCCGATCTTGACGACACTCAGTGTTGCATCGCGCGTGCCTGGCCCGACAGGTTCTGACGGTGGGGGTGGACGGTCGGGCCATGCTAACCATGTCCCGGGTCATGATCCCGACACGAGACGCAGGCCTGGCCCGCCTTCATGACTTCACCCCCCGCATGGGCCGACATTATGCCGAAGGGCGCAACACCGATCCCGGACCGGAGCGGCGCCGCGATGTGTCGGGGCTGTCGCCCTATCTGCGGCGGCGGCTGATCACCGAGGACGAGGTGGTGCGCGCGGCGTGGGCGGCGCATGGCGAAGGGGCCATGAAGTTCATCGAGGAGGTGTTCTGGCGCACCTACTGGAAGGGCTGGCTCGAGCAGCATCCTTCGGTGTGGCACGCCTATCAGGCGGAGCTGCGCCAGGCGGGCAACCGGCTTGCCGTGGAGGGCGGGCTGCGGCGCGTGTATCACGATGCCTGCGCGGGTCGCTCGGGGATCGACTGTTTCGATGCCTGGGCGCAAGAGCTGGTGGAGACGGGGACGCTGCACAACCACGCCCGCATGTGGTTCGCCTCGATCTGGATCTTCACCCTGCGCCTGCCCTGGGCGCTGGGGGCGGCCTTCTTTCTGCGGTATCTGCTCGATGGCGATCCGGCCAGCAACACGCTGTCCTGGCGGTGGGTGGCGGGGCTGCACACGAAGGGGAAGCACTACGTGGCGCGGGCGGACAACATCGCGCGGTATACCGACGGGCGGTTCCATCCGGTGGGGCAGCTCGACGAGGCGCCGGAGCCGCTGACCGAGGTGCGGGAGGTGCTGCGCGTGCCACTGTCGCCGCCCGACGCGGTGCCGTCCGGCGTGTTCGATCTGCTGCTGCATGAAGAGGATCTGGCGCCAGAGACCCTTGGGCTGGAGATCGGCCGTGCCGGGCGGGTCGCTGTGGTCTGCGGCACGGAGGGGGCCGCGCCGGTGGTCGCGTTTGCGCGCGGTGCTGCGGCGGATGCGGCACGGCGGCTGGGTGTGGCGGTGACCGTGCTGGAGGCGGGGGATGTGCCGGGCTGGGTCGGTTTGTCAGAGCATCCGGTGGTGACGCCCTGGGCGTCGGTCGGGCCGGCGGCGGAGCTTCTGGCGGCGCCGTCTGTGCTGCGGGTTCGGCGTGCCTGGGATTCGGCGGTGTGGCCGCATGCCACGCGCGGCTTCTTTCAAGTGCGGGCCAGAATTCCGGATATTCTGGCCGGGATGGAGAGGTCGGTCCGCGCATCGTGACCGAGACTCGGGGTGCGGCGTGACGAACCACCAGCCTTCGCGGTCCCCGGGCAGCAAGATGTGACGTCCAGGCCCGCAGCAACCCGGCCCACGCCCCTCTTGCCCTGGCCCGACGGCCGCAGGACAGTGCCAAGGCATCGATGGAGGCTTCGGATGGACGTTGCAGCACCCAAGAACTACAGCACCGCCATCGCTTCGATGCGCCCCCACGTCACCGCGGCGGAATGGCAGGCGCGCATCGACCTCGCCGCCTGCTACCGGCTCATCGCCCGGTGGGGCATGGACGACATGATCGCCAACCATGTCTCGCTGCGGGTGCCCGGCGAGGATGGCGCGTTCCTCATCAACCCGTATGGCTATCTCTATGAGGAGATCACCGCCTCCTCGCTGGTCAAGATCGATCTGGACGGGAATATCCTGCTCAAGCCCGACTTCGATTACGGCATCAACCGCGCCGGCTTCGTCATTCACAGCGCCATCCATCGCGCCCGGCCGAACGCGCATTGCGTCATCCACACCCACACGCCGGCCGGCATGGCCGTCTCGTCGCTGAAGGCGGGGTTCCTGCAGATGACCCAGACCTCGATGCGGTTCGGCAAGGTGGGCTATCACGACTACCAAAGTGTCGCCGTCGATCTCGCTGAGCAGGCCAGCATCGTCGAAGACCTTGGTGACGCCGACCTGCTGATTCTGCGCAACCACGGCCTGCTCGTCGTGGGCCCCACGGTGCAGCAGGCCTTCAGCAACATCTATCGCGCCGAAATCTCCTGCAAGGCGCAGCTGCTGGCCATGGCGGCGAGCAACGAGCTGTCGGTGGTGCCGCCGGAGATTGTGGCCAAGACCAACCATCTGTATCTGCCGACCACCCGCCGGCCGTTCGGCGAGCTGGAATGGCCGGCGCTGCTGCGCAAGCTGGATCGGTTGGATCCGGCTTATCGAACTTGAGGAAGCAAGCAGTTCTTTTCTGAAGAAAAGAACCAAAAGACTTTCTATCGCTTGGCCGTATTGATCCGGAAAGAGCCGCGACAGCCGGACGGACGTTTTTTGGTTTTTTTTCAAAAAAGAACCTCTTGCCTTCACGGCGTCCGCGCCGCCTTCACCGCCGCCTGCAGATCGGCCAGCTCCACCGCCCCCGGCAGAATCTGCTCGCCCACGATATAGGCCGGCGTGCCCTGGATCTGCAGCTTCTGCGCCAAAGCCAGGTTGGCGTTGATGCGGGCCAGCACGTCCGGTGCCGTCATGTCGGTGTGCAGGCGGTCCCAGTCCAGGCCCAGCCGCAGGGCTGCGGTCTTTACGCTGTCCTCGGTCACGTCAGGCGATCCGGCCATCAGCGCGTCGTGCAGCTTCTGATAGCCACCCTGCTTCTGCGCGGCGAGCAGGGCGCGGGCGCCGATCACGCTGCCCGGGCCCAGCACCGGCAGGTCCTTGTAGACCAGGCGGATGTCATGGTCCTGCGCCAGCAGGGCGGCCACCGTGGGCAGCATGCGGCGGCAATAGGGGCAGCGCACGTCGTAGAATTCCACCAGCGTCACGTGGCCATCCGGGTTGCCGGCCACGGGGTCGCCCGCGGAGCGGGTCAGCGCGGGGCCGGCCGCGGTTATCGCGGCCCGGGCCGCGGCCTCGGACAGATGCTGGTCGTCCTCCTGCAGCGTGGTGATGGCGTCGCGCAGAATCGAGGGATCGCGTTTGAGCGCGTCACGCAGGATCTCGACGATCTCGGCGCGCTGCTGCGGCGTGAACCCCGCGGCCCGCACGGCGGGCGGGGCTGCGAGCAGTGCGGTCAGGATGAGAAGGCCGATCAGTCGCTTGAACATGAGATCCCGCTATCGGTTGCTGGTCTGGCAGATCGGCGTTATGGCACGCCTGCATGCAGTACGGGAGACACCAGAGTATGGACGGCACATTGGCAAGGGCCTGGAAGGCAGTTCTGTTGGCCGGCGCCATGTCCCTGTCGGGCTGCTCGTTTTTCAGCGGCGTCACCGACTCCATCCTGCCGTCCTCCGGCCCCGCGCCGGGGCAGGCCGGCAACGTGCAGGGGTTCCTCGGCGGCGTGGTGGCCGATGAGCCGCGTGCCGCGCTGGCCGGGCGCAACGTGCTCTCCGCCGGCGGCAGTGCCGCCGATGCCGCAACCGCCATGGGGCTGATGCTCAGCGTCACCCTGCCCTCGCGCGCCGGGCTTGGCGCCGGCGGCGGCTGCCTGGTGTATGGCGCGGGGCCCGACACGCCCAATGACGGGGTGCCCGAAGCGCTGATGTTCCCGACATCGGCGCCCGCCCGGCCCGGCTCGGCCGATCGCCCGGCCAGCCCGCCGATGTTCGCCCGGGCGTTGTTCGCCCTGCAGGCCCGCTATGGCCGGCGGCCGTTCGAATCGCTGATCTCGCCGGCCGAGGAAGCCGCCCGCTTCGGCATCAACGTCTCGCGCGCCCTGGTGAACGACCTCGCGGTCGTGGCGCGGCCGCTGGCGGTCGACCCCGCCGCGCGCAGCGTGTTCTTCATCGGCAGCCAGCCGCTGGCGGAAGGCAACAGCTTCATCCAGCCCGATCTGGCGGCCACGCTGGCCGCGCTGCGTGTCTCCGGTGTGGGCGATCTCTACCAGGGCCAGCTGTCCCGGCGGCTGATCGAAGCCATGCCGTCCGCCGGCGGTGGGCTTTCGGCCGAGGATCTGCGGACGGCCCTGCCCCGGTTCGTGCCGGCGTTGACCGCACCCGGCTCCAATGGCGACCGCATCGCCTTCCCGCCGCTGCCGTTGGATGGCGGACTGGCGACCATCGGCGCGCTGCAGGTGCTGGGCAAGACGCCAACCGCCACCGACGCGGCCAATGCCCGCGCCCTCGGGCTGGCCACCCTGGCCCGGCGCGGCGGCACGAATGTCTCGGCCATGCTGTCGGCGCCACAGCCGGCTTCGGCCATCGGCCCGCTGCCGGCCTCCACCACGTTTGCGGCGCTGGACAAGGACGGCAACGCTGTGGTGTGCGCCGTCAGCATGGGCAATCTGTTCGGCACCGGGCGCATCGCGCGGGGCACCGGTATCCTGCTGGCGGCCTCGCCGAGCCGCAAGCCGCAGCCGCTGCTGTCCATGGCGCTGGCCTGGAACCCCGACCAGCGAGCCTTTCGTGGCCTCGCCGGCGGGTCCGGCCAGCAGGGCGCCCCGCTCGCCGCGGCGCTCGGCCTGTTCGAAGGCTTCACCGGCCAGATGCCCGCCCGCCCGCCCGAGCCCGGCCGCGCCAATGTGATCGCCTGCCCCGGCTATCTCCCGGGCAATTCGGGCAGCTGCGCATGGTCGACCGACCCGCGCGGATCGGGCCTGGCCGTCGGCAGCAACTGATGGCGCTGAAGACCGGGCGCGGGGCGGCGGCCCCCGCGTTCCTGGTGATGGACGTGATCACCGCCGCCAACGCCCGCCAGGCCGCCCTGCCCGCCGGGGCGCCCAAGGTGATCCGCATGGAGGTCGGCCAGCCCGGCACCGGCGCACCTGCAGGCGCGGTGGCGGCCGCCCAGGCCGCGCTGCGCGACGGGCTGCCGATGGGCTATACCGAGGCGCTCGGCCTCGCTTCGCTGCGCGCCCGCATCGCCCGGCACTATGCCGCGTGGTATGGCTGTGCTGTCGATCCTGCCCGCATCGCCGTCACCGTCGGAGCCTCCGGCGCCTTCCCGTTGGCCTTCCTCGCCGCCTTCGACCCCGGCGACCGCATCGCCATGGCCACGCCGTTCTACCCGCCTTATGTCAACATCCTGCAGTCCCTCGGCATGGTGCCGGTGATGCTGGAAGCGGGCCCCGCGACCCGGTTCCAGCCGACCATCGCCATGCTGGAATCGCTTGTGCCGCGCCCCGACGGGCTGATCGTCGCCAGCCCCTGCAACCCCGCCGGCACCATGCTGCACCCGGCCGAGCTGGCCGACATCGCCGCCTGGTGCCACGCGAACGGCGTGCGGCTGATCTCCGACGAGATCTATCACGGCCTCACCTATGACAGCCCGATCGCCACCGCCGCCACCTCGCCCAGCGCCGTCGTGGTCAACAGCTTCTCCAAATACTTCTCCATGACCGGCTGGCGGATCGGCTGGATGGTGCTGCCGGAGGACCTGGTCCGCCCCGTCGAGCGCCTGGCACAGAACCTGTTCATCTCGGCCCCGCACATCGCCCAGATCACCGCCGAAGCCGCGTTCGACTGCACCGACGAGCTGCAAGCCAACGTCGCCGCCTATCGCCGCTCCCGCGCGCTGCTGCTGGACGCGCTGCCCCGCGCCGGCTTCCCCCGCCTCAGCCCGGCCGAGGGCGCGTTCTACCTCTATGCCGACGTCTCCGACCGATCGCAGGACAGCCAGGAATTCTGCCGCCGCATGCTGCAGGAAGCCGGCGTCGCGGCCGCCCCCGGTGTGGATTTCGACCGCACCCGCGGCCATCATTTTATCAGGTTCAGCTATTGCGGCCCCGAGGCCGACATGGCAGAGGCGGCGCAGCATCTGGCGCGGTGGCGTTAACAGCCGCATCATGCCGGGTCCACCGGCCGCCAGGATCACCTCACCTATGATTAGGCACGCGCGGCGTGCGCGCCGTGTTTCCAGGGAGACCTCACATGTCGATCGAAAAAGTTCTCTACCGGGCGCACGCCACCGCCACCGGCGGCCGTGAAGGCCATGGCGCGACGGATGACGGGCATCTCGACGTCAAGCTGAACACGCCGAAGGAGCTCGGCGGCGGCGGCGGCGGCGGCACCAACCCCGAGCAGCTGTTCGCAGTCGGCTACAGCGCGTGTTTCCTCGGCGCCATGAAGTTTGTGGCCAACCGCGACAAGCTGCCGATGCCGGCCGATGTCAGCGTGGCCGGCAGTGTCGGTATCGGCCCGATCCCGACCGGCTTCGGCATCGAGGTCGAGCTGAAGATCAGCCTGCCCGGCGTCGATCCTGCGGTCGCGCACAAGATCATCGATGCCGCGCATATCGTGTGCCCCTACTCGAATGCGACGCGAGGGAATATCGATGTCACGCTGACGTTGGTGTAGAAAAAGACTTTTCATTCGTTGGGCCCAGCCTGTCCGAAAAGGTGAGGCCCAGCGGATGAAAGTTTTTTGGTTCTTTTTTTCAAAAAAGAACCTCTTGCTACTTCAAAGACTTGACCAACCCTTCCGCCATCCCCGCCGCAAAGCAATCGAACAAGCGCCGCATCGTCGCCACATGCTCGCGCCGCGGCGTGGTATCCAGCGCGAACACCCCTTCCTCGTTCCAGCGCCGCATCAGCACCGAGCGTCGCAGCAGCGGCACGTGCGCCGCGGCCGCCGCCGTGGCGATGATGCCGTTGTAGCGATCCAGATCGACCGCCTTGGCGATGTTGGGGGTATACAGCAGATCGATCAGCACCAGATCGGCCGGCGTCGCGTGAATGCGCGATATCCCCTCGCGCAGGCTGGCGGCGAAGCGCGCGGGGTCCTCCGCATGGCCCGCCTCGGTCGAGCCGGGCGCCCACACCACCAGCGTCGGCCCCACCGCCACCACATCGCTTTCCAGCCGGTCGACCCGCGCCCGCGTGGTGCCATGCGGAATGGCGCGGTTGACCACGGTGATGTCGAGATCCGGCCGCAAGGCCCGCAGATGCACCTGCAGCCGCGCGGGATAGCTGTAATCCGCGCCGTTCGCGGCAAGGCCCGCCGTGGAGGAGCCACCGAGCGTGACAATGGTGATCGGTCGATGCGCGGCGGCCGCAGCCCGGGTCAGCGGCAGCGCGGCGGAGGTCAGCTGCACGTCCGGCGGAAAGGCGCAGGAGGGCAGATCGGCCAGCACCGTGCGGCCGCAAGCCAGCAGCAACGCGGCGGCAACAAGCATGCGCATCACGACGATCATGTTAAGCCCCCGGCATCACTGAAGCGACCAGCGCCTGCAAGGCCCGCGCCCGATGGCTGGTGGCGTATTTCGCGTTATGATCCATCTCGCCATAGGTGCGGGTTTCGCCGGCCGGCTGGAACATCGGGTCATAGCCGAAGCCCTGCGTGCCGCGCGGCGGCCACACCGCCAGACCTTCGACACGACCGAGAAAGCTCGCCGTCTCGCCGTCAGGCCAGGCCAGGGTCAGCACGCAGGTGAACCAGGCGCGACGCTCGGCGGTGTCGCCCAGCGCCGTGTTCACCCGCGCCATGGCGCCGGCGAAGTCCTTCGCGGGCCCGCCCCAGCGCGCCGAATGCACCCCAGGTGCCCCACCCAGCGCGGCCACGCAGAATCCGCTGTCATCCGACAAGGCCGGAAGGCCCGACGCCGTGGCCGCCGCCAGCGCCTTGATCCGCGCGTTGCCCAGGAAATCCGGCGCCGGCTCCTCCGGCTCGGGCAGGTCCAGTTCGCCGGCCGAGGTCAGCACCACGCCGAACGGCTCCAGCAGGGCGCGGAACTCCACAAGTTTGCCCGGATTGTGGGTGGCCAGCACCAGGCGCTGGCCGTGCGGCAGGCGCCGTGCCATCAGCCCGCCAATGCCGCGCTCTGGGCTGCGAACAGCTCCGCCGCGCCGGTGCGCGCCAGAGCCATCAGCGCATCGAACTGGGCCGGCTGAAACGCCGTCTTTTCCGCCGTCGCCTGGATTTCGACGATGCCGCCGTTCGCGGTCAGCACGAAATTGGCGTCCGCCTCGGCATGGCTGTCTTCCGCGTAGTCCAGATCCAGCACCGCTTCACCCTCATACAAGCCGCACGACACCGCCGCGACCTGACCCGTGAGCGGAATCTCCTTGATGACGTTCATTTTGACAAGGTGGCGAAACGCCAGGCTCAACGCCACCCAGGCCCCGGTGATGGCGGCGCAGCGCGTGCCGCCATCGGCGTTCAGCACGTCGCAGTCGAGCGTGATGCACATTTCGCCCATCGCCTTGAGGTCGGTCACCGCGCGCAGCGAACGCCCGATCAGCCGCTGGATCTCCTGCGTCCGGCCGGATTGCCGGCCCTTGGCCGCCTCGCGCTCGCCGCGGGAATGGGTGGCGCGCGGCAGCATGCCGTACTCCGCCGTCACCCAGCCGCTGCCCTTGCCGCGCAGAAACCCCGGCACACGGCTTTCCACCGAAGCCGTGCACAGCACCTCGGTGCCGCCCATGCGCATGATCACGCTGCCCTCGGCATGATGGGAAAACCCCGGCTCGATGGCGATCTTGCGCAGCGCGGCGGGAAGCCTGCCGGACGGGCGCAGGGTAGGGCGCATGGGCGTGTCCTCGGTGTCTGTTGGGCTGGGCTATGGCGGTCCGGGCCAAGTTGCGCAAGTCTCGGCAGATGGAGGGACATATGATCAATCTGGGTATCATCGGCGCCGGCATCATGGGCGAGCGGCTGGCCCGCGCCGCGCTCGAGCAGGCGAGCGACACCGTGCGTGTGGCCGGGATCTGGGATCCGAACGCGGCGGCCATCGCCCGCATCACCGCTGGCCTGCCGGAGCTGAACCCGGTCGCCTCCGCCGCAGCACTGATCGACGTCGCGGACTGCGTCTACATCGCCTCGCCGCCGGCCAGCCATCTCGGCCATGCCACCGCTTCGCTGGCGGCCGGGCGCTCGGTGTTCTGCGAAAAGCCGCTTGCGGTCGACACCGAAGCCGCGCGCCGCTTCGCCGCCGCCCATGCCGGAGCCCGGGCCGCGGTGAACTTCCCGTTCGCCTCCTCCTTCGCCGTGGCGAAACTGGCCGAATGGCTGCCGGAACTCGGCCCTTTGCGCTCGCTCACCATCGACGTCGCCTTCCGCATCTGGCCCCGCCCCTGGCAGCACGACGCCGCGGGCTGGCTCGACCGCCGGGCCGAAGGCGGCTTCACGCGTGAGGTGGTCTCGCATTTCCTGTTCCTCACGCGCCGGCTGGTCGGGACGCTGAGCCTGCAGGAGCACCTGGTGCAGTACCCCGAGGACGACGCCTCCGAACGTGACATCCGCGCCCATCTCACCGCCGGCGGCGTGCCGGTGGCGCTCACCGGCAATGTCGGCACCACGCCGAAGGACGACCACAACGCCTGGACCCTGCGCGGCGAACACGGCGCCATCCGCCTGCGCGACTGGTCGTTCGCCGAACGCCAGGGCGATGACGGCGCCTGGTACGGCGATCCGCAGGCCCTGCCCAACGAGCGCATGCGCCCGCTGGTGCTGAAGCGCCAGCTCGCGGCGGTGGCCGCCATGCATCGCGGCGAGGCCCATGGCCTGGCGACCATCGCCGAGGCGCTGGAGGTTCAGGAGGTGGTGGAGACGATCCTGGCCGGATGATCGCCGGCGTCCTCGCCGGCCCGAAAGCTTGACGCGAGAGAGGGATTTCCCAACTAGCAGGAAAGCTGCGACACTGACCCTCATGGATCTTCCGGTGCTCCCCTCCGCCGGCCGCCAGCCGCCCGGCCTCGACACGCGCTCGGCAGCGGTGCTGCGCGAGATCATCGAGCAATACGTGGAGACCGGCGAGCCGGTCGGCAGCCGCACGCTGTCGCGCCGCCTGCCGATGTCGCTGAGCCCCGCCACCATCCGCAACGTCATGTTCGACCTCACCGAGGCCGGGCTGCTGTTCTCGCCGCACACCTCGGCCGGCCGCCTGCCCACCGAACTCGGGCTGCGCCTGTTCGTGGACGGTCTGCTGCAGTTCGGCGAGCTCGGTGAAGAGGACCGCGAGGCCATCAGCTCCGCCGTCGCCGCTGCCGGCCGTTCGCTGGAGGACACGTTGGCCGAGGCTTCGGTGATGCTCTCCGGCCTCTCCGCCGCCGCCGGCCTGGTGCTGGCGCCGAAAACCGACGGCGCGCTGCGCCATATCGAGTTCGTCCCGCTCGGCTCCGGCCGCGCCCTGGTGGTGCTGGTGGCCGGCGACGGACATGTCGAGAACCGCGTCATCGAGGTGCCGCCCGGCGTGCTGCCATCGACGCTGCAGCAGGCCGGCAATTACCTCAACGCGCGCCTGGCCGGCCGGCCGCTGGCCGAACTCCGCCGCATCGTCGCCGAGGAGACGGCGGAGAACCGCACCCAGCTTGACGCGCTCTCCACCCAGGTGGTCGAGGCGGGCCTGGCCACCTGGACCAAGGAAGGCCGTTCCGGCTCGCTGATCGTGCGCGGCCAGGCGCGGCTGCTGGCGGATGTGACCGAGATCGAGAAGCTCGCCGCAATCCAGACGCTGTTCGATCGGCTGGAGACGCAGGAGACCATGCTGCGCCTGCTGGATCTGGCCGAGCGATCGGATGGCGTGCGCATCTTCATCGGCGCCGAGAGCGACCTGTTCGGCACCACCGGCGTGTCGATGGTGGTGGCGCCGGCGCGCAACGCCGGTGGTCGCATCGTGGGCGCCATCGGCGTGATCGGGCCGACGCGCATCAACTACGGGCGGATCATACCGGTGGTGGACTATACGGCGCGGGTGCTGGGGCGGCTGTTGGGTTAAGGAAGCAAGGACTTCTTTTCTGAAGAAAAGAAGCAAAAGACTTTTGTCCGTTTTGGCCGCACCTCTCCGGACCGGCCAAACGGATAGAAGTTTTTTGGTTCTTTTTTTCAAAAAAGAACTGCTTCCTTATACCAACGGTCATAAAGGATGACCGTTGGTTTGAGTCTTGGTTTGGCGCGCCGCCGCCGGCCAACCCGGCGCGCGATACCAACGGCCTTGATCGATGGAAGAGTCATCGATCAAGGCCGTTGGTATTAGTTGATCACACTATCCACATTCGAAATATCCGTCGTCAACGGCCCGACCTGCAGGTTCAACGTCGTGCCGTTCTTCGCCAGCCCTGTAGCGGTGCCCACCACGGTGAACGGCACCGGTGTGACTGTCGTGCCCGACTGTGACGTGACGGTGACCGCATAGGTCCCGTCCGGCTCGGTGGTGCCGTTGGCCGACTGGCCGTTCCAGGTCCAGCTGTTGGCGCCCTGCTGGGCGTTGACCGTCGCCTGGACGATGGTGTTGCCGCTGGCATCGGCGACCGACACGGTGACAGGCTCGGCGACCGGTGCGGTGAACTGCACCTCGCCTTTGCTGTTCTGCAGCGGCAGCGTGGTCGAATTGAGCGACACCTGATGGCCGACCAGCGAGGAGGATTGCAGCAGCTGGCCCGACTGGGTGAGCTGGATCAGCGAGTTGAGACTGGAATTGGTGTTGATCTGCTGCTCGACGCTGGAGAACTGCACCAGCTCGGTGGTGAAGGTGTCGGTGTTCATCGGGCTGGTCGGGTCCTGGTTCTTCAGCTGCGTCATCAGCATCTGCAGAAAGTCGGTATAGTTGCCGGACAGGCTTTGCAGTGCATTCGCGGTGGTGGATGTGCCGGAGCCGTTGACGCCGGCCGCTACCGAGCCGGTGATGGCGCTGCCCGCCTGGCTGGTGAGCGTGGGCGTGGTCAGCCCGAAGGTGCTGGTGGAACCGGACATGGAGACTCCTTTCTGAAGGACGTGTGGATCAGGCGGTGATGTCGAGACGCTGACGGGACAGCGACGGAGCCGATGCGGAGACCACCGCATCCGCCGTGTCGGCGGAGGGCGCGGTCCAGACGAAGCTTTGCGTGGATCCGCCCCGGGCCTCCTGCCGGTCCGGCATGGTGGAGGCGCCGGAGCCGCTGCCGGCGAACCCGGCATTGCTGCCGGCGCCGCTGGCGAGGGGCGTGGTTGACGGATCGCGCGGCGCGAGATCGGCCGGTGCCGCATGGAAACTGATGGTGCGGCCGAGTTCGCTGAGGCCGGAACGGGTCAGCGCTGCATCGAGCTGCTTCTGATCCCCCTGCAGCAGTGCCAGCGTCTCCGGGCGCTCCGCCGTCAGGGTGATATGCGCCAGGCCCTGGCTGGACCGGTCGATCTGCACCTGCACGCGGCCGAGCGACCCCGGGTTCAGCTCGACCGTGATCTGGCTTGCCGCCGGCGATGCGGCCAGGTGCACCACGGCCTGCGCCACCTGCGCGGCCGGCGGCGCTGGGGGTGCGGCGGGAGCGGACACCGACGGCGCAGGGACCGCCGCCGCCACCGATGGCGGAACCAGCGGCGGGACAAGTTGCAACGCCGGGTCAGACGTCGCCGGTGTGGACACAACCGGCATGGGTGTTCCAGCCCGATCCGGAGCGCTGACCGCAGGGCGCCCGGCCGGAGGGACCGCCACGGCCGGCCCTGCGGCAGGTGTGTCGGCGGCGGACGGATCCGGGCTGTCATGGCCGGGGGGAGCCTGGGTCGCCCCGGCTGCGCTCCTGCCCGCGGGACGGGCCTCTCGGGCCGGCGCGGCCTGAGGCGTGGCGCCGGAGGCGGTCAACGGTCCCCTTGTTGGTGACACGAGCGTCGGCGACATCGGCACCGGTGACACGGGCACCACGTTCACCACGGCGACGGCTGCCATATCCGGCGCTACGGCGACGACAGCCGGCGGTGTCGCGGCATCGGCCTTGGTCGCGTCAACGGAAGGCTGCGCGCGGGCCGGGCGCCCCTCCCCTCGCAAATAGGGTCCTGTCATGGCCGGGGCCTGCCCAGGCGCCGCCGCGGCGTCAGGGGGCGGCGGCACAGCTGCAGGCGCGGTCCATCCAGGACCCGATATCGGGAGCGGGATGGCCACCGGGGCCTGGGGCGGCGGTTGAACCGGAACCGAGTCCGGCGGCAGCAGCGTGCCGGCGGAGTCGGCCTGCGTGTGGGCGACAGGCTCACGCGCCGACGCCGTTGCAACGGCGACCTCGCGCGGCCGCGCGACACGGGCCGGACTGCTTTGACCGGCCTGGCCGCCCAGGCTTGCGGCCGGTGCCATCGCATGGGCCAGCACGTCGCCGAAGCGTGGGGACGAGGCCGGCTGAACGGAAGCCGCGCCCGTCGAGGCCGGCATGGCCGGAAGCGCGGGTCCGGCACGGCCGACATCCGGCGCGCCGACAGGTGACGCACCGGTGGATGGCGACCCGGTGCCCGATATGCCGGTAGACGATGTGCCGGTGGCCGATGTGCCGATGGCCGGTGCGCCGATGGCCGGTGCGCCGATGGCCGGTGCGCCGATGGCCGCGATCAAGGCGACCGACCGCAGGCTCGCCCCCGCAGCGACGGTCCCCGCCGCCTGCCCCTGCGCGGCAGGCGGCAGCGCAAATGCGGCATCGATCTTCGTGGCCAGGCTGAGATTCGGCATTCCACGGCTCCACCCCACCGCAGCGCCGAAGCCGGGCGCGATGCCGGCCGGATGCGGGGACGAGCGGGAGACTGCAAGGCGCGGGCCAAAGCTCAGCGCGCAGCAGACCGCCGGAATCCGCCGGCAAGCGCCAACGGCACAGGGCCGATCTTGCCGGGACCGGCAAATTCTGCCGGGTCAATCCAGCCCCGCCCCCGGCGCGTCTGCCAAGATTTTCCGCCGATTTCCGGGCCGAACCGGCCCGCCCTGCCCTGGCATGGATGCTGCAGTTCCCGTCCCAGCCGACACGGCCTGCGTGCGGCAGCCATCGCCTGTCGTCACGCCGTCACATCGTATTCAGGAGCACGCACCGCATGTCCCTTTTCGGAGCCATGGACACCGCCATCAGCGGCCTCAACGCCCAGTCCGCCTCGTTCGGCAACATCAGCGACAATCTCGCCAACAGCCAGACGGTGGGCTTCAAGGGCACCGACACGTCCTTCATCGACTATCTCACCAGCAGCAGTGCCACCCAGAACACTTCCGGCGCGGTGGTGGCGGTGCCGGACTATGTCAACAACGTCCAGGGCACCATCGCCCAGTCGGTCAACCCGCTGGGCATGGCGATCAGCGGCCAGGGCTTCTTTCCCGTCAGCCTGCCGATCGAGAATGCGTCCACCACCTCGTCGGCGCAGCAGTTCAACCCGCTGCCGACCTACACCCGCACCGGCGACTTCACCGTCAACAACGCCGGCTACCTCGTCAACAGCGCCGGCGAATACCTCAACGGCTGGCCGGTCAACGCCACCACCGGCGTGGTCAACACCAACGCCCTGTCACCCATCCAGGTCACCGATTCGACGCTGAGCCCGGTGGCCACCACCAACATCACCCTCTCCGCCAACCTGCCCGCCACACCGTCCAGCACCACCCCGGTCAGCTCGCAGGTGACGGTGTATGACGGGCTGGGCACCGCCCACACGATCGATCTGAACTGGACCCAGAACGCCCAGAACGACTGGACGGTCTCGGTCGCCTCGCCCGATGACGTGACGTCCTCAGCCCTCGGCACGGCCGATGTGAAGTTCGGCCTGACCAGCGGCAACAGCGTGGCCGACGGCACGGTGGGCTTGCTCGGCGCTGCCACCGGCAGCGTCACCACCTCCAGCTATGCTGCCGGCGGGGCCGCGAACCTCAGCTTCACCACCAATTTCGGCCAGGGCAACCAGACCATCAACCTCAACCTCGGCAACTACGGCGCCTCGACCGGGCTGACCCAGTATGCCGGCACCAGCTACAGCCTTGGCGGGCTGACCCAGAACGGCGTGCCGCCCGGCAACTTCTCCTCCATCAGCACCCAGGCCAGCGGAAATGTCGTGGTCAACTACAGCAACGGCCAGACCCGCACGGTGGCCCAGGTGCCCATCATCACCTTCGCCGATCCCAACGCCCTGCAGCGCCAGAACGGCGAAGCCTTCACCGCCACCCAGGGCTCGGGCGTACCGGTGGCCAACACCGCCGGCAACAACGGCGCCGGCACGCTGGTGGTGGGCTCGGTGGAGCAATCCAACGTCGATATCGCCACCGAGTTCAGCAAGCTGATCGTGGCCCAGCAGGCCTATTCGGCCAACGCCAAGGTGATCACCAGCGCCAACACCATGATGCAGACCACGTTGGACATGGTGCGCTGATTTGCTCGAACCTGATCCAGGAGACGGACCATGACGCTTGAAGGCGCCCTGCAGATTGCCAGTGCAGGCCTGGGGAACATCAACAGCCATATGGCGGTGATCTCCCAGAACGTGACCAACGTGAACACGCCCGGGTATTCGCAGGAGGTCGCCACTCAGACCAGCCTGACCGCGGGCGGCCAGGGCATGGGGGTGTTCGTGGGGCCGGTGCAACGCCAGCTGAATCTGGCGCTGCAGAGCCAAGTGATCGCGCAGAACGCCACGGTCGCCAGTCTCGGCACCACCGCGAAGGCGCTGTCCGGCATCGACTCGGTGCAGGGCACACCCGGCCAGAACAACGACCTCGCAAGCCTGGTGGGGAACCTGCAGAACGCCTTCACCTCCCTGCAGACCGATCCGTCCAGCACATCGGCCCAGCAGCTGGTGGTGAATGCGGCCGGTTCGCTCACCGGCCAGATCAACGCGCTGAGCCAGGCCTACGGCACGGCGCGGCAGAATGCGCAGAACGACGTGGTCGCCACCGTCGGCACCCTCAACACCGCCCTGGCCACGATCAGCGGCCTCACCCAGCAGATTATGGCCGGCAAGGCCATGGGTCAGAGCACCGCCGATCTGGAGAACCAGCGCGACGCGGCGATCACCACGGCCAGTTCCCTGGTCGGCATCTCCTTCGTCACCCAGTCCAACGGCGGCATGCTCGCCATCACCCAGGGCGGGCTCGGACTGGAGATGCAGAATCCGCCGCCGCAGTTCTCCGTCTCGGCAGCGACCACGGCCGCCGCCGCGTCCTATCCCGGCGGCGGCATCGGCCCGATCATGCTCAACGGCCAGGATGTCACCGGCAATCTCACCGGCGGGCAGCTCGGCGCCGACATCACTCTGCGCGACGTGACGCTGCCGACCTACCAGGGCACGCTCGACGAGTTCGCCAACACGCTCAGCACGCGCTTCAGCGCGCAGGGGCTGCAGCTGTTCACCCCGCCGCAGGGCGGAACGGGCAGCGTGTCACCCGCGCCGGTGCAGACGGGCTATATCGGATATGCCGGCACCATCGCGGTCAATCCGGCCGTGCTGTCCGCGCCCGCACTGGTGCGCGACGGCACCACCAGCGTGACCGGTTCGACCACCGGGGCCAGCAGCTTCACCCCCAACCCCTCCGCAGGGCCTGCCGGGTTCGGCACGCTGATCCAGCGTGTGCTGAGCTACAGCTTCGGCGCGCAGGTGCAGTCCGACGTCACCCAGCCACCCCCGGCGACCTCCGGCCTCGGCCCCACCGGCACGCTGGCGGCACCCTTCCAGGCGCCGTCCGATCTGGCCAGCTTTGCGTCCGACATCGTCTCCAGCCAGTCCACGGCCGTGGCCAACGCGACCAATCAGAGTTCGGTCGAGACCGGCGTGCAGCAGGCGCTGCAGAAAAGCTTCAGCACGAGCAGCGCCGTCAATGTCGACAGCGAGATGAGCAACATGGTGCAGCTGCAGAACGCCTACGGCGCCATGGGCCACGTCATCGCCGCCATCCAGGCCATGTTCACGGCGCTGATGCAGATCGTGCCCGCGGCCTGACAAGGCGCAGACCGCAGAGAAGATGCCGCGGCACGGGGGCAAGACGCCCCGCGTAAAGGGAAAATCAAGGGAACCCGCCCCAGACTGTCACAACACCACGCCCGCGTGCGGCCTGCCCGGACGGCCGGCGTGAAGGAGAACCTGCATGAGTGGCACCATCATCCAAGGCGCGTTCAACAGCCTGGCCGGACCGCTGGGCCCGCTGATCGAGAACGCGACCCAGATCAGGCAGCAGATGGACAGGCTGACCGAGCAATCCTCCACCGGTCTGGTGTCCCAGACCTATGGCGGGCTTGGCGCCCAGGCATCCGTCTCGCTCGACCTGCGGCCGCAGCTCGCGGCTGCGACGACCTATCAGCAGAACATCACGGCGGCCAACACCACCATCTCGACCACCACCAACGTGCTCAACGAACTCGGGAAGATCGCCAGCACCTTCCAGTCCAGCCTGACCGGGGCGGATGTGCAGTCCAGCACCGGCGTGGTGTCGCTGGCCACCCAGGCGAAGGCGGCGCTGACCCAGGTGCAGTCGCTGCTCAACACGCAGCTTGGCTCCACCTATCTGCTGGCCGGCAATGACAGCGCCAACCCGCCGGCGCCGGACGGAGCCTTCAACAGCTACGTCCAGTCGATCGAGACCGCGGCGTCCGGCCTGTCCACGAGCGCTGGACCTGCGACCGCGGCGGCAACGCTCGCCGCCGCCACCGCGCAATCCCCGTTCTCCGCCACCATCGGCACGTCCCCCAACCAGGTGACGATCAGCCCCGGCGAGCAGGTGCCGGTGGGCGTGGTCGCCGGCCAGAACGCCGCCGGCGCGTCGGGCGGCAGTTCCACCACCGGTTCCTACGTGCTGGATGTCATCCGGGCGCTTGCCACCATCAGCACCTTCAACAGCAGCTCGCTCAGCCAGGGCCAGAACTTCACCCAGCTGGTGGCGGACACCAACACCAGCCTGCTCGGCGCCTCGCAGGCCATCACCAACGATATCGCGGGCCTGGGCGTGGTGCAGCAGCACCTGACCACCACCCAAAACAACCTGACCAGCACGACCACGACGCTGACCAGCCAGGTTTCCAGCGTGGAGGATGTCAACGCCGCCGCGACCATCTCCACCCTCACCGCCACCCAGACGCAGCTGCAGGAAAGCTACAAGCTGATCAGCATGGCCCAGTCGATGTCGCTGGCGAATTATCTCGTGGCGTAATCAGGGGGATCGGAGGAAGCAAGCAAGAGCTGGGCTCCGCCCCATCGCCCGGTTCACCCCCGGCGGATGTTCCAGAACAGCGGCAGCCCATCGAGCAGGCCGGTGAGGTCGCTGCGATGGGCGGTTGTGGTGATGGTCTGGCCGAGCGGGATGTAGGGCACATCCTGAAACGCCTGCAGCTGCAGCTGTTCGGCCAAGCGTTTCTGCTCGGCGATAGAGGATGCCTGCAGCCATTGGTTGCGCAGCGCCTCGATGCGCGGACTGTTCGGCCAGCCCGGGGCGGCATCCTTCCCGTTGCCGCGCAGGAACACGTGGCCGGCGGGGTTGATGTGGTCGGTGCCGGCCCAGGATGTCTGGAAGATGCTCCAACCGCCCTCGTCGGGCGTGCCGGTCTTGAAGCGGCGGGAGATGGAGCTGGCCCAGTCCATCGTCGCCACTTCGAGGTTGAGGCCGATCTTGTGCAGCACATCGGCCGTCACATCGGCCAGCACCTTGACGCTGGCGATGTCCTGCGGCGCCATCAGCAGCACCTTCTCGCCATTGTAGCCGGCAGTGGCCACGGCTTTCTTCGCCGCGTCGATGCTGCGCGGGCCGGTCAGCGCTTCCATCCCCGCAGCACTCGCCATCGGCGTGCCCGGGCAGAAATAGCCCACGCCGTCGTGCCAGCGCCGCCGATCGTCGCCGTTCACCGCGATCATGTAGTCGGACTGGGTGATGGCCGGGTACAGCGCGCGACGCATCGCGGGATTGTCGAACGGCTTCTGCGTCTGGTTGAAGCGCATCGTGGCGATGGTGCCGGTGGGCACCACCACCTTCAGCGCCACGCCCTTGTTGCGGCCAAGCAGATCGAGCAGATCCGCCGAGGGCGTATACAGCCAGTCCACCTCGCCGTTCTGCAGGGCGGAGGCGGCGATGGCCATGTCCTGCAGGATGGTCCATTCCACCCGGTCGAAATACACGCGCTTGCCGCCGGCGGTGCGCTGGGCGGGCTCGTCGCGCGGCACGTATCGGTCGAACTTCTTGTAGACCACACGCGCGCCCGCCACCCGCTCGTCGGCCACGAACACGAACGGGCCGCTGCCCGTGGGGTCGGTCACCGGCTTGGTGGGATCGGCCTCGGCGATGCGGGCGGGCATGACGCCGCACATCATCGGCGAGGTCTTGCTCAGCGCGTCGGGCAGCAGCGGAAACGGGGTCTTGAGGCGGAACACCAGGGTGCGGTCATCGGGCGTGCTGATCTCGTCCACCGCCGCCGCGAGCGCCTGGCCAAACACGTCACGCTTCATCCAGCGTCGCACCGAGGCGGCCGCGTCGCGTGACAGCACGCGCTCGCCGTCGTGGAACACCAGGTCCTGGCGCAGCACCAGGCGCCACTCCAGACCGTCCTTCTCGGTTGAAAACCCTTCCAGCATCTGCGGCTTGGGCTGGTAGTCCTGGTCCTGGCCGAACAGCGTGTCGTAGACCATGAAGCCGTGATCGCGGGTCTGGTAGGCGGTCACCCAGGTCGGGTCGAGCAGGGCCAGGTCGGCGTCCGGCACGAATTTCAGAACGCGGCCGGATTGGGCCTGTGCGATCCGGGGTGCCGCCAAGGTCGCGGCAGCAGCGAGGAAATGGCGGCGGTGCATGTCTGTCCCCCTTCGATGTCGGGTGGCAGTATGACGCGGCTTTCGCGGGGGGACAGATGGAAACGGTGGATGTGGTGGTGGCCGGCGCCGGCGTGGTGGGCATTGCCGTGGCCCGCGCGCTGGCCCTGGCCGGGCGCGAGGTGATCGTGCTGGACGCCGCCGAGGCGATCGGCACCGAGACCTCCTCCCGCAACAGCGAGGTCATTCACGCCGGCATCTATTATCCAAAGGACAGTCTGATGGCGCGGCTCTGCGTGGCCGGGCGGCGCCAGCTCTATGCGTTCTGTGACGACCACGGTGTGGCCGCGCGAAAATGCGGCAAGCTCATCGTCGCGACCTCGGCCGAGGAGGACGAGAAGCTCGCCGGCATTCAGGCCCGTGCCGAGGCCAACGGCGTGGAGGGCATGCGTGTGCTGACCGCCGCCGAGGCGCGGGCGCTGGAGCCTCATCTCGTCTGCACCTCCGCGCTGCTGTCGCCTGAGACCGGCATTGTCGACAGCCACGGCTATATGGTGGCGCTGCAGGGCGAGGCGGAGGCGCATGGCGCGATGTTCGTCTTCCACAGCCCTGTGCTGGGCGGGCGTGCGGTGGACGACGGGGTGGAGATCGAGGTCGGCGGGGCCGAGCCGATGCGCCTCAAGGCGCGGCTACTGGTGAACAGCGCGGGGCTGCACGCCCCCGCCCTTGCGCGCGCCATCGCGGGCATGCCACGCCAGCTCATCCCCACCCAGTACTATGCCAAAGGAAACTATTTCACCCTCGCCGGCCGGTCGCCGTTTTCCCGGCTGATCTACCCGGTGCCGGTGGCGGGCGGCCTCGGCGTGCACCTCACCATCGATCTCGGCGGCCAGGCGCGGTTTGGGCCTGATGTCGAATGGATCGACACGCTGGACTATTCGGTTGACCCGCGCCGGGCTGACAGCTTTTACGCCGCGGTGCGCCGCTACTGGCCGGCGCTGCGCGATGGCGCGCTGCTGCCGGGCTATGCCGGGATCCGGCCGAAGATCGTGCCAAAAGGCGCGCCGGGACAGGATTTCGTGGTGCAGCCGCCGAAGGCGCATGGCGTGGCCGGGTTGATCAATCTGTTCGGGATCGAATCGCCTGGGTTGACCGCGGCGATTGCGGTGGGGGAGTTTGTGGCCGAGGCCAGCAAGGAAGCGGTTCTTTTTTGAAAAAAAGAACCAATACCCCGATTCAGTGAGGATCCGGTGCGTCGGGGTTGCGTCGACACGGCGCGTTGGATTCCTATCTCTGCGATGCGCAAGATCGGTTTTCTGACGCCTGATACCAACGGCCTTGATCGATGACTCTTCCATCGATCAAGGCCGTTGG
>JBBILI010000054.1:0-29703 GCA_037445025.1 Rhodospirillales bacterium
GGCTTGGCCGTCATAGGGATTACGCCGGACAAGGGCTCGGAGAAGCCTTGCTGTTTGACGCCATCAAGACCGTGGCTACAGCACCGATCGGCGTCCACGCCATCTTCGCCGACGCGATCGACGACCAAGCGGCGGCCTTCTACGTGGCCTTCGGCTTCACGCCTTTGGTGCGGCAGCCGCGCACCCTCTATCTGCCGGTGGCGACGGCGTTGAGATTGTTATCGCCATGACGACCGCCTTCGCCCCTACACCGTTTCAGCCCCGCGCCGCCGCGCGCAAGTCTTTTTGCGACCCGGCGCGCGGAGGCTTCCAGCGTGGAAAAAAGCTATTCTTTCGGTGTTCATGTTCGGCGATTCTGGCGCAATGGCCAAACTCCGCAAAGAACGCTCCCCGACCGCATCCGAGCAACTTGAAGCGTTGCTCGGTAAGCCTTGGCCGTTTGCCGGCCGGCCACCAAAACATGACCTCGCGACCTGGACCGTCACCGACGACTGGCCCGAACAAATCCCGGTCACGGAAGCCGAGGTGGACGTGTTCGAGCAATGGTTCGGCGATCTCTTCGATGAGCTTTTTGGTCCGCACCGATGAGGTGAGAAGGAGACATACGCCATGACTGTGCCGCTACGCGCCGCCCTTTACTTGCGCGTCTCGACGGCGCGGCAGGCCGAGCATGATGTCTCCATTCCGGACCAGAAGCGCCAGGGCGAAGCCTATTGCGCCTCACGCGGCTATGAGTTGGTCGAAACCTATGTCGAGCCCGGAGCGTCGGCGACCAACGACCGCCGTCCCGAGTTCCAACGGATGATCGAGGCGGGCACTTCGAAGCCCGCGCCCTTCGACGTGGTGATCGTCCACTCGTTCAGTCGCTTCTTCCGCGACCACTTCGAGCTCGAGTTCTACGTCCGGAAGCTCGCGAAGAATGGGGTGAAGCTTGTCTCCATCACCCAGGAGATGGGCGACGATCCGATGCACGTCATGATGCGGCAGATCATGGCATTGTTCGACGAGTATCAATCCAAGGAGAATGCTAAGCACGTCATCCGCGCCTTGAAGGAAAACGCCCGGCAGGGTTTTTGGAACGGTTCGCTGCCGCCCATCGGCTACCGTGTCGTCGCGGCCGAGCAACGCGGCGCCAAGGTCAAGAAGAAGCTGGAGATAGACCCGCTCCACGCCGAAACGGTGCGCCTGATCTACCGGCTTGCGCTCCACGGCGACGGCGCCAAGGGCCAGATGGGCGTCAAGAACATCGTCAGCCACCTGAACCGCAACCGTATCTTCACCCGTGATGGCGGGCGCTGGGGCATCGGCCAAGTCCACCGCATCCTGACCCGCCGCACCTACATGGGCGAGCATGAGTTCAACAAGCGGGCCAAGTCCAAAGAGCTGAAACCCGTCAGCGAAATCGTGGTCGTGCCAGTCCCGCCGCTCATCGACCGCGAGACCTTCGACGCTGTGCAGACGCTGCTTAAGGCCAGACACCCGACGGTGACGCCCTCCGCCGTCATCAGCGGCCCGACAATGCTCACCGGCCTGATCCACTGCGCCAAGTGCGGCGGCGCCATGACCATCCGCACCGGCAAGGGCGGGCGCTATCGTTACTACGCCTGTTCGATGAAAGCCCGGCAGGGACCGACAGCCTGCGAGGGTATGGCGGTGCCGATGGGCAAGCTGGACGATCTTGTCGCCAGCCATCTCGAAGACCGTCTCCTCCAGCCCGACCGACTGGAAACGATCCTCGCCACAGTGCTCGACCGGCGGCAGGAGCGATCCGAGCGCCAGCATGAGCACATTGGCGAACTGAACCGGCGTGCGGCGGAATCCGAAGCCCGCCTCAAGCGCCTCTACGACGCCATCGAGGCGGGCGTTGCCGACCTGAACGACCCGGCGCTCAAGGACCGCATCGATGGCCTGAAAACTACCCGCGATCAGGCGAAGGCCGATGCCGGGCGCGCCCAGGCCATGCTTGAGAACTCCGGCAGCAAGGCCGTCACCCCGCAGATGGTGCGCACCTTCGCCGAAACCGCGCGTCAGCGCATTCGGCTTGAAGGGGGTGGCTATCGCCGTGACCATCTCCGCGCGCTCGCCCAGCGCGTTGAGATCGCAGATGGCGAGGTCCGGATCATGGGATCGAAGTCCCGACTGCTACAGGTGTTAACAGGAAAAAATGGCGTAAATTCAGTGCCCACTCAGGGACTGAAGTGGCGGAGTAGGAGAGAAAGGCCGCCACCGTGCCGCCCACGCCGGGCACGGCACCGACGACGGTGCCGATCAATGAGCCGCGCAGCACCGTGGGCCAGTGGCGGAACGTCTCCATCAGCCCATCGGTCATGCGCGAGATCGGCATGGGGCCGGTGCGTTTGGAGACGGCGCCGCCTGTGACCCACAGGTTCAGCATCTCGGCCACCGCGAACAGCCCGATCAGCGCCGGGACGAGGCGGATGCCGTCCCACAGATATTCGATGCCGAAGGTGTAGCGGGTGCCGCCGTTCATCTGGTCGTAGCCGACGAGGGAGAGCATCAGCCCGAACCCGCCGGCGACGAGGCCGCGCAGCATCTTGCCGCGGGTGGAGCTGGCCACCATCACCAAAGCGAGCACCGAGAGCAGGAAGAACTCTGGCGGCCCGAAGGCCAGCACGAGCCGGTGCGAGATCGGCAGCACCGCCAGCAACGTGAGCGTGCCCACCAGCCCGCCGATGGCGTTGGCGCTGGCGGCGGCGCCGATGGCGAGCCCCGCCTTGCCCTGCTGCGCCAGCGGATAGCCGTCCAGACACGTGGCCGCGTTCGGCGCCGAGCCCGGGGTGTTGAGCAGGATGGCACTGATCGAGCCGCCCATCGGCACCGCGCCCATCACCCCGCCGGCCAGGGCGAGGGCGGTGATCGGCTGCAGCCCGTAGGTCAGCGGCATCAGCAAGGCGAGGGCGGTGGTGCCGCCGAGGCCGGGGATGGCGCCGAAGAACAGGCCGAGCGCCATGCCGAGGACCAGGAACAGCAGCTCCTGCGCGTGCATCAGCCCCGACAGGCCGGCCAGCCATGCGTTCAGCATGGGCGTGTCCCGCTCAGACCGCCACCGGCTCCGTCGCCGTCTCGTTGCGGCGCAGCTCGAACACCTCGATCTCGCGATGCAGCTCCTTCACCGCCTCGAACATCGGGCCGTAACGGTCGGCGTCGTCATTGCCGAAGCCCTTGTGGTACAGCTTGCGGAAGGTGTGGCGCAGCAGCTTCTCCGGCTGCGACAGGTCAGGCGCGGATCCGCTGCCGTAGATGATCTCGGGCGACACGGCGAAGGTGTTCATCGGCGCCTTGCCTTCCTCCACGCGGCGGATCTGCTCGTCGAGCTGGCGGCGCAGCACGACGATGGGGATGTCGGTGCGGCCCAGCAGCTCCTTGGTGCGATCGGCGATCGGCCCCTGTGCGACCCAGACGATGGCGTCCTGCGCCAGCACATAGTCGAGGATCGGCTTGCCGTCCGCGTCATGCGTGGGGGGCGTGTAGGAGGGAATGCTGGACTGCGGCGGCGCGGTCACGCCCGGGGGCGCGGCGTAGACCTGGTAGCAGATGTGGTAGGTGTGGGTGTCATCCATCGGCACGCGGATCTGATACTCGCTGCGCGGCGCGCCGGTTTTGCCGGTCTGGGTGATGAACGGGAAGATCACCGTGGAATGCTCCTTGGTGGCGTCCTCGTCCGCACCGAGCTCCTTGGCGTATTTCACGCCCTTGCGGAAGCCGTGCTGGGTCTGGAAGGCGTAGATCTCCTTGATGCCGACGCCGACCTTCTTGCGGGTGTGGATGGTGTGGAAATTGTCGTCCACCCGCTCGGGCGTCTTGCCGGCGCGGTCGAGCACGTAGCTGAACATGTGGCCGTGCGCCCAGGCGCTGTGGGTGGGATCGCCGGTGTTCTCCTGGCATTGCAGCCAGTTGCAGTCGATCACCTGGACCGCGATCTGGCGGATGGCGTTGGGCCACACGAACAGATCCCAGCGCGGCAGGTCGGGCGCGGGCAGCGGGCCCATCCAGGCGAACACCAGGCCGCCCAGCGCACGCACGGGGTAGCCGGCCAGCTTCTGCTTGATGGGCGCGCAGGGGGCGCCTTCCATCGGGCGTTCCAGACAGTCGCCGGTCTCGCCGAACAGCCAGCCGTGATAGGGGCAGCGCAGGCCGCGCGCGTCGGGGATGCCGTATTGCAGATCGACCAGCCGGTGCAGGCAGCGATCGCCGATCAGGCCGAGGCCGCCCTGGGTGTTGCGATACAGCACGAGATCCTCGCCGAGCACGCGCACCTTGCGCACCGGGTTCTCGTCGAGCTGGGATTCCGGGGCGATCGGGATCCAGTAGCGCCGCATCAGCTCGCCGCACGGGGTGCCGGGACCCACACGGGTCAGGCGCTCGTTCATGGCAAGGCTGATCATGGCGTCGCTCCCTCTGCTCGGCCGTTCGGGGCCGTCGTTGACGCCAGTGTCGGGGGGCGGCGCACGGCCTGTCAATCGAGCGACGTCATCTGGCCGCGATTCCGGTGCCGGAAATGTCGGTTTCGCGGCGTGGCCCGGTGCGCCTATCGTCCGGCGTCTGCAAACCCCTGCTCGATGCGGTCGCCATGTCCGAAAGCCCCGCCTCCCTGGTGCCTGGCCGCGACTGCGGCGACTGCAACGTGTGCTGCGTGGCGCTGACCATCAACGACGCCGATCTGCGCAAGGTGCAGGGCTATCGCTGCCCGAACACGCGGCCCGATCATGGCTGCGCCATCTACGAGGCCCGCCCGCGCACCTGCAGCAGCTTCTTCTGCGGCTGGCGCCTGCTGAAATGGGTGCGCGAACCGCTGCGGCCGGACCGCTCCGGCGTGCTGGTGGGCCTCACCCTGGACGGAGTCGATGCGCAGGGGCAGAAGCGGCACGGCGTGTCCTTCACGCTGCTGACCGACGCGGCGCTGAAGGCCGAGGGCCTGGCCGAGACGGTCGCTGCCGCGGTGACCGCCGGGATCTCCGTGCATCTGCGCATTCCCGGCCCGCCCGGCCACACCTCCTCGCATGCCCGCGTCAACGAGGTGCTGGAGCATGCGGTGCTGACACGCGACAAGCCGGCCCTGCTGCGCATTCTGCGCGAGGCACGGGCCAAGGGACGGCGCGGCGCGCACCGCCCCATCGTGCTGGAAAAGGTACAGCCGACCGGAGCGGACACCGCGATGCTGTAGCGTTCACCCCGACCGCTTCGCCTGCAGGGCGGCCAGAGCAGGGCCCACGAACAGCGGTGCTGCATGCATCACCAGACGTCCGGCCTGGTACATATGCGTCAGCACCAGCGCCACCAGCAGCATCGCCGGGATCATCAGCAGGTCGATCCGCGCGAACAGCCGATGATCGGCATGGCGACCGCACAGCGCCAGAGCGGCGAGCAGCACCGTCGGCAGGATGTTGAGCAGCAGCCCGCGCGTTGTTGTGTAGGCCCCCAGATTCTCGGTGATGGTTCCCAGAAACTGTCTGGGCTCCAGCTGGTATTCGTTGCCGGGCAGGTGCAGCAGCCTGACCAGCACGGCATAGGCCACCACCGCGGCACAGGCCGACGCCGCCTGGCGCCACAGTGCCGCACGATCCGGCGCCGAGACGGCGCAGCGCAGCACCAGCCACAGCGCCAACAGCAGCGCGATCTTCTCGTTCACGCCGACCGAGACGGCGAGCATCGCGGCAAACAGCGCGGGTGTGCGGATGACGCGCAGACCCAGGGTGATCATCATCAGCGCCAGCGCGTCGATGGCGGTGATCTGGGTGTACCACACGAGCACCCACAGCAGGCCGGCGCCGAGCATGGCGTGGGCGCGGTCCAGACCGCATTCCCGCCGCAGCATCGGCACCGCGAACAGACCGGCCGCGATCACGGCGAGATAGGACAGGGCGGCCAGCGCAGCCGTCGCCCGCCGGGTCGCCTCGGGGATGTCGGCCGGGATGTTGGACAGCGTCAGCGCCGGCAGCAGATGCAGGAACGGCCACGCGATGGCCACCGAAAGCAGCCGATAGACATAGGGCGAGCCCGGCAGGGCGCCGAGCGAATCCCGGTCGAGCCAGAGCAGGTAGGGTGCGTAGTCGTCCCGCGGCAGGGTGCTGAAGATCTCAAGCCGGTACAGCACAAAGAAGAACGGGCTCAGCAGCACCGCAAGGGCTGCGAGCTGCAGGGTGAACCGCGCTGCGTCGGTCAGGTGCCGGACCATGTGAAGGCTTATCCAGTCCCGATGTTGCGAAGGCGTTTTAGCCGCCGGTCGGCCAAACGCCAACGCCGCCCGGCCGAACGCCGGTGTGAAAGCGCTTTTCACGGGGTGTGATCGGGGGGCGGCACCAACGGATCACGGCCACCTGATGCGGGACGGCGATTCTGCGGGCCGCTTCGGTGCGGGATGTATCAGCGACGCAGTTCTGGAAAGGGTGCCTCATGACGGTGCAGTTCCGCCGGCGACCGGCACAGCAGCTGGACCAGCCGGCCAATGCCAGCCAGCCGACCGTGCCGGTGACGGAGACGCCGCGCGCGACCTGGCAGAGCCCGGCGCCGCCGTCGCGCCCGCGCCGTTCCCTGCTGCGTGGTCTGGCACGGATCGGCTTTCGCGCACTGCGCCCGCTGCTGCGCCCCATCGCCTGGCGGCTGCGCAGCTTCCTGACGGCGGAGCTGTTCGACGAACTGAAGGGTCTGCGCACCGCCCAGGCCGAGCTCCGCCTTGGCCTGGAACGGCTCGCCCCGGTCGAGCCGAACCATATTCTCGCGCCGCGTGGCGCCGCGGTGCCGGGGCCGCGGCCGGCGGGTCTGCACAAGGTGCACCAGTTCCATGCCGGTTCCGCCACCGGGGATGCCATCACCAACGCCATGCTGCTCATCCGCAGCCGGCTGCGCGCGGCGGGCTATGACAGCGAGATCTATGTCGAGCATCTCGCCCCCGATCTCGAAGGCACGCTGCTGCCGCTCGACCTGCTGCCCCGGCAGGCCAACCATGTGCTGCTGGTGCACCATTCCATGGGCCATGCGCGCTTCGCCGAGGTGGCGGCCTCGCCGGCGCCGAAGGTGCTGATCTATCACAACATCACGCCGCCGGAGCTGCTGGGGCCGGACGAGGCGCTGCGCCGGGCCGCCCGGCTCGGCCGTGGGCAGCTGCGCCAGTGGCGCGACGGCGTGGTCGCGGCGCTGGCGGACAGCGCCTACAACGCGATGGAACTGCGCAGCCTCGGCTACCCCGTGGTCGGCGAGGCCACGCTGCTGTTCGACACCGAGGCGATGCTGGCCCAGGCCGCGCCGCAGGAACGACCGGCGCGGCGCCGCTTCACCGTGCTGTTCGTCGGCCGCATGGTGGCCAGCAAGGGCCAGGCGGCGCTGGTGGACGCGTTTGCCGCCTTTTCGCCCGCCTTCACAGCCGAGCATGGCACCGCACCGCTGCTGGTGCTGGCCGGCACGCATGGCGGCGCCGCCGACCCGGCGTTGCGCGCGGTGCTGCGCCGGGTGGCGGATCATGGGCTGCAGGACCAGGTGGTGGTCACCGGCAAGCTCAGCGACCGGGCGCTGCAGGCCTGGTACGCCAAGGCCGATCTCTATGTGTCGCTGAGCCGGCACGAAGGCTTCGGCGTGCCGCTGATCGAGGCGCTGGCGCATGGCGTGAAGGTGGTGGCGCTGGCCGCGGCCGCGGTGCCGTACACGCTGGGCACGGCAGGGATGCTGCTCACCGACGACTCGCCGGATCTCGTCGCCGCCGCCATGCTCGATGCGGCGCGGGCGCCCCGATTGACCCAGGACGAGGCCAGGGCGGCGCTGGCGCCGTGGCGCTGGGCGCGGCACTGGCCGGCCCTGGAACAGGCGCTCGCCCAGGCCGGCGCGCGCCGCCCGGTTGCGCCGGACACGCAGAGCCTGATCGCCGCGCGCCAGCACTTCACCGTCACCGGTCACATCAACGGCAGCTACAGCCTGGCCGTGGTCAACCGCCAGCTGGCGCTGGCGCTGGAAGCGCTGCAGCCGGGCCAGACCAGGCTGCTGCCGATCGAGAACGACCGGCGCGCCGAGCTGACCGACGTGCCGCAGGCCCAGCGCCGGCAGCTGGCCGATCTCGCCTGGCGCGCGCCGCCGCTGTCGGGCCCGGTGGTGACGATCAGCCAGCACTACCCGCTGCTGGTGCCCGACGAGCCGGCCGACCTGACGGTGGCGATGCTGTTCTGGGAGGAGACCACGCTGCCCGACGCCATGGTGCGCCAGCTCAACACGCGCTTCGCCGGCGTGTTGGCGCCGAGCCTTGCCACCGCCCGGGCGCTGGCCGATTCCGGCGTGCGTGTGCCGATCCGCCATGTCGGCTTCGCGCCCGATCTGCAGCGCTTCGCCGCCATCGGGGCCGCCCGCGCCCAGCGGCCCGCCGCGCGTGAACCCGGGCGGGTGACGACCTTTCTGCACGTGTCCTCCTGCTTTCCGCGCAAGGGTGTGGATGTGCTGCTCGCCGCCTGGAGCCGGGCGTTTCATGCCAGAGACCCCGTGCGCCTCGTCATCAAGGGCTTCCCCAACCCGCACAACGACGTGGCCGAGCAGATCGCTGCCCTGCGCGCGGCGTGGCCGGACATGGCCGAGATCGTGTTCATCAACCGTGACATGCCGCCCGATGCGCTGCGCGCCCTTTACGCGGAGGCCGACGTGATGGTGCTGCCGACGCGCGGCGAGGGCTGGAACATCCCGGCCGCCGAGGCGCTGGCCGCCGGGCAGCAGCTCATCGTCACCGGATATGGCGGCCACATGGATTTCTGCACGGCGCCGGAATGGCGCGCGCGGACCCGCCTGCTGGATTATCGCCTGGGTCGCTCGGACAGCCATGTCGCTGACCGTCACGCGCTCTGGGCCGAACCGGATGCCGACGACCTGGTCCTGGCGCTGCAGGAGGCCGCCGGCCTGCGCCGGCGGCTGCGCGCCGTGACGAGCCCGGTCATCGGCACGCTGCCGCCCGAGCCCGCCGCCTGGGCCGGCGACATCTCGGCCGCCACGGCCGGGATGCTGCTGGCGCCGTCACGCCAGGCGCCGCGCGTGGCGTGGGTCTCGCCCTGGGGGGTCACCTGCGGCATTGCCGAATACAGCCGCCATATGCTGGACGCCATGCCGCGTGGCCAGGCGGCGCGGCTCATCCTGTGCGACCAGCGGCCGCAGCAGCTCGATCTGCCGCCCGATTTGCGCTTTCAGGCGCGCGCCTGCTTCCGCCTCGGTCATCCCGACAGTGCCCGCGATCTGGCTGTGGCCATTGCCGCCGCCGATCCGGATGTGCTGATGCTGCAGCACCAGCCGGGCCTGCTGACCTGGGAGGCGCTGGCTGATCTGCTCGAACACCCGGCGCTGCGGCGGCGCTGTGTGGTCGTGATGCTGCACAACACCCGTGACCTGCTGCTGGCGCGCGACGACATCCGCGCGCGGGCCGCGTCCGCCTTGTCCTGCGTGCGGCGCGTTCTGGTGCATGCGGTGGATGATCTGGCGGTGCTGCAGGATCTCGGCATCGTCAACACCGTCTGGCTGCCGCATGGCGCAACGGCCGGTCTGGCGCCGCGCACGCCGCGCAGCCTGTCGCTGCCTGGGGTGGCGCCGGTGATCGGCACCACCGGGTTCTTCCTGCCGCACAAGGGGATTGCCCAGCTGATCGAGGCCACTGCCGTTCTGCGACAGAGCTGGCCCGGGCTGCGGCTGCGGCTGGTGTGTGCGCGCTATCCCGATGCGCGGTCTGACGACGAGATCGCGCGGTGCGAGGCGTTGGTGCGGGCGTTGGAGCTGGAGGAGGCGGTGGAGTGGCACACCGCGTTCCTGCCGCATGCCAGGCGGCTGGAGCTGCTGTCGGAATGCGATCTGATGGTGATGCCGTACGGGCCCACCCAGGAATCGGCGAGTGGCGCGGTGCGTCAGGCGCTGGCGAGCGGGGTGGCGACGCTGGTCTCAGACCTGCCGATCTTCGCGGATCTCGACGGATCGGTGGAGCGGCTGCACGCCACGACGCCGGAGGTGATGGCGGGCGACATCGCACGCCTGCTGTCGCAGCCGGCGCTGCGCGAGGCGGTGCAGCTGCGCGCGCAGCACTGGCTGCAGGACCATGCCTGGTCCCGCATCGCCCCAAGACTGGACGGCATGTTGGAAGCCTACTTCAACGAATGAAAGTTTTTTGCTTCTTTTTTTCAAAAAAGAAGTTCTTTCTTTGAAAAGAAAGAACCAAAGAAACGTTCAAACGTTAAGGGCGAGCCCCGTTTCCGGGACCCGCCCTTTTGATCAGCCGGCCTTGGAGACGAGCTCGGCGGCCACGTTGCGCGGCACCGGATCGTAGTGATGGAACTGCATGGTGAAGCTGGCGCGGCCCTTGGTCATGGAGCGCAGATCGGAGATGTAGCCGAACATCTCCTTCAGCGGCACATGCGCGCGGACCATGACGGTCGAGCCCGAGCTTTCCTGGTTCTGGATCATGCCACGGCGACGGTTGAGATCGCCCACCACGTCGCCCACGTGATCGTTGGGCGTGGTCACTTCCACGTCCATCACCGGCTCGAGGATGATCGGGTCGGCCTTCTTCATGCCTTCGCGGAAGCAGGCCTTGGCGGCGATTTCGAAGGCCAGCGCCGAAGAGTCGACGTCATGATACTTGCCGTCGACCAGGGTGTACTTGAAGTCCACCGTCTGGAAGCCGGCGAGCACGCCGGTTTCGGCCTGCACCCGGATGCCTTTTTCGACGGCCGGGATGTATTCCTTCGGCACCGAGCCGCCGACGGTCTTGTTCTCGAACAGCACGCCGGCGTTGCGCTCCTGCGGCTCGAAAACCACCTTCACTTCCGCGTACTGGCCCGAACCGCCGGACTGCTTCTTGTGGGTGTAGGTCTCGGTATGGGCCTTCGAGATGGTCTCGCGATAGGCCACCTGCGGGGCGCCGATGTTGCAGTCCACGCCGTATTCGCGGCGCAGACGGTCGATGATGATTTCGAGATGCAGCTCGCCCATGCCCGAGAGAATGGTCTGGCCGCTTTCCTGGTCGGTCTTGAGACGCAGCGAGGGATCCTCACCGGCCAGCTTCTGCAGGCCGATCGACATTTTTTCCACGGAGTCCTTGGTCTTGGGCTCGACGGAGATATCGATGACGGGCACCGGGAAGGCCATGCGCTCCAGCACCACCGGATCATCGGACGAAGCGAGCGTGTCGCCGGTCCCGGTGTCCTTCAGGCCGACGAAGGCCGCGATGTCGCCGGCATGCACTTCCTTGATTTCCGCACGCTTGTCGGCGTGCATCTGGAACATGCGGCTGATCCGCTCCTTGTGGTCCTTGGTGGTGTTCATCACCGTGTCGCCGGTGCGCAGCGTGCCGGCATAGACGCGGATGAAGGTCAGCGTGCCGTATTTGTCGTTGATGATCTTGAAGGCGAGGCCTGCGAACGGGGCGTCCGGATTGGCCTTGATCCGCCTGCGGTCGGAATGCTCGCCGTCCTCCTCGCCCTCTTCGGCGGCGACCGAGATGCCCGGGACGTCGATGGGGGAGGGCAGGTAGTCGAGCACCGCGTCGAGCAAAGGCTGCACGCCCTTGTTCTTGAACGCCGTGCCGCACAGCACCGGCCGGAAATCGCCGTTGATGGTGCCGGTCTTGATGGCGCGCTTGAGGGTGGCGACCTCGACGTCACCCTTGTCGAAATATTCCTCCATGCCGGCGTCGTCCACGGACAGCGCCGTGTCGAGCAGGAGCTGGCGGGCCTCCTTGGCCTTCTCCAGCAGGTCGGCCGGGATTTCCTCGTCGTGGAACTTGGCGCCGAGCTCGCCGCCTTCCCAGATGATCGCCTTCATCTCGACCAGGTCGACCACGCCGATGAAGCCGTCCTCCACACCGATCGGCAGCTGCAGCGGCAGCGCCACGATGTCGAGCTTCTCCTTCAACGTGTCGAAGGCGCGATAGAAATCGGCGCCGGTGCGGTCGAGCTTGTTGATGAAGATGATGCGCGGCACGTTGTAGCGGTCGGCCAGACGCCAGTTGGTCTCGGACTGCGGCTGCACGCCGGCCACGCCCTCGATGATGAACACCGCGCCGTCGAGCACGCGCAGCGAGCGGTTCACCTCGATGTTGAAATCGATATGGCCGGGGGTGTCGATGATGTTGATGCGGTGGTCCTTCCACTCGCAGGTCACCGCCGCCGAGGTGATCGTGATGCCGCGCTCACGCTCCTGGGCCATGTAGTCGGTGGTGGTGTTGCCGTCGTGCACTTCGCCGATCTTGTGCGACACACCGGTGTAATAGAGAATCCGCTCCGTGGTCGTGGTCTTCCCCGCGTCGATATGGGCGGTGATCCCGATGTTGCGGATCTTGGCGAGAGGAGAGTCGGACACGATGGCCTCCATGGGTCCCGCGCGTCGGGCGCGGGGTGCGGTGTGGTCATATGACAAAAGGCGCGGCGAGGGGTTTCTCGCGCGCCCCGTATCATCTGGGAACGGGGGCCGGCGGCGCGCCGGACCGTGAGAGGGGGAAATGCCTATGCTTGCGCGGTTTTGCAAGCACGGTTTCGGCAGGGCCGCCGTGCCGAACCGTTCGCCACCACCGTCTATCTCACGTTTTGTCACATTGCGAGACACGGGGCGGCGCTAGACCTGCGCCATGAACACAAACACCGCACATGCGCTGATCCGATTTGGCCTGGGCCGGATCGGCCAGCAGACGCCGCCGGCGGACCCGGTGGGGGGCCTGCTCGCCGAGCTCGACGGCCCCGATCCGGCGCTGTCCCTGCCTGGCGCCACCACCGCCGAGGGGCTGATCGCCCTGCGCGAGGACCGTGCCGCGCGCGCCGCGCGCAAGGCGGACGGCACGCAGGAGGAGCCGCACCGTGTCCGCGATCTGCTGCAGGCCGAGGCGGACCGGCTGGGCGACCACATCCTCACCACCCCGCACGGGTTTCGCGAGCGGCTGGTGTGGTTCTGGGCTAACCACTTCACCGTCAGCCTGCGCCGCCCCGAGATCGCCTGCGTGATCAACGCCTATCTCCGCGAGGCGATCCGCCCGCATGTCACCGGCACGTTCCATGACATGCTGCTGGCGGTGATGAACCATCCGGCGATGCTGATGTATCTGGACAACCAGGGCTCGATCGGGCCGAACAGCCCGGCGGGGCAGCGCACGCATCGCGGCCTCAACGAGAACCTGGCGCGCGAGTCGCTGGAGCTGCACACGGTGACGCCGGCGAGCGGCTATACCCAGGCCGATGTCACGTCCTATGCCAAGATCCTCACCGGCTGGAGCATCGACCTGCAGCTCAACCCGCCGGGCTACCTGTTCCGCCTCAACGCGCATGAGCCCGGCGAAAAGCAGCTGATGGGCCGAACCTTCCCGCATGGCCGCGGCGGCGCGCTGGAGGCCTTCGCGTTCCTGGCGCATCATCCCGCCACGCAGCGCAACCTCGCCACCAAGCTGGTGCGCCATTTCGTGGCCGACGACCCGCCGCCATCTTGCGTGGCCAAGGTCGAGGCGGTGCTGCGCGACACCGGCGGCGATCTGAAGGCGGCCACGACGGCGGTGCTGCATCTGCCCGAGGCCTGGACGCCGCTGGCCAAGCTGCGTGATCCGTTCGATTACGTCGTCGCGGTGCTGCGCGCGATGGACCTGCCGAAGCCGCAGCGCCCACCCCAGGTCGCCCGGGTGATGGCGGGCCTGGGCCAGCCGCCGTTCGCAGCACCGTTGCCCAATGGCTGGCCCGACACGGCGGCGGAGTGGGACGGTCCGGAGGCGATGATGCGCCGGATCGACTGGGCCTATGGCGTGTCCGGCCGCGGCGGCGCGCTCGATGCGCTGCAGGTGGCCGACGCGGCGCTGGGCCCGCTGCTGCATGCCGACACGCTGGAGCAGATGCGCCGCGCCGGATCGCGGCGCGATGCGCTGACCTTGCTGCTCGCCTCGCCCGAATTTCAGCGGAGATGATCATGTCGCATCCATCCATGCGCCTCACGCGCCGCTCCGCCCTGCTCGGCCTGACCGCCGCCTTCACCGCCGGGCGCTATTCGGTGGCGCTGGCCGCGGCGGCGACGCAGAAGCGCTTCGTTGTGGTGATCCTGCGCGGCGCGCTCGACGGCATGTCCGCCGTCGTGCCCTATGGCGACGCCAATCTGGGGCTGTGGCGTGCGTCGCTGATCCCGCCGCAGCCCGGCGCCGAGGGCGGCCTGCTGGATCTCGGCGGCTTCTACGGCCTCAACCCCGCGCTGTCCGGCTTTCATGCGCTGTATCAGGCCAACGAGCTGCTGCCGGTGCACGCCGTCGCCGGGCCGTACCGGGTGCGCAGCCATTTCGAGGCGCAGGACTATCTGGAGTTCGGCTCCGACCACGCCATGACCAGCGGCTGGATGAACCGCCTCGCCCAGGAGATCCCGGCCAACAAGGGCGGCTCCGACACCGCGCTGGCGGTGGGCAACGCCGTGCCGCTGGTGCTGCGCGGCCCCGCCAGCGTGGGCAGCTGGCTGCCGCAGAGCTTCGCCCAGCCGGCGCCGGAGCTGTACGCCAGGCTGATGGCGCTGCACGCCCACGACCCGATCACCGGGCCCGCGATCCGCGAAGGCCTCAAGGAGCGCGGCTTCACCGAGGCCACGCTGGCCAACGCGCCGCCCCAGGCCGGCGGCGGGTTCGGCGCCCTGTGCCAGAGCACCGGGCGGCTGCTCGCGGCCCCCGACGGTCCCCGTCTCGCCGCCCTTGAGATCGGCGGCTGGGACACGCACACCCAGCAGAAGAACCGGCTGACCTACCCGCTGCGCCAGCTCGATGAAGGCATGGTGCAGCTCAAGGCCGGTCTGGGCACAGCCTGGCGGAACACCACCGTGCTGGTGATGACCGAGTTCGGCCGCACCGTGCGGGTCAACGGCACCGGCGGCACCGATCACGGCACCGGCACCGTAGCCTTCGTGCTCGGCGGCGATGTCACCGGCGGGCGGGTGCAGGCGAACTGGCCCGGCCTGTCGCAGGCCAACCTGTTCGAGAACCGCGACCTGCAGCCGACGGCCGATCTGCGCGCCGTCACCAAAGGGCTGATCGGGCCGTTGTTCGGGCTCGATGCCGCGGCACTCGGCCGGGTGTTCCCGCAGAGCGAGCGTGCCGAGGCGATCGGCGGGCTGATCCGGGCCGGGTGATCCGGGCGGCTACTCCGCCGCCGCGGCCAACCCGCCGTCCTGCTCCAGCGGATAGTCGGTCGGCACCACGCCCTGCTCCATCTTCCAGCAGGCGGTGTGCAGCATGCTGCCCGCCGTGCCGATCACCACCAAGGTGGGATTGGCGGCGGACATGCCGTTCGGAATCGTGGCCTGCACCCAGATGCGCTGCCAGCGTCCGCGTTGGGCGAGATCGGCATTGACGGTGCGGCCCGAGGCGAACCCGTCGAACACCATGCCGATCAGGCTGCCGTCGAAATCCATCGGCACCATCACGTAGAGCGAGGCCACGTAGCCGCGCCCGGCGACCAGACCCTCCGGCACGTAGCGGCCGAACAGCGCGGCGGTGAGCCATTCCGTCGGTTGCAGCAGGCGATGGGTCATCACCGTGGCCCCTTCGAGCGGCGGCGGGACCGACCCGTCCGGCGTGCTGCGCGCCACCAGCTCGCGCTGCCACCAGTCGCCGGCGAAATGCAGCGTCTGGCGCAGCAGATTGCCCGCGGTCACCGGCTGCGGCGGCGGGCGCACCGTGCCCGGCGGCGCCTCGATCAGCCGCAGCAGCCGCGCCCCGCGGCAGATCTCCAGCCAGGCGGGCAGGTTCAGGTCCGGCTGGTCGAAGAACGTGGCAAACCGGTCGATATGCCCGCGCAGCAGCCCCGGTGCCACCACCTCGACCGTGCCGACCGGCTTGCTGCCATCGGCAAGGCAGACCCACAGCAGCGTCGCCGGGCCATGCCGGCGCAGCTTCTCCAGCAGCCGCAGCATCACCGCCGGATCGGACGATCCCTCGCCCTTGCGCACGAAGATCTTCTCGGCCGACTGCAGGTCCTCGACGAATTTGCGGCGCAGAAACGTCAGCCGGCGCAGCTGGTCGTCCAGGATCTCCTGTTCCTGGCCGACGCGGTCGAAGATGTCGGTATGGTAGCGCGCGCCGAAGCTCGGCAGCTGCACCACGATCTCGCCGCGCCGGTCGCGCACCAGGAATGTGTCATCCGGCTCGCCCAGCCGGTCCAGCCCGCGGTCCAGCAGGTCCAGCAGCCCGCCCATCGGCATGAAGGCGAAACGCAGCAGCCCCAGCGGATCATGGCCCGCGAAGCGCTGGACGACGCCGAACTCGCAGTCATCGCCGAGGCTCTCGAACTGGCTGAGGTCGTGGCGCGGCAAGAAACCCTCCGATCGCACCCGTATCTATATCCGCGGGACAACGGCCAAGCCAAGCGCCGGATCAGCCCGTCTCGAGCTTCCAGCCGGACGAATACACCAGCCCGCCGGCCTGCCCGATGATGTAGAGCCGCGGATTGGCGGCCGACACCCCGTCCGGCAAGGGGGCGCGCACCCAGACGCGCTGCCATTCCCGCGGATGCAGCAGGCTGGCGTTCTCCATGCCGGACGAGGCGAAGCCGTCGAACACCATGCCGACCAGCGCGCCGCGAAACGCCGCATCCAGCCACACCCAGCAGGACACGACATAGGCGGTGCCGGGCTGCAGCCCGTCCGGCACGTAACGGCCGAACAGCGCGCCGGTCACCGCATCGGTGTCCTGGGTCAGCACATGGGCCATCACCGGCCAGTCCCCCGCGGGCGGCGCCACGGCCGTGCTGCGATAGGCGAGCGACACCGCGCGGTTGTGCCACCAGCCGGCATCGAACCATGGCAGCGGGGCCAGCAGGCTGGCGCCGTATTCGTCGAGTCCCGGGGAAGGCGGCGATGCTGTCATGCGGTCCTCATATCGGCGCAATGCTTACAGGCCGCGTTGACGCCTCGCCTAGCCCGCCCCTACACCGCGCGCTCCACGCCTTCAGGGAACCCAGGCAACGTGAGCAGGGCAATCGACGATGTGGCCGGCGCCGTCAGCGAAACGCGGCAGTGGCAGCGGCTGATGCAATGGGCCGCGCTGGGCGCCATCCCGGGCGACGGCGTCAACCGGCCCTGCCTCAGCGCGCTCGACCGCGCGGCGCGCCGCCTGCTGATCGGCTGGGCGGCGGAGATCGGCGCCAGCGTCTCCATCGACGACGCGGCCAACCTGTTCCTGCGTCGCGCCGGCACCGACCCCGAGGCCGCCCCCGTGCTCACCGGCAGCCATATGGACACCCAGCCCGCCGGCGGCCGGTTCGACGGCGCCTACGGCGTGATGGCCGGGCTCGAGGTGCTGCAGGCGCTGCACGATGCCGGCCATGTCACGCGCCGGCCGATCGAGGTCGTCGCCTGGACCAACGAGGAGGGCAGCCGCTTCGCCCCGGGCTGCACCGGCGCGATGAGCTGGGCCGGGGTGCATCCGCCGGATTTCTGGAACGATCACACCGATGCCACCGGCCTGCGCTACGGCGACGCGCTGGCCGAACATCTGGCCGCCGAGGCCGATCTGCCGCGCCGCGCGCTGGGCGGCCGGCCGCACGCCTATGTCGAGGCGCATATCGAGCAGGGGCCGCTGCTGGAGGCGGAGGGGCTGGATATCGGCGTCGTCACCGGCATCCAGGGCAGCCGCTGGTTCACCGTCACCATCGAGGGCGCCTCGGCGCATGCCGGCACCGCCCCGGTCGGGCTACGCCAGGATGCGGTGCAGGACATGGTCCGCGCCATCGCCGCACTGAACGTGCTGACCGCCGACCCGGACGATGTGCTGCGCTTCACCGTGGGGCGGATCAGCGTGGCGCCGAACAGCTCGAACTCGGTGGCCGAGCGCGTCACCTTCAGCATCGATCTGCGCCATCCCGACGCCGCGGTGCTGCGGGCGCGCGGCGATGCGATCGCGGCCACGGTGCAGGGCGCGGTGCGGCATTGCCGCGTTTCGGTCGTCGAGACGTTTCACGCCATGCCGGCCGGGTTTGCGCCGGAGGTGATCGCGGCCGTGGAACAGGCCGCGCGCGAGGCCGGCGCGGGGTATCGGCTGATGCCGTCGGGGGCGTTTCACGATGCGCAGTTTGTCATCCCGATCTGCCCGAGCGGCATGATCTTTGTGCCGAGCCGTGGCGGGATCAGTCATAATCCGGCGGAGTATACCGCGCCTTCGCAGCTGGCGGTGGGCACGCGGGTTTTGGCGCGGGTGGTCATGAGGTTGGCGGAGAATTGAGAAAGGAAGCGGTTCTTTTTTGAAAAAAAGAACCAAAAAACTTTCTTCCGGCTGGCGCGCTGCTCCGGAGAGGGGTCCGCTCAAACGAACGAAAAGTCTTTTGCTTCTTTTTTTAAAAAAAAGAAGTCCTTGCTTACCTCCGAACCGGCCCCGCCTCCAGCAACGCCAGATTCTGCTCGGCCAGATCCGCCGTCGCGGTATCCGGCGCCAACGAAATCGCGCGTTCCCAGTCGGTCCGTGCTCCCTCTGAGTCATCCTTGCGCTGGCGCAGAATGCCGCGCTCCAGCAATGCCTCCGGCTGATCCGGATCCAGCAGCAGCGCACGGCTGACGTCATCCTCGGCGAGGTCCAGATGCCCCATGTGCCGCCAGGCCGAGCCGCGGAACGTGTAGGCGTCCGGCCGTAGCGGATCGATGTCGAGCGCATGGGTCAGATCATCGATCGCGTCCTGATACCGCTCCAGGATGCCGGCCGCGACCGCCCGGTCGATCAGCAGATCGACATCGTCGGGCGACAGCGACAGCGCCAGTGTGGCCGCGCCATAGGCGCGACCGGCCTCGCCGGCCATCATCCAGGCCTGGTCGGCCTGGCCATACACCGTGGCCCGGGCGACATCGGTGCCTTTGCTGACATTGGCAAGCTGCTCGAGCATCTCAGCGCCTTTGTCGGGTTCGCCGAGCGCCACCGTGGCCAGACCCAGGCAATGCGTGGCGCCGTCACCACCGCCGGTGGCTTCCCAGGCCTCGGCGAAATTCTGCGCGCCGGCCGGATCGTTGGTGAGCATGCCGAGGCATTTCTCGTAATCGCTCCCCTGGGCGATGCGCGGCGGCACCGGCGGCAACGGCAGCGGCAGGCTGTCGTCAGCGGTCTCGATCGGGTCGGACCACGCCGGGGCGCGTTCGTACCAGCCCAGGCCGGCAGCGGCCAGCGCCAGCAGCGCAACCCCGCCGATGATCGCATACCGCGTGTTCATGACCGAACCAGTGTAGTCTGCCAGGACGGGCAGGGGCAAACGATGCCATGAGCGAGTCGCATATTGTCATTTGTGGGTTAGGTTATGCCGGAACGGCGACCGCACGCGCGGCGCTGGCGGCGGGATGGCGGGTGAGCGCCACGAGCCGCGATCCGCGTGGGATCGCGGCGCCGGACGGTGTGATCGTTGTGGGGTTCGATGTGGCCGGCCCGGTTCTGGCGCAGGCCAGCCATGTGCTGGCCACCGCTCCGCCGGGCGAGCACGGCGACCCGGTTCTGGCGTCCTACCTGCCGGTGCTGTTCGAGTCGCCGCATCTGCGCTGGGCGGGCTATCTCTCCACGACCGGGGTGTATGGCGATCGCGAGGGCGGCTGGGTGGACGAGGCCACGCTGCCAGCTCCGGGGGCGGCCCGCGCGCAGCGCCGGGTGGCGGCGGAGCAGGAGTGGTCGGTGCTGGCCGATCATGTGAACGTCGATATCTTCCGGGTGGCCGGGATCTACGGTCCTGGGCGTTCGGTGCTGGACGATCTGCGGGCCGGCACGGCGCGGCGCATCGACAAGCCTGGCCATGCGTTCGGCCGGATCCATCGGGACGATATCGCCGGGGCGGTGATGGCGGCTGCGTCCCAGTCTCGCGCGCCCGGCACCAGGGTGCTGCATCTGGCCGATGATGTGCCGGCCGAGAGTGCTGCGGTGATTGCGGAGGCGGCATCGCTGCTCGGGGTCGCGGCGCCGCCGCTGGTGGCCTATGCGGAGGCGTTGCCGCGGATGAGCGAGATGGCGCGCAGCTTCTGGGCGGAGAACCGCAAGGTTTCGAGCGAGAAGACGCAGGAGGTGCTGGGGTATCGCTGGCGGTATCCCAGCTATCGGGAAGGGCTGCGGGCGATATTGAAGGAGCAAGGACTTCTTTTCTGAAGAAAAGAAGCAAAAGACTTTCATCCGCTGTCGCCGCCCTTTCCGGAGAGTGATGCGCCAGCGGATAAAAGTTTTTTGGTTCTTTTTTTCAAAAAAGAACTTCTTACTTTCTTAATACCGATTGGGATCCAGCGTCATCAACGGAAACGCCGAATGCACCCCCAGCGGCCCGACCGGCTCGGCCGCGCGCAGATAGCTGCGATCGAGCCCGGCGAAGCTGGTCAGCCCGAGTAGACCCAGCGTCTCCTCCACCTCCAGCTCCAGCAGCTCGATCACCCGGGCGATTCCTTCGGCGCCGGCCGCCGCGTATCCGTAGAGGTAGAGCCGCCCGATCCCCACCATGTCGGCGCCGAGCGCGATTGCCTTGATGATGTCCGTCCCGCGGCTGAACCCGCCATCGACGAACACCTGGGCGCGGCCGGCCACGGCTGCGACCACTTCCGGCAGCACGTCCATCGCGCCCACGCCGTGATCGAGCTGGCGTCCGCCGTGGTTGGTGACGTAGATGCCCTCGATTCCCATGTCGCAGGCCAGCCGCGCGTCCTCCTCGGTGGCGATGCCTTTGAGGATGACCTTGACGTGGTATTTCTGCTTGAAGCGGGCGATGTTGTCCCAGTTCAGCGCCGCCTGGTATTCCATGCCGCCGGAGCGCGTGCGCCAGATCTTGCTGAAGCGCTTGGCGATATCGCGCTCGCGCCGGCTGTAGAGCGCGCTGTCGACGGTGAAGCAGAACGCGTCATACCCGGCATCGATGGCGCGATCGGCGTGGTCATCGACGAAGGCGTCATCGCCGCGCACGTAGAGCTGGAACACCTTGGGGCCGCTGGCGGCGGCGGCCACGTCCTCCAGGCGCAGATCGGTCACCGAGCTGAGGCAGAACGGCACGCCGGCGAGCCCCGCGCCGCGGGCGACGGTGGCACCGCCGCCGATGCCCAGCTGGTCCAGCCCGCCCACCGGCGCCAGCATCACCGGCAGGCGGACCTTCCGGCCGAAGAAGGAGCCGCTGGCATCGATGCGCGACACATCGCGCAGCACCCGCGGGCGGAAGCCGATGCGGTCGAGCGCCAGCCGGTTGCGCCGCAGCGTCGTCTCGGTCTCGGTGCCGCCGACGATATAGTCCCACAGATTCTGGTTCAGCACCTGGCGGGCGGCGACGATGATCTCGTGCAATGTCTGAAACCGGTCCTGCACGTTCATCCTGCCAGAGCCCCTATCTTTGATTTTCGGCATCCTGGCCCAGAGGCACGGACTGCGCTAGATTCATGACAAACATGGGAGGCCTGAATTATGAACGCCACCGACATCAAAGCCGTCCGTGCCTCGGCCGTCGCCAGTACCATCGCGCGCATCCGTGCCATCGAGACCGCCCAGGGTGTCACCCGCCCGGCGCTGGAGGCGATCAAGGACGAGATGCTGAAGCTGTCCAAGCAGGAGCATCTGTTTCCGTCGTCGGAGTTCGTCCCGCCGCCGGAAGGCGTGAAGGGCGCCCAGCGCTATCTGCTGCAGGAGGATGCCGACCACCGGTTTGCGCTGTATCTCAACGCGCTGAACCCCGGCAACGAAACCCGCCCGCACGACCACACCACCTGGGCCGTGGTTGTCTCGGTGGACGGGCTGGAGGCCAATAAGGTGTATCGCCAGGTGCCCGGTGGGTTGGTGGTGGACCGCGAGGTGATGGTCGAGGGCGATACCGGCATCACACTGATGCCGGACGACATCCACGCCATCGCCACGCCCGGCGACCGCCCCACCCGGCATCTGCATATGTACGGCATGGCGCTGGAGATGCTCGACGACCGCAAGGGCTATGACCCCGACACCGGCGAGGCCATTCCCTACAACAAGAACTTCATGAAGCCGACCGCGACCCCGGCCGGCTGATGCGGCGGATCGACGCGGCCACGCTGCGGGCGTGGCTGACCGACGGCGCCGAGATCGCGCTGCTCGACGCCCGTGAGCAAGGCGAGTTCGGCACCGCCCACCCGTTCTGGGCGGTGCCGTGCCCGCTGTCGCAGGCCGAGCTGCGGGCGCCCGCCTTGCTGCCGCGCCGCTCGGTGCGCGTGGTATGCATAGATGACGGGCGTGGCCTGGCCGAGCGGCTGGCCGCGGTTCTGGCCGGCCTCGGCTGCACCGACGTCTCGGTGCTCGACGGCGGCACCAAGGCCTGGGAAGCGGCCGGATATGTGCTGTTCTCCGGAGTTAATGTACCGTCCAAGGCGTTCGGCGAATGGGTGGAGCACCATTACGGCACGCAGAGCGTCGATGCGCCGGAGCTGAAGTCCTGGATCGATTCCGGCCGCGACATGGTGGTGCTGGACAGCCGGACCTTCGAGGAATTCCGCCGCATGTCGATCCCGACCGGCGTCTCCGTGCCCGGCGGCGAACTCGTCTACCGCGTGGGCGATCTGGCCCCGCGCCCGGAGACGCTCATCGTCGTCAACTGCGCGGGCCGCACGCGCTCCATCATGGGGGCGGAGAGCCTGCGCCAGGCCGGGCTGCCGAACGAGATCGTGGCGCTGCGCAACGGCACGATGGGCTGGGAGCTCGCCGGTCTCACCTGCGACCGCGGCCGCACCGACCGGTTCGCCGCCGGCCGCCCCGCCAGCGCCGACCTCGCCGCCAGCCGCGCCCACGCCTTCGCCGAACGCTGCGGCGTGCGCGTGACCGACCCGGCCGGCCTCGCCGCGCTGCAAGCGGACGTCGGCCGCACCCTCTATGTGCTGGACGTGCGGGACCCCGAGGAGTTCGCTGCCCTGGCGCATCCCGGCAGCATCAACGCCCCTGGCGGCCAGCTCATCCAGGCCACAGACACCTGGATCGCCGTTCGCCACGCCCGCATCGCCGTGCTGGACGATGACGGCGTGCGCGCCTGCATGTCCGCCGGCTGGCTGCGCCAGATGGGGTTTGGCGAGGTGTTCGTGGTGGAAAACGCCTTGCCGCGCGAGATCACGCCGGCCGCGCTTGCCGCCGGCGACGCGGTGGTGATCGATCTCGCCCGCAGCATCGCCTACCGCGCCGGGCATATTCCGGGCGCACTCTGGGGCATCCGCACCCGGCTTGACCGTCGGCGCGACCGGCTGGCGGCGGCATCGCTGGTTGTGCTGACCTCGCCGGACGGCGTTCTGGCCCGGCTTGCGGTGGCCGAAGCGGAGGCGCTGACGGATGCGCCGGTGCGGGTTCTGTCCGGCGGCACGGCGGCCTGGACCGCGGCCGGCTTCGCCCTGGAAGCCAGCCGCACCGTCCCGCCGGATGAGGCGTGTGCAGATTTCTATCTGCGCCCCTATGACCGTAACTCCGACATCGCGGAGGCGATGCAGGCGTATCTGTCCTGGGAGATCGATCTGGTGCACGAGATCGAACGCGACGGGACGGTGGCGTTCGGAGTCTGAGAAGCGCCTTGTCTCCGCCCGCAAGCCGGCTCCTCCGCAAAGAGCTGTGCCCAAACGTCTGAAAGTCTTTTGCTTCTTCTCGTCAGAAAAGAAGCGCTTGCTGTCCCTACGGCACAAACCGCTCCAGCACCGGATCCAGCCACGCCATATCCGCCCCAAGCCGCTCCCATGCCGCCCGCGTCGCGGCCTCGTCCTCCGGCCTGCGCACGAACTCCAGCGCTTCCGGCAGCCCTTCGGGCCGCAGATACACCGGCGTGCAGTGCGGATAGTCCCGCACCCGCCATTCCGGGCGATGCGTGGTGAAAAACGCCAGGCACGGCACCGAGAACGCATCCGCCAGGTGCACCATCGCCGTATCGGTGGAGATGACGCACGCAGCCCCGGCCACCAGCCCGCACAGTTCCGGCATGTTCTCCACCACCGGCGCCGCCCGTGCAGAGGCGCCCGGCGGCCCCTGCGTCACCACCCGCAGGCCGCGCGCCCGCAGCCAGCGCAGGATCCGCCCGTGCGCCACCGGCGGCATGTCGCGCATCGGCATCGAACTGGTCGGGCACACCAGCGCATATCCGGCGCCGAAGCTCGGCGGCACCGGGCGGACATGCGAGGCCAGCCAGAGGTTGCGTCGCAGTGCGGCCGGCACGGTCTCGGGTGCCAGCTCCAGCTTGCGGAGAAAGAAATCGATCATCGCGGTGCCGCGAAACGCGGGGTCGAACGCAAAATCGCGCATGTCGATCACGCGCGCGAAGCCTTGCGCCAGCAGCGATGACGGCTCCAGCGCGGCGGGCAACGGCTGCACCGAGCAGAAATTGGCCGCCAGCGGATACACAAGGTCGACCATCGGCCGCAGCCCTGGCCGGCGGAACAGCACCGGCGGCGCCTGCACATGCCCCAGCTGCTGCGCCGCCCACAGCGCCTGCAGGCCGATGATGCTGTCGCCAAGGCTGATGCCGAACCCGTTGAGAATCGCCAGACTCGCGGGCAGCGGGGGGGAAGGGTTCAGCACGGCGCCCATTCGGCCACCGTCCGGCGCACGGCGCAACCCGGCGCGCGGCCGCGCCTTGCGGATCATGGCTCTGTCATCAAGCTGCAACCCGGCCACCCACCCGGGTTTGAACCCTGGGAACGGGTTTTTAAGTGAGATGGACGCAAATAGGTGGTGCGCGGGGCTCACAATCGGGAAAGAATGCTGTGGCAGGTTTGTGAAACCCGCCAATCTCTTCCCGGCAGGAACCCCGGTGCCTCGTTTTCCCGCATTCGCCTACGCCGCATTATCGTCCAAGCCAGATCATCGTTAAGACCCAAGGAGCGTCAGGTCCCATGCTCTCTCGCAATCTCGAACAGACGCTCCACCGTGCGCTTTCGCTCGCCTCGGAGCGCCGCCATGAATATGCCACCCTGGAACATCTGCTGCTCGGCCTTGCCGATGACACGGACGCCGCCACGGTGCTGCGCGCCTGCGGCGTCGATCTGGACAAATTGCGAACCGATCTCACCGAGTTTCTCGACAAGGACCTGGCCGGTCTCGCCACCGACCGCCCTGGCGAGCCCAAGCCCACCGCCGGTTTTCAGCGCGTGGTGCAGCGCGCCGCCATCCATGTCCAGTCCTCCGGCAAGGACGAGGTGACCGGGGCGAACGTCCTCGTCGCCCTGTTCAGCGAGCGCGAGAGCCACGCCGTGTATTTCCTGCAGGCGCAGGACATGACGCGTCTCGACGCGGTGAACTTCATCAGCCACGGCATCGCCAAGGCCCCCGGCCGCAGCCAGTCCCGCCCGGTGCAGGGCTCCACCCCCGCCAGCGAATCCGCCGCCCCCGAGGGCAACGAGCGCGAGGAGAAGCCCGCCAAGCGTGGGCAGGACGCGCTGTCCAACTACTGCGTGAACCTCAACAAAAAGGCCATGAGCGGCAAGATCGACCCGCTGATCGGCCGCGAGATGGAGATCGAACGCACCATCCAGATCCTGTGCCGCCGCACCAAGAACAACCCGCTCTACGTGGGTGATCCCGGCGTCGGCAAGACCGCCATCGCCGAAGGCCTGGCCAAGCGCATCGTCGAAGGCGACGTGCCGGAGGTGCTCGCCAAGTCGACCATCTACTCGCTCGACATGGGCGCCCTCCTCGCCGGCACCCGCTACCGCGGCGACTTCGAGGAGCGCCTCAAGGCCGTGGTGACCGAGCTGGAAGCCCAGCCCAACGCCGTCCTGTTCATCGACGAGATCCACACCGTCATCGGCGCCGGCGCCACCTCGGGCGGCGCGATGGACGCATCGAACCTGCTCAAGCCCGCGCTCGCCGCCGGCACCCTGCGCTGCATCGGCAGCACCACCTACAAGGAGTTCCGCACCTATTTCGAAAAGGACCGCGCCCTCGTCCGCCGCTTCCAGAAAATCGACGTCAACGAGCCCTCGGTCGAGGACGCCATCAAGATCCTGCGCGGCCTGAAAACCAACTACGAGAAGCACCACAAGGTCCGCTACACCGAGGAAGCCATCCGCGCCGCGGTCGAGCTCTCCGCCAAATACATCCACGACCGCAAGCTGCCGGACAAAGCGATCGACGTCATCGACGAAGTCGGCGCCAGCCGCATGCTCCAGCCCGAAGGCAAGCGCCGCAAGACCGTCACCCTGCGCGACGTCGAGGAGATCGTGGCCAAAATCGCCCGCATCCCCCCCAAGTCCGTCTCGGCCGACGACAAGGAAACCCTGCGCAACCTCGAGCGCGACCTCAAATCCATGGTCTTCGGCCAGGACAAGGCGATCGACGCCCTGGCCGCCGCCATCAAGCTCTCCCGCGCCGGCCTGCGCGAGCCGGAAAAGCCGATCGGCAACTACCTCTTCTCCGGCCCCACCGGCGTCGGCAAAACCGAGGTCGCCCGCCAGCTCGCCTCCACCCTCGGCATCGAACTCATCCGGTTCGACATGTCGGAATACATGGAACGCCACTCCGTCAGCCGCCTCATCGGCGCCCCCCCGGGCTATGTCGGCTTCGACCAGGGCGGCATGCTGACCGACGCCATCGACCAGCACCCGCATTGCGTGCTGCTGCTCGATGAAATCGAAAAAGCCCACCAGGACCTCTACAACATCCTCCTCCAGGTCATGGACCACGGCAAACTCACCGACCACAACGCCAAGACGGTCGATTTCCGCAACGTCATCCTCATCATGACCACCAACGCCGGCGCGTCGGACATGGCCAAGGAAGCTATCGGCTTCGGCCGCGAAGGCCGCGAAGGCGAGGACGAGGACGCCATCAAGCGCATGTTCACCCCCGAGTTCCGCAACCGGCTCGACGCCGTGATCCCCTTCGCCGCCCTCTCGCCCGAAATCGTCGGCCGCGTGGTGGAGAAGTTCGTGATGCAGCTCGAAGCCCAGCTCGCCGACCGCAACGTCACCATCGAACTCTCCTCCGGTGCCAAGGAATGGCTGGCCGAACGCGGCTACGACCGTCTCTACGGCGCCCGCCCGCTGTCGCGCGTCATCCAGGAGCACATCAAAAAGCCGCTCGCCGAAGAACTCCTCTTCGGCCGTCTCACCAAGGGCGGCTCCGTCAAGGTGACCCTGAAAGACCGCGCGCTCGACTTCGAGGTCATCGAAGCCAACGCCCCGACCCAGGCCAAAGCAGAACCCGACGCCGACGAACGCGAACCCGAAACCGCCGAGTAGGGCGGATGCAACCCGCCGCAGCCTGAACGCCTCACGCAGAACCGACGCACCAAAAAGCCTGCACCACCCCCCACGGTGCAGGCTTTTTCTTGCCCGGCTGGCAAAACCCAAAACCATGGCCACAATGCGCGCCATCAACCACAGGCACCGACATGGCCAACCCGCGCATCCCCTACCGTCTCTCCACCGAGCACCCCAACCTCGCCCCGCTCCACGGCAAGCGCGTCCTCGTCCACCTCGTGGTAAACGTCGAACACTGGCAGTTCGACCACCCCATGCCGCGCACCCTCATCACCCCCCCGCACGGCCGCGAAACCACCCCCGATATCCCCAACTTCGCCTGGGCCGACTACGGCATGCGCGCCGGCCTCCCCCGCATCCTCGATGCCATCGGCAACCTCCCAGCCGCCACCAGCTTCAACGCCGGCGTCATCGACGCCTACCCCCAGGCCGCCAACGCCCTGCGTGACCGCGGCTACGAATTCATCGGCCACGGCATGCACCAGAAAGCCACCAACCACGTCGAAGGCGGCGAGCAATCCCTCATCACCGCCTGCCTCGACAAGATCGCAGCCTTCACCGGCACCCGCCCCCGCGGCTGGCTCTCCCCCGGCCTGCGCGAAACCCTCGAAACCCCAGACCTCCTCCAACAATCCGGCCTCGACTATGTCTGCGACTGGGTCGTGGACGACATCCCCAACTGGATGACCACCAAATCCGGCCGACTGCTGGCCATGCCCTACAATCTCGAAATCAACGACTCCATCATCTACGCCGTCGAACGCCACGCCACCGGCGAAATGCTCACCCGCCTCCGCCACACCCTCACCCGCTTCGAACGCGAAGCGCCCGACACCGCCCGCATCCTCGCCATCGGCCTGCACCCCCACCTCATCGGCGTCCCCCACCGCATCCACGAGCTGGAAGCGATGATCGAAATCCTCCGCGCCAGCCCCCACACAATCTTCACCACCGGCGCCGCGATCCATGACTGGTTCGCCGCCCAAGGAGCCTGACCATGGATCTCGGCCTCACCGGCAAAACCGTTCTCATCACCGGCGGCTCCAAAGGCATCGGCCTGGCCTGCGCCGAAACCTTCCTCGCCGAAGGCTGCACCGTCATCCTCGTCAGCCGCGACGAAGCCCGCCTCACCCAGGCCCGCCAAACCCTCGCCGCCCACAACCGCGTCACCCTCCTCGCAGCCGACCTCTCCCAGGCCACCGAACGCGAACGCGTCTTCAACACCCACCCCGATATCGACATCCTCATCAACAACGCAGGCGCCATCCCCGGCGGCGGACTGCTCGATCTCTCGATGGAAACCTGGGAAACCGCCTGGTCCCTCAAAGTCATCGGCTTCATCCACCTGACAAAACTCTACCTCGCCGCCATGAAAGCCAAAGCCTCAGGCATCATCTGCAACATCATCGGCTCCGCCGGCCGAAACCCCCGCTACGACTACATCTGCGGCGCCACCGGCAACGCCGCCCTCATCGCCTTCACCTCCGCCATCGGCGGCAAATCCACCGACTGGAACGTCCGCATCTTCGGCATCAACCCCGCCGCTACCCGAACCGACCGCATCACTACCCTCGCACGCACCCGCGCCCAGGACCGCTTCGGCGATCCGGATCGCTGGGAGGAAACCCTCACCAACCTCCCCCTCAACCGCCTCATCGAACCCGCAGAAATCGCAAGAGCCGCAGCCTTCCTCGCCTCCCCATCCTGCGGCTACGTCAGCGGAACCGTGCTCGATGTTGACGGGGGAGGGGGGTTCAGATGAAGGCAAGAAGTTCTTTCTTTGAAAAGAAAGAACCAAAGAAACTTTCAATTATATCAAACCCGTAGGGTGGGCTTTAGCCCACCAAACCCCAGAACGCAAAAACAAAAATTACGAATACAAAACAATTAGAGCCCGCCAAAAAAGCCCCTCAAACAACCCCATACCGCCCCCGCCGCACCGCCGACATCACCCCACGCGGAATCGGCACCTGCCCCATATCCACCACAGCCCGAGGCGCGCGAACCCGCTTCGGCCTCACCCCATCAACCGAAACCACATTATCCACCAACCCCGGCCGCAACACCGCAGCCTCAATCGCCAACATCCGGCACAACGGCCGCAACACCCGAACCGCCTGCGGACAAGCCTCCAGAAACCCCACCATCTCCGGCGCCTCCAGCACCGCCCGCAACTGCGACGTATACCCCGCCGCATGCCAGGAAGCCGCCTTCACCAGCCACCCGAAATCCCCCGGCAAGACCCGCGCCCGCCCCGCCGAACCCCCCGCCACCCGCCCAACCGAAACCCGCCCCACCACCCGCCGAACCCGCCCCGCCGCAAACCGCGAAGCCAACCCCTCCATATCCCGACAAATCCGCCCCAACCGCTGATACAGCAGCAACCCCAACGCCGCCCCCAACCACCCCCGAACACTCCACCCCCCCACCGCCCCCCGCAAACCACGGATGACAGCAAAAAGGCCGAAAAAAGGAGAACCAAAGGAATTCATGACTAAATTCCTACCACAACCCCCCAAAAAACGCAACATGATCGTAGGGTGTGATTAGGCG
>JBBILI010000055.1:0-29554 GCA_037445025.1 Rhodospirillales bacterium
CTAGCATCGAAGCCGGGTAGATGGGGCCAGGTGGCCAGAGAGTCCAAGGCGGAGGGGTACGGCTACAGCTGCGGATGCGGCTGCAAGTGCAGCGACCCCACCCACCCAAAACCGACCGCAGCGCCTGAAACAGCGCCGCCAGCCGCAAAAAAGAAGAAGAGGGAGCACCAGGGTTCATACTTTGTTCCATACCCCCAAAATCACCAAAAAGCAACAAAAACCAAAAAAAACCGTAGGGTGGGCTTCAGCCCACCAACCCGCCGTCCAAACCACCCCCACCCCCCCCACCACCAAGGCCCCCATGTTCGAACGCACCTTCCACGAGACCCTCCACCGCCCCGGCACGATCATCGACATCGGCGCCCACGACGGCGCCCTCACCATCCCCCTCTCCCACCTGCCCAACACCCAGCTGATCGCCTTCGAACCCCTCCCCACCGCCTTCGCCCGCCTTCAGGCGGCCCTCATCGCCGCCCACGGCGCCATCCCGCCCCACGTCACCCTCTGCAACGAAGCCCTCGGCGCCCAGGAAACCACCCTCACCCTCGAAGTCCCCGTCGTCGGCGGCATCCCCCAGGAACAATGGGCCTCCCTGGTCAAAGACTACACAAACATGCAACGAACTGACCCTGGCATCGAACACGTCCAACGCCACACCGTCCCCGTCCGACGCCTCGACTCCCTGAACCTCGTCAACGTCACCGCCATCAAACTCGATGCCGAAGGCGCCGAAGCGGAAGTCCTCGAAGGCGCCACGGAAACCCTCCAACGCAGCCACCCCATCCTCTCCATCGAAATCGAGGAACGCCACCGCCCCGGCAGCACCACCGCCATCCCCAATCTCCTGCGCCCCCTCAGCTACCAGGGTTTCTTCGAATTCTACGGCACCTGGCACCCAATCGAATCCTTCGACCCCCAGGCCATGCAACGCGCCTCTCCCTCCCCGGCCGTCTTCGAGGCCTCCCATCCCTACGTGTTCTGCTTCTACTTCGTCCCCCCAGACCGCCTCCCAGACCTCGCAACCCTCGCAGCCCTCCCAACCCCGTAGCCCGCATCGCGCCTGAGCGATGCGGGGAACCCCCGCCCCCAAACGCCACCCGAAACGGTATCGAACCGATGCGCATCGCCCTTCTCTACAGCGGCCTGCCACGTCAATGGCAACACTGCGTCCCCACCCACCGCCCCTTGTTCGAGGATGCCCGGGTCGACGTTTTCTGCCATTTCTGGGAGACCATCGCTGCGCCCGAGAAGGCCGCCCTCACAGCCGCCCTCAACCCGACCGTCTGCTATTTCGAGACGCCGCCCGATCTCACCTTCGTCGATGACATCAAGGGCCTGCAGCGCGATGCCATCAACATCCCCTCGCGCATGGTCGCCCAGTACACGTCCTGGCTGCGCACCGCCGCGCTCTTCGCCCCCTACGCCGTGGGCTATGACGTGGCGATCCGCCTGCGCACCGATCTCTTCTTCCACCAGCCCCTGGCCATCGACCGCGCCGCCATTCGGCAACGCCGCCTGGGCCTGGTGGCCTGCCAGTCACGCGAGGACCCCGGCCGGATCTTCGACGCCTTCGCCATCGGGCGCCCGAGCCTGCTGCTCCATTTCCTCGCCCTGCTGAACCGCCTCTGGGACTACGCGCAGACCGACCTGTTCAACCCGGAGGCGCTGATCACCAGGCATATCAGCGCCTACCCCGGCCCCGCCACGGTCGAGCTCCTGGCAGACATGCCGTTCTACATCCACCGGCCGCACATGGCCGGCTGGCCGCTCGCGCAATGCCTCGCCCAGGCGCCCGGCGCCACAAAATGGCACGACCCGGAAATCCATCAGGCGCATCTCAGCTATTTTGAACGGCGCCGCGGGCCAGCGGGTGTCGAATACGTCAATGGTTTCCGCAACCGCCAGCTGGCCGATGGATCATGATGGCCGCGGCAGAATGTCAGCCGGCCGCCCTGGGCGAGAGCACGAATCCCGCGGTGTCGGGCTGCGCCTCAGCCTGACGCTTCGCCCACGCCTGCGCCAGCTCGGTGCGGATCTGCTCCACCACCTCGCCCTGCACATGGATCGGCGCAAACGGGCCCGTGCCGCGCAGGAACAGCGGGTGCAGCATCAGACTGTCCTCGCCGTCGAAATCCGACCGGCTCAGATTCTCAAGGAAACTCTCCACCGGCAGCGCCTCGGCCAGAATCGCATCGTGCTGCTCCAGCTCAACATGGAAGTAACTGATCTGGTCCTGCCGCCGCTGCACAATGCTGGTCCCGTTCACCAGCGCCTGCACCGGCACCAGCACCCCATGGCTGTAGATCGCGTGATCCGGTGACAGCTTCAGCTCCCGCACCGGCTGGCCGGGCCCGAACGCATCCGCGGCCACACACACCGGCCACATCGTCTCAGGCTTCGGATGCCGGTAGGCGTCGATGAACCGCCGGCCGATCCAGATGATCCTGGCCGCACCGCCACGCGCCAGCACCGCCTGATCGCCCACCGCCAGCGCCTCCACCGGCACCGGTCCGCGCAGGGTGGAGATCTCCGTGCCCGACAGGAAGCACGCGGTCACAACGTTGTTCTGCAGGTAGCTGGGATTGCTGACGGCACTGTTGGCAGACGCCGAGTTATTGAAAGCCAGCGTGCCCAGCACGTGCAGCGTGTTGGCCGTCTCAACCACGTCCACAATCGTGGAGGTGAGCGAAACCTCTATGAAAGTGGCCGGCACCGTCGTGTCCACTTCGATGGTGTCGCCCCTCTGGAAGTTCTGAATCACGCAGTCGAACGCGCCGATCAGCGGCACGCCGAAATTCGGGTTCGCCTCCAGCGTGGCCGGCGCCGTGTCCGTCGTCTGGATATCGATCGTGGCCAGCGAATTGATGCCGAGCACCAATGTACCGTGGGCGTTGTCGAACTTGACGGAGGAGGCGCTGACACTGCCGACATTCATCACGAACGTGGTGTCCGGGGCCGTGGTTGAGACTGAGTTGCCGATCTGGAACGTGCCGTTCGAGACGATGGGGGTCGCCAGCGTATAGGTGATACCGTTGTTAATGGTGAAACGCGCACCGCCATCGACATAGGCGGTATAATCCTGCTCCCCACTCATGGTGACGATTTCGGGCGTGTTGTCGTTCAGAACACTCACGGTCATATCGTCCATCCCCCAACTGCCGCGCAACACCCACGACGGCCGTCACAGGCCGCCGCTGCCGAAGGGCCGACGCGGCCCCAACACGCCCGATAACGAAGCATAGCATGACAACGGGTTCAGATAACGTCCGTCAACAGTTTCCACACTCCGTTGCATCGGCCGGACCCGTCGCCGAACCGCCACCCGTTGGCCCCGCACGGCAACGGCCGGCCTACCCCCCAGCCCCCAGCGCCACCAAAGCCTTCCGCGGAAACGCGATCCGCACCCGCAGACCCTCGCCGGGCTTCGACTCCACCGCGATATCCGCCTTCGCGTTCTGCCGCAGCGACTGCACGATGAGCGCCCCCAGCTTGCCCCGCTTCGGCCAGGTCACATCCTCCGGCAGCCCCACCCCGTCATCCGCCACCACCACCTCGCATCCCCGCTCATCCAGCAGGCTCTGCACCGTGATCGTGCCGCCGTCCCGGTCCACGAACGCGTGCTTGAGCGCGTTGGTCAGCAGCTCGTTCACCACCATGCCGGTCGGCAGCGCCACATTCACCGACACCGGAAACGAATCCACCTTCAGCTCCAGCCGAATCCCTTCCACCGCCGAGGACAGCATCACCGACGAAGCGATCTCGCTGAGATACGCCCCCAGATCGATCTCGTCGCCGGTCCCGGAATCCGACAGCAGCTTGTACACCAGCTGGATCGCATTGATCCGCCCCGCCAGCCGGTCGAACGGCCCCGTCTCCAGCTGCCCCTGCGCCTTGCGCGCCTCGATGCGGATCAGCGCCGTGATCATCTGCAGATTGTTCTTCACCCGATGCTGCATCTCCAGCAGCCGCGTGTCCTTCTCGCGGATCAGCAGCTCGAACTCCTGCAGCTTCTCGCTGTCGCGCCCGCCCACATCCACCAGCGCCGCCAGCCGGAAGGTCGGCCCGTCATCGTCATCCACGATCACGTTGCTGAACACATCCACCACCGCAACCGACTGGTCGGGCCGTGCGAGATGGAACGTGCCGATCAGGTCCGAGGAAGCGACCACCGCCTCCGCCAGCGCGAGCCCGGACCCGCCGTCGCGCGGCGCGCCTCGCAGGCTGCTCCACGGCTGCCCCTCCACCTCGGCGCGGCTCTGGCCGGACAGCGCCTCGAACGCGGGATTGGCATAGATCACACATTCCGGCGCGGTCATGGCGGAAACCACCACCGCCAGCGGAATCTGCTCGAAATACCGCTCGAACCGGTTGCTGTCCGTCTCGTCCGCCAGCGCCGGGCCGATCGACCCGGGCGCCACGCTCAACGGCGCCGCCTGCGCCGAGATATCGGCCGCAAACACCAGACGCGTCAGCGCGGGCAGCGACGTGACGCCGGATTTCCGCATGATCGCCGCACGGTGATTTTCAACCGTGCGCTGGTTGATGCCAAGCTCGTACGCAATGGTCTTGTTCGTCTGACCATCGACCACGCGTTGCAGCACCTCGCGCTGCCGCGGGGTGAGCCGGTTGAGGAAGCGCGCCGCCTCCAGCTGCAGCGAATCGAGCGCGACCCCGCTTGTCTGCGCCCCGATGGCCCGCTCGACCGCGCCCAGTATCACGGCGGCGCTGGCCGGCTTCTCGATGAAGTCACAGGCCCCGGTCTTCATCGCCCGCACCGCCTTGCCCACATCCGCCGAACCCGCGACCATCACCACGGGCACCGCCACGCCGGTCTTGTCGAGCTGCTTGAGCAGCGCCATCCCGCTGAGGCCCGGCAACCCGGAATCCAGCAACAGGCAGGCGGCCCGCTCCGCCCAGTCGGTCTTCAGCAGCGCCTCGGCACTGTCATGGCTTTCGACCAGATAGCCGGCCCCTTCCAGCACAGCAACGAACCCGGCCCGCAGCAAAGGTTCGTCCTCCACAACAGCGACTAGCTGCGGCCCACTGACAGCTTCCGCCGGACCAGACATTCGGCTGCGATTTGGCATGCATTCTATACTTCGAAAGGGGGCATGATCAGATTCTACAGGCAAAGAAAAAAGAGACGCTCAGTCAAATGAGCAGTCAATGAGAGGGCAGTCATAGCCGATTATCGCCCATGACGAAATCCCTTGCATTCGGCTGATATACAACGATGGGCCGCACACGCCTTCACCGCAACCGCGCAAAGAACTCCCGCAGCAACGCGCCCGCCTCGATCTCCCGCACCCCGCCCACCACTTCCGGCCGATGCACCGCCCCCGCGGTTTCGAACACCCGCGCCCCATGCTCCACCCCGCCGCCCTTCACATCGTACGCGCCAAACACCAGCCGCCGCATGCGAAACGCCGAAATCGCCCCCGCGCACATCGCGCAAGGCTCCAACGTCACATACAGGTCGCATCCCGACAGCCGCGCCGAGCCCATAACGGAAGCCGCCGCCCGCAACGCCAGCATCTCCGCATGGGCACTCGCATCGCAGTCCGCCTCAGTCCGGTTCCCCGCAGCAGCCAGCACCACACCCGTGCCGGACACCACCACGGCCCCCACCGGAACCTCCCCGCGCGCCGCCGCCGCCCGCGCCTCCTGAAAGGCCATCTCCATCGCGTCCATGCACATTCCTTGCCTGCGACCGCCGCAAAGCGCTAGCACCGCACCATGAGCATTCCCCTGATCGGCATCACCCTCGATTCCGAGTCCCCCGGCGTCTATTCCAAATATCCCTGGTATGCGCTGCGGCAGAACTACGCCGCAGCCATCGCCGCCGCCGGCTGCCTCCCTGTCGCCCTGCCGCACGACCCCGCCCTCACCGAAGCCTACCTCGACCGCATCGACGCCCTCGTCGTCACCGGCGGCGCCTTCGATGTCGATCCCGCGCTGTACGGCGAAGGCGACCGCCACACCACCGTCACCCTCAAACACACCCGCACCCAGGCCGAACTCGCCCTTGTCCAGGGCGCGCTGGCCCGCAACAAGCCGATCCTCGGCATCTGCGGCGGCGAACAGCTCCTGGCGGTCGCGCTCGGCGGCACCCTGATCCAGCACATTCCGGATGCTGTCGAAAACCCGCTGCCCCACGAACAGCCCAACCCCCGCCACGAACCCGGCCACGCGGTTGCCATCACCCCCGGCACGCTCCTGCACCGCATTGTCAGATCCGGCCAGATGCACGTGAACTCTTCCCACCACCAGGCCGTGCGCACCCCAGGACGCGCCGTCATCAACGCCATCGCCCCTGACGGCGTCATCGAAGGCATCGAATCCCCGTCCCACCGCTTCTGCCTCGGCGTGCAATGGCACCCCGAATTTCACATCGACCCAGGCGACCGCGCGATCTTCGACGCCCTGGCAGGAGCCTGCGCATGACCGAAGACCCGGAAGCCGAAGCCTTGTCCCCCCGCGGCGAACGCGTTGCCAAATGGATCGCCCGCGCCGGCGTGGCCAGCCGGCGTGACGTGGAAAAGCTCCTCGCCGAAGGCCGCGTGCGCATTAACAACATGACCATCACCCACCCCGCCACCTTCGTGCAGCCCGACGATCTGGTGGTGGTCGACGGCAAGCTGGTCGATGCCCCCGAACGCACACGCCTCTGGCGCTACCACAAGCCCGACGGCCTGGTGACCACCCATCGCGACCCCGAAGACCGCCCCACCGTCTTCCAGAAGCTCCCGCCCGGCATGCCCCGCGTCGTTTCGGTGGGCCGGCTCGACCTCAACTCCGAAGGCCTGCTGCTGCTCACTAACGACGGCGGCCTGGCCCGCAAGCTGGAACTCCCCAGCAACGGCTGGATCCGCCGCTACCGCGTTCGCGTGTTCGGCCTGCCGCAGCCCGCCGAACTGGCGGCGCTGGCCAAAGGTGTGACCATCGACGGTGTCCGCTACAAAGGCATCGAAGCGGGGCTGGACAGCCGCAAGGGCGACAATTCCTGGATCAGCGTCTCCCTGCAGGAAGGCCGCAACCGCGAGATCCGCAAGGTCATGGCCCATCTCGGCCTGAAGGTGACCCGCCTGATCCGCATCGCCTACGGCCCGTTCCAGCTCGGCACGCTGGAACGCGGCATGGTCGATGAGATCTCGCCCAAGGTGCTGCGCGAACAGCTCCCCACCGCCGAACCCCCGCCGCCGCGTCCGCGCTCACGCTGACCAGCGCGCCGCGTGGGTCCCCGGCGGCACACTCGGCCGCACCCACCGCGCCGGCGTCTCGGACATCACAGCCGCATGCCGAATCGCCGTCATCCGGCCAAACCCGCTCTCCGATTCCTCGACAAACCCCGACACATCCAGCGGGCCCACCGCAAACCCGTTCGCCACCCGCGGCAGCCCCCGCACCCACCACCCGGTCCGCGCCAGCGAAACCGACACATGCCAGCTCCCGCCCTCGGTCGCCCGCCGATACAGCGCCGCCATGATCCCGGCCGCCAGCAGATAGCCGGTGGCATGATCCAGCGCCTGCACCGGCAACGGACGCGGCTTTGTCTCCCCCGCCGCCGCCTCGGCCAGGTTGAAGCCGCTGGCCGTCTGCACCAGCGAATCAAATCCCCGCCGCCCCGCCCAAGGCCCAGCCGCGCCATAGGCTGACAGCGACGCGCAGACCAAACCGGGCCGCAGCCCCACCGCCACCTCCGGCGAAAACCCCAGCCCCGCGATCGCCCCCGGCCGATACCCCTGCACGAACACATCCGCGCCCCGCAGCAGATCCCGCATCGCCTCCCGCCCGGCGTCGGACCGCAGATCCAGCTGTGCGGCCAGCTTCCCCCGCCCCAGATCCTCCACCCGATAGCCCGGCAACCCCGGCCCGGTCAGGTTCATCACGTCAGCCCCATGCGCCGCCAGCGTCCGCCCCGCCACCGGCCCCGCGATCACCCGCGTCAGCTCCAGCACCTGCACCCCGCCCAACGGCCGATCCGCCACCGGCAAAGCCTCCACCAGCGCCGCGCCGATCCGCTCGATCCGCACCAACGGCAGCCCCGGTACCACCAATCCCTGCGGATGCGCGTCCCACTCCGCAAAGCTCCGGCATGCCGTCACCGCCAGCCCCGCCGCGGCCGCGGCCTCCTCGAACCCCACTGCCGACCACCCCAGCAACGCCGCCGCCACTGCCGCCCGCGACCCTTCACACCCCAACAGCCGCAGCACCCCCGCCTCAAGATGCGGAAAATTGGTGTGCAGCCGCACAAACCGCCCATCCCCCGCCGGATAGATCCCCGCAATCACACTCCCCGCCTGATAGGCCGACCGCCCGTCCAGCAGCAGCTCCTGCTCAGACCGAAACTCCGCGCAGGCATGCCGCATATCCACCGCGACCGCCTGCACCCGCCCCGTCCGCAACCGCCACAACGCAGCCGCCGCCAACCCGGACGCCGCAATCGACCCCGAAGCCACTGCCCCCACCGCAAACGACGACCCCAGCACCGGGTCCTGCCCCGAAATCTCCGCCGACATCGCCGGCAACCCCAACGCCGCCCAGATCTGCCCCAGCGCCTGATATGCGACCACCGCGTGTCTCCCCCTCACCCCGGCCCAAACCCCACACCACCCTTGTCAGCCCCCGCCCCCCTGCCTCTAATGCCGCGCCGCACCATCCAGAAGGAGCCGGTCTTGTCGCTCAGCCAGGCCCAACCGCGCACCCGCCTCCACACCCGCACCATCACCCTCGAAGGCTTCCAGCGCGAGGACGGGCTCTACGACATCGAGGCCGAGATCACCGACCGCAAAACCAACAGCTTCACCACCATCGACCGCACCGTCGAAGCCGGCACCCCGCTGCACAACATGCAGGTCCGCCTGACCGTGAACGAGGACATGGAAATCGTCGGCGCCGAGGCCAACACCAGCTTCGGCCCCTTCACCAGCTGCAGCGGCGGCGCTGAAACCTTCCGCCGCCTGGTCGGCCTCACCATTCGCCCCGGCTTCCTCAAGGCCGCCAACGAACGCCTCGGCGGCACCATCGGCTGCACCCATATCCGCGAGCTCCTGCAACAGCTCGGCACCGTCGCCATGCAGTCGATGTATCCCGTCCGCGCCAAACGCGCCCCGCGCGATCCGGACGCCCCGCCCCGCCTCCTCAACACCTGCCACGCCTACGCGTCCGACGGCCCCGTCGTGCAACGCAGCTATCCCAATTTCTACACCGGACCCAAGGAGGCCTGACCCATGCTCGACCTCGTCCTGACGGAGCACCGCAAAAGCCTTGGCCTGTTCGAGGTCGGCCGTGTGCTGCCCAATGTCCGGCGCCGTATGGTCGGGCCGTTCATCTTCTTCGACCACATGGGGCCGGTCGACTTCGCCCCCGGCATCCCGAGGGAGATGGATGTCCGCCCCCACCCCCATATCGGCCTCGCCACCGTCACCTACCTCTTCGACGGCGAAATCACCCACCGCGACAGCACGGGCGTCGAGATCGACATCGCCCCTGGCGAGGTCAACTGGATGGTCGCGGGCCGCGGCATCACCCACTCCGAACGCTTCGAGGGTCTGCGCCGCCACGGCGGCCGCATGGACGGCATCCAGACCTGGGTCGCCCTGCCCACCGACCATGAGGAGATCGCCCCCTCCTTCACCCACACCACCGCCCGCGAGATCACCACCTTCACCGACACCGGCCTCTCCGGCCGGCTCATCGCAGGCCAGGCCTTCGGCCTGACCGCCGACGTCGCCACCTTCTCGCCGATGTTCTACGCCCATCTGCTCCTGTCCGACGGCACGGCCTGCGAACTGCCCCAGGACCACCCCGAGCGCGCCGCGTACATCGCCTCAGGCCGGATCACCTATGATGGCCACAGCTATGGCCCCGGCGAGATGCTTCTGTTCCGCCCCGGCCCCGCCCAATCCCTGCGCGCCGTGGGCCCCACGTCGCTGATGCTCCTCGGCGGCACCCCGATCGGCGAACGCTACATCGAGTGGAACTTCGTCTCCTCCTCGAAGGAGCGCATTGACCAGGCCAAGGCCGACTGGCGCGCCGGCCGCATGAAGCTGCCGGATCTCGACAACGGCGAGTTCATTCCTATTCCATAACGAGCGCAGTCCAGAAGTCGCGTCGCGGTTCAACGATCCACCAGAACGATCCCAGCCAAACGGATAAAAGTCTTTTGCTTCTTTTCTTCAGAAAAGAAGCCCTTCCTTAAATTCTCATTCCCAATCCCCGGCCCTCTCACCAGAACGATCCTGCTGCCACAGCGTCTGTCATGCCTGACAGCTCGCAGGTGGCGACGGCTCGACCGCGGCCGTTGGCGATGCGCCGCGATCGCGCCCGGGCATCTCAACAAATGATAAGAACATCGACACCATGCCAAAGGCTGCCTCTCCAGCTGCCGTGAACTCGAATCTGGCCGATATGTTCTGGGACCATACTGAAAATGTCTCCGACAAATGGGAGCAATTCTTCAGCATTTATCAGGCTGAGCTGGGAAGCCTGGTCCATTCGGGCGCCCCGATCCGCCTGCTCGAAATCGGCATACAGAACGGGGGATTATTGCAGATCTGGGCCAAATACCTGCCGGCCGGATCAAAAATATTCGGATTTGACATAGATCCCAAATGCGCAACCCTGCGGCTTGGACCCAACATCGACATCTATGTCGGTGATGCGAGCAACCCCGCCGTGCTCGAGGATCGGCTGGGCGACCTGACGTTCGAGGTGATTATCGATGACGGATCGCACCGAAGCAGCAATGTCATTGCCACCTTCAGGTCGTGTTTTCCAAGGCTGAAGCCCGGCGGGCTGTACTTCATCGAGGATCTTCACTGCAGCTATTCCGCCCACCATGAGGGTGGCCTGCGGTCGAGCGACAGCAGCATGGAATATCTGAAGTCCCTCGCAGACGCCCTTCATGCCGATCATTTCGACGCGGCCGATCTCGCACGCCTTTCGCCGAGCCAGCGTGCGGCAAACGACGCCATGGCACGTGAAATCGGGCGGATCACGTTCTACGATTCAGTCGGTGTCATCGCCCGCCTGCCGGCGACCAAGAGCCGGCCGTTCGCGCGGATGCTGACAGGCAGTCTGGCACCCGTCAGCAACCCCGGCCCCCATCTGGTGCATCTGCCACTGCAGCAGCTGCGGCACCTGGCGTTGTCTCCATCGGCCGATCCGGTGTTCGGTCCGTCTCTGCGTGCCGGCCTGGTCAGCATGCGCGAAGAGCTCGAGGCCCGCGCGACGGAGGTCCAGAGCGCTCTGCAGCAGTCGCGCTCGGAATTCGAGACGAAACTGGCCGAAGCCCGCGCGATGGAGCGACGGCTGCAGGACGAGCTCGCCGCGATGCGTCAGAACACGGTCGAGTTGCTGGATCGGGCGAAGCGCAGCGAGGACACCGCCGCCGCGTTGCTGGATCGCGCCAAGCGCAGCGAGGCCAGCGCGGAATACGCCGAGCAACTGCGGGCCTCGGTATCGTCTGAACTGGCGATCCTGCGCGGGGCTCGCAGTGTTCGCGTGGCCCTGTTCATGGCCCATCGCTTCGCACGCCTGCCCCGGCCGATGCGTCGTGCCATTCGCGGCGCGCTGGTGACAGCGTTGTGGCTCCGCGCAAAGGTCCGTGGCCGCCCGATGCCGTTGCAAGATGCCTTGCGCCAGATAACGGCCGCGAATTACCCGCCGCCGGTGATCAGCCCGCAGTCCGCCACGGGTCCGCTGCCGGTCGCCGAACTGGTCGCGCGGCACTTCCCGTCCCTTGAACCCTATCCCTGCTTCCCGGTGGCTGCGAGCGCGCCGCGGCTGTCGATCGTGACCGACAGCATCGGCCCGTCTTCGCTGTTCGGCGGTGTCGGCACGTCGCTCATGATCGGCGCGCAGCTTGCCAATCGCCTCGGGGCCACGCTGCGGATCGTCACGCGCACCGAGGAGGCGATGGCCGCGCCGGTGCATGACGTGCTGCGCAATGCCGGCCTCAGGCTCAACGGCACCTTGGAGCTCGCCTTCGCGCCGCTGGACGGCACACGGGACCTGCCGCTCGCGCCGAACGACGTGTTCCTGACGACGTCATGGTGGACCACACGTGCCACGCTCGGCGCCGTCGCCCCCGCGCGGATCATCGCCCTGGTCCAGGAAGACGAGAGAATGTTCTATCCGCGAGGCGATGAACGGCTGCGCTGCGCCGAGACGCTCGATCACCCCGGGCTGGTCAGCGTCGTCAACACCGAAGGCCTGCTGCGCCATCTCGCGGCCGGGCCGGACAGGCTGGCGAACCTTGGCAGCAAGGCGATGTGCTTCGAGCCGGCCTTTCCCACCGGGGCAACCGCGGCGTCGCATCTGCCGGCCCGGGCCGGTGTCCGGCGCCTGTTCTTCTATGCCAGGCCCCATAACCTGCGAAATCTGTTCTGGCGCGGCATCGAGCCGCTGGATGACGCGGCGGCGCAAGGCCTGTTCCCGCCGGACCGGTGGGAGGTCCACTGGGTCGGCCGTGGTCTTCCCGAGGTGAAGCTGAGTGGCAGGGTCGTCCCGATCATCCATGACCCCATGGGATGGACCGAGTACAAATCCTTTATCGAAACGATGGATGCCGGGTTCGTGCTGATGGACACGCCGCACCCGTCCTATCCGCCGCTCGATCTCGCCTCCGCGGGGGCGGCGGTGCTGACCACCGCCCATCCGGGCAAGGCCAGCCTGACGCATTATACCAACGGTCATAAAGAATGACCGTTGGTCTGAGTCTTGGTTTGGCGCGCCGCCGCCGGCCAACCCGGCGCGCGATACCAACGGCCTTGATCGATGGAAGAGTCATCGATCAAGGCCGTTGGTATTATTCGGAGAACATCCTGACCGTGAAGCCGACCCGAACCGCCCTGGGCGAAGGGCTCCGCAGCCTGGTGGCGCTTGCCGAGGATGACGCGGCGCGTGCGCGCCATCGGGCGGCGGACCACATCCTGCGCGACTGGGCCCAGGCTCTGGCCCCCACGGTCGATCGCCTGGCCGCCCATGTCGCTCCGCTCATCGCGGTTTAAGGGAGCAGCCATGTTCTTCGATCTGATGGATGCCGTGCCCACCTCGCCCGCGCCGTTCTGGGAGTCCCAATCCCTGGCGGAGCGCCTGGACGCGTTGCGCCGGGGGCGCCCCCGCATCGCCTGGCTGTATCAGAATCCCGACACCAGCACATTCCGCTATCGTTGCTTCAACCCGCCCATGAGCCTCGCCGCCAGCCGGCCCGATCTTGGCGCCGCCTGGTTCTCGCTGGCTGAACTGCCGGCCCTGGTGCGAGAGGTTGCGTTCATCGACGTCTTCGTCATCAGCAGAGTTCTCTACGACCGGAAGGTCGCCCAGCTCATTCCGCGGCTGCGCGCCGCCGGAGTCCGGGTCCTGTTCGACTGTGACGACCTGGTCTTCGACACACGCCATGTCCATCAGATCATGGACACGCTGGACCAGCCGACCGATGAGCCGGTGCACTGGGATTTCTGGTACGCCTATATCGGCCGCATGGAATCGACGGCCCGGCTGTGCGACGCCGGTCTCACCACCAACACGTTCCTCTCGGCGCGGCTGGCGGCGTGCATGGCGGGGGCCCCTGTCGGCGTCCTGCCGAATTATCTGGCGCGGGATCAGGAGACGATCTCCCGCCAGTTGCTGGCTGCCAAACGGGCGCGCGGATTTCGCGGCAAGGGCAAGGTCACGATCGGCTATTTCAGCGGCACGCCGACGCACAACAAGGACTTCGCGGTGGCCTTGCCCGCCCTGGCCCGCCTGTTCGCCGCGGATTTAGAGGTTCAGCTGCGCATCGTCGGCTTCCCGCTGCCGAGCGGCCCGCTGAACGTCTTCGCCGGGCGCGTCGAAATCGTGCCCCTGCAGGACCACCTCAACCTGCAGCGCGTGATCGCCGAGGTGGAAATCAACATCGCACCCCTGCAGGACAACACGTTCACCAACTGCAACAGCGAATTGAAATTCTTCGAGGCTGCGGTGGTCGGCACCTGGACCATCGCCACGCCGACCTTTGCCTTCAGACAATCGATCAAGGACGGCGAGACCGGGCGCCTGGCCCGCGCCCACGAATGGGACGAGGCGCTCGCCGAGGCCGTGGCCCTGGTGCGCGACCCAGCCCGCTACGCCCCCATGGCGGAGGCGGCGGCATCCGCCAGCTACGACCGCTATGGCTGGGAGCGTCAGGCCGATCGCATCATCGAGGCGACCGGCGTTCTGGAGTTCTCACGCCAGCAGGCAGAGGCGGGGTGAGCGCCACGCCGCGCTCTTCCCGCTAAACCGGATCGTATTTGCGGCAGAAATCCTGTGCCGACATCGCCCGAAAATCCGCCAGCCCCGACCGCAACCGCTCGTGCGGCCAGTCCCACCACGCAATCCGCTCCAACGCCGCAATGATCGCAGGCTGAAACCGATAGCGCAGCACCTTCCCCGGATTCCCCACGACGATTGCAAACGGCGGCACATCCTTGGTCACGATCGCCCCGGCTCCCACCGCCGCGCCGTTGCCCAGCTTCACCCCCGGCAGCACCACCGCCCCATGCCCGATCCACACATCGTTGCCCATCACGCAGCGAAAGCTCCGCCGCCAATCGAAGAACGACCCGTCATCGGGCCCCATGTCATAGGCAGACGACCGATACGTGAAATGGCTCAACGCCACCCGCTCCAGCGGATGATTCCCCGGATTGATCCGCGTATGCGCCGCGATCGAGCAGAACTTTCCAATGTCGGTGTAAATGATGTCGCTGTCGTTGACGACATACGCGTAGTCCCCGAACGAACTCTCCGCGACCTTCGTCCGCGCCCCCACCTCGCAATAGCGGCCGAATGTCGAAGCCCGCACCGAAGCGGTCCGATGGATCGCCGGCTTGTCACCAAGCGCTTTCTTCGAAGCAGGGTCGTTGGCCATCGGCAGCTCCATCTTCAATCGTGGGCAAAAAGCCTCTAGACCAGGGCCATGACCAATACCATCGCCTTCCAGGGCCACCCTGGCGCCTATTCCGACCTCGCCTGCCGGAATGCCTATCCCGGCTGGACCACGCTGCCCTGTTACAGTTTCGCGGAAGCGATCGAGGCGGTGCACGAAGGCCGCGCCAGCCTCGCCATGCTCGCCTGCGAGAACAGCCTCGCCGGCCGCGTGCCCGATGTGCACGCCCTGCTGCCGGAATCCGGCCTGCACGTCATCGGCGAGCATTTCCAGCGGGTCGAGCACTGCCTCATGGCGCCCAAAGGTGCGACCATCGCGGGCCTCGAACGCGCCCATTCCCACCCCGTCGCCTTGGGCCAGGTCCGCAAGATCCTGAAGGAACTGAACCTCAAGGCCGTGGTGGAGGCCGACACCGCCGGCTCCGCCGAGCTCGTAGCCGGTTGGAACGACCCCAAGGCCGCCGCCATCGCCTCCTCGCTGGCCGCGGAGCTGTTCGGGCTCGACATCCTGCGCCACAACGTCGAGGACGCCGCCCACAACACCACCCGCTTCTACGTCATGGCCAGACAGCCGCTGACCCTCCCGGCCGCGACCGCGGGGCTCATGACCACCTTCGTCTTTCGCGTCCGCAACGTCCCTGCCGCGCTCTACAAGGCGCTCGGCGGCTTCGCCACCAACGGTGTCAACATGACCAAGCTGGAAAGCTACATGGTCGGCGGCGCCTTCACCGCCACCCAGTTCCTCTGCGAGGTCGAAGGCCACCCCGAACAGCCCCCGCTCCGCCGCGCCCTCGAAGAGCTGGGCTTCTTCTCCCGCGAAACCCGCATCCTTGGGGTCTACCCGATGGCTCCCGTGCGTGGCGCGGGCGCTGCCGACTGACCCTGGGTCTCAGCTGGCTGAACAGAGGCTGAGGTTCACCGCCAAGCCGCCAAGCCGCCAAGAAAAATGAACCTTGGCGTCTTGGCGCCTTGGCGGTGAACCTTGCTTCCTTGCTGTGCTCACCAGGGCAGTTTCCGTCTCGACGGCACATGAAATCGATGTAACGCTGGCAGCTTGAACCAAAAACGTTCAGGAGAACGGGCATGAGCATGGCGGCCGTCGATCTCACCTCCCCGGCCATGCAGGCCATCCGCCGCCGCGCCATCCTCTCCTGTTCCATCGGCAATTTCTTCGAACTGTTCGACTTCGTGCTCTACGGTTTCTTCGCCGTGCCCATCAGCCAGGCCTTCTTTCCCGCCGGCAACGATGCGCTGGCGCTGATCAACACCTTCATCACCTTCGGCGTGGGCTTCCTGTTCCGCCCGCTCGGCGCCGTCATCCTCGGCCGCTACGGCGACAGGCACGGCAGACGGGCGGCCCTCGTGGTGACGATCGGCCTGATGGCGCTCGCCACCGGCTGCACAGGCCTCATTCCCACCTACAGCTCGATCGGCCTGCTGGCACCCGTGCTGCTGCTGATCTGCCGCTGCGGCCAGGGTTTTTCGACCGGCGGCGAATGGGGCGGGGCGGCGGCGTTCCTCGTGGAATATGCCGAGCCCGGCAAACGCGGCCTCACCGGCAGCTGGCAGCAGTTCAGCACCCAGATCGGCGCCACCGGCGCCTCGCTCTGCGCGTTCCTGCTCACCAACTACCTCACCCAGGGGGACTTCATGTCCTGGGGCTGGCGCCTGCCCTTCGTGTTCGGCCTGCTGCTGGGCCCGATCGGCTACTACCTCCGCACCAAGGTCGCCGAAACCCCGGTGTTCGAATCAACGGTCGAACGAAAGGCCACCTCCCGCGCGCCCTTGAGCGAGGCCGTCGGCTCCTATGGCCCGCTCCTGGTCCAGGCCTTCTTTCTCTCGATCATCGGCATCGTCGGCAACTATGTCATGATCGTCTACATGCCGACCTACGCGCAGAAGACCCTGCACATCAGCGCCAGCGACGCTCTGCTCGGCGCCACCCTGTCGAACCTGCTGGTCATGGTCCTCACTCCCTTCATGGGTGCCCTGTCCGACAAGGTCGGCCGCCGCCCGATGATCATGGCCGCCAGCCTGCTGTTCCTGATCCTCGCCTATCCGCTCTACATGCTGGTGAGCGTCGGCACCTTCACCGCCCTGGTGACCGCTCAGCTGATCGTGGGCGTCATCCAATCATTCTACACCGGCACCATTCCGGTGATCTTGGCCGAAATGTTCCCCACCCGCATCCGCTACACCGCGCTCTCGGTCAGCTACGGCTTCTCGGTGGCGATCTTCGGCGGCTTCTCGCCGTTTGTCGCCACCTATCTGATCTCCTCCACCGGCAACCCGCTCTCCCCCGCCTATCTCGTCATGGCCGCCGGGCTGGCCAGCGCGATTGCCATCACCACCATGCGCGAGCCGCGAAACGTGCCCCTGGAGTAGCCCGCATGGCCGACATCCGCATCGGCGTCATCATCAATGGCGCCACCGGCCGCATGGGCACCACCCAGCACATGGCCCATCTCCTGGCGATCGCCGCCGAAGGCGGTCTGCCGCTCCGCAACGGCGACCGGCTGATCCCCGAGCTCCTCCTGGTCGGCCGCAACGCCGCAACGCTCGGAAAACTTGCGCAATCCCACGGCAACCAACGCTGGACCACCAGCCTCGCCGAAGCGCTAGCGGGCCCGGACCAAATCTACATGGACTGCGCCGCCACGGGCGACCGCCCTGCCCGCGTCCGCCAGGCCATCGCCGCCGGCAAGCACATCCACATCGAAAAACCCACCGCGCCCACCGTCGCCGAAGCGATGGAACTCGCCCACCTCGCCGATGCCGCAGGCGTCAAACACGGCGTGATCCAGGACAAGCTGTTCCTCCCCGGCTTCGCCAAGCTGCTCTTCGTCAAGAACGCCGGCTTCTTCGGCCGCATCCTGCAGATCCGAATCGATGCCGGCTCCTGGGTGTTCGACGGCACCACCCAGGAATGCCAGCGCCCCAGCTGGAACTACAAGAAGGCCGAAGGCGGCGGCCTCGCCCTCGATATGATGGCCCACTGGCGCTACATGATCGATCGCCTTGCCGCCCCGATCACCGGCGTCTGCGCCGTCATGGCCACCGCCATTCCCGAGCGCGTCGACGAATCCGGCACGCGCTACAAGGTCGACGTCGAGGACACCTCCCACGCTCTGCTTCAACTGCATGGCGGCGGCGTCGGCGTCATCACCAACTCCTGGGCCACCCGTGTGCGCCGGGAAGACACGATGGTCGTGCAGATCGACGGCACCCTTGGCTCCGCCGTCGCCGGCCGCCACAAATGCTTCACCCAGTCCGCCGTCAACACCCCCGAAGCCTTCTTCGGCGGCGGCAGGCCGGCGTCGATGGACTTCATGGCGCAATGGCAGGAAGTGCCGGACACGCTGCCCGTGAAGCCGCCGTTCCGCCAGTGCTGGGAGGCCTTCCTGCGCCATCTGGCTGAAGACGCGCCCTATCTGCCCACGCTGGTCGAAGGCGCCAGGTCGGTCCAGCTCGCCGATCTCGCCTACCGAAGCGTGGCGGAACAGAAATGGATGCCTGTGCCGGAGCTGATGCGCGCCCCCCCCTCATCCAATGCTGCAGCTGCGCCGTAATGAGAGCGCGGCGACCCCTGGCACATCCGTAAGATAAGCCTATCTTCTTTTCGGTGTCCGACGACTCTCTGCAAGCGAGACGGTTGTCAGTTGGATCATTATTGGCGGACAAGCAGCATGATATCCGCGATTTATACCAACGGTCATAAAGAATGACCGTTGGTTTGAGTCTTGGTTTGGCGCGCCGCCGCCGGCCAACCCGGCGCGCGATACCAACGGCCTTGATCGATGGAAGAGTCATCGATCAAGGCCGTTGGTATTACGAGCATTTACGCACTGCTTCGCACCGATTATTCGGCAAGACGGACCTCGCCCGGAACGAAAACGCGGCCCTCGCGCGGCTGACCGAGGATCTGACCGCCCGCACCGCCGACCTCGAGGACGCTGCCAGACTGGCCCGCATCGGCACCTGGTCGCTGCGTCTCGAACCCTACCGCGTCACCTGGTCCTCCGAGGTCTGCGCCATCTTCGCGCGCGACCCCGCCCAGTTCCCCCTCGAGGTCGCCCAGATCGTCGCCAGCGTCCACCCGGAGGACCGCGAGCACTTCCGCTCCACCTACGCCGCCATGATCCGCGACGGCCATGACGACGCCATGGAATTCCGTATCGTCCGCCCCTCCGGCGAGATCCGTTTCATCCGCGAGCTCGCCCGTGCCCGCCGCGATGCCGAAGCAGGACATCACCGAGCAGAAGATCGCAGCCGAAGCCCTGCTGCGGGCGGAGAAGCTGAAGACCATCGGCCAGATCACCGGCGGCATCGCGCACGACTTCAACAACCTGCTGACGGTGGTGTCGCTGAACCTCGAAATGGCGATGGAGGACACGGACCTCCCCGCCCCGCAGCGCGGCCTGCCGGAACAGGCCCAGCACGCTGCCCGACGCAGCGCCGAGCTCACCGCCCAGCTGCTCTCCTACGCCCGCCGCCAGTCACTGCGTCCTCTGGTGGTCGATCTGCGCGCCCAGGTGCAGACTGTGCGGCCCCTGCTGGCACGCGCCGTGGACGACCGCCACGTGCTGCGCTTCGCCGCCACCCAGAGCAGCCTGCTCATCGAGATCGACCCCGGCCAGTTTGAGAACGCGCTGATGAACCTTGTCATCAACGCCCGCGACGCCCTGCCCGAGCACGGCCATATCGACATTTCCGTCTCCGCCGTCGACCTCGCGACTCCGCTTCCTGGCCAGCCCGACTGTGTGCCCGCCGGCCCGACCGTGCGGGTGCGCGTGGCCGATGACGGCAGCGGCATTCCCCCCGAAATCCTGCCGCAGATCTTCGAGCCGTTCTTCACCACCAAGCCACTGGGCAGCGGCAGCGGCCTTGGCCTGAGCATGGTCTATGGTTTCGTCCAGCAAAGCCGTGGGTGCCTGCAGATCAGAAGCACACCGGGGCAGGGCACCACGATCGACCTGTATTTCCCCCAGGCAGACCTGCCGCAGGATGCGTCGCCCGAACCTGTGGCAGTGCCCGATTTCAGCGCGCTCGATCTGGCGGTTCTGGTGGTGGAGGACCGCGCCGAGCTGCGCTCCACCCTCGCCGGCCTGTTCGAGCGGATCGGCTTCCGCACGACAGCCGTCGGCAGCGCCGAGGAGGCGCTGAACCTGCTCTCCGGTCCCGCCCAATTCGATGTCCTGTTCAGCGACATCATCCTCTCCGGCCCCATCAACGGGCCGGACCTGGCCACCCGGGCCGAACGCATGCACCGCGACCTCGCCATCGTCCTGGCCTCCGGCGAGGCCCGCGAGGTGGACGTGGCCGAGCTGAAATGGCCCGTCCTGCGCAAACCCTTCAGACCTGCCGACCTCATCGAAGTCCTGGCGGCGCTCCCGTTGCGTCACCCCGCCACGTAGCGCCATCTGGCTTCAGCAAGGATGGTTGGCCACGATTCCTCACCCCAGCGCCGCCAGCGCCAGATCCAAAGCATGCGCCACCCGATTGCGCGCCCGCACCGCCGCCACCATCCGAAACTTCGCGTCGTCATCGCTCGCGCCCACCAGCGCGCGGATCGCATCCAGCGGCGGCCAGGGATTGAACCCCAAAGCCGGATCATGCTCGAACCGGTCCCCCTTGGTGTAATCGATCGGCACCAATACCCGAGACACCGCCATCAGTGCCTGGTTGCGCCGATCAATCGCAGCTTTCCCTTCCGGCGCCACCAAAGCCCCCGCCGCCGCTATCAACGCCTGCGTCCGTGACACCAACGGCTGCAGATCAAACCCCGCAAGCTTCCCCTGCAACCCCACCAGCTCCGCCAGAAACGCCCGCGCCCAAGGCGCATAATCCATCGGCAGCACCGCATCCGTCAGCAGCCGCCACACGGTGTGCACATAAACCCGCGCGTCCCGCTCCAGAAACACCGGATCGATTTTGTCCAGCGTGTCCTCCGGCGTATGCCACCACCACCCGAGCCCACCGCCCCGGCGCGCCCCGGCGCCCCCGATCACGCCGCCCGCCGGATTGATCGTCCCCTCCGCCGGCTGCTCGCTGAGCCCCATATACATGCTGGGAATGCCGATCCCCCAGAACGACTGGTCCCCCGCCCGCGCCATCCGTCGCCCGACAATCTCCTGCCCGGCCTGCGCCAGCACGGCCTCCGCCCCCAGCCCCTGCATCTCCGTCGACGTGATCACGTCCGCAAGCACCGTGGCCCCGATCCCGCCGGTGGAATCGATGTTCACATGCACCACGCAGCGCCGTTCCAGTTCGTCCCAATGATGGTCCGCATACCAGGCCGAGCCGGAATACCGCCCATGCGAATGCCCGGACCAGAAACACAGCCGCAGGCCGCGCTTCCACGTCGCCACATGCCGCGCCGCCAGCCGTGCCACCTCCATCATCGTCGCATTCGCGCTGCCGTTGTCCATCACCCCGTAATGCCAGGTGTCATGATGCCCGGAGAACAGCACGAACGGCGTGGTTTCGTCCGCCCCCGGCGGCATCAGCTCGGCCACCAAGATCGGCGTCTGCCGCCACCCGGTGTCCACTTCCGCCGTCAACGTCGCGGTGACCAGCTCGCCATCCGCCATCCGCTGCTTTAACCGGTCCCCATCCGCCTTGGCGACGGAAACCACCGTCGTCGTCGGCAGCATCCCCACCGTCTCCGGCGTCGGGCTGCCCCACACCGGCGAGATGCACATCTCATGAATATGCCGGTGCGGACACACATGGATCTGCCCGATCGCCCCCGCCCGGCTCGCCTTCAGGCTCAGCCCCGGATTGGCGATCCCATCGAACACCACGATCTTGCCGGCCACGCCGGGATCCTCGGCCCCACCCGGCCAATACACCACCTCACCCCGCGTCCCCCCGGGACCAGAAGGCTGGCTGAACGAATGGGTGATGCACGTCACCGCCTCATTGCCGAGGCTGAGCGAAGCCGCCCCCGGCAGGCTGATATACGCGTCATGCTGAAACAGATCGGTCCGATACCCCGCCGCCTCCAGCCGCGTGCGGATATACCGAAAGCTCGCCAGCTCCTCCGGCGTCCCCGAAAGCTTCACCCGCCGGGCGAACTCCTCCAGGTCCTTCATCATCTCGGCAACGCTGACCGATTTGCACAGATCGTCCAAGGTAGCGTCGCTCATGTCGTCCCCCGCGTTGGCTGCCCAGAAAGCATGCCAAAGCGGGGGGATCAGCGATAGGCGGTTACTGAACCGGCGAGAACGCCGTCGGCGCCAGGAACCGGTTCTCCTGCTTCAGCACGTAGCCCGACTCAGCGGACATCGCGACGAACTTCTGCCACTCCGGGTCCTTTGCCATGGTGGCGCGACGGATCTCCCGATCCCCCTGGCTCTCGTACTGCCACATATGCACCACCGTGTTCAGCGTGCCCTCAACCACGGTGTACCAGCCGAGGCATGTGCCCAGATATTTCTGCTGGAGCGGCCAGGCGTGGTCCTGGTACATCTTCACATACGCGGCAAGCTTCCCTGGCTGAATGGTATAGATACGCAGATCAACGATCATGGAACTCTCCTTGGTTATTCAGTCGCGTCCAGCCAATCCTCGATCAATCGCCGCGCGATGCTGTCAGCCCGCGGCAACGCGAACCCGTGCGCCGCCGGATCGCGCATCTGCGCCCTTGTGAACCACCGCGCGTCCATCAGTTCGTTCGGATCGATGGTGATCTCGGTCGTCAACGCCTCGGCATGAAATCCCAGCATGATCGAAGCCGGAAACGGCCAGGGCTGGCTCGAATGATAGAACACCCGCCCGGTGCGGATCCCCGCCTCCTCTAACACCTCCCGCGCGACGGCCTCCTCCAGACTCTCCCCCGGCTCCACGAACCCCGCCAGCGTCGAATACATCGTCGAATTCGGGAACCGCTGCGAATGCCCCAGCAAGGCCACATCCCCATGCGTCACCAGCATGATCACCGCCGGATCCGTCCGCGGAAAATGCTGCGTGCCGCAGACCGTGCAACGCATCGCATTCCCCGCACTGCGCGGCACGCAGGCCCCCCCGCACACCCCGCAGAACCGATGCCGGTTGCGCCAATGCATCAATCCCCGCGCATGCGCCAGAATCGCCGCATCATCCCGCGGCAGCAGCCCCGCCGTCGCCCGAATGTCGATCAGCGCCCCAAGCCGCTCCGGCAGCACCGGCAGCGGATCCTCCAGCTCGCTGACATCGACAGCAAACACCTGCCGATCCCCATGCCGCCCCAGATACGCCCAGGTCGCCCCGTCCCCCTGCAGCGGCGCGGCCTCCACCCCCTGCAGATAGACCGCCGCCGGCCGGTTCTCGTCCATCCCTGTCACCAGGCTCTTCGCCCGCCAGACCGGAAGAAACACCGCCTCCGGGCTCTCCCACGCCGCCTGGATGAACGCATCATCGTCCCGCTTGTCCGAAAGCCGGTCGATCGGGCTGCCGGTGTACACATTGGGTCGGCTGGGGGGGATCGGGCGCACGGGCGAATCCTGCTTGCTTTCCCCAGGTGATGCCACCGGAGCAGCTATCCGCCAAGCCCGCTTGCAGAACCCACCCCAACGCGCGATATGACAGGTGGGAGGTCGGCGGCGGACGGGCTCCTCGCCAACCCGGTCAGGTCCGGAAGGAAGCAGCCGCAACGGGTTCTTGCTCGGGTCGTTTGTTCGGCCTCCCACCCCACCCATAGGGCAATTGATGTCGGGCCTATTTGGAGACGAGCCGCCGGAGGATGACGCGCCGCCCCCGGACGGCCCCGGCCTGTTCGGCGACTCGCTCCCGGTCGCACCCGCCCCAACCCTGGCACTGCCTTACCGCGTCCTTGCCCGCAAATACCGCCCGACCGACTTTGCCGACCTTATCGGTCAGGACGCGATGGTCCGGACTCTGCGCAACGCGTTTGCGGCTGGCCGCGTCGCCCACGCCTTCATGCTCACCGGGGTGCGCGGCGTCGGCAAAACCACCACCGCCCGCATCATCGCCCGCGCCCTGAACTGCATCGGCCCGGACGGAAACGGCGGCCCCACCACCGAGCCCTGCGGCGTCTGCCCCAACTGCACCGCCATCCTCGCCGACCGCCACCCTGACGTCACGGAGATGGACGCCGCCTCCAACAACGGCATCGAGGACGTCCGCGAGATCATCGAAGCCGTCCGCTTCCGTCCCATGCAGGCCCGCACCCGCGTGTTCATCCTCGATGAGGTGCATATGCTCTCCAAGCCCGCCTTCAACGCCCTGTTGAAGACGCTGGAAGAGCCCCCCGCCCATGTGAAGTTCATCTTCGCCACCACCGAGATCCGCAAGGTGCCGGTGACGGTGCTCAGCCGCTGCCAGCGCTTCGACCTGCGCCGCATCTCGGTGGCCGAACTCTCTGCCCATTACGGCCGCATCGCCCAGCGCGAAGGGGTTGCGATGGAGCCGGAAGCCCTGGCCCTCATCGCCCGCGCCGCCGACGGCTCCGCCCGCGACGGCCTGTCCCTGCTCGACCAGGCCATCGCCCAATCCGCCCCGGGCGAGACCATCACCGCTCCCGCGATCATCGACATGCTGGGTCTCGCCGACCGCGGCGCGATCTTCGACCTGCTCGAAGCCGTCCTCTCCGGCAAACCCGCAGCCGCCCTGGCCATCACCGACCAGGCCCATGCCCGCGGTGCCGATCTCGGCGAGATGCTGTCTGACCTGCTGGAACTCGTCCACACCATCACCCGCCTCAAGGTCGTTCCCGACCTGCGCCACGGCAGCGAGCTCCCCGAAGCCGAACGCACCCGCGGCGCCGCTCTCGCAGATCAGGTGACCATGTCCGCCCTCGGCCGCGCCTGGCAGATGCTCCTCAAGGGCATCACCGAAGTCGAACAATCCGCCGACCGCAGAGCCGCCGCCGAAATGGTTCTGATCCGCCTCTGCCACGTCTCCGACCTGCCACCCCCCGCCGACCTCATCCGCCAGCTCCGCGAAGCGCCTCCGCACGCCGTCACCCCTCAACCCACGCCCTCATCCCCCACCGGCGGCACCCGCGCCGTCGCCAACGGCGCCCCGCGCCTCGCAGTCGAGACACAACCCAGCCCCCTCCCCACCAGCTTCCGCGAAGTGGCCCAACTGGTCGAACACGCCCGCGAAGCCACCCTCCATGCCCATCTCGTTCACTCCGTCCACCTCGTCCGCTTCGCGCCCCCTGTCATCGAGCTCCGCCCCGAACCCGACACCCCGCGCGACCTCGCCGCCCGTCTCTCCGCCGTCCTCGGCACCGTCACCAACACCCGCTGGACCATCGCCCTCTCGCAAGACCCCGGCGAACCCACCCTCGCCGAACAAGGCGACGCCGCCGACCACGCCCGCCGCGCGAACGCCGCCATCCACCCCATGGTCCAGGCCATCCTGACCGCCTTTCCCGGCGCCAAGATCGAAGCCGTCACCGACACCAGCACCGACCGCTACGGCTTGCCCACCCCCATCGAGCTGACCCTCGGCGGCGACCCCGAACCCGAAGCCTTCGCCCTGCCACCCCCCGGCAGCGACGATTTCGATGAACCCGCAGATTTCTGGGAGAACACACTATGAAGAACATCGCCGGCCTGATGAAACAAGCCTCCCAAATGCAAAAGAAAATGGAAGACATGCAGGCCGCCCTTGAAGCCGCCACCATCCAAGGCAGCGCCGGCGCCGGCATGGTCACCGTCACCATGAGCGGCAAAGGCGAACTGCAATCCGTCAGGATCGACCCGAAACTCGCCGACCCCAGCGAAATGGAAATGCTGCAGGACCTGCTCGTCGCCGCCCACGCCGACGCAAAACGTAAAATCGAGGCGCTCGCCGCCGATGAAATGCAGAAAGCCACCGGCGGGCTGAATCTTCCCCCCGGCCTCAAGCTGCCGTTCTAAGCAAGATGTTCTTTTTTGAAAAAAAGAACCAAAAAACTTTCAGCCGGCTGACGCTCCCTTCCGGACAGCGTCGTAGCCCGCATCGCTCTCGGGCGATGCGGGACGACGCCACGCCGCCATAGTCATGGGCGGCCCCGAAATCGAGCGCCTCATCACGCTCCTCGCCAAACTTCCCGGCCTCGGCCCCCGCAGCGCAAGAAGAGCAGCCCTCAAACTCCTGCAACAACCCGAGCTCCGTATGCTCCCCCTCGCCACAGCGCTGGCGGAGGCAGCACGCGCCACAAGAAACTGCACCATCTGCGGCAACCTCGACAGCCGAGACCCCTGCCTCATCTGCAGCGACCCACATAGAGACCAATCCATCATCTGCGTCGTTGAACAGGTCGGCGACCTCTGGGCCCTCGAACGCGCCCATGTCCACCGCGGCCTCTACCACGTCCTCGGCGGAACCCTCTCGGCCCTCGCCGGCCAAGGCCCCGAAGACCTCAACCTCAGCCCCCTCCTGGCCCGCCTCGAAGCCAACACCACCACCGAAATCATCCTCGCCCTGTCAGCCACAGTGGACGGCGCCACGACCGCCCACTGGCTCACCGACCGCCTGAAACCCTTCAACATCGCCATCACCCGCGTCGCCCAAGGCGTTCCCATGGGCGGCGCCCTCGACGTCCTGGACGACGGCACCCTCGCCGCCGCCCTGAAATCCCGCCGCTCTTTCTAGAGCGGGGCGGCATCTGACAGGCGATGCCACCCCGCTCTAGCTCTCTGTTTTAACGAGCAATTTTATGGCACGGTGAGTCCACCTGAAGCCAGATTGCTCTGGCTGGCTGCTGAAAAGCAATGGCAGCGCGGGGGCTGGATCGCCTTTCAGCACCGTTGATCTGTCGCCCGGTGCGAACGACGGCCACGGCGATGCCGCCGTGCCACATCATGCGCCGTTCGTTTCCATCGCCCGCTCAAACCCGCCGCACACGGCCTGCTCAATACGGCTTCATGTGCTCCAACGCGTTCCGCATCGGCCAGCTCGATATCTTCACCGTCCCGCCCAGCGGGTTGTCCATTTCCAAAATCAGGAAGATCGACGCACCGATGGCCAGTGAGCAGATAAAAAATGCCAGGACCACCGTTGCGTTGCGCGGCGCATTCACCGCGAACGTGGCGAAAATGAACGCAATCCACAGCACCACGACCACCAGCATCACAGGCTCGATCTTGCGGCCGCCCTGTTCGATCATCAGCCAACGCTCGCGCAGCAGATTCGTGCTGATCTGCAGCGCCTGGTCCTGAAGCCAGCGCTGCCCGTCATCCACCGGCCGCAATCCGCGGATGGCCTCGCGGATGTGCTCCAGCATCGCGCCGGATGCCTCGTTGTCGAGCAACACGGGAGACCCGCCGGCAGGGCGCCAGAAATCCGTCAGCAGCTGCTTGGTATAACCCCGCAGCAGGTCACGCGGCACCGCGGCCGCCGGCCCATCGTCGCGGAACGTTTCATCGAGCAGGATCAGCTCCGCCGCATAGCCGCGGATCGCGTGGTCGGTGGTATCATAGGAGGTCTTCGCCGTCGCAATCAGCAGACCGAGCACCAGCGAGGCTAGCACCGACAGCATGCCCGTTCCCAGCCGAACGACATCCTGCGTCTCCTTTGCGCGATGATGTTGCGGCAGCCGCACATAAAGCCAGAGGCTCGCCATCGCCGCGGCGAAGATGCATGCGGCCACGATCAGGCTGGTGAGGAGAGAGCCCATGACCCACATCCGTGCGGCGCTCCTTATTGAATGAAAGCTCGTTTCGTTGCTGCTTCGAATAGAAAAGTCCGGCTTCCCTGGCTGCAGCCCGCTGACCCTGCGCTCATCGCTGCGACGTCCCAACGATCTGCGAGGCCGGCACCGCGGCCGCCTTGTGCGAAAGGGCGATGGTGACGCGCATGCCTTCGCCGCGCCGTGACTCGACCTGAATTTCAGCATTGGCGTTCTGACGCAACGATTGCACGATCATTGCGCCCAACTTGCCGCGCTTCGGCCAGGATATGTCCGGCGGCAGGCCCACGCCGTCATCGGCCACCACCACCCGGCAGCCGCGCGCGTCGGTCAGGCTCTGCAGCGTGATGGTGCCGCCGTCCCGGTCGACAAACGCGTCTTTGAGGGCATTGGTCAGCAATTCGTTGACCACCATGCCGGTCGGCAAGGCGACGTTGACCGAGACCGGGAAGGAATCGACCTTCATCTCCAGCCGAATGCCCTCCACGGCGGACGCATGCATGACCGCAGAAGCCATCTCGCTGAGATACATCCCCAGATCGATCTCGTCTCCCTTGCCGGCTTCGGAGAGCAGCTTGTAGACGAGCTGGATCGAGTCGATCCGTCCTGCCAGGCGATCGAACGGCCCGGACTCCAGCTGCTTGCGCGCCTTGCGCGCCTCGATCCGCACCAAGGCTGTGATCATCTGCAGGTTGTTTTTGACGCGATGCTGAATCCCAAGCAGTTGCGTATCCTTTTCGCGCACCTGATGCGCGAACGCCTGCCTGCTCTCGCTGTGGTGGGCACCGACATCGACGAGGGAGACGAGGCGGAAGGCCGGTCCGTCATCGACGATGATGTTGCTGAACGCATCGACGATGGTGGACGTTCCATCGATCCGGTCAATCCGGAACGTCCCGACCAGGTCCGACGATGCCTGCACCGCATCAGCCAGCGCGAGGCTGTCGCCCACACCGAGGGACACGCCGCGCAGGCTGCTCCATGGCTGGCCAACCACCTCATCGCGGCTCTGGCCTGACAAGGTCTCAATGGCCGGATTGGCGTAGGTCACCCGCTCCGGCGTGCCGGCTGTGGCCACGACCACAGCCAGCGGAATCTGCTCGAAATACCGCTCGAAGCGATGGCCTTGCGTGGCATCGGCCATCGGCGGGCCGACCGAGGGCGGCCTCGCGCCGGCAGGGGCCGGGCGGGCGGACGCGTCGGTGGCGAACACGAGGCGCGCCAGTGCGGGGAGCGACCGCACGCCGGATTTTCGCATGATCGCCGCGCGGTGGGTCTCAACCGTGCGTTGGCCGATGCCAAGTTCGAACGCGATGGCCTTGTTCGCCTGGCCGTCGACGATGCGCAGCAGCACCTCGCGCTGCCGGGCGATGAGCCGTTCCATGAAGCGCGCGGCCTCCAGGTGGAGCGTATCAAACGCCGCCTTGCCGGGTTGCCGGCCGATGGCGCGTTCGATGGCGGCCAGGATGGCAGCTTCGCTGGAAGGCTTCTCGATGAAGTCGCAGGCACCCGCCTTCATCGCCCGGACGGCTTTTTCCATGCCCGCGAGGCCGGTGATCATGACCACAGGCACGCGCACGCCGGTCTCGCCCAGCTGCTTCAGCAGTGCCACGCCATTCATCCCCGGCAGCCCGGCATCGAGCAACAGACAGGCGGCGTGCTGGGCCCAATCGGTCGCAAGCAGGGTCTCGGCATTGTCATAGTCCGCGGTCCGATAGCCGGCATCCTGCAGCATGGTGACGAACCCCGCCCGCAACACCGGTTCGTCGTCCACCACGACGACAAGGCTCGGCCCGGGGGTGTCGCCCATCAGGTCTGACAATATACTAAGATTTGGATACTAAGATTTGGCATGCATCATATACTTTGGAAAAGGGCAATCTCGTGTTCTTATACCAACTCTTGGGGTCGATGACTCACGAGGGCTTGGCGACGCGGGGGCGGATGTGATTCACGATACTGAACAGAAGGATGTTCGGTATGGCCGCAGCAATTCCCCTTCGATCGGACTTCAACGCC
>JBBILI010000056.1:0-28366 GCA_037445025.1 Rhodospirillales bacterium
AAGATCAAAACCAAGAAAACCCCACCCCAACCCGCCAGCGCAACGCGCATCGCACGGAGCACCAAGGACAGGTTCAGAAACGGAGAGGGCACATCAGGAAGCATCATGTTAATTCTACTAACACATCACCTGCAAACCGGCAACCCAAATCATGCCGCGAGGCCCCGCGGCCACCCTCACCCGGCATCCCAGCACCGCCGCGGCGGCAGCCCTCCGTTGAACACCGCCTCGAACACCGGCGCCGCCACAATCGCCTGCATGTGCAGCACGCCATCCCCGCTGTTGCGAAACCCATGCGGAACCTGCGCCGCAATGAGCACACACTGCCCCGCCCCCGCATCATACCGCGCGCCCCCAACCCATATCTCGGCCCGGCCAGCCAGCACGGTGAGCACCTCCTCCACCGCATGGGTATGCGTCGGCGCCCCCATCCCCGGCTCACAGAACTGCTCGAACACACAAAGCGACCGCGCCCCGTTCACGGCCGCCACCCGCATCCGCGTCATCACACCGGGCCGCCATTCCTCGAGCGGCTGCTGGCTGGGATCGAGCAAAGCCATGGGCGAAATCTCCGCTGTGTGTCTCAGGTCAGGCCAAGACCAAGGTCTGCACAAACGCCTCGGCCGCCCCGATCGCCTCCGGCGAAACCCGCAGCCGCGCCAGCGCCAGGTCATGCCGCGTCTGCAGGTTGAGCCAGAACTCCGCCGTGGTCCCGAACCACCTGCGCCCCGCGTATATACCACGATTGATACCAACGGCCTTGATCGATGACTCTTCCATCGATCAAGGCCGTTGGTATTGCGCGCCGGGTTGGCCGGCGGCGGCGCGCCAAACCAAGACTCATACCAACGGTCATTCTTCATGACCGTTGGTATGACATGACAGATGAACACTTTCATCGTCGCACGAGAGGGCAAATGCAAATGACCACCACCCGTGTCTTCAAGTCCGGCAACGGCCAGGCGGTCCGCATCCCGGCCGACCTCGCCTACGCCGACCCCGGCGTCGAACTCACCATCGCCCGCGTCGGCGACGTCATCACCATCTACCCCAGGCGCGCCAGCCTGAAGGACGCGTTCGCAGCCCTGGACGCCCTGCCGATGCCGTCCCCGATGGACCCGATTGAGCGCGGCGACCTGCCTGAGCGTCTGTGGGACTGAGCGTGTGGCCTATCTGCTGGACACCAACATCCTCATCCACGCGATGGAAGGACATCCTTCGGTTCGGGCGCACATGCTCGCCCACGAGGGTGCGATCGTCCTTTCGGCCTTCAGCCTCGGGGAACTGCAACGCGGTCTGTTCAAGACCCCGTCGGAGACAGCCTTGCGCCAGACAAGGCTGTCCATCCTGCTGGAACGCCTCCCGGTGCTGCCCTTCGATGCCGCCGCCGCGAAGGCCTACGGGCAGATCGTGGCGCTCCTGGGCTGGGTGAAGGGACGGGACTTCGACCGGATGCTGGCAGGCCATGCGATGGCCACAACCTCGGTGCTGGTGACCAACAACCGAGCAGATTTTCGCGATATCCCCGGACTTACGCTGGAGGATTGGACCGTGGCGCCACAGTGACCCTGCAGGTCTGTGGTGATGGAAAGGTCTGATCGGCACGATGGCAGCGAATCGCGAGGCGCTGAGGCTAGGCTTGCGGCGTGCAGCGAGACAGGTGTGGTGCGATGCCGGGTTCCAGGCGGGCCGGTCCCAGATTCGATCCGATGGACGACGCAACGCGGGCGCGGCTGGACGATCTGCAGACCCGTAGGATGGGCAAGCGCTTGCGCCGCCCATCACGTCGCGCGGCAATGATGGGCGAAACAAGCGCGTGCCCAACCTACGAACGTTCGCCCATATCACGCACATCCACCAAGTCTTCACCCCACCCCGCCGGATCAATCCCCTTGATGACACAATGGTGAAACGACGAATACCGCCAATCCGCGACCTGTTTCACCCATCCGTGCTTGACCGGATTGAAGTGGATATAATCCATATGCGCCCCGTAATCGCGCTCGTCCCGGATCGTGTGCTCCCAGAAGCGTCTTTGCCAGATGCCCCGCTCGCCCCTGGCGACCCGGTTCGCAGATCGGTGCTCTCCAGGCGGTAGCTGCTTCGAGAAGCTCTTCTTGATGTCCCGCCATCGTCGGGAAAAATCGGTATCCCCATGTGGCAAGGTCCAAAGGCAATGCAGATGCTCCGGCAGCACCACCCACGCATCGATATGAAACGGCGCCCGGGCCCGCACGTCGCGCACGATCTCGCGCAACGCCCCGACATGATCCACCAAAAGCGTGCTGCGACGATCGAGCAGGTTGACGTTAAAGAAATAAGTCCCGCCAGCCACACGGTTACGACGATAATTGGTCATGGCGCCTGTGTGTTTGCCGCGCCAACGTTGGCAAAGAGAAGTAGGATGAACAAGCCCTTGCGCCGCCCATCACGCCCACCGGAGTCGATGGACGGCGCAAGCGCTTGCCCATCCTGCGCCTGCTAAGATGGGTGCAACCCATCGCGTCCCAACTGATGGGTTGCACCCATCCTGCGTTTGCTTTCTGCGGAGGGAATATTACTGGATCTTTCAACAGAAATTGGAGTCATTTTGATTGTCAAAATATACGGAACGTTCTTTTTATTTGGTAGAATGTTAGATTACCCAAACTGGTTTACCATAGGCACAGCTACAATATCTGTCACTGCACTAATCGTTGGTTGGCAGGTAAATAGCGAAATTTCAAGCCTACACGATGAGGCTGCCCGTAGAGCCTCGGCGAGATTGAGCTATCTGATTGAGGCCTACAATCAGCGCGCCATCTCCTCGAGTAGGTGCCCAGAACCTCGATTTTTTGACATGGAAGAGTCTGCCGTGGCAAAGATTCGACTTTTGGGCAATGAAGTAGAAATAAGCGCTCTTCAGAAATTTATTTCTGAGTGGAATTTGAGCGAAGGGCGCAAGGGCGACCTGAATTCTCTACTCAATGCGCTCCGAGCTTCTGTGCGATTTGAACTCCAACTGCCCGATCTGACAGGCGGTATCGTTGCGTTTCGTCCACGCGGATATGTCGTTGATCCGAGCCAATGTGCCAAGGGGAACATTCCTTCCGAGGTCATCATTGCACCCTCCTACTGATTTGTTTTTGCAATCATGCATCCCCGCATTGCCCCTGAGCGATACGGGCAACCACTTAGCGCCCCCCAAACCAACCCTTGCATCCACCACCAATCGGCCTACAACGCCACGCTTCCCTGCCAGGGGCCACGGCGGCCCTTGGCTATGCCCACACGCCATTCCGGCGTTCTGCCCAGACCCGGGCGGGGCTGAATCAACCCGCAGGGAGATCACATGCCGCTATACGAAACCGTCGTCATTGCCCGCAATGACGTGACGCAGCAGCAGGTCGAGACCATCGTCGACACCCTGACTGCCCAGATGGACACCGCAAAAGGCATCGAGCCCGGCGCCGAAGGCACCGTGGTGAAGAAGCGCGAGTATTGGGGCCTGCGCGGCCTGGCCTATCGCATCAAGAAGAACCGCAAGGGGCACTACATGCTCCTCGGCCTCGATGCGCTGCCGCCGGCCATGAACGAGTTCGAGCGTCAGCTTGGCCTCAATGAAGACATCCTGCGCTTCATGACCATCCGCGTCGATGAGATCGACCCGGAAACCCCGTCCGCCATCCTCTCGCGCAAGTCCGATGACCGTGAGCGCGGCTTCCGCGGGCCCAAGCCCGCCGGGCGCTTCGAATCCGGCCGCAAGCGCGGCTTCGATGACCGTGAAGAGTTCCGCGCCCGTGACGACAGCGGCGCCCGCGACGAGTTCGGCGGCCGTGACGGCGGCTTCAACGCCGGGATCGAGGAGTAACACCCATGTCCGAATCCGCCGACAACCTGAACCCCGCCGCCCGCCGCTCCGCCGTGGGCGCCCGCCGGCCGTTCTACCGCCGCCGCAAGTCCTGCCCGTTCTCCGGCCCCAACGCGCCGAAGATCGACTACAAGGATGTGCGCCTGCTCAGCCGCTTCCTGTCCGAGCGCGGCAAGATCGTGCCCAGCCGCATCACCGCCGTGTCGGCCAAGAAGCAGCGTGAGCTCGCCCAGGCGATCAAGCGCGCCCGCTTCCTGGCTCTTCTGCCCTACATCGTGAACTGAGGAGCGGACACATGGCCGCCGTTGAACTAATCCTGCTGCAGCGAGTGGAAAAGCTCGGGCAGATGGGCGATGTGGTGAAGGTGAAGCCGGGCTACGCCCGCAACTTCCTGCTGCCGCAGAAGAAGGCTATCCGCGCGAACAAGGCGAACCTCGCCCAGTTCGAAACCCAGCGCGCCCAGCTGGAAGCGCAGAACATCAAGCGCCGCGAGGAGGCCGAGCGGCTGGCCGAGCGCGTGCAGGGCCTGTCGGTGACAATCATCCGCCAGGCCGGCGAGTCGGGCAGCCTGTACGGCTCGGTGTCATCGCGCGACATCGCCGATGGCTGCGTGGCCGGCGGGCTGACCATCGGGCGCAACCAGGTGGTGCTCGACCAGCCGATCAAGACGCTGGGGCTCACCACGGTGAAGGTGGTGCTGCATCCGGAAGTGGTGCTGCCGGTGACGGTGAACGTCGCGCGGTCGCTGGAAGAGGCGGAGAAGCAGATCCGCGGCGAGCGGATCGCCGGCGCCGCCGAGGAGGAGATCGAGCTCGAATCCGATATCGAGCTGTTCGACCCCAACGCCCAGCCGCGCGAAGATAACTGATCCCAGCCTTCGCGGGAACGTGAACAGGGGCGGGGGGCATGGCTGCTCTCCGCCCTTCTTGTTGCTTACATCTGCGTCATCCGCTCATATCCACAACGTCAAACCGGTGTTGTGGAGCCCGCCATGCGCCCTCTGCTCGATGCCCTGCTCCGCGGCTTTATTGTGCAAGGCCGCCTGACGCTGCGCTGGCCGGATGGCCGTATCTCCACCTATACCGGCTCCCCCGGCCCCGAGGCCGTCGCCGAGCTGCGGGACTGGGCGACCATGCGCCGCATCGCGCTGCGCCCGGCCATGGCGTTCGGCGAGACCTATATGGAGGGCGGGCTGCGGCCGCTGGACTGCACGATCTACGACGTGCTCGATCTGTTCATGACCAATCTGGCCTCCGACCAGTCGCGCCAGCCGGTGCTGGCGCTGCAGAACCGCTGGGCCTACGTGACCCGCTGGCTCGACCAGTTCAATCCCGCCCGCCGCGCACGGCGCAACGTGGCGCATCACTATGATCTCGACGGGCGGCTGTATTCGCTGTTCCTCGATCGGGACCGGCAATATTCCTGCGCCTATTTCCAGACCGGCTCCGAGACGCTGGAACAGGCGCAGGAGGCCAAGAAACGGCTGATCGCCACCAAGCTGCAGCTGAACCGACCGGATCTGGAGGTTCTCGACATCGGCTGCGGCTGGGGCGGCATGGCGCTGACCCTGGCGCGCGATTACGGCGCGCGGGTCACCGGCATCACACTCTCCACCGAGCAGCTGGGCGTGGCACGGGCACGGGCTGCGGCGGAGGGGCTGTCAGACCGGGTGCAGTTCGAGCTGCTGGATTATCGCAGCCTGGCGCGGCGGTTCGACCGGATCGTTTCGGTGGGGATGTTCGAGCATGTCGGGATTCCCTCCTATCGCACCTTCTTCGACACGGTGAAGCGCTGCCTGGCGCCGGACGGGGTGGCGCTGCTGCATTACATCGGGCGGTCGGACGGGCCATCGACCACCAATTCCTGGTTCGCCAAATACATCTTCCCCGGCGGCTATTCGCCGGCGCTGTCCGAGGTGATGCCGTCCGTCGAGAAATCCGGCCTGATCGCCACCGACATCGAAATCCTGCGGCTGCATTACGCCGAAACCCTGCGCCATTGGCGCCGCCGCTTCGCCGCCAACCGCGACACCATCGCCGCCATGCATGACGAACGGTTCTGCCGGATGTTCGAATACTACCTCGCCGGCTCGGAGCTGGCCTTCCGCCGGCAGGGCCATGTGATCTTTCAAATCCAGCTGGCGCGCGAACAGACGGCGGTGCCGCTCACCCGCGACTATCTGTGTCAGTCCTCACTTCAACGCGCCCTGGGTCATCCCGGCGATGAACTGGCGCGACAGCAGGATGTAGCAGAGGGTGATCGGCAGGGCGGATAACGTCAGCCCCGCGAACAGCACGCCCCAGTCGGTGCTGTATTCGCCCATGAAGCTGGTGAGGCCCTGCGGCAGCGTCTTCAGCCGGTCGGTGGTGATGAAGACGAGGGGGAAGAAGAAGTCGTTCCAGATCGGCACGGCGTTCTGCAGCCCTGCGATGATCAGCGCCGGGCGGGCCAGAGGCAGCATGATCTGCAGCATGATGCGGGCCTCGCTGGCGCCTTCGATGCGGGCGGACTCCTCAAGCTCGGTCGGCAGCGCGCGCAGGAAGCCGGTGAGGATGAAGATCGCCGACGGCAGGCCCATGGCGGTGTAGACCAGAACGAGGCCGGCGCGCGTGTCGATGAGGTGCAGCGCGTCGAGCTGCAGGAACAGCGGGATGATGGCAAGCTTCAGCGGCAGCATCAGCCCGCTGAGGAAGAACAGCATCAGCGTGTCGCGGCCACGGAAGCGGTAGCGGGCCAACGCATAGGCGGCCATCACGCCGATGATCAGCAGCAGCGCCACGGAGGCCCCGGTCACCACCGCGGAATTGCCGAGCTGCACCGCGAAATCGGTGCCGTTCCACACATTGGCGAGGTTGTCGGCACTCCAGTCCTCCGGCAGGGCGAAGGGCGAGGTGAAGATCTCGGCATTGGTCTTGAACGCCGACAGCAGCATGATCAGCAGCGGGAACAGCATGAAGATGGCGTTCACGCCCAGCAGGATCTGGATGAGCCAGGCCTCGCGAGACTTCACAGCTCCACCTCACGCCGCCGCAGCAGCCGCAGCCCCACGCCGCACACGCTGACGACGACGATGAACATCAGCACCGCCAGCGCGCTGCCATGGCCGAAATCCTGCAGTCCCGAACTCACCGAGCCGAACGCGGTGCGGTAGAAATACAGCCCCAGCACATCCGTCGCCCCGCCGGGCGCCCCGCTCAGCCCTGCCATCACGTAAGGCAGCTCGAACCAGTTGAAGCTGCCGATGAAGGTGAGCGTGAACAGGATGGTCGTGCTGGGGGCCACCAGCGGCCAGATGATGCGCCGCATCAGCACCCCCTCGCTCGCGCCATCGAGCCGTGCGGCTTCCAGGATCTCCAGCGGAATCCGCTGCATCCCCGCCAGAAACACCAGGGCGGCAAATCCCAGAAAATGCCAAAGGTTCACGAAAATCAGGCTGCCCAGCGCCGTCTCCGGCTGCCCCAGCCACGGCGGGCCCTGCACCCCCACCAGCGCCAAGGTCTGGTTCACCAGCCCGAACAGCGGGTGCAGAAACAGCTTCCACAGAAACCCCACGATCACCGCGGACAGCACCACCGGCAGAAACACGATCACCTGGTGCACACGGTGGCCGGGCAGCGATTTCAGCAGCGCGAAGGCGATCAGGAACGCCAACCCGTTCTGCAGCACCATCAGCGACACGAACACGATCACGTTGTGCCACAGCGCCGCATAGGTCCATTCGCTGAACGGCTGCTTGCCCAGCACATCGGCGAAGTTGGCGAGGCCGACGAACCCCGCCTCCTTCAGGCCGTGAAAATCATAGAACGCGTAGCGCAGCGCGCCCAGCATGGGCCACGCCACGAACACGCCCATCACGATCACGGCTGGCGCCAGCAGAAACGCAATCCACCAGCCGTTGCGGCCGGCCGACCTCACTTCTTCTGGAACGGCACGTAATACGTGGCAATCCCCTGCGTCACATCGGCCCCCACCTGCTCCGGCGTCACCGTGCCGCCCAGCATCTTCTGCACGCCCGCCTGCAGCAACTCCGAGCCGGTCGGCGTGTTGAAGCGGAAATACACGGCCATGATATACGGCAGCGTCACCTGGTTCAGCTTCGCCACATCGGCCAGCAGCGGATCTTCCACCGCCACGCCCTTGATGGGCGACACATTGCCGAGCAGCTTGGAGAACTTGTTGCCGAATTCGGGCGTGCCCATGAAGCGCACCAGCTTGATGGCATCGGCCTGGTTGGGCGACTTCGCGTTCACCGCATAGCCGCCGTCAAAGAACTTCGCGACATAGCGCGGCGCGCCCGCCACCGGCGCCGGCGGCGCGATGAAGCCCATGGCCAGCTTGGGGTTCTGCTTGCGGAAATTGCTGATCTCGAAGCTGCCGCCCACGAACATCGCCGCCCGCCCGGTCACGAACAGCTGCTGCCCCGTCGCGTAATCAACGCCGGTGTAGCCCTGCGGAAAATAGTCCCGCAGCTCCAGCAGATGGCCCAGCGCCGACACGTAGCGCGGGTCGGAGAAGGTGGCCTTGCCCGACTGTATGTCCGCGAAGAACTGCGGGCCCAGGAACGGGTTGGTGAAGATGCCGGTGAACACCTCATCCATCCACGCCGTCGCCGTGCCGTTGGCGATGGGGGTGATGCCCTTCTCCTTCAGCGTCTTGCAGGCGGCCAGGAACTCGGCCCAGGTGGCGGGCTCGGCGATGCCGGCCTTGGCGAAGATGTCCTTGTTGATGAAGATCCCCAGCGTCTGCGAGGCATAGGGCACGGCATACACGCCGCCATCGGCGCGCAGCGATTCGGCCGCCAGCGCCTCGGCCGGGAAATTGGCCAGCTCGGGGACGATCTTCGCATCGAGCTTGAGGTAGTAGCCGGACTTGGCGAACTGCTCGAGACCGCCATAGGCGCGCGCCTGCAGCACATCTCCGCCCTTGCCGCCGGCCAGCGCCGTCGAGGCGATGGTGTTGTAGTTCTCGGCCGGGAAGGCCTCGAACTTCACATGGATGTCCGGGTTGGCCTTGGTGAAGTCGTTGAACACCTCGGTGTAGCCGGCGCGGTCCTCCTGGCGCCAGGTCCAGAAGGTGAGCTCGCCGGCCTGGGCCGCGCCGATGCCGGCGAGCAAGCCCAGGCAGGAGGCGGCCATGAGACAGCCGAGACGACCCGTGATCATCAGTTGATTCTCCCTCAACAACGGCGGCGCCGTCGACTTTGTTGCATATTTGCCGCCCGCATCCCGTGCCACGTCAAGCGGGGCCGCGTGGAAATTGCGGTGGCCTTGCGCCGACCGCGACACGCCATGCCCCCAGAAGCGGATCCACGGGACGATCCGACACGCGAATGCCGTGCGCGCCGAGGCGGGGCGCCACAAACGGCGCCAGCAACGCTGCCAGCCCACCGCCCAGCACAACCTCGGCTTCGCGCAGCGCGATCGCCAGCGCCGCGACGTGGCCCGCGGCACGGGAGAGCAGGGCGGTGGAAAAGGCGCACGCCGCCGAGAACAGCAACGGAGCGAGGGCAGCGAACACCGCGGGGCGCGCCCCTGCCAGATGCGTCAGGACCGCCGATCTGTCCTGGCCCACCGCCGCCTCGACGGCGCGCCACAAATCATCCGCCTCGGGCACCGGCGCCACGCCGTCGCGATGCTCCAGCCAGGCACGCACCAGCTCCAGCCCGATCCAGGCGCCACCGCCGGCATCGCCGGCCGGGAAGCCCCAGCCGCCGAGCTGGCGGAACGCGCCGGCCGCGTTGAACCGCACGCCAACCACCCCGGTGCCGATCGACACCATCGCCCCCGGCTGCGCGCCGAATGCGCCGGCCAACCCGATATAGCCGTCGCTGCTCAGCAGGGCACGGCCAAAATCCTGAAAGGCGGCGGCGAACCGCTCCGGTGCACCCGCGGCGGTGACCCCGGCCAGACCGGCGCTGATCGTGCAACGCGCGGCGTCCTGCGGCGCCAGGCTCGCCGTGGCGCAGCAGGCCAGCCAGCAGCCACGGATCTCGGCCAGCCCAGCCTCTGGCGCCTGGTAGAGATTGCAGGCACCGCCGCGCGCTGTCGCGAGGATGCGTCCGGTTTCGTCCTGCAGAACAGTGTCGGTCTTGGTGCCGCCGCCATCGACGGCGAACACCAGATCCAGGCGTGGTAACGTCATGGCAATCTCCTGGCATCAGACTGGCACAGCGGCGGAAACTGCCCAATTCCGTGCCCGCAACATCGTTGCTTGACGATCCCGCCCGGCTTGCCTCTCCTGTATGCTGCAGACGCGAGTATTGCCTCTTCAAGGATCCGACGTATGAGCCAGACCAACGCCGAAGCCTTGGCCGCCCCCGGTCTTGACACGGGGCACCTGACTCTTCCGCCCCAGATCGACGATGTCGCCGCCTTGCGCAAGGCGGTGGTGGCGCAGCTGACCTACACCGTGGGCAAGGACCCGCTGGTGGCGACGACGCGGGACTGGTTTGTGGCGACCGCCTTTGCCGTGCGTAACCGCATTGTCGATCGCTGGATGCATTCGACGCGCGCAACCTACGCCACCGGCGCCAAGCGGGTGTATTACCTGTCGCTGGAGTTCCTGATCGGGCGGCTGCTGCTGGACAGCCTCAACAATCTCGGCCTGACCGAGACGATGCGGGCGGCCTTGGCCGAAATGGGCGTGGACCTCACCACGCTGGGCGAGATCGAGCCGGATGCGGCGCTGGGCAATGGGGGGCTGGGGCGGCTCGCCGCGTGCTTCATGGAGAGCATGGCGACGCTGTCGATCGCAGCCTATGGCTACGGCATCCGCTACAATCACGGGCTGTTCCGCCAGGCCATCAAGGATGGCTGGCAGCGGGAATATCCCGAGACCTGGCTGGCCTTCGGCAACCCGTGGGAGTTCGAGCGGCCGGAGGTGATCTTCCCCATCGGCTTCGGCGGCAGCACGGCACCCATCGGCGAGATGACCGATGATGACGAGCCGATGCGCGCGACCTGGACACCGGGCGAGACGGTGGATGCCATCGCCTATGACACGCCGGTGGTGGGCTGGCGCGGCAACCATGTGAACACGCTGCGGCTGTGGTCGGCACGGGCGGCCGATCCGCTGCGGCTGGATGCGTTCAACCAGGGCGACCATGTCGGCGCGTTGGCCGGCCGGGTGCGCGCCAACGCGATTTCGCAGATCCTGTATCCCTCAGACGAGACGCCGGCGGGGCAGGAGCTGCGGCTGCGCCAGGAGTTCTTCTTCTCCTCCGCCTCGCTGCAGGATCTGATCTTCCGCCACATGCACCAGCATGGCGATATCCGCACGCTGGCGGACCATGCCGCCATCCAGCTGAACGACACGCATCCCGCCATCGCCATCACCGAGCTGATGCGCCTGCTGGTCGATCTGCACGCCATTCCCTGGGCGGAGGCCTGGGCGATCACGCAGGCGACGTTCAGCTACACCAACCACACCCTGCTGCCCGAGGCGCTGGAGACCTGGCCGGTGAACCTGATGGAGCGGCTGCTGCCGCGCCATATGCAGATCATCTACCTCATCAACGCCCGCCATCTGAACGGTCTGCGCAAGGCCGGCCACAGCGATAACGGGCTGATGGCCTCGGTGTCGCTGATCGACGAGCACAGCGGGCGGCGGGTGCGCATGGGCAACCTCGCCTTCATCGGCGCCCAGAAGATCAACGGCGTGTCGGCGCTGCACACCGAGCTGATCAAGCAGTCGGTGTTTCACGACCTGCACACGCTCTACCCCGACCGCATCGTCAACAAAACCAACGGCATCACCTTTCGGCGCTGGCTGATGGAGACCAATCCGGGCCTGACCAGCCTGCTGGTCGATGTGCTGGGCCCCGCGGTGATGGATGACGCGATGGCACTGGAAGGCCTCGCGAAACATGCCGACGACACGGGTCTGCATGACAGGCTCAACACCATCCGGCGTGCCAACAAGGCGGTGCTGGGCAAGGTGGTCGCCGCCGAGCTCGGCATCAAGCTCGATCCGGACGCGATCTATGACACGCATATCAAGCGCATCCATGAATACAAGCGCCAGCTGCTGAACATCCTGGAGACGATCGCGCTCTACAACATGATGCGCGCCCAGCCGCATCTGAACTGGGTGCCGCGCGTCAAGATCTTCGCAGGCAAGGCGGCGGCGAGCTATCACCGCGCCAAGCTGATCATCAAGCTGATCCATGACGTCGCACGGGTGGTGAACACCGACCCGATGCTGCGCGGGCTGCTGAAGGTGGTGTTCCTGCCGAACTACAACGTGTCGCTGGCGCAGAAGATCATCCCGGCGTCGGACCTGTCCGAACAGATCTCCACCGCGGGGATGGAAGCCTCGGGCACCGGCAACATGAAGCTGGCGCTGAACGGGGCGCTCACCATCGGCACCATGGACGGGGCCAATGTCGAGATCTACGACCGCGTCGGCGCGGACAACATCTTCATCTTCGGCCTGACCGCGGCCGAGGTGGAGAAGCGTCGCGCCCAGGGCATCGACATGCAGTCCACCATCGATGGCTCGCCGATGCTGCGCGAGGTGCTCGACGCGGTGAATTCCGGCGTGTTCTCGCCCGGCGAGCCCGAGCGGTTCCGCGATCTCGTGGGCGGGCTGACGCATTACGACCATTTCCTGGTCTGCCCGGATTTTGACAGCTACTTCGCCCGTCAGCGCGATGTGGCCGCCAAATGGACGGATCGGGCGGCGTGGTGGCATTCCAGCGTGATCAACACGGCAAAGGTCGGATTCTTCTCGTCCGACCGGGCCATTGCCGAATATGCTGATGATATCTGGAAGGTGGGGATCAACGGAGGTCCCGCGCCCAAATAACAAAGGGAAACGGCGTGACAGACACGGACTGGCGCACCACTGCGAACGAGATCGCAGCTTTGGTGGGCGCCCGCCACGCCGATCCGTTCGGGCTGCTCGGTCCGCATGTCGTGCCGGAAGGGCTGGTCATCCGCGCCTTCGTGCCCGGAGCCAGCTCGGTGCAGGCGCTGATCGACGGCAAGGGCGTGTCGCTGCAGCTGCGGCATGCCGACGGGTTCTTCGAGGGGCTGCTGCCGGATCTGGCCGAGCGCGTGCCCTATGTGCTGCTGGCCAGCAACGCCGGCGGCGACTGGGAGCTCGACGATCCCTACCGCTTCGCGCCGGTGCTTGGCGACGTCGATGACTATCTGCTGCGCGAAGGCACCCACCAGGAACTCTACGCCCGCCTCGGCGCGCACCCGCGCCTGCATGAATGGGTGGAGGGCGTGCATTTCGCGGTGTGGGCGCCCAATGCGCAGCGCGTCTCGGTGGTGGGCGATTTCAACGCCTGGGACGGGCGCCGGCACCAGATGCGCAAGCGGCTGGGCAGCGGCGTGTGGGAGATCTTCGCCCCCGGGATCGCCGCCGGCACCACCTACAAATATGAGATCGTCGGCAGCGACGGAAATCTGCTGCCGCTGAAGGCGGACCCGGTGGGCATGCGGGCCGAGCTGCGGCCGTCCACCGCCTCGGTCGTCGCCTCGGACGCGGCGTTCCCCTGGGACGACGCGCAGCATCTGCAGGGGCGTGCCCAGGTCGACCAGCGCCGCGCGCCGATGACGATCTACGAGGTGCATCTCGGATCCTGGCGCCGCAACGCCCAGGGCGGGTTTCTGACCTACGATGAACTGGCCGAAGCGCTGATCCCCTACGTCACCTGGATGGGTTTTTCCCACATCCAGCTGATGCCGGTCAGCGAACATCCGCTCGACGCCAGCTGGGGCTACCAGCCGATCGGCCTGTTCGCCCCCACCGCCCGCTTCGGCGACCCCGAAGGCTTCGCCCGGTTCGTCGACCGCGCCCACCAGGCCGGATTGGCGGTGCTGCTGGACTGGGTGCCGGCGCATTTCCCGACCGACATCCACGGCCTGTCGCGCTTCGACGGCACCGGGCTGTATGAGCACGACGACCCGCGCCGCGGCTTTCATCCGGACTGGAACACCGCGATCTACAATTTCGGCCGCAGCGAAGTCGCCAACATGCTGGCGGCCTCGGCGCTGTACTGGCTCGACCGGTTCCATATCGACGGGCTGCGCGTCGATGCCGTGGCCTCGATGCTCTATCTCGACTACTCCCGCCGCGAAGGCGAATGGCTGCCCAACATCCATGGCGGGCGGGAGAACCTCGAAGCCATCGCCTTCCTGCGGAAGGTCAACACGCTGGCCTACGGCCTGCACCCCGGCATCGCCATGATCGCCGAGGAAAGCACCTCCTGGCCCGGCGTCTCCGCCCCGGTCGATGCCGGCGGGCTCGGCTTCGGCTTCAAGTGGAACATGGGCTGGATGAACGACACGCTGGCCTACCTCGCTCTCGACCCGGTGCATCGTCGCTGGCACCACGAGCGCCTCACCTTCGGCCTGCTCTACGCGTTCTCGGAAAACTTCGTGCTGCCGATCAGCCATGACGAGGTCGTCCACGGCAAGCACTCCCTGCTCGGCCGCGTGCCTGGCGACGCCTGGCAGAAATTCGCAACCGTCCGCGCCTATTACGGCTTCATGTGGGGCCACCCCGGCAAGAAGCTGCTGTTCATGGGCCAGGAATTCGCCCAGGGCCGCGAGTGGGATTTCAACCGTTCGCTCGACTGGCACCAGTCCGACGAACCCCTGCACCACGGCGTGCGGCTGTGCGTGCGCGACCTCAACCACCTGCACCGCAGCATCCCCGCCCTGCACCAGCGCGACTGCGAGGCCGAAGGCTTCCGCTGGATCTCGGCCGATGACCGCGAGCAGTCCGTCACCTCCTGGCTGCGCTTCGCTGACGATGGCAGGCCTGTGGCCGTCATCAGCAACTTCACGCCCGTGCCCCGCCACGCCTACCGCATCGGCCTGCCGATGACGGGGTTCTGGCGCGAAATCCTCAACACCGATTCCATGGACTACGGCGGCTCCGGCCTCGGCAATCTCGGCGGCGTGGTGGCGCTGCCCACGCCCTCGCACGGCTTCGAGGCCGCGGCCGATATCCTGATACCGCCGCTCGCCACGGTATTTTTGCGTTACGAAGCCGAGTGACTTGCACCGCGCGAGCGGGCAAGATGCGGGGAACAACAAGTGCCCCACGCCAAGGAGACGGGTGATGATCACAGCCGCACCCGCCCACGCGCCGCTCGCCCGCCAGGCCATGGCCTATGTGCTCGCCGGCGGCCGCGGCACACGGCTGATGGAGCTGACGGATGTTCGCGCCAAGCCGGCGGTGTATTTCGGCGGCAAGCTTCGCATCATCGATTTCGCGCTGTCCAACGCGCTGAACTCCGGCATCCGCCGCATGGCGGTGGCCACCCAGTACAAGGCCCACAGCCTCATCCGCCATCTGCAGCGCGGCTGGAACTTTTTTCGCCCGGAGCGCAACGAGAGCTTCGACATCCTGCCGGCGTCGCAGCGTGTGTCGGAGGACCAGTGGTATCTCGGCACGGCGGATGCGGTGTTCCAGAACATCGACATCATCGAGAGCTATGACCCGAAATACATGGTCATCCTCGCCGGCGACCATATTTACAAGATGGACTACGAGCAGATGCTGCAGCAGCACGTGAGCCAGGGCGCTGACGTGACGATTGCCTGCCTCGAGGTGCCCCGTGCCGAGGCGAGTGGCTTCGGCGTGATGCATGTGGGCGACGAGGACCGCATCATCGCGTTTCGCGAAAAGCCGAAGGACCCGCCGGCGATGCCGGGCAAGCCGCATATGGCGCTGGCCTCGATGGGCATCTATGTGTTCGAGACGAAGTTCCTGTTCGAGACGCTGCGGCGCGATGCGGCGGACCGGCGTTCGACCCATGATTTCGGCAAGGACATCATTCCCTACATCGTCGAGCACGGGAAGGCGGTGGCGCATCCGTTTGCCCGCTCCTGCGTGCGTTCGGTGGCCGAGGCGCAGCCGTACTGGCGCGATGTCGGCACGGTCGATGCGTATTATGCCGCCAATATCGACCTCACCGACGTGGTGCCGGATCTGGACCTGTACGATCAGGACTGGCCGATCTGGACCTATGGCGAGATGACGGCGCCGGCCAAGTTCGTCCATGACGTGGAAGGTCGGCGCGGCACCGCGGTGTCGTCGCTGATCTCGGGCGGCTGCATCGTCTCGGGGGCCTCGCTACGGCGCTCGCTGCTGTTCACCAACGTGCATCTGCATTCCTGGGCCAGCGTGGAGGAGGCGGTGATCCTGCCGTCGGTCGATGTCGGCCAGGGGGCACGGCTGAAGCGGGTGATCGTGGATCGCGGGGTGCGGATACCGCGCGGCCTGGTGGTGGGCGAGGACCCGGCGCTGGACGCGTCGCGATTCACCCGCACCGAGAGCGGGGTGTGCCTGATCACCCAGACGATGATCGACAAGCTCGACCTTTGAGCATGCAGGTTCTCTCGGTCGCCTCCGAGGTGTTTCCGCTGGTCAAGACCGGCGGCCTGGCCGATGTGGTGGGCGCCTTGCCGGCGGCGCTGGCGGGGCAGGGCATCGGCGTGCGCACGCTGGTGCCGGGCTATCCCGGGGTCATCGCGGCCCTGGAACAGACGCGACGGACACCGATTGTGCCGCTGTTCGGCTATGAGGCGGCGCTGCTGGAAGGCACGGCCTCCGGGCTCGATCTGCTGGTGCTCGACTGTCCGGCGCTGTATGCGCGCCCGGGCGGGCCGTATCTCGGGCCGGACGGACAGGACTGGATCGACAACGCGCAGCGATTTGCGGCGCTGGCGCAGGGCGCGCTGGCGGTGGCGCAGGGCACGCTGACGGACTGGCGGCCGGCGATCCTGCATGCGCATGACTGGCAGGCGGGTCTGGCGCCGGCCTATCTGAACTTCCGCGGTGTCACCGATGTGCGCAGCGTGATGACCGTGCACAACCTGGCCTTCGCCGGCAAGTTTCCGCCGGGGCTGCGCGAGACGCTGGGCCTGCCGCCGGAGGCGCTGTCGCCGCTCGGCGGGGTGGAGTTCTACGGCACGATCAGCATGCTCAAGGCGGGGCTGCGCTATGCCGACCGGATCACCACCGTTTCGCCCGGCTATGCCGCGGAGATTTTGACCGACGCGTTCGGCATGGGGTTCGAGGGGCTGCTGCGGGCGCGCGGCGCCGCGGTGTCGGGCATTCTCAACGGCATCGACACGCAGGAATGGAACCCGGCGACGGACCGGCATCTGGCGGCCCCCTTCGAGGCCGGGCGCTGGACGGCGCGGGCGCGCAACAAGGCGGCGCTGCAGGCGCGGCTGGGGCTGACGCCGGACCCGCAGGCGCTGCTGTACGGCGTGGTCAGCCGGCTGAGCTGGCAAAAGGGGCTGGATCTGCTGCTGGCCTCGCTGTCCTCGCTGCTGGAGACCGGGGCGCAGCTGGCCTTGCTCGGCGCCGGCGAGCCGGAGCTGGAGGCGGGGTTTCGCGAGGCGGCGGCGGCGCATCCCGGCCAGATCGGCGTCATCATCGGCTACAACGAGGCGCTGGCGCATCAGATGCAGGCGGGGGCCGACGCGCTGCTGGTGCCCTCGCGCTTCGAGCCGTGCGGGCTGACCCAGCTTTATGCCCTGCGCTACGGCGCGGTGCCGGTGGTGGCGCGCGTGGGCGGGCTTGGCGACACGGTGATCGACGCGAACCCGATGGCGCTGGCCGGGGGTGTGGCCACCGGCGTGACCTTCCCCGGCCCCACCGAGGCGGCGCTGCGCCACGCGATGCAGCGGACCTCGCAGCTGTTCCGCGACACCGCGTCCTGGCGGCGGCTGCAGCTCAACGGCATGGCGACCGACGTGTCCTGGCGCGGACCGGCGCGGGCCTATGCGGATCTGTATCGCGAGCTGGTCGGGTGATCCGTCCGGGTGTCAGGCTCACGGCGGAGGGTGTCTCGGTCGGTGTGGTCTCGGCGCATGCCACCGCGGTCGAGTTCTGTCTGTTCGAGGGGAATACGGAGCGGCGGGTCGCGCTGACCGAGCGGACCGGCGATCTCTGGCACGGCGTGGTGCCCGGCGTCGGCGCGGGGGCGCGGTACGGGCTGCGCGCGCATGGGCCCTGGGCCCCGCGCGCGGGGCATCGGTTCAACCCGGCGAAGCTGCTGCTGGACCCCTACGCACTGGCGATCGACGCGCCGTTCCGGCTGCAGGACGCGATGTTCGGCCACCGGGATGCCGAGGGCATGCTGGCCGACGACACGGACAGCGCCCCGGTGATGCCGAAGGCGATCGTTGCCGCGCCGCGGGAGATTGCGTCGCGCCAGCTCACGCCATGGTCGCGCAGCGTGATCTACGAGCTGCATGTCCGCGGCTTCACCATGCGCCATCCCGATATTCCGCCGGCGCTGCGCGGAACGTTCGCGGGGCTGGCGCATCCGGCGGCGATCGCGCATCTGACCGCGCTCGGCGTCACCGCCGTGGAGCTGCTGCCGACGGCATGCTGGATCGAGGAACGGCATCTCAGGGCGCTCGGGCTGCAGAATTACTGGGGCTACAACACTGTCGGCTTCATGGCCCCCGATCCGCGCCTGGCGCCGGGGGGGTGGCCGGAGGTCGCCGCGTGCGTGGCGGCGCTGGAAGCGGCCGGGATCGAGACCATTCTGGACGTGGTGCTGAACCACACCGGCGAAGGCGACGTGCTCGGCCCGACGCTGTCGTTTCGCGGGCTCGACAACGCGGCGTATTACCGGCTGCAGGACGGCGCCTATGCCAACGACACCGGCTGCGGCAACACGCTGGCGCTGGACCGGGCACCGATGCTCGACCTCGCCATGGACAGTCTGCGCGCCTGGGCCCGTTTCGGCGGCGTGCACGGGTTCCGTTTCGACCTCGCGGCCACGCTGGGGCGGCGGGCGGACGGGTTCGACCCGCACGCCCCGCTGCTGGCCGCGATCAGCCAGGACCCGCTGCTGGGCGGGCTCAAGCTGATCGCCGAGCCCTGGGATATCGGCATGGGCGGCTACCAGCTCGGCCGGTTTCCGCCGCTCTGGGGCGAGTGGAACGACCGGTTCCGTGATGACGCCCGCGCCTTCTGGCGGGGCGCGGGCCAGCTCGGCGCGCTGGCCACGCGGCTGGCCGGCTCGGCCGACGTGTTCGCAGCCCGGCATCGGCCGTCGCGCGGGGTGAATTTCATCACCGCGCATGACGGCTTCACCCTGGCCGATCTCGTCGCGTTCGCGGACAAGCACAACGCGGCCAACGGCGAGGGCAACCGCGACGGCACCTCCAACAACCTGTCCTGGAACAACGGCTGCGAAGGCGCCACGGACGATCCCGGCATTCTGGCCGCCCGCCAGCGCGACCAACGCGCCCTGCTCGCCACGCTCCTGCTGGCGCGCGGCACGCCGATGCTGTCCATGGGCAGCGAGCTCGGCCAGAGCCAGGGCGGCAACAACAACGCCTATGCGCAGGACAACGAGACCGCCTGGCTCGACTGGTCGAGCGCCGATGCGGGGCTGACCGCCTTCACCGCGGCGCTGATCGAAGCACGGCACAGCCATGACGCATTGCGCGACGACCGTTTCCTCACCGGCGCCCCGGGCGAGACGCCCCTGCCGGACGCCGCCTGGTTCCGCCTCGACGGCACCCCGATGCAGGACAGCGACTGGTCCGGCCACGCGCTGGCCCTGGTGCTGACCACGGCCGCCAGCCGCGTGTGCCTGGCCGTCAACCGCGGGGCCGCCCAGGCGTTCACGCCCGCCGCGCCGCAGGATGGCCGGGTCTGGCAGGTGATCGCCGATACCGCGCAGCCCGGCCCCACGCTGGCCGCGCGGTCGGTGCGCCTGCTCGCCGAGATCGCCGCCCCGGCCGGGCATCGCCCATCCGAGGCCGACCCCGACACGCTCGCCCGTCTCGCCCGCGCCACCGGCATCGCGCCGGACTGGTGGGAGGTCGACGGCACGCATCACCAGGTGAGCCCCGAGACCACCCGCGCGCTGCTGACCGCCATGGGGCTCGATGTCGCAAGCGCCGGGGCCGCGCGCGACGCGCTGGCCGAGGTGACGGAGCTGCGGGAACGGCACGCCATGCCGGCGGCCAAGGTGGTGCGCTGCACCGAGGCGGCCAGCCTGGCGCTGGCCTTGCCGGAGGGCCACACGCGCCGCCGCTTCGGCCTTGTCATCACCGACGCCTTCGGCACCGCACGGCATCACCCGATCGGCGCCGAAGACGGCACGATCGTGCATCGCATGGCGTTGGACGGTCGACCGCTGACGCTGTGGCACCTGACATTGCCGAATCTGCCGGTCGGCCGGTATCGCGTTGCCCGGGACGATCGGCCGGAGCAGGCCTGCGCGCTCACCGTGGCACCCGCCGCGTGCCATCTGCCGCCGGCCTTCGCGGCCGGCCGGCGCTGTTTCGGCCTGGCCGCCCAGCTCTATGCGCTGCGCCGCGACGGCGACCAGGGGATCGGCGATTTCACCACGCTGGCCACCCTTGCCACGGCGGCCGCGGGCAAAGGGGCGGCTGCCATCGGGCTCAACCCGCTGCATGTTCTGTTCCCGGGCGATCGGAGCCGGGCGAGCCCGTATCACCCGTCGGACCGGCGGTTTCTGGACCCGATGCTGCTCGACCTCGCCACGCTGGAGGACGGTCTGCCGCCGCCCGATGTGGCGTTCGCGCCGACCGGCGGGCGCGCTGTCGACTATCCCCAGGTGTGGGCGCGCAAGGCGGCGGTGCTGCAGGCGCGATTCGACATGTTCGCGGCGCAGGCGCTGCGCCAGCCCGGCTCTGTCGCCGCCCGCGACTTCGCCGATTTCGTGGCCCGGGCCGGCGCGGCGCTGGCCGGATTTGCCACGTTCCAGGTGATCGCCGAACAGCACCGCGCGCCCTGGCAAAGCTGGCCCGTCGCGCTGCAAAACCCCGCCGGGGCCGCGGTGGCGGCGGTGGCGGCAGCACAGCCGGAGCGGGTGGCCTATCATCAGTATCTGCAATGGCAATGCGACCGGCAACTCGCCCGCGCCGCGCGCAGCGGCCTGGAAATCGGCCTGATCCGCGATCTCGCCGTCGGCAGCGCGCCAGACGGCGCGGAGGCCTGGGCGCAGGCCGGGATGCTGGCGCCCGGCGTTTCCATCGGCGCGCCACCCGATCCGTTCTCGTCGGAGGGCCAGGTGTGGAGCCTGCCGCCGCCCAATCCGCTGGCGCTGCTGCGCCATGGCACCGGCAGCTTTGCCACGTTGCTGGAGGCCAATCTGCGCCATGCCGGCGGTCTGCGCATCGATCACGTGATGGGGCTGGCCCGCCTGTTCTGGGTGCCGGACGGCGCGCGCGGGCGGGATGGCGCCTATGTCGCCTCGCCCTTGGCCGATCTGCTGGGCGAGGTGGCGCTGGCCAGCGTCACCGCCCGGGCGATGATCGTGGGCGAGGATCTCGGCACCGTGCCGGACGGGCTGCGCGCGGCGCTGCTGGACGACAACATCCTCAGCTACCGCGTGCTGTTCCTGGAGCGGGAAGGACACGGCTTCAAGCCCGCGACCGCCTATCCGCGCCGGGCCATGGCCTGCGTCGCCACCCATGACCTGCCGACCTTGGCCGGCTGGGCCAAGGGGGCCGACATCTGCGAACGCGCGCAGCTCGGTCTGCTGGCACAGGACGACGTCGCCGCGGCGCAGCAGGAGCGTGCCGCGGAGCGCGCGCAGCTGCAGCAGCTTCTGGACGGCGCCGCGCCCACCGACCCCGCGGCGCTGACCGTGGCCGCGCATCGCTTCATCGCCCGCACGGACTCGGAGCTCGTCATGGCCCAGCTCGATGACCTGGCGCTGGAGCCGGACGCGGTGAACCTGCCGGGCACGGACACCGAGCGCCCCAACTGGCGCCGCCGGCTGGCGTCGCCGGTGCCGGCCCTGCTGGACAGCGCGGTCGCGGACCAGGTGTTTGACGGGTTTCGGGCGGCGGGCCGGGCGGCGGAGTGATACCAACGGCCTTGATCGATGACTCTTCCATCGATCAAGGCCGTTGGTATCGCGCGCCGGGTTGGCCGGCGGCGGCGCGCCAAACCAAGACCATACCAACGGTCATTCTTCATGACCGTTGGTATGACACACCGCGACTGCTCACAGCGGTGACGATCTAGATCGGGGTGGCATCTGACAGGCGATGCCACTCCGCTCTAGCTCTTTGTTTTAACGCGCAATTTTATGGCACGGTGAGTCCACTTAAAGCCATATTGCTCTAGAAATCCATCAGCCGGTCGATCGCGTCCTGCGCCATGTCGGGATTGGCAGTGCTGTCCGGATTCACCTCGCACATGCCGGCGCGCACCACAGGGGCCGGCGCCGCTGCGGGCGCGGTGCCGGGGGGGATCATCTGGTCGAGCATGACCTCGACGCTTTGCAGGTGCTCGATGGCGCGGCGGATGCGCTGGCTGGTGAGGTCCTGGAAGCTGCAGGCCTCGAAGATCGCCGCGATCTTGTCCGACACCGCGGCGAGTCGGGCGTTGTTGGCGATAGGCTCGATGCCATGCAGTTCCGTCATCAGCCCATCGATCGCCTCGGCGGCTTCCATGATGCGGTTGGCGGCGTCCTCGGTGGCCATCACCACCGCCTCCAGCTCGATGCCGCTGTTGCGTGCGGCCATGGTGGGGGCCGCGATGACGCCGACGATCTGCTCATGGATCCGCGCCAGCTGGCCGGACAGGTTGGCCTCGCTGAAATCCACCAGCTGCACCGTCGCGTGCACCTCGGCGCTCAGCTCGGCGATCCGCCGGTCGACGAAGCGGCGCAGATCCTCGAACATGCCGCCGATCTCGTTGCGCAGAATCGCCCGGAACTGCTCTTCAGGAAGCTGCCCAATCGACCGGTCCTCGAGGCGCTCCATCGTGTCCATGCCATCCTCCGCCGCAAGTGGACATGAAACGGCAGAACCCTCAACAAACCATGAATCCGGCTACATCTGGCGGATCGCGGCGGCCACTTCGTCCAGATCGATGGTCCAGGTGTTGGCGTGGGCCCAGTCCATCCAGGGCTCCGCGGTGGTGCCGAACACGCAGCCATAGCGCGCGCCCACCAGGCCCGCGATGCGCCGGTAGGCCCATTGCACATAGCCGTCCATGTGCAGTTCCAGCACCGTGGCGTTCGGGCGGCAGTACAGCAGATTGGTCAGCCCCGCGCCGTGCGGGGCGATGATGCGGCTGCTGGCGCTGAACAGGCGGATCTGCGCCGCCACATCCATGCCGGTCAGGCTTACCACCTCGAAGCCATGGCGCCGCACCAGCGCGATCAGCTCCGGCTCGTTCAGCAGCCGGCGCTCGTTGCTGTCCTGGCGGGAGAGGTAGATGCGGCGAAACCGCGGCCCGGGCGTGGGGGCGGCATCAGGGTCGAGTTTCTTCCGCCACGCCAGGGGCAGGCGCAGGGCACCGGGGTGATAGAAGAACCCGCCGCCGCACAGGCTGGGCCCGCTGACGAGGCGTTCGACCGCGACCGCGGCGCCGTGGCCCAGCCGCATCACCGGGGCGCTCACGCGCGGCACCAGATCGAGCATCTGCTGCTGCCAGGGATACAGCGGCTGCGGCAGCAGCACCGCGGTCGGACCCCGGCCCGGTGCCGGCTGCAGCAGGGCCGGGTCGAAGCGGATCATCGAATCGACGGTCCAGTGGAAGTAGTTCTCCAGGTTGCTGGCGCTGACATGCACCGCGTCGGCCAGGCGCAGCGTGGCCGGGGTGTCGGGGAAGCTGTAGCCGCCATCGGGGAGCGGCCCCACCCCTGGCATCAGGTGCAGCGGGATGTGGTTGAGGAAGTCGGTGAAGAGATGGTCGCCGCAGGTGACGTAGCCGGCGCGGCCATGCACCACCGCCTCGTGGATGATGGCGCATTCCAGGGGCCCTGCGGCATAGGTGCTGGCGTCGGCACTGTCGGTGGGGGTCTGGCGCAGGGTCAGGCCGTCGAGGCTGGTGGTGCCGAAGCTGATCGCCGGCACCTGCGTCTCGGTCTGCGGCAGGTAGGGCGCGGTGGTCACCATCGGCAGGCCGGAGGGCGTGCGCAGCGCCTGAACGCGTGCCTCGTGCAGGCTGATCGGGATGAAGCGGCGCATCGGCCCGGCGCCGAGCATCATGCGCAAGCTCCCGCGTTGGCCGCCAAGGGTTGCGTGCTCCACCGGAGAGTTTCGTGCATGGGCCGCCCTGTTCGTTGCCGTTGTTCGGCCTTGTGAAACATGATTTCAGGAAGCAAGGTCTTCTTTTCTGAAGAAAAGAAGCAAAAGACTTTCAATCGCTGGGGCGAAGCTCTTCTGGCAGACTCAACTCCACGAATGAAAGTTTTTTGGTTCTTTTTTTCAAAAAAGAACCTCTTGCTTCATCTCTGCCTGTCATCCAACGACCCGCGTTGTCTTCACCCATTCGAAATACAGCGCGCGGGCCTGGGTTGCAATCGGGCCGGCATTGAGCTCACGCGCCTCGAAGCGGGTGCAGGGCACCACCTTGCTGTAGTTGCCGGTGGAGAAGATCTCGTCGGCCGCGTGCAGGTCCTGTTCGGTCAGCGTCGCCTCACGCGCCTCGATGCCGGAGTCGTTGAGCAGGCCCATCACCCGCCGCCGGGTGATGCCGGCGAGGAAGGTGCCGTTGTCCCTGGGGGTCAGCGCCACGCCGTTGCGGGCGATCCAGAGATTGGCGAAGGCGAATTCGGCGATGTTGTCATCCGGGTCGCGCATCACCGCTGCGTTGAACCCGCGCTCGGCGGCCTCAAGCGTGGCGCGGGAGGAATTGGGATAGAGGCACGCGGCCTTGGCGTCGGTCGGCGCCATGGTGGCGGCGGGACGGCGCAGCGGCGACATGGTGGCCGAAAAACCGCTGGCCGAACCCAGCGGCGCCTCCATCAGGTGAAGCACGAAGCGGGTCCGCACCATGCTCACATCATACCCCGGCCCTGTGCCATAGAACACCGGCTTGATGTAGAGCACCGCATCGGCGGGAAACTTCCGGATGCCGGCGATCGCCAGCGCCACGATCTCCTCCGGCGCGATCGCCGGCTTGAGACCCAGCGCCCGGGCCGAACGCACCGCGCGGGCACAGTGCAGATCGAGGTCCGGCGCGCAGCCCTCGATCGCCCGGGCGCCGTCGAACACCACCGAGCTCTGCCAGAACGCGTGGTCGGCGGGGCTCAGCAGCATCGGCGGCTGATCGTGCCAGGTGCCATCGACCCAGAACAGGTTGGCGGCAGGCGCTTCGACGGAGGACGCGACCATGGGGGTTCTCGATCTCGGATGACGGACGGCGCCACTGTGGCGCGGCCGCATGGGGAATGCCATGGCCGGGGCGTTCGGGGAAGGCCACAGACGACGGCGCCACGATCGCGGACGGCGCAGCGAGGCTCGCCGTTTCGGTCAGGGCCGGATTGCGCGGGGCCAGCGCGGCCTGCTTGCGTGTCCGCACCCGGTTCGATGCGCGTTGCTGATGCGATCAGCAACGATCCAGCTTTTGGGGCATCCTTTTGCCTTCAGTGACTTCACATGTGGCACAGCCTCCGGACATGATTTGGTCCAAGGCTGTCGTGTCGTGCGGCGTGATTTGTGTCAGACGCCCGGGAGCGCGATCTGTTTGCCGCGGAGCGGCCGGCCGCGGCAGCTTCTGTTTGCAGCGGAACCTGCTGCAGTGTGTCCGTACACGGAAATATGACCGGCACACGATTCTGGTTGGCAAACGAATCGGTCTGTCATTCGTGAACACTTCGTTACATTGTGACGAAATGTGAAGTTGGTTCAGAATAAAGTCCTGGGAGCATAATCGTATGGGAACCGCATCGGTCTTCATCAGCAACGGCACCACGGTGGACGGCGCGTCCATCTTTGCCGCCGGCATCGCCGATATCGGTTCGTCCAGCTATCTCGGCAGCCTGCTTTTCTACAACAGCGTCATCGCTGATGCCGAAACCATCAACATGAGCGGGCTAGGCGCTTCCATCAGCGACTTCGACACGACCGGCGCGGGTGGGCAGACCCTGACCCTCGGTGCGTCGTTGACCATCAACGCAACCATCGGCGCCGGCGTCACCAACAGCAACTACATCGGCTACGATCCCAACATCACAGGCTATCAGGCCCAGACTCTCGTCAATCTCGGCACCATCAACGCCAATGGCGGCACGTTGGTGATCCAGCCCACGGCTTTTGACAACCAGGGGACCTTCAACGTCGCCAGCGGTGCGACGCTTCAGTTCGCTGTCGCGATCGCCAGCACAGGGGGATTCTTCAATTTCGTCGCCGGTTCTGCGGCCGTGTTCGCCGGCGGCACGATCACTGGGGGCACGATCAAGGACACAGCACTCGGCGCCGATCTGGCGGGTGTGACGCTTGCCGGCGTCACGCTCGACGGCACGCTCGACATCACCCACGGCGCTGTTTCGATCGCAGGCGGAATCACGCTGAAGGGCACAGCCGGCACCGGCAACGGCGTGATCGATATCGCACCGTTGACCATGTCCGCCGCGTTGATCTTTGACAACACCCAGACGATTGACCATGCGACGATCAACTTGGTCGGTGGCGCCGGCGGCGCCATCTCCGATACTGACACAACCGGGCTTGGCGGCCAGACACTGACCCTTGGCGCGTCGCTGGTGGTCAACGCAACCATCGGCGCCGGCGTCACCGCCAGCAACTATATCGGGTATGATCCCTTGGTCTCGGGCGGCCAGGCCGGGACGCTCGTCAATCTCGGTACCATCAACGCCAATGGCGGCACGTTGGTGATCCAGCCGGTGCAGTTTGAGAACAGAGGCACGATCAACGTCGCCAACGGGGCGACCCTCACCGTGGCGGCCCCGATCTCCGGCCTGTTCGGCGTTCTCGATGTCGCCTCCGGTGCCACGGCGGTGGTGTCCAGCGGCACCATCAACGGCGGCACGATCATCGATGCGGCCGGCGGCACCGATCTGTCCAACGTGGCCCTATCGGGCCTGACGTTCGACGGACTGCTCAACGTGTCACATGGCTTCGTCACGATCGCCAACGGGATCACGCTGAAGGGCGCCGGCGGCACCGGCAACGGCGTGATCGATATCGCAACGTCGGCCAGTAACGCCGCGCTGATATTCGACAGCACGCAGACCATCGACAACGCCACCATCAATCTCGGCGGCGGTTCGGTTGGCGCTATCACCGACGTCGACACCACCGGGCTTGGTGGCCAAACGCTCACGCTCGGCGCGTCGCTGGTCGTCAATGCGACCGTCGCCGCGGGCGTCACCAACGCCAACTACATCGGGTATGACCCGTATGTGTCGGGCACACAGGCGGCGACCCTCGTCAATCTCGGGACCATCAACGCCAACCACAGCACATTGATCATCCAGCCCGGGACATTTGACAACAAGGGCCTGCTCAACGCCGATGCCGGGGTTGTGACGTTCATCAACACTTTCACGGCGTTCGTCGCCGGCACGCTTGCGGCTGGCGGCACGCTGGAGGCGCAGGCGGGCGGCACGCTCGATCTCGGCGGCGCTGCGGCGCTCAGTGTGGACGCGGCCACGATCATTCTCTCCGGCGCCGGTGCCAGCCTGGTCAGCAAGGGCCAGACGTTGGAAGCCTCGCTCACCGAGGTCAGCGGAACCTTGTCCCTGCAGGGCGGGCGCGGCTGGGCGGGGGTGAATGCGCTCACGGATTCCGGCACGATTCTGCTGGGCGGCGGCAGTTTTGCCACGCCGGGCCTGACCGTCGCCACCGGGGCCCTGTTCCTGGGATACGGCAGCGTCACGGGTCCCATCACCAATGCGGGCACCATCGCGGCCGAAGGCGGCACGCTGGCGCTGGCGACGTCACCCACCGGCGCCGGGCTGCTGCGCATCGATGCCGGCGCGAAGCTGGAGCTGGGCACCGCGACCGCGGACGGCGTGACCTTCAACGGCTTCGCCTCCGTGCTGCAGCTTGACGCGCCGGCTGCGTATTCCGGAACCTTGTCCGGCATCGCCGCCAGCGACACGATCGTGCTGAAGGGGCAGATCGCCAACGCCGCGACCCTGATTGGCAGCAGTCTGACGGTCACGCTCAGCGGCGGCGGCAGCGAAAGCTACACGCTCGCGGCGGCCGCGTCTGGCTTGCGCGCGGGCGTCACGCTCGACGGGTCCGGCAACACCGACATCGTGATGTTCCGCGATGCGGCGGCCAGCGCCGTGGCACCCAACCCGATCGGTTTCGGCAAGCATCATGTCGGGGATGTCGTCACCCAGCAGCTCACCATCACCAACACGGCGGCGACAGACGGATATTCCGAGCGTCTCGACAGTTCCGGCCCTGGAACTGTGCCGGGGGTTGTGACCGGAGCGGGCATCATCACCCTGCTGGCGGCGGGCCAGACCAGCACCAGCGACACGCTGACCCTGAACACGACGACGGCCGGGGCGCTCAGCGGCAACGCGGTGATGGGCTTCCTCACCGATGGCGCCTTTACCAGCGGCCTCGGCGCCATGTCTGTGCAGAGCGAGACCATTGCCGTCACCGGCACCGTCTACAACACCGCCACAGCCGGCGCGGTGGCCGGGATCAACTTCGGCGTGGTGCATGCCGGCAGCACCGCGACCCAGGCCGTGTCGCTGACCAACCTCGCAGCCACCGGCGCGTTCTCCGAGAATCTCGACGCCACGATCGCAACCGCCACCCCCGGACTGTC